>NZ_JARAKC010000016.1:0-120053 GCF_049887195.1 Mesorhizobium abyssinicae
GATGCTGCCAGAGGACGCGCCGGAAGCCTGGAGCGACCGCGAACGCCTGTGGAACGATGTCGAGGCGTTCGAAATGCGCAAGGATGCGCAGCTTGCCCGCGAAGTGGAGTTCGCCCTTCCACGCGAATTCAGCCAGGCGGAAGGCATCGAACTGGTGCGCGACTTCGTTCAGGCGGAGTTCGTCAGCCGGGGCATGGTCTCTGATCTCAATGTGCATTGGGATACGGCGGAAGATGGCAGCACCAAACCGCATGCCCATGTCATGCTCACCATGCGGTCGGTGGACGAGAACGGCTTTGGTCCGAAGGTTCGAGACTGGAACGCTACCCAGATGGTCGAGCGCTGGCGCGAGCGATGGGCCGAGTTTGCCAATGAACGCTTGGCTGAACTCGACATCGACGCCCGCATCGATCATCGCAGTCTGGAAGCGCAGGGCATTGCCTTGGAGCCGCAGACCCAGATCGGTGCGCCGGCACAACGCATTGAGGACGGTCGCCTCGACCCGGCCGACATCGAAGCCGATCGCGCCGAACTGCATCGGGAGATCGCGCGCAACAATGGCGCGCGCATCATCGCGGATCCATCCCTGGCGCTGGATGCGATCACGCATCAGCAATCGACCTTCACGCGAAAAGACATTGCGAAGTTTGCGCATCGCCACAGCGAAGGAATGGAGCAGTTCGACGCGGTGATGGGAGCCATTAGCGGAGCGCCTGACCTGGTCGAACTCGGCAAGGACGGACGCGGCGAAGATCGCTTCACCACGCGGCAAATGATCGAGACGGAACAGCGCCTGTATCGTGCGGCGGAACGCATGGTTGCAGAAGGACAGCATGCGGTGGGTGATCTGGATCGTGCGACTGCATTGGCGGCCGCCAAGCAACATGGCCCTGTTCTGTCCGTCGAGCAGAGCGAGGCACTGGATCACATTACGGATGCCCGCGGCCTTGGTGTCGTTGTCGGTTTTGCCGGCACTGGCAAGAGCGCCATGCTGGGCGTCGCGCGCCAGGCCTGGGCGGCAGCGGGCTACGAGGTTCGAGGCGCCGCGCTCTCCGGCATCGCGGCCGAGAATCTCGAAAGCGGATCAGGCATCTCGTCGCGCACCATCGCCAGCATGGAACATAGCTGGGAACACGACCGTGATCTGCTCACTGCGCTTGACGTGCTGGTGATCGATGAAGCCGGCATGGTCGGCACGCGCCAGTTGGAGCGCGTGCTCTCTCATGCGGCGGACGTGGGCGCAAAAGTCGTGCTGGTCGGTGACCCGCAGCAGTTGCAGGCGATCGAGGCCGGCGCTGCATTCCGTTCCATCCATGAGCGTCATGGCGGCGTCGAAATCGGCCAGGTGCGTCGACAGCGCGAGGACTGGCAGCGTGACGCCACGCGCGATCTGGCAACCGGCAGGATCGGTGCTGCGATCGGCGCCTATGATACACAAGGAATGGTGCATCAGGCCGCGACGCGCGATCAGGCGCGCAGCGATCTCGTCGCGCGCTGGGATCGCGATAGGCAGGCAGAGCCTCAGGTGAGCCGGATCATTCTCACCCACACAAACGACGAGGTGCGCGCGCTGAACAACGCGGCACGCGAGCGTATGCGCGCTGCTGGAGATCTCGGCGACGAGGTTCATGTGGATGTGGAACGCGGTGCAAAGACCTTCGCACGCGGCGACCGCGTCATGTTCCTGCGCAACGAGCGCGGGCTTGGCGTCAAGAACGGCACGCTCGGCGTTATCGAAGAGGTCAGCGTCCAAGGGATGACGGTTCAAATCGACGACGGCAGGTCTGTGCGCTTTGACCTGAAAGACTATGCACACATCGACCACGGCTATGCCGCGACCATCCACAAGGTGCAGGGCATGACCGTCGACCGCACACATGTGCTGGCGACGCCGGGCATGGATGCGCACAGCAGCTACGTGTCCCTGTCGCGACATCGGGATGGGATGGATCTGCATTATGGCAGCGACGACTTCGCGACCCGCGAACGACTTGTTCGCACGCTGTCACGCGACCGCGCCAAGGATATGGCGTCGGACTACGACCAGATCGACCCGGCGCAGAGCTATGCCGAGCGGCGCGGGATCAGTTTCCGACAGCGCGTGGTCGAGATCATGCGCCGGGTCGTTCCGGAAAAGCTGCGCGAAAGAATCGGCGGGCTGCTGGACGGGTTGCGCTTGCCCGCAAACGCCGAGCCCGGCCAGGACCGCGGGCACAGACCGGAAAGGGGAGACGGTGGAACGAAAAGGGGCGATGCCGGCCCCACGCCTGGGCCAGAAGCTTCCGCCAGGGAAGCGCAGCGCGAGGCGGATTTGCCGGTGGATCCGGAAGCCGCGTTGCGCAGCGCTCGCACGAAGGCGCTTGTGCGCCACGCGCGCGCGCTCGACGCTGTTACGCGCAGCGGAAATGCGGACGGGCAGGGGACTCCCGAGCAGATGCGCGAGTTGAGAGATGCCCGCAACGCGTTCGAGAAGGTTCGGCCGCATGGCTGGTGCGATGCCGAAGCGGCCTATGTCAAGAATCCCGAGTTGGTTCGTGAAGCGGGGGCCGGTCGCGTCAACCGCATCGTTCTGGCTCTCCAGCTTGAAACCGAAATCCGCGCGGGATTGGACACCGAGCCCGGCCGCCGTGCAGACCGTTTCGTGGAACGTTGGCAAAAGCTCCACCGGACAAGCCAGGACCAATATCAGGCCGGCGACATGGCCGGCTACAAGTCGACGCGCTCGGCCATGTCCGACATGGCCAAAAGCCTCAAACGCGATCCGCAGCTTGAATCCCTTCTTGCCAATCACAAAAAGGCGCTTGGCATTCAGGTCGAATCCGGCCGACGCTTGGGTGTGGAACTCGCGTTCAACCACGGCATTGGCAGAGGACGTGGCATAGGGATCTAACCCTCCGATTTGCCGCCATTCCCACGCCCCAGGTCGATGAGATGACAAATCTGATTGCGCGCGTGCCTCAGGTTGTCCTGTCTGGTTTCAACAGGTGCCAAATGCTCTCAGAGAAAAAAAGCCGCTATGCCTGAACCGGATCGTATTATTCGCCTTAGGACCGTGCTCGAGCGAACCGGCTTGTCTCGCTCAACAATGTACCGCAAAATCGCCGAAGGCACGTTCCCGGCTCAAATCAAAATCAGCGTAAACGGTGCGGGATGGAGGGAAGCCGATATTAATCGGTGGGTCGCTGATCCTGTCTCCTGGCATACCAGAGTGAGTCGAAAAAACAGCGACTAAGGGCGGTCAAATGGCACGTTCCTGCCGCCGATCGTGAACGACCGGTCGTTTTCGGATTCAGCCCTTGCGCTCCTGAAGGCTGTTACCGCCGTCGACCACCAGCAGGGCGCCGTTGACGTAGCTGGCGCCTTCCGATGCCAGGAACACCACCGCTGCGGCAACCTCGTCCGGTCGCCCGGCCCGCGCCGGTGGCGTGTGCAGGGCAGCTTGCCGCTCCGTTGCGCTTGACGAGCCCGTTTCGATCCAGCCGGGGGCCACGGCATTGGCCGTGATGCCGCTTTTCGCCACTTCGAGCGCCAGCGTGCGCGTCAGGCCGACCATGCCGGCCTTGGCGGCGGAATAGGCGGCGGTGCCTTCGAAAGACACCACCGGCCCGGTAACCGATGCCACATTGACGATGCGCCCATAGCCTGCCTCTACCATCGCCGGCAGAAACGCGCGGGTGACCAGGAACGCGGTCTTCAGGCTGACGTCGATCCCTTGGTCCCAGTCGGCCTCGGTCATAGCAAGAAACGCCTTGTCCACCGAGGGCGATGCCAGCGAGCCCATGCCGGCATTGTTGACCAGGATGTCGACAGCGCCGACATAAGCCCGCAGCCGCGCGACTTCCGCTGCGACGGTGAGGTCGGCGACCGCGGATTTGGCATTGATGCCTTCGGAGCAAAGCTCGGCGGCGCGATCGAGTACACGCTCGCTGGCACCGTTCAGGAAAACGGCATGACCGGCAAGGCCGAGTTGCCGCGCAATGGCAAAGCCGATGCCGTCGGCAGCACCCGCCCCGGTGATCAGCGCACGCTTGGTGGCAGGAGAAGGCATGGTCAAATCAGACTCCGCTGGTTCCGCCGTCGCGGTGTTACCACATACATTGGCGACCGTGCTGCGAAGATTTGCTCTGCAACATTCCGCGCCTTTTGCGTTGTCGAAGCCGAGCCGAACGAGGCGGAATTGCGGTGACAGTGCACTTAGCTCGCCATCGCAATACATCGAGAGTGTCAGGCGCGCGTCCGGCCGGATGCAACTCGACGGACGGCGTATTCCGAATGGCGCGCCCAAGAGATTTGAACCCCCGACCCCTCGATTCGTGGTCTGGTTTTGACTTTCGGCTACGGTTGCACCCGAATGGGAGCGGCCATCGCGTTAGGCAGCACGGTTCGCCAGCACTGCGTGGAGCGCCTCGGGCTTAAGATGCGTATACCGTTTCAGCATTTTCCAGTCCTTGTGCCCAGTCACCAGCGCAACCTGTTCAATCGTGAATCCAGCCTCGAAAAGGCGACTGGTTCCTTCGTGCCGCAAATCATGAAAGTGAAGGTCGTCGATGCTCAGGTCAGCGCATCCTCGACGGAAAGCGGTGCCGACCGACCTATGATTGAATGGGAAAATTCGATCATCGTCGTTGCTGCGCTTGGCCAGTTGGTCCTCGACAATGGCCCACGCATCGTACCCGGTCGCGGCGAATAGGGGTATGCGCTGATTGTTGCCGTTCTTGTTCCGAGGGTCTTTCCGGTCACGGATGAGAAGCATCCGCGTGTGAGATTCCAAGTCGGACCAACGCACCTTGCAGATTTCCTCCTGGCGCATCGCGGTTGCGACCGCGAAACGAATGATCTGGCTAACCGGTGCAATTTGACGAGGGTTTGCATCGAAGTGACCGATGAGCCTGTCGAGTTCATCCTGCGTCGGCCGCCTGTCGCGCTGATGGCCTTTCCCAACAAGGCCAAGCCTTTTTAGGGCGATACGCGCGAGATCAACCGGTTCGACCTTGACGGGCAGACCGTGAACCGCAGCGGCATGAGCCAGAATGAGTTTTACAAAGCCGATGTCGATACCGAGAGTCATCGGCCCGGCACCTTGTGCCGCCCGGTCGCGACCAAAACGAATGAGCCGTTCGCGATCGAGAGCGGCGATGTTGCACTTCCCCAGATGTCTTTGAAGCATATCGAGGGCTGCAGCCTTGGAGCGGCGAGGGGACTTGCCTACATCGCACATGTCGTCGATATGAAGGTCGATGAGTTGGCCGAAGGTTTTTAGGCGCGCTATCCGGGACTTGGTCGGCGTCTCACCGCGATCGACTTGGCGCTCGGTTTCGGTCGCCCATCGCCGTGCGTCGTCTCGGCGCAGGAAGGTCTCGCTGACGTAGCGACCTTTGCGACGGACTTGGACACGCCAGGAACCGGACGAGAGCTTTGTGTAGGTGGCCATTTTTTCGTGTGCGCTCCGTGTGCACTGAGAGATCGAAACGTGGCGAAAAGGGTCGTATTCTAGCGTAAATTCGTGTGCACTCGGCAGGTTCTAACGATTTGATGTTAAAGAAAAAATGCTGAAAAATCAAGATCATAGAGTGGCCGTGGCACCCATGATGGACTGGACGGACTTCCTTTAATTTGTGCCGTTTGCGGGTCGATGTTGTAGAAAAAGTTGTAGCGATATCGGCAATAGAAAAGGCCCGGAAAGCCAGTTCCCGAGCCTCTCGTTTCGATACCGAAACCTTTTTCAGCCAGCGATGAGCCGCTGTGCCAGCCAGCCAGCCAGCACGGTGCCTATGAACATGATATGATGTCGAGCGTCGTCATCAGTTCACCGGCGAATGCGTCTGCCCCATTATCCGCGCCGCTGCCTGCCGCCCTGCCATGTCCTGTGCCATCGTTAGCATCGCCTCTAAAGGGATGATGAACTTGGCCACACAGATCTTTTCCTGGACACCTCCATAGCCCTGCTGGTGCGCATAGTAGGAGACTCGGAACAGGTTCGGCGCGACTTCCTCTACTCGGCCGACGCCTTGCACAAACGTGTCGAGGATGACGACGGGCTCTTGCATGTCAGACATTGTGAGCCTCCAAGGCTGCGATAACCTCGCATCTCGTCATCGTGGTAAAGCCGCGCTCGGCCGCCAAGTCATAGCGGCGTAGCAGTTCGGCCAGTGTGATCGAGCCGGCGCGCACGTAGCTACCGCGCCCTGTCGGGACGAGCCGGGTCATGCTGCACCTACCTTCCGCAGATCAGCCGCGATTTCGGCGGCGATCTGCGCCAAGTCGCTAACGGCTGCGCTCGGGGCATCGCAGCCGCCAGTGTAACGACCGATCAAGATGCCGAATTTGTTTTCGCCCTCATCCTCGCTGGACACGCGCCGCTGCGCGACTTCATCGCGAATGTCGTCTATCTCGCAACCGATGTTGTTGCGGAGGCATTCGAGAATCACGCCGGCTTCGTTATATGGCTCAGTGCCGTCGGCGCTAAATCGGGGCTGCTCCTGCAGACCACTCAGCACATCGTGCACGGTTTGGAGCGTGTCGACCAGTGCTCCCAGTTGACTGAACGGGAGGGTCTTCGTCTTCAGCCCAAGCGGATGGACTGGACGGCTCACGCTGACGTCGTTCATGACCTCGGCTATGGGCATGCCTTCAGCGGCTGCCCGAACATACGTGTTCGGCATCGGATATTCTCCAATTTGGTTCTGTGTGAGGTTCTGGCGCTTCCGCAGGAACGGGAATTCTGATATCAGAGTTTTTATGCCAAAGCAAGAAACCGTGGTATCAAAGAAACGGCGCGGACCAGCCCCAACTGGGAAGGGTGTGCCGATCATGGTCCGCCTTCAACCGGACATGCTCGCGGGCGTCGACCAATTTGTTGCCGAGCATGATGTTTCGCGACCTGAAGCCGTCCGACTGATCATTCGTGATTGGTTGACCAGACATCAAGTGCTGAAGGCTGAATGACGTCCATTTTATCCCTCGCGTGCGGCGCCGGTGTGAGGCTGAGGAAGAGCGGTGGGATAGACAGCGGCGGTTAACCCCGCGCGCTTGCGGAGCGCACCGGCCACTTTCCAAATGGACCGCTTGCCTTCAGCCTCAGGTTGCGTGATGGTGAGCCCAGGGCTCTGGGGGAATCATTCAATGCGCAATCGGATGTTGTTGGCCGCCATGGCGGCCATCGCGGGCTGTCAATCTGGGCCCACAGCAATCATCTATAAGCCCGGCGTCGATCTAAGTTCGACCGTGGCAGCCGTAGATCAGTGCAAGATCGCGTCCTTCCGGGAAATTCCGCAGTCCATAGCGACGGAATATCACCCAGGCTATAACAACCCAGGTACCGTGCAGTGCAACACAATCGGGACCATTGTCTCTTGCAATACGATCGGCGCGGTGAACATCCCCGGATCCACGTCAACCTACGACGTCAACCAAGGCCTGAGGGATCGATACATCACGCGTTGTCTGGAGGCCAAGGGTTTCGGAGTCAAAATGGATGGGCGGGCTTGCAGCACGCAAGCCGAGGCCAATAAGGCCATGGCAGACCGTGCTGCCGGGCAGTTCCCGAAATGCGCTGTACCCGCCTCCTAGTCGTGCTCGCAAGCGCCGTCTGGCGCTTTCGGCAGCGCAACGTCGCTGCTAGCGGACTGTTCGCTTACGCGGCCTATCGACATCGCGAATAATGGCCATGGTAGCGCGGCGCCGGGGTGAGGTTGAGGAAATGACCCCAGAACAACAGGCACATATCGAGCGCCTTAAAAAGAGACGTCCGCAGGCCCTCGGCATCCTTCTGGTTGGCCTTCCCTTGGCTCTCTTGCTTGTAAAGTTCTGCAAGGCCGAAGGATGGAACGCACGGATATATGCGCCCATCGTATTCGGCATTGCGATCCTGGTAGGCCGCGTCTCAACCGTCATGGTTCAGCGGTTAATCGCCAAGAAGTAAGCGCGAGGTTCCCGTTCGCTGAAATCGTCAAGGCTGCTCCGTTCGGAGGAGCCGGCTTGCGCGTTTCCTACAGTTGCGCGATGCTAATTCTTGGGGGATATAGAAATAGATCACTCGGCGGATGCGAGAGGTATAGGCAGATGACGACCGAGGCAGCCATATACAAATTCAGCAACGTACACCCCCCACTTCAAAAAGACTTCCCGGACGAGGGAGTGATAGATTTCACTCCTGAAGAGCTCCGGAATGATATTGGAAGTAAGACTTGGACCGATAACCGTAGCGTAACCAGACAATTTCGTTATGTGCTGAAACCGATAGGTGAGGTGAAAGGGACCGGAAGGTGTCACAATGATGTTGTGCACACTTTATCCCGATATAGACGGTGGAATATCATTGAATGGCCTATCCACTATGGTGCCGAAACGATACACACAACGAAATGGACAAAGGCGTATGACCTAACAAAGCAACAGAGGATAGAAGGGAGCATCGGTTTCAAGATGACTGCCACAGTGGTGGTAGGCGGACTGCCGGTTGGAGAAGAGATCAATGCTGCCTTAAAGCTTACGAATGAGGTTACTCAACACTGGCATGAAGAAAATTCAACGACAATACAGCAAACTTTTTTGCCAGAATATTCGTATGCCACATGGCGTCTATTGGATTGCATAGAGCTTAATACTGCGGGAAAACGAGAACTTTTCGACGACAACAGCGACAGAGTTGTTTGGCGCGCGGTGAAGGAGCGAACTGTTCTCGAATCGGCGGTTACCTTATACACGGATCGTTGCTCTAGTGCCGATCCGAAGCGTTTGGACGCGTTCAGCCGCAGCCTTGGGATGGCGAAAGCTTTGATGCCAACTGAATATCAGCCTCTCGATGAATGGTGAGTCTATGGTACTCCACACTCCAACGGAAATACCGCTACTGCAGTCTTGCGGCAGGATGGCATACCTTGCTGGCCTTGTGGGAGTGATTTTGACATTTACGGCACTGCCATCAGCTGCCGCTGACTTGTCCAGTGATTGTGAATACAATAAACTTACTCAGTGTCTTAGTGACGCAACTGACAAATTTAACGATTGTGACAAGCAATGCGAAGATGACTACCAAGGCGACAACCAGGGATACGAAGAATGTCGCAGAGATTGCAGTACTGAGCTTCGTGAAGAAGAACAATCTTGCTACAAGGACCACTGCGAGGACTATTAGGGTGTTTATCTTTTCGTATCTCATAGCGGGCCGGAGCTTCCTAACGCTCGCCAGCGCTCGTTTCCGCCGGCGCTATCTCACGCCGCCGAAGCGTGCTCTTCGCTTCCCTCTCTGGCGCTGCATTGAAAGGAAGGATTCGCTCCGATGGCCAGGGAAGCTGATTATCAGGATGACGATATAGTGGTCATCTCGCGCAACCCGCTGGTAGGCAAGTTACTGCTGATCACGGAAGACGACGAAGAGATCGAGCTTCACCTCGAGAGAGACAGTGCCGAAGCACTGATGAGCGCGCTGGGTGCCTTCTTGATGGAAGGCGCGATCGGCCGCTGATAGTGACAGATGCCAACAGCGATTTTGGAACCGCCCACAGCCCGGCTCGCTTGTCGAGGTGACATCTGCTTGCCCGCTGGCTTCCGAACCGCCTATATGCTTACCGGAAAGCATGGGAGAGCGGCGATTTGGAATCCATTGAAGATTTGATGAAAGAGGCCCGGCACCTGCATGACGAGAACATGCGGATGCTAGCAGCCATATATTATGACAAAGCGTCGCCGGCACCCGGGACAACAAAGGAAGAGGCGATCGCAATCCTAAAGGAAGACATCCTGCGCATGCGCGCGATGATGAAGCGATACGGCGCATGGAGCGATAGCGATGCCAGCCGGACCTAAAGGCCAGAAGCGCCCCGCGCTGACGTGATCGGCAACGCCGTCCGCGTCATGCGCATTGCCACTCGGCAAGAGCGCCGCTGCCAAAGAGCTTGGGCGCGCTCAGATCGCTAAGAAGGCGGCTGCGAAGCGGTGGTCGAAACTGGAAGGGTGATTACTGTCTGCCACCGCTTCCCAGCCTGTCTGAACTTGAAAGTGAGAGTACCCGGGCCGTTGATCGGAATGATCATAGGGATCGGAACGAATGACCCTCCCATCTTTGTCGACTGGAGTTGTCCGCTAGCTCCGGCGATCGCTTTGCCCTCGTAAAACACACCAGCTTCGACTTCGTAGGTTCCGGGGCCATCGTTCTCCAAATACAACACAAGGCGTATCGCCAACTGCTGAGGGATTTCGGGCATAACAATGTCTCCGGAGAATGCCCCGATGAACATCATCTTGCCATTCGTCTCTTGACGGGCATCGTCACAAACGAAGCCAAAACTGGCGCGTATGTTAGCCATCAGTACAATACAAACTGAGAGGAAGGGCTTGACCCAGCCTTGTTTGGTTCGTCATCGATTTTACGACTTGCCTCAAGCCACGCCGGCCGCGCCTGAGCGCGATGCTTTCGATCCAATGGGTATTCAACCGCTCCAGAAATCACAGCGCCGGTTAAGGCGAACAGAAGGTCTGCTAGGGTGTTGAAGGTCCAGTTACCAGGCTGAGCGAGTAATCTGCTGATTCGTTCCGGCGGGATGCCGGTGCGGCGAGACAAGTCTGCTTGTGACATCCCGGACTTCTCGAACTCGCCGAGGATCGCGGAATGTATCTGGCTCTGCGTCATTGCCCGTATATATGTTTGGCTGTCCTCCGGTGTTGGGGTGTGCGTATCTGGTCTAAACGGGAATGAATCCGGCGCCATAGTCATCTAACCTCTTGCTTCTAAAGGGCAAAATTGGATCGAAAAGCTCGTCCCATTTCTCTCGGCAGCGTCTCACCTCGGCGTGAAAATCGCTTATGTTCTCCCGGTAATCCCATGTCAGGGCCACAAACAAATTGGGTCCTCCAAAGCAGCCTAAGCAGCGTATCCCGTCTTGCTCTGCCGTCTCTCTGAAAGACCATACGTCCAACCCAACGGGTTCGGTGCGCGCTAGTTGCGTATATGGCGGCTTGCCCTTTGGCTTTTCGCTGACAGCCATGCGATTTCCTCGCGAGAAACTGTCTAACAGCTGACGGAACGCAATGTGTCGTTCCTTCCCACCATGATGATTTGGCCACGGTGGAATGACATCGTAGAGAACCTCATCCGAGACAAACATCTCTCGCACCGACGAATAACCGACCGCTGGGAGATAGTTTAAGTCCTTCCCATCCAGGTCGCAGATTCGAGCTTTAACTTGCTCCAGTGTTGACTTATAAGTCAATATAAATCCTTAAGAGGTGTCGAGGTGCGACACATTGACTCATAAGGCGGTTGGAAAAAAGGGGCCTCGCACCGCGACCGTGCGCAACAGTGGGCGACGTCACGCATGTCGAATGGGATCTGGTGACGGTGAACCTTGGCGTCCCGGTGACGGTGAACGCCGACACGCTTCGGCTGGTATGACGTCCTACGTGCCGCCGAAGCGGAAGACGCCGCTGGTCGATAAGGCGACGTAACAAAAAGCCCGCCCGCCAAAGCCAGCGGGAGGGTGCCCTCAACGCATCTCTAGCGCCGGCTGAAGTGCGACAGCCGCAAAGTTTGCCGCTACGCCGCCAGAGAACGTTGCAGTCACTGATTCAGCGGAGGTCGAACTTTTCGATGCATGGATGCCAAGGAAGTCTTTTCCGCAACGGGCCCGGAAATCCTTGGTGACATTGCTCAGAGAACCGGAGTCGGTGCCGGAAGCAATCAGCGATATCAGGGCGACGCCATCGGCTGGAATGGCGATTGAAATGCTGCTGCCGATTTCCGCAACTTTCGCCGCAGGTTCCTCAGAAGCTCCGACCACTCTGTAAATTTGCATCGTGATAGCCGGATTGCCGCCATCAAAAGCGAACCCGATGTCGGCCGACGTGGCTTTTTCCAGTTTGTCACCGCTGCCGGCTGTTATCACCCAGATCTCAGAATCGGCGCTTGCGGGCACTTCGTTGCTGCGCACCAGACGCCTTGCCGGAACGCCCCCGACCGTGACGGCATTCAGCGTCCGCAACTCGCCGAAGAATTTCCACGAGATTTCGAGCCAGATATCCCGATTGGCAGCAACCTCTCCGATGCTCTTCGACGGCGCCATCACCGCAGGGCCAGGAACGAGGCCGCCGGTATTGAGCGTCGAGACAGGCGAGACCGCGATCGGTGAAGCGTGCCGAAAGACAAGGATCGCCGCGGCGGTCGCCAACGCCACCAGGACAAGGGCGACCGCTATCAAAACAACTGACCGACTTCGTTTTTGCATGGTCGCCCTGACCCTAAGGGGAACACGGTTGCATTAGCAACTTGCCCCGAATCCCACGTCCGCCCGCCGGCCGCGGCTGGATGGCGTTGGCCAGCGGTGAACCGGGAGCGCACCTTAGCATCTCCTTGAAACCGGTCCGGAGACCTGCGATTAGCCTTCTTGGTTTGGTCAATAGGCGCCGTCCGTTCAAATGACACTTGTTCTGGCCCTTGCCGCATCGGGAATTGTCGTCCAAGTGGGCGACAGGCTGGTTTCAGAGAAGGGTTCTTTCAAGGCTGTTGACGAAATAGCCACAAAGCAACTCCTCTATCGGGCCAAGGATGCGATCGTAAGCATCGCCTATGCCGGTCAGGCAATGATGGCCGGCGTGCCCACCGATGAGATGATGGCTGCCCACCTTTCCGGTGACGCAAATCTTGGAAAGCGAAATTCCAGCGACAGGTTTTCTTTCAAGAGCGGCGGTCAAAACAACAACTTCTGGCCGCTTAAGCATGCCTTGGGGCACCTTCTGCGTAAGTTGACATCGCACCTATCCGTTGGAAGTTCGCTCGAACTCTCCATCGCCGGCTTCACTGTCGCCGCGGGTGAAGCAAAGCCCTTCATTCAAACCTATAAGCTCTATCCCGATGGGAAGCGCAAACTGGAACGCCCGCCCCGAAACCAGAACGGCGTTTGGCTGAGCGCAATTGGCATGCTTGCGCCGAACCTTCTGGAATCAGTCCTTTATGCGCTGGAGAAAGAGCAGCCGACTGCCGATCAGCTGTCTGCGTTTCTCACAGATCAGATAAGGAGGTTCGGAGGACCGGGCATAGGCAGTAACACATCTGCAATTTCGATCCCGCTCGGGGCGCCTGTAGTGTCCGAATTCTTCCCGTTGACGCCTCATAAGGGGGCGATTGTCGGAGGTGCGAAGAGCATAGAATTCGAAGCGATCCATCATCCCTGGATTGTGGGGCAGCAAATTCTCAAAGCACCAACATTAGGCAGTGGCGGTGACTGGCACTTCCATGAAGATGGCCTCGACGTCGTTCTCAAAGGGGCTAGCGCCAAGGGTGATGGCCTCCTCGGTGCAATGGGGTCCGTACCTCGTTTCCCCTTGGCGAAAACAATAGGGCCTAACTTCTCGGGAATGCCCCCGTCGGCACCGTGATCGACCCATCCGTATCATAGCGGCAGACGCCCTTGGTGATGCGCAGTTCCTTGATGTTGCCGTTAAGATTGGCAGTGGCAAAGTTGCGGCCAATATCGAGTGTCCCGGTCGAGTTGAAGAAAGAGCTGTCGGCGGGCGTCGCGCTGCCGTCCAGAGTGCCATTGCGCCAGATGCGAATCTTGCCCGAGCTGTTCTTCGAGACAGCAATGTAATGCCAGGTATCCAAAGGAAGATTTTGTGTGGCTGACCCGACCGTGGTCGCTGTGGATCCGTTGCTCGTGAATCGAAACTGGACTGAGCCGTTGCCACTGGACCACGTGGAGTTGACGTCCCAAGACCAATTTCCCGACGATGGCGCCTGGCCCATGACGCGCTGGTTGCCTACATTGGCGTGAGGCCTGATCCAGAATTCGAGGGTGAACTCGTCGGAATTTGCATCCGACAGATCCCAGTCCGCGCTGTCGGCGATCGACACGTAATCGCCTGTGCCATCGAACAGGCAGGACGATGTTCCAAACGGCTTCTGCGAGGTGTCGATCTGGGCATTGCCGTTGAACGTGATGCTTGAATGCGCGGCCGGGCTTTCATCCGTGGTCGTTGTGGCG
This sequence comes from Mesorhizobium abyssinicae, assembly GCF_049887195.1. NCBI lineage: Bacteria > Pseudomonadati > Pseudomonadota > Alphaproteobacteria > Hyphomicrobiales > Phyllobacteriaceae > Mesorhizobium > Mesorhizobium abyssinicae. The sequence goes on from NZ_JARAKC010000016.1 coordinate 13,977, forward strand.
CCATTCGTGCCTTCGAAGCCGAGCAGGAGCTTGACGTTGGCGAAATAGGGATCACCGCCACCGCCACCGCCACCGCCTGGAGCGGTGTTGCCGTACATCTGGCCCGAAAACAAAAGCATCGACTGCTCTCCTTTACCGCTCGAAAATTGCGAATGAGTACGGCTCGGCGATCCGGCGAGCGATATCCCGGCAACTTTCTGTCTGATCGATCACGGCACCCTGGATTAGATCGTCGATGTTCTCGAAAACCAGGTCCGACGCCTCGAACCCCCCGGCCACGAAAAGCGCCTCGAGGAAGTCGGTCAGCAGCCGCAACTCGCCGTTGCCGGCAATGATTCTCATGCGCTGCGGAACACCGGCATTGTTGACGGTCAGAACGATGTCCTGCTCGCCATCGAAAAGGTACGGGTTGGTTGTCGAACCGCCCGAGACCGACCGGGTGACGCCTGTTTGCAAGTTGGTGAAGTACGACACACCGCCGGCATAGAAATACAGCTCGTCAACGAACCGCTGAAGATCCGGCTCGCCGATGCCACGGTGAAGCGCGTCAATGGCGCGACCGGCGCCGTCAGATCTCCGTCATCGTAAACGGCATAGCGAAGGTCGTCTGTGAACGTCGCCACGACGGTCGAACTTTTGAACGTGCCGAGCGACGTAAGCGTTAGCTTCAGCAAGTCACCGTCAGCACAAAACCAGAAGTCGAGTTCGCTGCCTCTGATCTCGCCAGGAACGACGCACTGGATGCTGGAATAACCGCCAAAGCTGGTGATCGACTGATAGGAGCGCTCGATCGTTGATGCCGTCACGTAGAACGCGAAGATTTGCTCCGCATCCGAGAAGCCGACGAGCACAGTCCCGGATAGGCAGGCTCCCAAGATTATGCCGGAGGCCGCCGCCGCACCGGATTGGGCCAGAATTGCTCCTGAGAGCGGATCGAGCAAGACTCCATGGGCGTCGCCAACACCAGTAAATGCGGCCAGATATACGAGGCGATCAAGGCTCTGGATGTAGCGGAAACCGGTGAAGTAGTTCGCGATGATCGAATTGTCCGCGCTGTAATATTCAGTTGTCGCCCCTATCGAAAATTGACGCAGCGCGCGTGGACTCTGGGTGAAGCCGTAGAGGATGCCGTTGTCCCAATCTGCGGCCATGCGGCTGACAAAGCCGGCCGCGAACACGGTGAAGGTTTCGTAATCATGGGTCGTGGCGCCGTCCTGAATCCACTCGGCTTCGAACACTGGAGGAGCGCCAAGCCCGATGATATCGAAATCGACGATGACGATGTCGAGATAGCCGCGATGGGCCGAGACGTCGTTTACGCCTTCCTCGCGCACCATGGTCGGGTCGCGCGGCTGCGTGCTTCGCCCATCGTAGGCAGTGAACTTGAGGCCCTTCTGGCGATAGCCGACGCTGACGTCATAGATAAGCTTGCCGTTCGCGTAGAGCTTGCGCATCGTCCAGGTTGAGTTCGGGACAAGAGGACGCGCGAAACGAAGCCGGCACGACATCTTTGCCGTGGTGGTGGTGATCGTGTCCCAGAACTCGATGTGGCTCGAGGTAACTGTCAGGATCGGCGGCACCCAAATGTATGCAGCCGGCAACCTGCATTTGCCCCAAACCGCCGGTAGCGTTTGCCCATAGGCTGAGGTCGGGAGCGTGACCTGGACCGTAGGAACATCGGGGACGGTCGGCGCCGTGGTCGGCTGCGGGTTTGACCAACTACCGTGAGGAGCATGACGCGGCAGGCCAGCCATCTACGCTGTCCCCGCGCAATAGCTCAAAAGGCGTGCGGCTGGGTTTTCCGGGTGTGTTACCAGCGATATCTCCGGGCAACGGAGAACGCGCCGGCAGAGGCGCCTTCCAGTGCCGATCGGCCTTGCCTCGCCCGCGAACTTGCCCAACGAAAGCCCAGTGATCTCTCCGGCCTCGACCATGTCCAAGGCCAGTCGGCCGCGCGGTTTCGTCATGTCGATGCGGCCGATCGAGTGAAGGCCGGTGTCGTCTTCTTTGAACTCCAGCCACCGCCCGATCGGCCCGCCTTTGTGGCCGAGAAGCATCAGCGGTTTGAACCCTCCCGCCAGGAGCGCGGCGAAGGCGCCATGCTGCAGAATGTCATCGTGGAACTGGACGCCATAGGCACAGGCATATCCGGCGATCATCGGCGTCATTTGCCCAGCCTCCGAAGTGCGGCGATAGGGTCGGGCTCGTATTGAGAGAGGCCGGCGGCCAGCATGCGCTTGAGGAGCTTGGCAGCCTGCAGGCCGGACGAGCGAACTAGCCCGGTATCACCAGGGAGCGGCCCGCCGTAGACAGGCGGAATTTCCCACGGTTTCAATCTCAGCGTGTCAGTCTGGCAGACGTAGCAGGCGAAGACGGCGGCATCGAACCAGCCATCAGCCTCGACCTTGTGTTGTAGCTGTTCCTTCCGCAACCGGTCATGCGACGCGAGTTCCATGGCACGTTCCAGCGCCTTGCGGTCCGGTTCGTCGAGATGGCTCCCATCAAGCTTCTCGCGAGGCTCAAGCGGCGGGAGGCTCGCACTGCGTTGAAGGCCGCTATGCCCAGCCGTCATCTTTGTCCGCCTCCAGATCGTAGAAGCTGGGCAGCAGGCCGTTTCGGCGAGCGCGACCAGCGGTCTTCGGATCGACGCGGCTCTGAGATGTCAGGCGCAAGCTTCGAGCACAGGCAAGCATCGCTCTGCTCTCGACCGCGCGCATCCGCATCAACTTCTCGTATCTTGCCAACCCGCCATCGACTCTCAGCCATTTCGGATTGAAGCGGTCGATCATCGTTGAGAGATCGCGAGCACTGACGGCATGCCGGCAATAGTTCGCCAACATCTCGGATGACTCCTTGGCGATGAACTCCGGAGGAAGGCACCGGACCACGTCCAGCCAAACATCGGTTTCGGCCTGGTTCATGCCTTCTGGCGGCATCAAAACCTTGCCGTCGACCCTAGGTGAGATCGCATTTTCAGCAGTGGACTTTCGGCCTCTGGCACCCATAAGAATTGTTCAAACCTCAACTAAAATTCTGGACGAAATTGCGCGTTGTGGTCCCCGAGCGGTTTAACGAAATGTACTTTTTGGAAGCGATCGCGCCCCCCCGGTAGTCACCACATTCTCCTCCAGGGTCCTGCCGGTTCGAGTGCGTCGGAAAGGGCCTGCGGATACATGTCCGCGACCTCGATCCCGGCATTGTGGTCGATGGCTATGCTCTCTATGGCTTCGGCCCATATCTCTGGATTGAAGTGCTTGTAGAAGTCAGACGAGGCCCAGAGCATCGGATCTTCTGGTTCAGCGAAGTCGACGTACATCAGCACCGTCATTCCGTCCTCGGCGCGCACCACCGCAATGTATTCGACAGTCAGGCCAGCCTCCATTGCTGCGGTGACATCAGGGAGGAGATAGGCCCACATCGCACGCACGGTTACCGCCTCGTCCGACTGGATAAGGTTGAACTCGATCGGCTTCGACGCTTCGGCCTGAACACACTGTTCTATTGCCCAGTCGCAAAGTTCCTTGTGGCGCACCTCGATCGTCATTCGATCGGCACCGCGCGCCTGCAGAGCGGCAAGTTCTCCGGCGATATGTGCGTCCAAGTCCGCCATAAGAGCCGCCACATCCAACTCAGATGTTCTCGCCATAGCGGCGGCGATAATTCGCCTTCATGAGAGCAACCGCCTTGCTATTGCCCTCGGTCAAGCCGACGCACTCAAGGCGCCTGATCCAGTGCGCGTCCTCGGCCTTCTTCTTCGGATCGTAGAGCTTGACGACGCGAACCGGCGGCTTCGCTTGAGGCCTTGCGCTGGTGAGTTTCACCGGCGTGATGGGCTTGCGAGCGGCCGGCCGCTGCATCTTGCCCTGGCTGCTCATGTCTCTTGTCAGATACACTTCGGTTCTCCCTTCAATCGACGGTGTTGAGAAGCCGGCGCAACATCCCGACGCCGTGCGCGGAAAGCAGGGCTTCGCATCGGCTCGGCATCTTGCTGGGAAGCTTCACGCGGGCTGCGATGGATGCTGCGTAGAACTGGCTGCCGAGTGTGATGAAGTCTTCCAGCTCGTCGATCTTCGCAGCGATGGCGCTACGATAGGCCTCCTCCGCCTCTGGCTTCGCGCTCTTTCCGGCGCGCGCCGCGCTGTTGGCCGAGCAAGCGCCTTCGCTCAAGACGCTCTTCCGGCGTGCCGATGGGTGGCCGACCGCGGGCCATCAGGCGAACCCGAAAACCATTGCCAGCACGAAGCCGATGGCCAGGACGGTCAGGATGGCGGAGGCGATCATCAGCCGCACCTTGGTTGGCTGTGTGACAGCCGGTCGCGAACTGTGACGGAACCAAATGCAGCCCGAAGATGTTTCGCCCGCGTGAAGTTCAACCGCGCTGAGGTTGTCACGTGATCACGAACCCGACCGAACTGATCGATTTTGGAAGATCGCTGTTCTACGGCCGACATACCGCAAAGATCGCCAAACCGCCTGTTTCGAGAGCCTTTCAAGGAGGCGTCTTCGCCGCTCGCACGGGGATGGAAAGGGACGACAACCCCTATCCGTGCGGGACGGTTGCCCACATCGATTGGATCGACGGTTATGAGTCCTCGGTCGAAGTTGATCAGGCGATGGATCTGTACTGAGCAGGCAGGACGCTCGGACTCTGACTCTGGAGGAAGAGCGCCGACGTTGGTTCTTGGCTCCTCTTTCCTCCAAAGCCCAGCGACGTTTGCGACAGGCTCGGCTTTCGATAATTTGGCCGTATGTGTTTCCAGTTTCTGTTTCGGTTTAGGTGTCGGTCTAGGTTTCTGTTTCAGTCTCCTGTCTAGGTCTCTGTCTCTGTCTCTGTGTATCGGTAGGGTTTCCATAGGCTATCGATAGCCTCCACCCTGGCCGATGCGAGTTGCAGCAAGACGGCTGTGTTCGGAGATGTCATGAACGTTCGACACGCCTTCGAGTACTTGCTGGCCGAACTTGGTTTCGGCGAACGCGGCAAACGCCTTATCCTGAAAATCGAGGCTCTCGATCTTCTCAATCGCCGATCGCGTTCCCATCGCGTGTTTGACGTTTGTCGGCGGCGAATGCAGGAACCACTTGCCAATCAGCACCTCGTCTGTGTCGAAGTCGAATTCGGCCATGTCGGCGCCGACCACACTAGCCGCCGCCGCGTCGTATTGCTCGCGGGTCCAACCTAGGTCCGCTACGCCATATGCTGCTGGCAGGCGGTAGCAGCCGGCAGAGTTCGAATGCTCATTGGTGAGCCAGTAGAGGAACAGCAGCCGCGCATCGTTGTCGAGCGACTGGAACCGAGCCGAGCGCCAGAGCGCGGGTGAAACCATGGTGAAGGCACGGCTCATGACACGCCCTCGCATTTCAGCCGCCGGTGTTCGGCCTTATGGTGAGCCCTGCACAACCAGCGAACTGACATCGGTTCGTTGTAGTTCGGATGGTGCCCGTCGACCTCAGCGGCGCCGCAAACCTCGCATGGCTGCTTTTCGACCAGACCAAGCCGAAGCGCAGACCGCAGGCAGGCATGAGCCCACTTTTCTTGCGGGTGACTTGAAGCCCACCTCGCTTGCCGTGCCCAGCGGTTTTCGGTAATACTGCGATCGTTGCTGCTATCTATTTCGACTTCGCGAAGCTCGCCCTGGCCGGCGAGCTTTTGCTTTTCTGGGGCTCGCTCCATCACGCCCTCGCCATCGAAAGGTTGAGTTGGCGGCATACCTCGCAGGCGTCTTTCGCCGAAAGGCCGATCTTGCGAAGGGCAGGAACGGAAGGGCCGCGAAGATGGCGAGGCGTTTCGCGAAGGAATCGCAAGCCAAGTTCGATGGTGGAAGGTTCGCTGGCGTGGTCTTCAGTCTCGGGATGGCGGGTCATCACGCGGCCTCCCCATCGAAGTTCCAGACACGGGTGCGAGCCTTCGATGCCAGCCAGGCGTCTACGTCCTCGACGCGGTACCTGACCGTGTGACCGAGCTTGAGGTAAGTCGGACCCTCGCCACTCTGCCTCGCGTGATTGAGCCAGGAAATCGACTTCCCGGTCTTCTTGGAGGTCTGCTCTGTATTCAGGAGCATTAATGCCTTCCCTTGCTACCCGCGCCGCTTAATTGCGAGGCGTTGCTAGGAAGGTGCGCGATGATCTGTCCGGTTTCGCCGCTTAGCCGGAGAGTTTCTTAAGGCCGCAATTTATCGCCTCGATCGATGCACTGCGACCAAGCCCGTATGCTCGGCCAATCTCCTCCTTCAAGGCAGTAGCGGACCGTCTCGAAGATTTTCGTCTCTCCTGAAATTCCTTTGCCATGCTGACATCGCGCGAAATGTTTTTGCCGATTTTGCGTCCACCCTTGTCTGCGCCTGGGGATTCGTGCCGAACCTTCTGCCCCGTAAGCGCAGACGGCTCCCACTTTGCTTTCATATGCGCCTGACAGTGAAGAAAGCCCATTTGGTAGGCAAACCGTGCCGCCGTGTCGGCATCCTGTTTGGCGACGGCGTTCTTGACGATCTTGTGGTGGATCAAAATTTGTTCGGCAAACCATTCCTGACTGTGGTCAAGAAACGGCCGCTCGCCGGCACCGCTTAGGATATTCTGGCTTTGCTTCACCAACTCTAGTGTGACGGCTCCATAATCGCCGCCGCCTTCCTTACGCGCGGCGTTCCAGGTTTCAGTCCATCTTTTCATAGCAGGCATCATATCTTCGCCGCTGTAGGTGACGTGCGATTCCGTCGTTATACCCGTGCCGATCGTCTTCACGTGTTTCGCCATCAGGGCCTCCACTTCCAACCGGCGAACTTGTCATCCTTGTGCCGAAGCTGCGCATAGCGTTGCAGGGAGGCCCATGAACGATGCCCGGAGACGAGCGCGACGTGAGGGATGTTCCAACCGGCCTCAAAAAGCCAGGAAACGCCTTCGTGCCTGAGGTCGTGGAAATGCAGATCCTCGATGGCGAGCAGCTTGCAAGCCCGCGTGAAAGCCGAGCCGATGGCGTCAACGGTGTAGGGGAATATCGTGTCACCGGTTTTCGGCTGCCGCTCGATAACAGTGGCAGCTTCGGCGGGCAGCTCGCACCAGATGTCGTTGCCCTTCTTCGCGCCTGGGTTCTTCATATCCCGCACAAGAACGCGCGCGGCCTGCTTGCCGGCAGGTTCGAAATCAGCCCACCGGATGCGGGTGATTTCCTCCATGCGTCGCGTCGAGAAGACCGCGAAGAGGATGATGTCGACCATAGGTGCTGAATGCGGCGCGCGTTCGGTGCGCTCCTGAAAGTAGGCCAGCAGGCGATCCAGTTCATCCAGGGTAGGGCGCCTGCTGCGTTGCTTCGACTTCGCGATGGTCTGCTGCTTCCGCAGAACAAAGGTCGCGTCTGACATGGCCTCCTGATCGAGGGGATAACCCCAAGCCTTCTGAGCGATGGCGAAGACGCTCGCTAGGTGTGACAGATAGTTGTTGATGGTGGCCGGTCCGGGAGCGGCAAGTCCGGTGACCGTGTGAATGGTCCGGGCGAAGGCTACGATGTCTTCGCTTCCGACATTGCCGCAGGCCATGCCGGCGATCGAATGCCGCTGGATGGCAGCAAGGCAGGCCGACTTGGTCTTGCCGATCTCGCCGCCGTGTTCCTCGACGTAGCGGCCGATCGCGTCGCCGAGCGTTCTGATTTCTTGCGTCGCGGCTTTGAACGCCTTCGGATTGTCTAGCTCGGCCTCGCGCTGGCGCAGCCACGCCTTGGCGGTCTTGTGGTCGCGGAAGGTGCGGTTCTCGCGAACAGTCTTGCCGTCTTTCTTCCGAGCGATCTGGCAGAGATAGGACGGTTTTCCGTCGCGGCGCATTCTGGTAAGGATCGTCCCCATCGCTACAACATTGCCCCTGTTCGCTACAACAATGTTGTATCTGCTACAACAAACCGCTGCAAAACGCAACAAAAGCCTACAACGTGTTACAACATATGAGCAGTCAGGAAACGGCCAATTTGTACGGAAAAGCCCGGAAAACCGGCGTTCCGATCGTGTCGATTGCCCCAATGATGGACTGGACGGATCGGCATTGCCGGTTCTTCCACCGTCAACTGACGCGCCGGGCGCTGCTCTATACAGAGATGGTGGTGGCCGATGCGATCATCCAGGGCGCGCGCGAGCGGCTGCTCGGCTTCGACGCGGCGGAGCATCCGGTGGCGCTGCAGCTCGGCGGGTCCGATCCCGGCAAGCTTGCCGAGGCGGCGGCGGTCGGCGAGGCCTTCGGCTACGACGAGATCAACCTCAATGTCGGCTGCCCGTCGGACCGCGTCCAGTCAGGCACGTTCGGCGCCTGCCTGATGAAGACCCCGGTGCTTGTCGCCGACTGCGTCGCGGCGATGAAGGCCAGAGTGAAAATTCCCGTCACCGTCAAATGCCGCATCGGCGTCGACGAGCAGGATCCGGAGCCGGCGCTCGACGACCTGGCCGACGGGGTTTTCTCGGCCGGCGCCGACGCATTGTGGGTGCACGCCCGCAAGGCCTGGCTGGAGGGGCTTAGCCCGAAGGAAAACCGCGACATCCCGCCGCTCGACTACGGTCGGGTCTATCGTCTCAAGGTGAGAAAGCCGAATGAATTCATCGGCATCAATGGCGGCATCCAATCGCTGGACGCGGTGCGCGGGCACCTTTGCCATGCCGACGGCGCCATGCTCGGCCGCGTCGCCTACCACACGCCGGGCATCCTGGCCGGCGTCGATGCCATGTTCTACGGCGAGCCGCCCGCGGCGTTCGACTATGCCGCTCTGATCGATGTCATGGCGGCCTATGCCGCGCGCCATATCGAGAAGGGCGGGCGGCTCGGCCACGTCACGCGCCACATGGTCGGCCTGTTCCACGGCCTGGCGGGCGCGCGCCGCTACCGGCAGATCCTGTCGACGGACGCGACAAGGCCGGGCGCCGGACCGGATGTGTTGAAGACGGCCTTTGCCGCTGTCGACCTCAGCGGCACGGCGGCCGAAGCGGCCTGAGGGCATTCAGTCCCGCAGGACCATGCGGTCGCCGCGCACGTCGAAGCCCGACAGCGAGCCGATGAAGTTCATGCCGAGCAGGCTCTGGCCGAGCATCCCGGGCGCGGCGATCATCACGGCCATGTCCTTGCGCACAATGCCGCCGATCGCCACTTCGTCGGTCTTCACGGCGGCGGCGCGCGCCATGCCGTTGGCGGTCGAGACCGGTATGGTGAAGTTGAGCGTGGCCGGATTGAAGCCGGCGGCCTGCGCGTCCTCCGCGGTCAGCACGATGCTGGTTGCGCCGGTATCGACAACGGCTCGTACCGGCGCGCCGTTGATCAGGATGCGCGCCTCGAAATGGCCATTGTCGGCCTTGTCCAGGGTGACCGTGGCGTGGCCGTCTTCCACGCCCAGCGCCAGCGGGCTGCCGGGGACAAGGCCCGCCGTCACCCGGCTGGCCACGTCCTGCAGCTCATAGCGGTATTGATAGCCGGCGATCAGCGCCAGCACGATGACGGCCCAGGTGCCGAGATTGCGGGCCATGTCGCCGAGCGGCCTGCCGGAGCGCAGCAGGCCGGCACCGATCAGCGTGCCGAACGCGCCGAGCCAGATCAACCGGCTGAAATCGTAGTTGTCGACGCCAAAGGTGCTGCCCGCCGAATCGTTGAGCATCAAAAGCAGCGCGCCGGCGCCGATCACCACCATCAGGATCCAGAACAGGCGGTTCATCGGTGTTGCCCCTTCACGACAACGCGTCGCGCTCGCGCGCCATGCGGGTGCGGCGGGTCTCCCGGCGCGGCCGCCGCTCCACCGTCTCCAGCCGTGCCGGCAACTCGGCCATGACAGCGCGGCGAACCTCCGGAGTCATCCCGATCCAGGCGGAGATCTCGTCGCGCGTGCGGCCGCAGCCGAAGCAGAAGCCGGTTTTCATGTCGATCGAACAGACCAGGATGCACGGGGATTCGATGGCCGTCATGACGTTCTCTTGCGCTGCTTCCACATGGTGCAACGTCCATGCCAATGCAAGCCCCACGGAATGCGCCGCGCTTTGCTGCTTTCACGGCAAGCCCCGAAGGTTGTGCTGGCGCAGCAAGGCGGTTATGCCGCTCAAACCTTCCAGCAACCATTGTAGGCCGCATGACCAGCGCATCGCCTTTCAACGATTTTCGCAACCTTCTGGCAAACCTGCCGCCGGCTGATCAGCCGGCCGAGGCGCGCGTGCGCGCGCTGTTTGCCAAGGCCGACAAGCCCAGGGCCTCGCTTGGCCGGGTCGAGGACATCGCTGCCTGGCTCGCTGCCTGGAGCGGGCAGGCGCCGCCGGCGGTCAGGCGGCCGCAGGTGGCGATCTTCGCCGGCAACCACGGCGTTACCCGCCATGCCGTCTCGCCGCGGCCGGTGGCGGCGACCGCCAATGCGGTGGAACTGTGCGCGGCCGGGGGAGCGGCGATCAACCAGGTCTGCATCGCCAACGACCTCGGCCTCAAGGTCTTCGACCTGGCGTTGGATCTTCCGACCGGAGACATCACTGAGGAAGCCGCGCTCGACGAACGCGGCTGCGCCGCCACCATGGCCTTCGGCATGGAAGCGGTCGCCGGCGGCGCCGATCTCCTTTGCCTCGGCGATCTCGGCGTCGGCAATTCCACCGTCGCCGCCGCTCTGTGCGCCGCGCTGTTCGGCGGCGCTGGTATCGATTGGGTCGGGCCCGGATCGGGCGCCGACGCGGCGATGATGGCGCGCAAGGCTGAAGCGGTCGATCGGGCGCTTGCCTTTCACGGCGCCGGCCTCGGCGATCCGCTCGAAGCCTTGTGCCGTGTCGGCGGCCGCGAGTTCGCGGCGATCGCCGGCGCCATCCTCGCTGCCCGCATGCAGAAGATTCCGGTGCTGCTCGACGGATTTGCGGCGACGGCGACGGCCGCTGTTCTGCACGCCGCCAACCCGGCGGCGATCGCCCACTGCCTGATGGCCAGCCTGTCGCCGGAACCGGGACACGCCAGGGCAATCGAACGGCTTGGCTTGCGGCCGTTGCTCGATCTTGGCGTCAGCCATGGCGAAGCTGTGGGAGCAGGCCTTGCCGCCGGCCTGGTCAAGGCTGCCGCCCTCACCAGTTCCGGCATGGCGGCCGCGGCCCGGACCTAGCGCCGGCGCGCCGCGACCGTCTTGGTCGGCAGGGCCGGCAGTTCCTCCATCACCCGGCTGAGCGGGAAGATGGCGATCGCCTCGGTGCCCTCGCGCAGCTTGGAGTGAAGCTCGAATTCGCCGCCATGCATGGCGAGCAGGCCCTGCACGATCGGCAGGCCGAGGCCGGTGCCTTGCTCGGCGCTCTTGATGGCGATCGAACCCTGGCCGAAGGCTGAAAGCACGACCGGGATTTCTTCCTCCGGAATGCCCGGCCCATTGTCCTTGACCGAAATGTATTGCCCGCCGCCGGCGGTCCAGCCGACGCGCACGCGAACCTCGCCACCGGACGGCGTGAACTTGATGGCGTTGGACAGGAGGTTGAGCGCGATCTGCCGCACCGCGCGTTCGTCGGCGAACAGGCGCGGCAAGGTGGTTTCGAAATCCTGGATGACGCGGATGTCCTTGTTGCGAGCCTTCAACTCCATCATGTGGCAGCAGTCCTCGGCGATGGTGAGCAGCATCACCGGCTCCTCGTTGAGCTGGTAGCGGCCAGCCTCGATGCGCGACAGGTCGAGGATCTCGTTGATCAGGTCGAGCAGATGCTGGCCGGACTCGTGCACGTCATGAGCATAGTCGCGATAGGTGGGGTTGTTCATCGGGCCGAGCACTTCATTGGCCATCACTTCGGAAAATCCGAGAATGGCGTTGAGCGGGGTCCTGAGCTCATGGCTCATTGAGGCGAGGAAGCGCGACTTCGCCAGATTGGCATCCTCGGCCCGACGCCGCGCCTCGTCCGACATCGATTTCGCCGTTTCGACCTCGGCGATCAACGCATCCTTCTCCGAACGGAATGACATCAGCATCAGCGATGCCTGGTTGAGATTGCGCGCGACGTAGGCGAAGAAGGGCAGGGCGGTGACCAGCAGCACGGCCATGATAACCTCGATCGGCAGCCACGTTCGTGCTCCGGCATAGGCATAGACGGCGACGGGAATCGCGAAGGTCGCCAGCAGCGCGCCGCCCAGCGAGGATGCCATCACTGCGGTGGCCGCCATGGCGACCAGAAGCACCATCGCCTTGACCACCTGGAACTGATCGATCTGGCAGGTGTCGCAACCGAACCAGGCGAACCAGGCCCAGCCAAGGCCGCACAGGAAATGCCCGATGAGGAAATCGCGCCGCGCCTGCGACGGATCGATCTGGGACGCTTCCGTCCGCTCGATGCGCCGCGCCATGAAGGCGACGATCGCGTAGCAAAGCAGGGTGAACAGCGCCCAGATGCCGATCTTCTTGTCGAGGCCGGCCAACAGGCCGGTCGCGGCGATCGCCAGCACCAGGATCGGTATGGCGGTCGCGCTGACCACCATGGTGCGGGCATGCAGCCTCAGGAGCTCGCGGTCGAAGTCGAGGCTGCCGGCCTGCTGCGAAAGACGGTCACGGGTTCTGCGCACCGCGCGCGCCACATCGCTGTTGCGATGCGGTTTCCTGCGGTCCACAATGAATTTGTCCGCTGTGTTCGAGCGTAGCAAAGGCATACAAACTTCAATTTCTGCGCGCAGCGATTTCAATTCGTTAAGCTACGTTCGAATGATTAAGAGACTGTTTGCCATATGAGCCGTTCCTGGTCGCCGAGGCCGCGCCGGCGATACGCTCCGCAGCCGCCTCGCAGCCTGTGGCGGCGGCTTTTCGACTATTGCCTGACCATAGTTCTGCTCGGTCTGCTGATCCTGCTCGCGGCCCGCCTCGACCGCTTCGAGACGCGCGAGGCCGCGGGCGCGGCGATCGTCAATGACGGCGATTCGATCACGCTTGGCGCCACGCGCATCCGCATGCGCGGCATCGACGCGCCGGAGTACCAGCAGACCTGCCGCAGGGACGGCGCCGACTATGCCTGCGGCAAGCTCGCGCGGCAGTCGCTGGTGCAGCTGATAGGCGGCCGTCCCGTGTCCTGCAGCGGCTGGCAGCAGGACCGCTATGGCCGGCTGCTTGGGGACTGCAAGGCGGGCGGCGTCAACCTCAACCGCGCCCAGGTCGAGGCCGGCTGGGCCGTCGCCTATGGCGATTTCGAGGCCGAGGAGGCCGGCGCCCGCGCCGGCAAGGCCGGCATCTGGGCCGGTACTTTCGACGAGCCGCAGGACTGGCGCGATACGCACGGCCGCGGACTGGTCGAAAGGAAGCACGGCAGCTTGGCGTCTATCGGCGACGCCTTGCGCGAGTTTTTCCGCTTCCGGTAAGGAGATGGAGCGAGATTGGATCGGGAGGATGACAATGAAGCTGTTCGACGGCGGCCGCGCCCCCAATCCGCGCAGGGTGCGGGTTTTCCTGGCCGAGAAAGGGATCGAGGTTCCGCTGGTGCCTGTCGACATGGGCGCGCTGGAGCACAAGCAGCAGGCCGTCAGTTCGCGCAACCCGCTGCAGCGCCTGCCGGTGCTCGAGCTCGACGACGGCACAATCATCACCGAATCCGTCGCCATCTGCCGCTATTTCGAGGAGCTTTATCCGGAGCCGCCTTTGTTCGGGCAAGGCGCGCTCGGCAAGGCGAAGGTCGAGATGTGGCAAAGGCGCATCGAGTTGAACCTGCTCAGCAGTGTCGCCCAGGCCTTTCGCCACATCCACCCGGCGATGAAGGAATGGGAGGTGCCGCAGGTCCCTGAGTGGGGCGAGGCGAACAAGCCGAAGGCGGTCGAATTCCTGAAGCTGCTCGATGCCGAACTGGCGCAACGGGAATTCGCCGCCGGCGACAGCTACTCGATCGCCGACATCACCGGGCTGATCGCCATCGACTTCATGAAGCCGGCGCGCATCAGGGTGCCGGAGGAGTGCACCAATGTGCTGCGCTGGCACGCGGCGATCTCCAGCCGGCCGAGCGCGGCCGCCTGAGGCCCGGATGAGCGAAGCGCTGGAGAGACTGACGGCAAGGGTCCGCGCCTGCCGCATCTGCGTCGAGAAGCCGCTTGGCCGGCCATTGCCGCACGAGCCGCGCCCGGTGCTGCTTCCGTCATCGACAGCGCGCATCCTGCTTGCCAGCCAGGCGCCGGGCACCAAGGTCCATCTCTCGGGCATGCCGTTCACCGACGCCTCCGGCGACCGGCTGCGCAGCTGGCTTGGCGTAACCAGCGAGGAGTTCTACGACACGGACAAATTCGCAATCGTGCCGATGGGGTTCTGCTTTCCCGGCCAGGATGCCAAGGGCGCCGACCTGCCGCCGCGCCGCGAATGCGCGCCGGCGTGGCGCGCCGAATTGATGGCGCTGATGCCGCAAATCGATCTGGTGCTGACCATCGGCGGCTACGCGCAGTCCTGGCACATGGGCACGGCGCGGCAGTCCTCGTTGACGGAAACTGTCAGGAACTGGCGCGCGATATGGGATGCGCCGGCCGGCCCGAAAGTGTTGCCGCTGCCGCATCCATCGTGGCGAAACACCGGCTGGCTGAAGAAGAATCCGTGGTTTGAAATGGATTTGCTGCCCTTCCTGAGGTCGGAAATCCGCTATCGCCTTGGTTAGGCATACAGCAAGAAAACACCCGCTTTCCGCCTGTCTGGCAGAATTTCTTTCTTGTGAAAGGCCAGAATAAAAGGGATTATGGACAAACTATTCCTCAAAGCGCACGCCACGCAAGCCGGGCGACATGCACTAACGGAGCATCCGATGGACCGCCTTGACCGAAAGATTCTGCGCCTCCTGCAGGAGGATGCGACATTGGCTGTCGCCGATGTCGCCAAGAAAGTCGGCCTGTCGACGACGCCTTGCTGGCGGCGCATCCAGAAGCTCGAGGAAGAGGGCGTCATCAAGCGGCGCGTCGCTATCCTCGACCACGAGAAGGTCAATGTGCGCGTCACCGTCTTCGTGTCGATCCGCACCAATTCGCACAGCCATGAATGGCTGCGGCGCTTCTCCGAGGTGATCCAGGAATTTCCGGAAGTGGTCGAATTCTACCGCATGAGCGGCGACGTCGACTATCTGCTGCGCGTGGTGGTGCCCGACATCGCCGCCTACGACGCCTTCTACAAGCGGCTGATCGCCAAGATCGAGATCCGCGACGTCTCGTCGTCCTTCGCCATGGAGCAGATCAAGTACACGACCGAGATTCCGCTCGACTACATGGTGCTGGACAAGGAAGCCGGCGCCAACGCG
Source organism: Mesorhizobium abyssinicae (assembly GCF_049887195.1). Taxonomy (NCBI): domain Bacteria; kingdom Pseudomonadati; phylum Pseudomonadota; class Alphaproteobacteria; order Hyphomicrobiales; family Phyllobacteriaceae; genus Mesorhizobium; species Mesorhizobium abyssinicae. Next base: position 29,171 of record NZ_JARAKC010000016.1, read on the forward strand.
GCTTGAGGTGCTGATGCGTGGCCGTTCTCCGGAAGGTTACGCAAGCCTGCCTAGTTCTTCTTTTTGTTGAGGAAACTCCAGGGCGAGCTGACCGGCAAGGTGACCGTGTCCGGCACCGAGTTGACGCTTGCCACCTCGGCCTTGCGCACCGTGTAGCCCGACTGGATGACCGAGACGCCATCGAGGATGAAGAGTTGGCTCTTCTCCATCCCCGGCTTCAGCACGCCGGTGATGGAGACCGGCTGGTAGGCCTCTGACATCTTGTAGGGATGCGCCGGCGTCACCAGCACGATCTGGTTGGGCGGCGGCGTCGGCATATGGCTGCAGGCGCCCGTCCACGGCACCAGCAGGAACTGGTAGACGAGGCCGCCGTCGCGATCGGTCGGCAGGGCGTAGCCGGCTAATTGAACGGTCTTGTCCTGGAGGCCCAGGGACAGAGTCTCGCCGTGGTCCGGCAGTTTCGCCGCGATCATCGGCATGTTGGCGTCTTCGGCGATCGCCTGCGTCGCCGGCCGCAGGTCCTTCCAGAAGATATGCGCGGTCTCGGCCGAGGCATCGGCGGCAATGGATATGAGCAAAGCAGTGGAGAGCGCGATGGTTGATTGGAGATGCTTGCTCATTGGCTGCTTCCTTTGCACCTGAGTAAAGACGCCGCCGTCCACGGCGTCAACGCTCGAGCCGCATCACATGCCGGCGCGAGCCCGCGGTGCCGATCTCGTGGAAGCCTCGCACCAGGAACATGTCGCGAAAACCCATGAAGCGGTAGCTTGGCGCTGCCTGGTCGACCGGATAGGCCTCGATCACGCGCGCGCCCCTGTCAAAGGCATGGTCAATCGCCGCGTCGAGCAGCGCCGCCGCGAACCCGCCGCCGCGCAGGGCCCTGGGCACATAGAAGCAGACGATCGACCAGACGCCCGTTTCGCTGTCGTCCTGAAGCTTTGAGAGCCTGCGATAGGTCTCGCGCGGCGCGACCGAGCACCAGCCGACCGGCTTGCCGTCGACTTCAGCGACGATGCCGACGGGCGTCCCGGCCTCAATCAGCCCCATCATCATGCGCTTCTTCTCGGCGTTCCGGACGTGCTCGCGGCTGTAATGGCGCCAGGCCATGCACCAGCAATATTTCGGCGCGCCCGGCTGTTCGAAAAGTTCCTCGAAATCCGCGCGTGTCGAACGCGTCACCTCCGCGAAGCGGATTTCGGCACCGTCAGCCTTTCCTGGCGGCGATCCGCTCGATCGTCTTGGCATTGGTCAGTTCCTTCACTGCGTCCTTGCCAATCCAGCGCGCGGTCTTGTCGGTCGACTGCGCCAGTCGTTCGGCGACAGCAAGGGCAGCGCCGTGCATTTCCATCGATCGTTTGCCGATCGAACGAAGCGCCCAGTTCACCGCCTTCTTCACGAAGTTTCGGCCGTCGGTGGCATGGGCCTCAATGACCGGCAGGAAGTCGAGGAAGGTCGCCACCGGCTCCTTCTTCCGGTGGACGACCGACCAGGCCATCATGGCAAAGGCCGTGCGTCGAACGAACTCCCGTTCGTCTGTGGCGAACTCGTTGATCAGTTCCCTCCAGGACTCTGTGTCGACGAAGAGATCGGAGACACCGTCGACGATATCCCACGAATCGAAAGACGCCGCCCATTGCCTCGCATCCGCGGCTGAAAACCGCTTCGGGTCGGCGGTGACGGAAGCGATGAACTGCGCTTCCATGATACCGGTTTGCCAGAGTTCGAAGGCGCGTTCATGGTTGCGCTTGATCTTCCTGGCGATCTGCCGCTGCACGCCGTGCGGAATGCCGAGCGCGCGCTCGATCTTGATGCCGTAGCGCAGCATGCCGTGGCGATTTTCCTCCGAGCCGATCGAGCGCAGATACGCGACGATTTCGTCGGCGCTCGATTGGGGCGAAAGCTCGGCCATCGCGTTCCTATTTCTCCAGGCGAGCGAGCAGCGAGGAGGTGTCCCAGCGCCGGCCCCCCATCGCCTGCACATCCTTGTAGAACTGGTCGACGAGCGCGGTCACCGGCAGCCTGGCGCCGTTGCGGTCGGCCTCCGCCAGGCAGATGCCGAGGTCCTTGCGCATCCAGTCGACGGCGAAGCCGAAATCGTATTTGCCGGCATTCATCGTCTTGTGGCGGTTCTCCATCTGCCAGGAACCGGCAGCGCCCTTGGAGATCACCTCGATCACCTTCTCGATGTCGAGCCCGGCCTTCTTGCCGAAATGGATGCCCTCGGCCAGCCCTTGGACGAGACCGGCGATGGTGATCTGGTTGATCATCTTGGTGAGTTGGCCGGCGCCCGCCGGCCCCATCAGCCCGACCATGCGGGCGAAAGCCTCGATGACGGGTTTCGCCTTGTCGAAAGCGGCCTGCTCGCCGCCCACCATGACGGTGAGCACGCCGTTCTCGGCGCCGGCCTGGCCGCCGGAGACCGGCGCGTCGAGGAAGGAGAAGCCGCCGCTTCGGGCGGCTTCATCCAGCTCGCGCGCGACCTCGGCCGATGCGGTGGTGTTGTCGATGAAGACGGAGCCCTTCTTCATCGAGGCGAAGGCGCCCGTGGCACCGGTGGTGACCGAGCGCAGGTCGTCATCATTGCCGACGCATGAGAAAACAAAATCCTTGCCGTCGGCCGCTTCGGCCGGCGTCAGCGCCAGCTTGCCGCCGTGCTGGCCGACCCATTGATCGGCCTTGGCCGTGGTGCGGTTGTAGACGGTGACGTCGTGGCCGCCCTTGTTCCTGAGGTGCCCGGCCATCGGATAGCCCATGACGCCAAGACCGAGAAATGCCACCGATGCCATGAGCTTGCCTTCCAAAACGAGAACCGGATTTTGCTGGCGCAAGCTCTAGGCCATGCGGTGAATTCGTCAAGGCGCGGAGCGCGCGATCGACTGGTGCAGAAAGGCGGTTTCGATCAGCGCTTGAGGTGAATGGTGATCCGACGTTCGATCCATTCGATCGCGTGGCGCAGCACCTCGACAATCACCAGATACACGACGGCGACCCAGATATAGGCCTGGATATCGAAGGTGCGCGCGTAGGTAAGTTTTGCCATGCCCATCAGGTCGTACACGGTGATAATGGCGACGATCGCGGACGCTTTGATCATCAGGATAAGCTCGTTGCCATACGGCCGCAGCGCGACGACCAATGCTTGCGGCAGGATGATCTTCCACAACGTCTGCAATTTGTGCAGGCCGAGCGAAGCGGCACCCTCCCATTGGCCCCTTGGCACGCTTTCGATGGCGCCGCGTAGGATTTCAGCCTGATAGGCAGCCGTGTTCAGGGCAAAGGCAAAGACGCCGCAGTTGAACGCCTCACGGAAGAAGCCCCACAGCCCAACCATTTCGAGTTGCGGCTTGAACGAGCCGACCCCGTAATAGACCAGAAAAGTCTGGACGAGCAGCGGCGTTCCGCGAAAGAAATAGACGTAACAATAGGCAAGACCTGACAAGACCCGGTTCTTCGACATGCGTGCATAGGCGACTGGAAGTGACAGTATGGCGCCAAGGACAATCGAAATGCCAACCAGCGAAAGCGTGACGCCGAGCCCTTGCAGGTAGCTCGGGCCGTACTTGGCAAAGAGTTCGCTGTTCCAGGCGAAAGCCAGATAGGCGACAATGCCGCCGCCAGCGGCAACCCAGACGCCTATCAGCACGTAGCCGACAATTCGGGAACGCGGCCAGCCGCGTGCTCGCGGGGGCGGCCGTTCCACAACGTTTTTGGCGTCGGCCGCAACGCTCATCGCCGCGCGTCCCGCTGGGCAAGCGAGCGCTGTATGGCGCCGGTGGCAAAGGATGAAATAACCGCCAAGATAAGAAATACCGCGGCGGCCACACTGAAGAACAGGAATGTGTGTTTGGTGACGCGTGCGGCCACGCCAGCCTGACGGAGCGTTTCAGCCAAACCGACCACCGACACCAGCGACGTGTCCTTGAGCAGGCTCAGCCAGCAATTCTCCAGGCCCGGAAAGGCGATGCGAACCAATTGTGGCAAAATCACTTTGCGCATCGTTTGCCCGTATGAAAGGCCAACTGCATAGCCGCCCTCATATTGGCCCTTTGGGATGGCCCGGAACGCTGAAAGGAATACCTCGCTGGCATAAGCCGAAAAGATGATGGCAAGCACGATCATGCCGGCGACGAAGGCGTTAACGTCGATGGTCGCCTCGGGTCTTACCAGTCTGATGAGATATTGCAGGATCAGCGGGCCGCCGAAAAAAAACAGAAACAGCGTCACCAGTTCGGGCAATCCACGGAAGATCGTCGTGTAGATGTTGGCGGCGATGCGCAGCGAGGGTTCCTCGGATTGTTTTCCCAGCGCCACGAAAAAGCCAATCGTCAAACCGATTGGAAGAGTTGCGAGAGCCAGAAGAACCGTGACAGCAGCACCTGAGGCGATGTCGTCGAGCCAACCATCAGGCCCCCAACTGAGAAGCGTCCATACGCTCTGCTGCATCCGCCTGCCTGTCCCCACTTGCCTGAAGACCGTGCATCACTCCTGATGCGCGGCATCCTCGTGGGAACGGCGGGAACATCCCCGCCGTCCCTGTCGTCAATCCCGGCGGATCAGGAATCGCCGCCGTAGACGTCGAACTTGAAGTACTTATCGTTGATTTCCTTGTATTTACCGTTGGCGCGGATGGCATCGATCGCGGCATTGAACTGGTTGACCAGGTCGGTCTCGCCCTTGCGTACGGCAATGCCGGCGCCCGGACCGTGGATCTCGACGACCGGCTTGATCGCCCCGATCAGCTTGCAGCAAGCGCCGTCGGGCGAATCCAGCCACTGCTGCAGCACGACGATGTCGTCATTGGCGGCGTCGAGGCGGCCATTGGCGAGATCGAGCTGATATTCCTGCGCGGTCGGATAGGGCTTCACCGTGCTGTCGGTGTAGGTCTTGGTCGAATAGTTGAAATGCGTCGTCGAAGCCTGCACGCCGATCGTCTTGCCGGCCAGGTCTTCCTTGGTCACACCCTTGATGTCGCTGTCCTTCGGCGCGACGATCGCCGGGGGCGTGTTGTAGTATTTGTGGGTGAAATCGACCTTCTCGGCGCGTTCCGGCGTGATCGACATCGAGGCGATGATGGCGTCGAACTTGCCGGCCTGCAGTGCCGGGATAATGCCATCCCAATCCTGGGCTACGAAGGTGCACTTCACCTTCATCTCGTCGCAGAGCGCCTTGGCGATGTCGACGTCGAAGCCCACGAGCTGGCCGTCGGCGGTCAGGTTGTTGAAGGGCGGATAGGCTCCCTCCGTACCGATCCGCAATGTCTTTTCCTGAGCCTGGGCAACGCCAAGTGTCAGCAGCGCGGCCGATGCGGCGAGCGCGATACGCAGTGCAATACGCATGTTAGTCCTCTCATATTGTCCGGGCCGCTGTTCCGTGCGGCTCTGTGAGCGGTGCTTTTGACCGCCCGCTGGCGGCGATACTCCCACTCTTTCCCCGAAAAAAGCAACTGCAAAACAGTAGGCTGCAGGCTTGGCAGTTGCGGCCGAAGATGACGCTAGGTTAGAGGCCGGGAACAAGTTTAGCGGCGGCTGAAAGTTATTTCGCCGGCGCGCTCAGCGCCGCAGGCCCGAGACGCCTTCGACGAAGTCCGCTATCGATGCGACGTCGTCGAGATCGAAGACCGGCAGGCTCCCGCCTTCGGCGGCGAAGTCCGCGGCAATGGCGACGATGTTGGGATCGCTGGCCGACAGCGGCGTCCTGTCCTTGGCGTCGAGCCGCCGCGTCTCGATCTTCTTGTGCGCTTCGCGCTTGTAGCCTTCGACCAGCACGATATCCGACGGCGCCAGCCGCGCCAGGATCGCCTCCAGCGTCGGCTCCTCCTCATTGCGCAATTCGTGCATCAGCGCCCAGCGCCGACCGGACACGACCGCGACCTCGGTCGCGCCGGCCTGGCGGTGGCGGAAGGAGTCCGCGCCAGGCTTGTCGATGTCGAAATCATGATGGGCGTGCTTCACGGTCGAGACCGTCCAGCCGCGCCGCGCCAACTCGGCGACCAGCTTCTCGGTCAGTGTGGTCTTGCCGGAATTCTTCCAGCCGGTGATGCCAAAAACGCGCCTGTTCATTGCTCGATGCTCTGCAACAGTCGCTCGGCGATCGCAAGATCGTCCGGCGTGTTGATGTTGAAGAAGGGATCGATCGCATGTCCGCCGGATGCCGGCATTGGAAACTCCACCTCGACGACGCCGTGGCGGTCGATGAAGGCAGAGACCCGCCGGTTGTCCTCGTCGACCAGGAACCGGCGCAAGGCATCATGAACGTCGAGCGGCCAGAGCGCGAATGTCGGGTGCCGCCTGCCGCCTGAGCTGGCGACAGCGATCGATCCGGGCTTTGAGTCGGCGGCCGCAGCCAGTCGCTCGACCAGATTTTTGGGGAAAAAGGGCGTATCGCCGGCAACCGTGACCACGGCATCGCAGCCGATCGACGCCCACTCGATGCCGGTCAGGATGCCGGCCAGCGGTCCCGCATGCCCCTCCACCGTATCGGCAAGCACGGGCAGCCCGAAGCTGGCGAAGCGCGTCGGGTCGCCATTGGCGCTTAGCGCCAGCGGTCCGGTCTGCGGAGCAAGACGCTTGACGACATGGTCGAGCACGCTGCGGCCACCAAGCTCGAGCAGGGTCTTGTCGCCGCCGCCCATGCGCCGCGACTGGCCGCCGGCCAGGATGATGCCCGCTATGTTGCGATCCATTGTCCGCTGTCTCTTGCCGCCCGGAATTGCCGCCAGCAGGCGCTTCCCCAAGGCTTGGTCCTATATGCCGTCCGGCGCCATGTCAGGTCCAGCGCTTTCGGCGGCGGTCTGCCGCCGGCCGACGATGCGTTCGCGATAGAGCGCGTAGAGGCCCGAGCCGACGATGATGGTGGCGCCGATGACCATCGGCAGGTCCGGAATGTCGCCGAAGATGACGAGGCCGAGCAGGATCGACCAGAGCAGGGCGGTGTAGCGGAACGGCGCGATGAAGGAGATGTCGCCGGAGCGCATTGCCATGATGATGAACTGGTAGCCGATGAGCACCAGCACCGCGGCGAGCGCCAGGAGCGCGGTGGCCCTGCCGCTCATCGGCGTCCAGCCGCCCATCGGGGCGAGCAGCGCCGCACCCAGCACCGTCATGGCCAGCGCCGTGGCGGTCGATACCAGAAGCGTCGGGATCGCTTGCGGGATGCGCCTGGTGGAGAGATCGCGCACCGCGCAGCAGGCGACGCTCGCCAGCGCCAGCAGCGAATAGATGCTGAAGCCTTCGAAGCCCGGCCTCACGATGACCAGCACCCCGGCGAAGCCGACGGCAATCGCCAGCCAGCGCCGCCAGCCGACACCTTCGCCGAAGAAAAGCGCCGCGCCCATGGTCACTGCCAGCGGCAGCGCCTGCAGCACCGCCGAGACGTTGGCGATCGGCAGGTGCGCCAGCGCGACCAGGAACGAGACCGTGGCGCCGGCTTCGCCGGCGACGCGCATCGCCACCATCGGCTGCAGCATGGACCGTGGCGCTGCCAGCGCGCCGCGTTGCCAGGCAAGCAGACCGACGAACAGCGAGGCGAAGGCGCCGCGGATCAGCATGACCTGCGCCATGTTCATCGATTCGGAGGAGAATTTGGTGATCGCGTCGTTGAGGGTGAAGCCGACCATGGCCACCATCATGAACAGCGCGCCGCGCAGGTTTGGCGAAAGAGGCAAGGGCGTCACCGGTTGTGCTTTGGATCAGCCTCTATCAGCCGGCCGCAAAACAGCAACGCCAAAGCACTGGGCCACGGTTTGTCGCCGTGGCCCGCAAAGATCGGCGCGAAGGCGAAAGGGCTTATTTCGGCGTCAGCACTTCGGTGCCGCTGCCTTCCTTGCCGGCGATGGTCCAGAGGCCGTGCAACGAGCCGTCTTCCTCGACCTTGTAGACGACGAGGCCGATCTCCTTGCCCATCACATAGCCGGCGGAGAAAGCATTGTCGTTGCGCATGCAGATGCCGTCGGACGACGAACCGCCGGTTTCCCAATGGATGGTGCAGGTCGTCTCGCTGGTCAGCGTGATGGTCGCCTCGCCACCATAGGCGGAGCCGTCGAAATTGGTGCCGGCGACCGTATATTTGCCGCCGATCGACTGCGCCGCCGCCGGTGCCGCCGCAAAGCCGACCATTGCAAGAGCAAGAATGAATTTGCGCATGTTGCATTCCCCCTGTGAGTGAAAAAATCACGTCCACTGGAAGGCTAGGCTGGAACATCGAGTCGGTAAATCGGCCGCCCTTTGGCGGACGAGGATTATTTCGCGGTGTGGCGTAAAATGCTCACGGCCCCTTGAGGCTTCCGGCAATGACGCCAACAAGCGGATCGTATTTCGATTTCAGAGCTTGCGGATACTCGATCCAGACCGTGCGGATGACGCCGTCCTTTCCGAACAGGCGTCGCTCGTAGAAGATCTTGCCGTCCTTGATGCCGGACAGCACCGCCCAATCCTTGCCGGCCTTGCTGTAGGTGATCTTGTAGCCTGGCTCGGCGCTGGCCTTCTCGGAGGAGACAAAGCTTTTCGACGTGTCGTCATCGACGTTGAGGATGCCAGAGCAGATCAGGCTGGCTCCGTCGGGCGCGCTCCATTGCTGCCCGTCGCCATTCTCCGGCTCGGGCTCGCGAATGCTGAAGATCTCGTCCGGAAAGGTGCAGACGGTGCCAAAGCGCTGATTGGTGTAGGTGAACGGCGCGGCGCTGGCTGCGGCTGCCATGCTCAACGCTGCGATGGCCACGGTCGGGAAAAGGTGCTTCAAGCCAGTCTCCAGCCAATGACGGAGGCGATCCTTGCCCCAAATGGCGGAAAGATCAGCCGCCGGTGACGCTCATATGCCGGGACACCGCCGGCCGGCTGGTGCGGCGGTCGATGATGAAGTCATGGCCCTTGGGCTTGCGCCCGATCGCCTCGTCGATTGCCGCAGAGACCAGTTCGTTGCCTTCGGACGCACGCAACGGCGCGCGCAAGTCGGCGGCGTCTTCCTGGCCGAGGCACATATAGAGGGTGCCGGTGCAGGTCAGCCTGACGCGGTTGCAGCTTTCGCAGAAATTATGCGTCATCGGCGTGATGAAGCCTAGCCTGCCGCCGGTCTCGGCGACATGGACGTAACGGGCCGGGCCGCCGGTCTTGTAGGGGATGTCGCTCAGCGTGAACTGGCGCTCGAGCTGGGCCCTGAGCAGCGACAGCGGCAGGTACTGGTCGGTGCGGTCGGCGTCGATCTCGCCCATCGGCATGGTTTCGATGACGGTGAGGTCCATGCCGCGGCCATGCGCCCAGCGCATCATCTCGGGCAGTTCCTCGTCGTTGAAGTCTTTCAGCGCCACCGCGTTGAGCTTGACCTTCAGCCCGGCCGCCTGGGCGGCGTCGATGCCTTCCATGACCTTGCCGAGATGGCCCCAGCGGGTGATCTGGTGGAACTTGTCGGCGTCGAGCGTGTCCAGCGAGACGTTGATGCGCTCGACACCGCAATCGGCGAGCTCCGCGGCGAAGCGCGACAGCTGCGAGCCGTTGGTGGTCAGCGTCAGCTCTTCCAGCGCGCCGCTCTTCAGATGCCGCGACAGCTGGCGCACGAGGTGCATGATGTTCTTGCGCACCAGCGGCTCGCCGCCGGTGAGGCGCAGTTTCCGCACGCCCTTTTCGATGAAGACGGTGCAGAGCCGGTCGAGCTCTTCAAGCGACAGGAGATCCTTCTTGGGCAGGAAGGTCATGTCTTCGGCCATGCAATAGGTGCAGCGGAAATCGCAGCGGTCGGTGACCGACACGCGCAGGTAGCTGATCGTTCGACCGAAAGGATCGATCATGTCCATGCTTTTGCGTTTCCCGTGGCCGCGAACGGCGTCGTTATATACCGCTATGTGATACGATACGGCCTTTCATTCAAGATAGCCTGTCTTGATCTTTGGTAACATTCCCCGACCGACATCGCGTGTCGGCCGCCCTGCAATGGCCTTTTCGCCTGTGGCGAAGCAGCGTAGGGAAGGGGTGGAAATGACGCAGGAACGATCCGCATGACAGCGCCGAAGGAACTCCGGGTCTCGAAGGACCGCAAGCTGCTTACCGTCACCTTTCCGGACCATCATCCGTTCGAATTGCCGGCCGAGCTGCTGCGCGTGCTGTCGCCCTCGGCGGAAGTGCAGGGCCATTCGCCGGAGCAGCGGGTCACCGTGCCCGGCAAGCGCAATGTCGCCATCCTCAAGATCGAGCCGGTCGGCAACTATGCGGTGCGCATCACCTTCGACGATTTCCACGACACCGGCATCTATACGTGGAACTACCTGCATGCGCTTGGTCACGAGAAGGAGGCGCGCTGGAATGCCTATCTCGCCGAATTGACCGAGAAAGGCCTCGGTCGCGACCGTTAGGTCTTGCCATCCGCTTTGTCGTCAAGGCGTCATGGATGTGGAGTAGCGCCGGCAAAGGTTCGGAGACGAAACAGATGTCTGTCATCACATCAGTCGAACAGCTTGAAGCGCTCTACGGCATTCCGGGCGAAGCCTCGATCGTCAAGGAACTCGACCACATCATTCCCGAATACGCCGCCTTCATCGAGACCTCGCCCTTCGCCGCACTGGCGACCGCCGGGCCGGAGGGGCTCGACTGCTCGCCGCGCGGCGACCTCGCCGGCTTCGTGCGCATCCACGATCCGAAGACGCTGATGATGCCGGACCGCCGCGGCAACAATCGCGCCGATTCGCTGAAGAACATCCTGCGCGATCCGCGCGTCGGCCTGCTGTTCCTGGTGCCGGGGTCCGGCACCACGCTTCGCGTCAACGGCCGTGCTCATATCACCACCGATGCCGAGCTCTGCGCCTCCTTCGGCGTCGACGGCAAGCCGGCGCGTTCGGTCACGGTGATTGCGGTCGATTCGGTCTATTTCCAGTGCGCCCGCGCCATCGTCCGGTCGGAGCTCTGGAACCCGGCGAAACATGTCGATCCGAAATCGCTGCCGACGCCCGGCCGGATCCTCGAGGTCACCAGCCGCCAGAGCATCGACGGCGAGACCTATGACAAGGAATGGCCAGAGCGGGCAAAGAAGACGATGTGGTAGGTGCGCCCGGCGCTCAGGCTTCGTTCAGCACATCGGCGATCTTGCGCATCTGCTCGCCGATCATGTCGCACTGCTCCGCAGTCGACTGGCTCATCGCCTTCTCGATCAGCGCCATGTGAACCTTCAGCGCCTGCATCAGCAGGGCTTCGCCTTCCACGGTCAGGCTGAGCCTGAGCACGCGCTTGTCCTTCTCGTCGCCCTCGCGGCGCAGCAGCCCGCGCGCTTCCAGCTGCGGCAGCAGCATGGTGATGTTGGAACGGCCGACCAAGAGCTTGCGGGCAAGGTCATGCTGCGACATGCCGGGATGGCGGTAGAGGTTCATCAGCACGTCGAGCTGCGCCGGCTTGAGATCCAGCGGCACCAGCTTCACTGCCAGCGTGCGCTCCACCACATGGCAGGCACGCGCCACCGCGACCCAGTTGCGAAAGCGCGGGTTGTCCCAGGGCAGGTCTTGTTTAATGTTCATGTTTGAACTATTATGTTCATGCTTGAACGAATGGATGGATCGCCACTATGGCATCATTTGGACTGAAGGTCATCCGGGGCGTGTTCGGCGCGGCCGAGCATGTGGCGCCCCGCCTCAGCGGCCGCGCCGCGTTCGAATTGTTCTGCCGCACGCCCAATGTGAAAGCCCTCAGCGACGGCGAACGCCGCGCCGTCGACCGGGCCGCGGCCTTCATGACCGAGGCGCGCCATCACCGGCTGAAAACGAAGACCGGCTGCGTCATGGTGCATGAATTCCGATCCGAGCCGGGCAGGGCGGCCGCCGGCACCGTGCTCGTCATCCATGGCTGGCGCTCGCGCACCGAATACATGCGTGCGCTGATCGAAGGTTATCGCCGGGCGGGCTACAGGGTGGTCTCGCTCGACCTGCCGGGCCACGGCCAGTCGCAGGGCCGCCGCCTGAACATGGTCAATGCGGTCGAGGCGGCGAAGGTCGCCGGCGAATGGTTCGGGCCATTCAGTGCGATCGTCGGCCATTCCTTCGGCGGCGCCGTTGCCGCCAACGCCGTCGCCGGTTCCGTCAGGGGCATCCAGCCCGTTGCCGCCGACAGGCTGGTGCTGATCGCGGCGCCGAGTTCCTTGCCGGCGATCTTCGCCGACTTCAGCCGCATGCTCAATGTCGGTCCGCGTTCGCAGCTTGCCATGGCCGACCGCGTCGAAAAGCTCTCCGGCAGGCCGCTCGGCGAATTCACCGGCGACCGCCAGCTTGCGGAAGCGCTGGTGCCGACGCTGGTCATCCATGCGCCCGACGACCGCGAGGTCTCGGCCGACCATGCCACGCGCTATGCCGGCGCCGGCGATCACGTCAGCCTGCATTGGGCCGACGGGCTCGGCCATCGCCGCATCCTCGCCGACAAGGGCGTAGTCGAACACGCCGTCCGCTTCGCGACCGGGCATGGCGAATCGACGCTGATGCATTGAAGCGCGGTCAGTCAGCCTTCTTCTTCTGCCCGGGCTCGACCGGCAGCCCGGCCGCTTTCCAGGCGGTGAAACCGCCGAGGATGTGCTTGACCGGTGAAAGCCCCATGTCCTGCGCCGTCTTGGTGGCCAGGGCCGAGCGCCAGCCGCCGGCGCAGAAGAAGACAAAACTCTTGCCCGAGGCGAAGAACGGCTTGTGGTAGGGGCTTTCCGGATCGATCCAGAATTCCAGCATGCCCCGCGTCACATGCCTGGCGCCTGGTATCCTGCCGTCGCGCTCGACTTCGCGCGGATCGCGCAGGTCGATGAAGATCGTATCCTCGTCCTCGATCAGCCCCGCCGCTTCCTCCGGCGAAACCACCTCGATCTCGGCATTGGCCTCATCGAGCAACTGTCGATATCCCTTTTTCACCGGCGCATTCCTCTCGAGGCTAGTCTTGAGGATTTCCAGCACAACGGCCGGCGTTTGTCACGCCGCGCCGAGGCCGGCGATGCGCCTATGCCTCCATCGTCCGGGCCGTCTCCACAACCGTCCGGCATCGTCCCCCGGCGGAGCCGGACCAGGGGCTGATTCGTCGCCGGCGCCGCCTCGATCACGGACTGCTGCGCCAGCGCCCGATGCAACCGGTATAGGCCAAAGCCGGTTTGCCCAAGACCGTCACAAACTTGTGAAACTGTTCTGCAACAGGCGCGCCGAAATTTATGGAAGCTTAACGAAATCGGTATGAATCGGTATAATCGCGCCTTACATCCGCCATGCGGTGGGCGTGACCGTCTAGCGGCGCGGAACGGGAGCCGGTTCACAACCGGAGCGGGTGATCATGAGAATTTTCGGAAACAAAGCCACGGTGATGCCGCTTGCGGTCGCTGCGGCGCTGAGCCTCGGCATGCCGCAGGCGAGCGCACAGGGCCTGTTCGACATGCTGTTCGGTGGCGGCGTCCGGCATAACCCGCAAGGCGAATTCCCGCCGCCGCCCAAGCCGAAGCCCAACAAGGTGCCGGGTGGCGGCGGCTCCAAGATCAGCAGCCCGTCCTATTACACCTACAAGGCCGACCGGCTGGTGCGTGTCGACTTCGCCGCGCTGACGTCGTCGCCAGCGCCGGCAGCGGCAACGGAGCCGGAGAAGCCACAGGACGCAGCCTTCGTGCCGTCGGTGACCGGCAATGCCTTCCATGAGGCGATCGCCGGACTTGGAGACTATGAGCTTTATGCCGAGCCCTACATCGCCAAGGCGCTGATCGCCTATTACTCGGCCAATCCGGATTTCATCTGGGTGACGGACACCGCTCCGAACAGCCGCGCGCAGGATGCGGTGCGGGTGCTTGGCGAGGCGGCGAGCTACGGCCTGACGCCCGCCGACTATACGGTCGACATTCCAGCCGCGTCATCCTCGGCCAGCGCGAACGAGCGCCTGAAAGAGCTCGTCCGCTTCGAGATGGCGCTGTCGGCGCGCGTGCTGCGCTATGCCCATGATGCCCAGAGCGGCCGCGTCGAACCCAATCGCATGACCGGCTACTATGATTTCCCGGCCAAGCCGCTGGACATGGAAGGCGTGCTGAAGACGCTGGCGCATACGCAGGAGGTGCGCACCTATCTGGAATCGCGACACCCGCAGAACCCGGAGTATCAGGCGCTGCGCGTCGAGCTGGAAGCGCTGCAGGCGAGCGAGGAGAACGAGATCGTCGTCGATCCCAAGCTGTTGCTGAAGCCCGGCGAGAGCAGCCCCGAATTGCCGAAGCTTTTGACGCTGATCGCGCGCAACCTCGACGACGAGATGGGCGGCGATTATGGCGACGTCCTCGTCAGGCTGGGCAAGAGCGAACTCTACGATCCCGAACTGGTGCCGGTCATCAAGGCGGTGCAGAAGCGGGCCGGCATGAAGGGCGACGGCGTCATCGGGCCGCGCACCGTCGCTTCGCTGGCCGGAACCTCCAAGGCCGACAAGGTCACTAAGGTCAAGGTTGCGCTGGAAGAACTGCGCTGGCTGCCTTCCGACCTCGGCAGTCCGCGCGTCTTCATCAACCAGCCGGCCTTCACCGCCAGCTATATCGACAATGGCGAAGAGAAGCTGAAGACCCGCGTCGTCGTCGGCAAGGTCACAAACCAGACCGCCTTCTTCTACGACCAGATCGAGCAGGTCGATTTCCATCCCTATTGGGGTGTGCCGCAGTCGATCATCGTCAACGAGATGCTGCCCAGGCTGCGCAACGATCCCGGCTATCTCGACCGCGCCGGCTACGAGGTGACGGATTCGAGCGGGCGGCGCGTGCCGTCATCGGCGGTCAATTGGGGCGCCTACGGCGCCAACATTCCCTACAGCGTGCGCCAGCAGCCGAGCGAGGCCAATGCGCTGGGCGAGCTGAAGATCCTGTTCCCCAACAAGCATGCCATCTACATGCACGACACGCCGCAGAAGTCCTTCTTCGAGCGCGACATGCGGGCGCTGAGCCATGGCTGCGTGCGCTTGCAGGACCCGCGCGGCATGGCGGCGGCGGTGCTCGGTACCTCGGTCGACTATGTCGCCGAGAAGCTGAAGCACGGGCATTCGACCGAAAAGGTGACCCGCACCATCCCGGTCTATGTCGCCTATTTCACCGCGTGGCCCGACATGGCCGGCAATGTCGAATACTTCGACGACGTCTATGATCGCGACACGCGGCTGATGCAGGCGCTCGACGCGACCGAGGCAGTGCGGTCTCCGGCGAGCTAGTCGGCACCCTCAGGCACGCTCGAAAAGCGGACGCCTGAAGCCGGCGTCGCGCCCGGCGATCAGCCAATAGATCAGGCCGGCAACCGAGCCGGCGGCGGTGATGATGCCCGTGTCGGCCCAGCGCTCCGGACTCTCCGGGGCGTCCGGCCAGATCAGCGCGAAACCCGCCGCCGCCGCGATGGCGCCGAAGACCATGTGCAGCAGGAAGCTGCGCAACGAAAAGAACTCCGCGATCAGCGCGAAGACGAGGGTTTGCATCCAGGTCAGGATGATCGTCAGGAAGTAGACGAACATGCCGAGCGGCGGCACCAGCAGGACCGCGATCGGGCTGACGCCCATGAGGTCGAAATAGGCTGGCGCGTTGGGCAGCGAACTGAGTATCCCATAGATCGCCGCCACGGCGATCAGCCCGACAAGCACCGCGACCAGATAGCCGGCAAGCATCATCAGGACGCGCTTCAATACGTGTTTTACCACTGCCCCGCACCCCCGTGCCCGCAATCGTGGAGCAGCAGTCAGCCATCAAAGGCGGTTCGACGCAAGGGGCGGCGCTCGCGCTCGCGTTCGCGGCGATCGGGAGGGGCGCCCTGCACCGATGGCCGAGCACCCCGCGCAAGCGCGCGTCTATCGGGCCTCGCTGGGTTCGGCGGTCACCGGATCATAGGCGATTTCGACCTTCGCCCGGTCGGTCGTGTAATAGGTGACGGTGTAGACGCCGTCGTCCCAGTCGACTTCCTTCACATAGCGGAAGTCGGCGCGTTGCTCGACCTTGGCAAGGATTTCCGACAGTTTCTTGGCATTGGGCGGCGGCAGCGGCTTTGCATCGGCCGCGAAGGCCGGCCCGCCGAGGAGAAGAACAGTAAGGCCGGTCGCCAAAACAACAGTACGCATGATAGCCCCTCATCTCGTGCTCGCATGTGTGCCGTAAGGAACTCGCTCGCGTCCCGGTTGGTTCCGCCAGTGAGCACAACGCCTGTTCCAGGTCGGCATGGCGGACCGCGGGGCGGCGCCGTCGTCGATGTGCTTTCGCCACGTCTGAAATATATAAACCGATGATATTTCAATACGTAAGCGAAAATTCGCGAGGCAGAACTTGAGTAACAAACGGCTAACCATGCAGCCGGTCGCGCGCTGCGTTCTATTAGCGGATCGTGGTAGAGCTTTTGCGAAGACCCTGTTAGACTTGCCGACATAACAGGGTGGCAACGGCGCGCCGAGCCTGCCGAGGATTTTCCGTCGGCAAACGGCGAAGTGTTCAACAAAGCGGAAGTCGCCCGTGCTGGACCGCAAGCAGGGACCGGGGGCTTTGACCATGGCTGAACGGAACTACACCCGTCAGCTGGCGACCATCATTTCTATCGACGCCGTCGGATTCTCGCGCTTGATGGGCATCGACGACGAGCTGGCCGTCGCCGCCTTCGAGGAGAGGCGCGACATCATCGCCGACAGTTGCGCCGCGTTCGGCGGCCGTACCTTCGGCGATGCCGGCGACAGCATCATGGCCGAATTCGGCAACCCGATCGAGGCCCTGCGCGCCGCCTTCGATTTCCAGGGCCGGGTCGTCGCGCTCAATGCTTCCGTGGCCGAGGACATGCGCATGCCGTTCCGGGCCGGCATCAACACCGGCGACGTCATCGTGCGCGAGGGGAGGCTCTACGGCGACGACGTCAACATCGCCGCCAGGCTGCAGGAGTTCGCGCCGCATGACGGGCTCGCCATCTCGGAGACGACATGGCACCACGTGAAGGACAAGACAGCCGCCGAGTTCACCGATCTCGGCGAATTCATGCTGAAGAACATCGCCTTGCCGGTGCGCGTCCTGATAGCCGGCCGCGGCGGCGGCAGCGGAGCGTCGCCGGCGGCGCCGCTCGCTGCCATTTCCCCCGCCTTCAGCCCGCAAAAGGCGCCGCCCAAGGGCCCGCCAGCAATCGCCGTGCTGCCTTTCGCAGGCAATGGCGGCGAGCGCGATGTCGGCTACATGGCCGATGGCATCGCCGAGGACATCATCTACGGCCTCTCGAATACGAGGTGGCTTTCGGTGATCGCCAAGAGTTCCAGCTTCCAGTTCCGCGACGACAGCCTGGGAACCCGGGTGATCGGCAATGCGCTGGGCGCGCGCTACATCGTCAGCGGCACGCTGACGCGCAATGGCGGGCAGATCCGGCTCAACACTTCGCTGGCCGATACGTCGAATGGGCGTCTGGTCTGGTCGCAGCGCTTCGACCGCGACCTTGTCGACATCTTCAAGCTGCGCGACCAGATCGGCAGCGAGATCGTCTCCATGCTCGACAAGGAAGTCGACCGGGCCGAACAGGCGCGCACCTTCCAGGTGCCATGGGAAAGCCTTGAGACCTGGCAATTGGTGCGACGCGGCCGCTGGCACATGAACCGGCGTACGCGCGGCGATACCGAGATCGCCCTCGATTTCTTCGAAAAGGCCTATCGTGAGGACCCCAATTCCAGCGCCGTGCTGAATGAGCTGGCATGGTGGTATTTCTGGCGGGCGTGGCTGCGTTTCGGCGACAGTGACGACCTCGACAAGGTCCAGCAGTACGCGCGCAAGGCCTTGCTGATGGACAGCCTGGATGCGCGTCCGCACGCCCATCTCGGCGTCATCGATATCATGCGGGGACAGCCGCGGGCCGCGATCGAGCATCTGAAGGAAGCGCTGCACATCAACCCGAGCTTTGCCTTCGCGCGCTCGGCCATGGGCAGCGCCAAGCTTTTGCTCGGGGACGCCGCCGATGCGATACCGTTCTTCCTCGACACCGAGCGGCTGAGCCCCTTCGACCTCTATCGGTTCCACAATCTGGGAGAACTGGCGGTCGCCTACAGTTTCGTCGAGAACTGGCCGGCCGTGATCGCCACCGCCGACCGCTCGCTCAACCTGTCGCCCGGCTACTTCTACGCCAGGTATCTGAAGATCGGCGCGCTCATGCGCAGCGGCCGCGCGGATGAGGCCAGGCGCGAGTTGGCAATTTTCGAGACAAGGCATCCGGATTTCTCCGAACAGCGCGTGCGCTGGATCCCGTTCGCCGACAAATCCGCCAATGAATTCCTCATTGCCAATTTCAAACTGGCGAGGTCGGCGACGTGATTTCGCGGGCCGGCTGGTGGCTGGATGTGATGACTGTGAAGAGAATCACATACGCCGGATCGATGCAAACCTAGGCCATGAGACGGCCGGTATCGCAATGACGTGGACAGCCGGGGGGCTTGAACGCGAATGATCAAGTTAAAGTATTTCGATAAGGTCCGCGCAGCCCAGAAAAGCCAGCGACCGCTGTCGGAAATGCCGCCTTTCGACATCGAACGGCTCCGCACCAACGGCCTGGCGTCGCGCATCGTCGGCTTCTTCTTCAACGATCCCCGCTGGGCCCTCGCGCTGCTGCGCCGCTTCAAGCCGAACCTCGGTTTCGGCAATTTCCTGCTCGTCACCAGGAATGCCGACGTTCGCGACATATTGGAGCGCGGCGACGAGTTCGAGACGCCTTACGGGCCGGAGATGGCCGAACTGGCGCGGGGCTCGAACTTCATCCTCGGCATGCAGGACGGCGCCGCCTACCGGCAGATGAAATCGTCGGTGCTGAGCGCCTTTCCGCCGGCCGAGGTCGAGGCCAAGGTTCGGCCGATCGCGGCGCGCCATTCCAGGGACATCATGACGGCCGCCAGCCCCGGCTTCGACGCCATCGCCGGGCTGCTGAAGATCCTGCCGGTGCATATCTGCCGCGACTATTTCGGGCTTGAGATCGACGACGAATCCGAGTTCGCCGACTGGGCGATCGCCCTGAGCGCGCTGTTCTTTTCCGATCCTACGGCCAAACCAGTCACGCGCGAGCTTGCCGTTGTCGGCGGCGATCGGCTGATCAAGGTCATCGACCGCTCCATCGACGCGATCAGGGAAAAGGGCCAGAAGGACCAGCCGCTGGCGCGGCTTGTCGCCTTGCTCGACCAGGGCCGGCTGTCGCGCCCCGACATCCATTCGATCATGCTGGGCATGATCGCCGGCTTCGTGCCGACCAATGTGCTGGCCGGCGGCAATTGCCTGGACGTCATCCTGTCGCGGCCCGATGCCAGGCAGGCCATCGACGCGGCGCTCGCCGAAAACGACACGGCGAAGCTGGACCGGGCGATCATGGAGGCCATGCGCTTCAAGCCGATCTGGGTCGGCCCGTGGCGCTATACCTCGCGCGACGCGACCATCGCCAGGGGGACGCGCCGCGAGCGGCTGGTGAAGGCCGGAACGGTGGTGATGCCGGCGACACTGTCGGCGATGTTCGACCCTGACGCGGTGCAGAACCCGAACGATTTCGATACCACGCGCCCGCATCGCGACTATCTGGTGTTCGGGCACGGCATCCATCTGTGCATCGGCGCCGAGATCGCCAGGATCCAGATCGGCGAAAGCCTGCGCGCGCTGTTCGGCAAGCAGAAGCTGCGCCGCGCCAGCGGCAGGGTCGGACGCCTGAGCAACATCGGCGCCTATCCGGAAAGCCTCACGGTCGATTTCGAGCAGCCGGCGTTCTGCCACACCGTCGATCAGTCGATGGTGACAGTGGTCTGTCCGGTCGTCCGGCCCGTGCCGCTGGACGCCATCCGCGACAAGGTCGCCATGCTTGGCAATCCGGCCATCGAGGAGATGAGCGCCGCTCTCGACACCGCCGGCACCATTCACTTCACCAGCCTCGCCGTGGCCGGCACCGGCGAAATCGACGAAGCTTCCGGTGTCGAGAAAGGCGCTCTGGTTCTCGAAATCTCCGGCGACGGCAGCGCCAGCGAGGTCATCGATGCCGTCTCCCAGGCCATCGGCCACCGGCTGCGGCCGATCTTCAAGGACGTCTGCGGCCTGCCAGATGGCGGCGCGCTGAGCGACTTCCTGCGCAAGCACAATATCGAGATATCGCCATCCTTCGGCAGCAATGCAGGACTGGTGTTTTCCGGCACGCCGGGTCATTCGGTCCGCCGCATCCTGGCCGAAGCCGAGCTTGCCGGCATCGTGCGCGACATCGCCGAGCGGCCGCGCGCCGGCAATGGCGACGCCGCCGCCGTGCTTGCCGAGGCGCGCCGGCATGTGCGCTCGCTGGGCAGGTTCGACTGGGCTTTCCAGCCGGCCGAAAGCCTGCTCGAAAGCCCGCCCGGAAAATGGTGGCGGGCCATCACCACCACGCTGCTGGCGCCGCCCATGCTGGTGGCCGTCGCGGTCGTGGTGCTCGTCTCCTGGAAGCTGACCTACAAGCTGGTGTTCGGCGACCCGAGCGGTCTCAGCTTCGCCACCATCGCCATCGCCGGCACGGCGCTTCTGTTGGCCGTGCTCGGGCTCATCGCGATGATCGCGGTGGCGCTTGGCGTCTGCTTCATCGCCTTGCGGCGCATCGAAGACATCGACCGTCCGCACAACACGCCGGTCGACCTGCAGGCGCTGGACAAGATCATCGTGCATGAGGATCGCGCCGCGCAAAACCATATGACGGCGATCTCGACGATGAAGGCCGGGCTCCTGCGGCGGCTGGCGCTCAGGCTGTCTTTCTACCTGATCTCGATCACGGCCCGGAAAGTGTACCGGCCAGGCTTCCTCGGCACCATCAACACCATCCATTTCGCCCGCTGGGTGCTTTTGCCAGGCACCAACAGGCTGATGTTCTTCTCCAACTATGGCGGCAGCTGGGAGAGCTACCTGGAGGATTTCATCGCCAAGGCCGCTTCCGGGCTCACCGGTGTGTGGAGCAACACCGAGGGCTATCCGCGCACGCGCTGGCTCTTCCTCGATGGCGCGCGCGACGGCGACCGGTTCAAGCGCTGGGCACGGCGGCAGCAGGTGCCGACTTTGTTCTGGTATTCGGCCTACCGCGAGCTCAATACCGCGGCCATCCGGATCAATTCCCGGATCAGGCGCGGCATTGCTTCGGCTAGCGACAACGAGGCGCGCGACTGGCTGAGCCTGTTCGGTTCGCTGCCGCGGCTGGTGACCGAAAGAACCGCCGTTCAGAAAACCACCTCGCTGCTGGCCAATATCAGTTCGGCCTTCCCGCCGCCGCTCGAGCAGCAGCTCGAAACCGGCGAGATCCAGTCCATCTTCTTCGGTCCGTTCGGAGCGCTGGCGCATGCGCATATGCTGGCGATCGCCATACCGGAGACCCTGTCCAGGGCAAGCCGCAAGGCCTGGCTCGAATTCGTCGTTGCCCGCGCGAGCTTTGGCGATGGCGTGCCGCGCGAACGCGCCTTGACGCTGGCATTCGGCCCTGACGGCCTTCGCCGCCTCGGACTGGGCGGCGGCGTCGACGGCGACCCGCTCGGCACGTTCCCCGTCGCCTTTCGCCACGGCATGGGCAATCCCGAACGCAGCCGTATCCTGGACGATCTCGGCGACAGCGTTCCCGACAATTGGCAGTGGGGTTCACTGCAGAAACCGGTGCACGCCGTCGTCGTCTGCTATGCGGAAAGCCCCGAGATACTGAAAACCGAGCTGGCCGCGCTGAAGAAAAAGACGTCGGGCGCGGGGATGGTGCTGGTTTCGGAACTGCCGCTCGCGGTGAAGCGGGAAGGCAAGCGCGCGGTCGAGCATTTCGGCTTCGTCGACGGCGTCTCGCAACCGATCGTCAGGGGCACGGCGCGGGCCAACGCGGGTGCTGCACCCATGCATCTGGTCGCGCCCGGCGAATTCCTGTTCGGGTATCGCGACGAGCACGGCTTCTATCCGGCTTCACCCTCCGTTCCGGCCGCCCAGGACCGCTCCGGCATCCTGTCGGCCGTGCGCCGCAACCGGCAGATCGCCGGACAGCCGCCACCGCCGCACGATTTCGGCCGCAACGGCTCCTTCCTCGTGATGCGCCAGTTCGAACAGCACGTCGAACGCTTCGAGGATTACTGCAAGGCGGCCGCCGCGCAGGCAGCGGGCGAGACTGGCAATCCGGCGATCACGCCGCGCTGGGTGGCCGCCAAGATGCTCGGCCGCTGGCCGGACGGCAGCTCGCTGGTGCGCAACCCCGACGGCCGGCCCGGACGCGGCGTCGACAATGATTTCACCCTCGGCGTCGAGGATCCGCAGGGACATCGCTGCCCGCTCGGCGCACACATACGCCGCTCCAATCCGCGCGACTCGCTTGGCGAGGACCGCGAGACGCAGATCCAGATCGGCAAGCGCCACCGTATCATCCGCGTCGGCCGCCCCTACCAGAAGCAGGACCGGAAGGGTGCAAAGGTCGAGAAGGGCCTGCTGTTCATGTGCCTCAACGCCGACATCGAGCGCCAGTACGAATTCATGCAGCAGACCTGGGTCTCATCGACCTCGTTCCAGGGGCTGGTCGGCGAAAAGGATCCGACGATCGGCTCGCGCAGCGGTGACGGCAGGTTCACCATCCCATCCTGGGAAGGCGTAACGGTGCTGAAAGGGATACCGCAATTCGTCACCACGCGGGGAGGGGGCTATTTCTTCATGCCCGGCAAATCCGCGCTGCGCTATCTGATCTCGCGGCTCTGATTCGGGTGCCGAATGGCGAAATGAGGCCCTCAGTCGTCGTCCTGCGATTCGGCAATGGTACTGAGCGCCCTGGCGTCGGTTATGCGCAGGCCGCCGCGCTTGATGTCGATGATCCGGCGGCTGCGCCAGTCGTTCAGCGTCTTGTTGACCGACTCGCGCGTCGCGCCGAGGAACTCCCCCAGCTCCGATTGCGAGATCGGTATCCAGCCGTCCCCGTCGGCCATCACGCCGCCCAGGAACACCAGCCGCTTGGCCAGCCTGGCCTCGATGCCGAAGAAGGCCTGATCGCCGAGCTCGCCGCTGACCCAGCGCAGCCGGGCGCACAGCAAATCGATCATGGCGCGCGCAAGCGGGGGATTTTTCTCAATCCGATCAAAGAGTTGCGCGCGGCTTAGCGAAACCAGCTCGCACGCGGTGAGGCAGATGGCGGTTGCCGTGCGCGGGCGTCCGTCGAGCGCGCCGATCTCGCCGACCAGGCTGCGCGACAATTCGATATTGGCGACCAGCTTCTGGCCGCCGGGCGAATAGATCGAGATCTCCACAGTGCCGCTCATGACGCCGTAGATGCGGTCGGCGGCATCCTCCTGGACGAAGAGGTGCTGGCCGGCGGCATAGCGCTCGACCTTGCAGCCGCTGAACAGAAGTTCGAACTGGCGCGGATCGATCCGCGCCAGGCGCGGCAGGTCGTTCCTGTCGTTCGCGCTGGCGAAAGCCATGTTGATGTCCCGATTGCCGCCCTCGCCGAAGTTTACGGCAACAAAGGACGGCGTCAAAGCCCCCGGCGTTTATCCATGCAGTTGCGCGGTCAGATGGCGCGGCGTTGCCTCAACCTGGTGTCCGATGCGCAGTGCGCGGAAGGCCGTCCGCGCGCGCGGCGGGAGGAGCCGTGACGCGCGCGGACGGCAACAGTGAAACCTCCGGCGATCGAAAATCCCTGCCTGGACCGGTTGCCTTCCAGATCGCGCAGACTTCACTCGGCTGGCCGACAGATGTTGGCCGAGCCGCATTACGTTGCGCGAGAACCCGCTGAAGGTCTGTGAAGGCTGTCACATCGCGGCAGGCCACGCGATTGCCGGCGCGCGCAGGCATGGTGGCGGCTCGTCGCGTGAAGGGCTTCTCAAGAGTGTAGGTGCAATTCAGTGAAGGCCAACCATCCAACCGTTTCGTCAGGTTGGATGGTGGGCGATGCAGGGATTGAACCTGCGACCCCACCCGTGTGAAGGGTGTGCTCTCCCGCTGAGCTAATCGCCCGCTCGTTGCCCGAAGGCCAAGCGAGCCGCGATATAAGGGAGGCAGGCTGCCGAAGTCAAGCGATGTGCCGCTGGTCCCCGAAGGATCGCGATTGCGGGATCGGCGGACCGGATACGGCCTTGTTTTTGCTCAGGCCGCGGCGTCGATCAGCCGCTCGGCCAAGCCGAGCGTCAGCGCGTCGAAATGCGAGATCACCGCCGACGGCTCGAATTCCCTGACATGGCGCTCGGTGTAGCCGAAATCGACGGCCACCACCGGAATGCCGGCGGCCTTGGCGGTATCGATGTCGGTCTGCGAATCGCCGACCATCACCGCGCGGTGCGGGTCGCCGCCGGCCAGCCTGATGGTTTCGGTGAGATGGCGCGGGTCGGGCTTGCGGAAGGCGAAGGTGTCCTGGCCGGCGATCGCGGCGAAATACCGCGCCAGGCCAAGCGCGCCGATCAGCGCCACCGAATTGCCCTCGTATTTGTTGGTGCAGATCGCCAGCAAATAACCGGCGGCCTTGAAGCGGTCGAGCGCCTCGACAACGCCGGGGTAGGGGCGCGACTTGCCGGGAATGTTGAGCGTGTAGTGGTCGAGGAACAGCTGCAGCAGCCGGTCATGCTCCTCCACCGCCAGCGCCCGCTGCTGCGCGGCATGCGCCCGCTCGATCATCACCCGCCCGCCATGGCCGACGAAGCGCTTGAAGCCGGCCTCGTCGACAGCCGCCAGCGCATTGGCCGCCAGGCTGTGGTTCAAGCTGTCGAGCAGGTCCGGCGCCGTGTCGACCAGCGTCCCGTCGAGGTCGAACACGATGATCGGTCGGGTCATGGGCAGTCCTGTACGGTTGCGTCGCCAGAGGCGATAACCCCTGCGTCCCGATCAGGCAAGCCGGCTTGGTCAATCCACAGGCCTTAAGCACAAGCGCGGCCTTTGACCGCGCGGGCAAAAATGCTAGGAGCGCCCAAATCAGCCTTTCCCGGGGACGACGTGCAATCATGGATGCCAGGCAACTGAAGGTCGAAGCCGCGCGGTCCGCCCTTGGCCATGTCAGCGACGGCATGCGGCTCGGCATCGGCACGGGGTCGACGGCCGAGGAGTTCGTGCGGCTGCTCGCCGAGAAGGTCGCCACCGGGCTCCGGATCATCGGCGTGCCGACCTCGGAGCGCACCGCAGCACTCTGCAGCGAACTCGGCGTGCCGCTCTCGACGCTCGAGGAGACCCCGGAGCTCGACCTTACCGTCGACGGCGCAGACGAAGTCGACCCGGAGCTCACCCTGATCAAGGGGGGCGGCGGCGCGCTGCTGCGCGAGAAGATCGTCGCGGCTGCCTCCGCGCGCATGATCGTGATTGCCGACCAGTCCAAGATGGTGGAGACGCTTGGCCGCTTTCCGCTGCCGATCGAAGTCAACAAGTTCGGCCTGCGCGCGACCGAGATCGCGGTGACCGCGGCGGCCGCGAGCCTCGGCCTTGCCGGTCCGATTACATTGAGGATGACGGGGAGCCAGCCTTTTGTTACAGACGGCGGCCATTTTATCCTCGATGCATCTTTTGGCCGCATTCCGGATACAAGAGCGCTTTCGAATGCTCTCCATGCCATTCCAGGCGTTGTCGAGCACGGTCTTTTCATCGGGCTGGCTTCAGCGGCCATCATCGCCGGCGGCGAAGGCATCCAAACCGTCCATGCCGCCCGAAAACCAGGGAGTTCTATCGACCATGATGTTGCATAACCGGGTTCGCCGCTTCTCGGCCGCTCTGGCGGCTTCGGCTGTCCTTGCGCTGTCCTCGCCGGCGTTTTCGCAGGACGTCTCCGAATCGCATCTCAAGGCCGCGCGGGCCGCGGTTGCCGCGATCCACGCCACCGACCCGTTCGACAACATCCTGCCGCAGGCGGCGGCGGCGCTCGAGAACCAGCTGATCCAGAAGAACCCCGACATGCAGGAACTGATCGGCAAGACCGTTACCGAAAAGGCGATGGCGCTGGCGGCGCGGCGCGCCGATCTCGAAAAGGAGGCCGCCCTTGCCTATGCCAAGGTGTTCTCCGAAAAGGAACTCAACGACATCGCCACCTTCTACGGCTCCGATTCGGGCAAGAAGCTGCTCGACAGCGGCCCTGCGGTGACGCGCGATCTCGTCAAGGCAGCCGACATCTGGCAGAACGGCGTGGCCCGCGATCTCGCCCAGCAGGTCGGCGAAACGCTTGCCGCCGCGTCGAAGGCCGCCGCTCCGGCGGCGCCTGCGCCCGCCGATGCGAGCGCTCCTGCCGCCCCCGCCGATGGCGACGCTCCGGCCGATGGCGAGGCGCCTGCCGACAACACGCAGAACTGATTTGCCTTTACAGGCGGCATGACGGCCGCTGGACCAGAAAGCCCGGCTTTGTCCGGGCTTTTCTTTTGCCGCCCGGCAGCCTACCTGTGCCTCGGCCTTTCTCTGCAGGAGTTCCGTGATGACCGCTTACGACTACGATCTTTTCGTCATCGGCGGCGGCTCCGGCGGGGTGCGGGCGGCCCGTGTCGCGGCCGCACTCGGCAAGCGCGTCGGCATCGCCGAGGAATATCGCTATGGCGGCACCTGCGTCATCCGCGGCTGCGTGCCGAAGAAGCTTTACGTCTACGCCTCGCAGTTTCCGGAGCATTTCGCAGATGCCGCCGGTTACGGCTGGACGGTGCCCGAGGCCAGCTTCGACTGGCCGATGCTGGTCGCCAACAAGGACCGTGAGATCGCCCGGCTGGAAGCGATCTACGAGAAGAATGTGAAAGGTGCCGGCGGCGAGACGTTCCATTCGCGCGCCATGCTGGTCGACCCACATGTGGTGCATCTGCTCGGCGACGACCGCACCGTCACCGCCGACCAGATACTGATCGCCACCGGCGGGCGCCCGGCACCACATCCGGCCCTCGTCGGCCACGAGCACTGCATCTTCTCCAACGAAGCCTTCGACCTCAAGCAATTGCCGAAGGCGATCATGGTCGAGGGCGGCGGCTATATCGCCGTCGAATTCGCCAACATCTTCCACGGGCTCGGCGTCGAGACCACGCTGGTCTATCGCGGCAAGGAGATCCTTTCCCGCTTCGACATGGACCTCAGGCGCACGCTGCACGAGACGATGGAGAAGAAGGGCATCAGGATCCTGTGCCATGCGGTGTCGGAATGGGTGCGCAAGCGGCCGGATGGGCGCCTGGACGCGCTCGTCACCGGCGGCAAGGTGCTGACCGTCGACCAGGTGATGCTCGCCATCGGCCGCATCCCAAACACCGAGAACATGGGCCTGGAGGGAGTTGGCATCGAGCTCAGCAAGACCGGCGCCATCAATGTCGACAAATATTCGCGCACCAATATCGACAACATCTGGGCGATCGGCGACGTCACCAACCGCGTGCAGTTGACGCCGGTGGCGATTCACGAGGCGATGTGCTTCATCGAGACCGCCTTCAAAGGCAACCCGACCGCGCCCGACCATGACACAATCCCGACGGCGGTGTTCTCGCAGCCGGAGATCGGCACTGTCGGCCTGTCGGAGGACGAGGCGGTCAAACGCTTTGCCGACATCGAGATCTACCGCGCCAGCTTTCGGCCGATGCGGCATACGCTCTCCGGCCGCGACGAGAAGATGCTGATGAAGCTGGTGGTAGACGGCGCGTCTCGGAAGGTGCTCGGCGCCCATATCCTCGGGCCGGATGCCGGCGAGATGGCGCAGCTTCTGGGGATCCCACTGAAAGCAGGACTGACCAAGGAAGATTTCGACCGCACCATGGCCGTGCACCCGACGGCGGCGGAAGAGCTGGTCACCATGTACAAGCCGACCTACCGCGTGAAGGACGGCGAGCGCGTCTGAGATCGTGCGCATATCGCAAGGCCGCCACCAATTCTGTGGGCGACGGCCTTGCTAGCGGTCTACAGCAGCGTGCCGCGCAGGATCACCAGCGCCACCGAGAAGTAGATCACCAGGCCGGTGACGTCGACCAGCGTGGCGACGAACGGCGCCGAGGCGCTGGCCGGATCGAAGCCGATGCGCTTCAGCGCGAACGGCAGCATCGAGCCGGAGAGCGAGCCGAAGGTGACGATGCCGACCAACGCGGCGCCTACCGTGGCCGCAATCCGTTCCCAGTGTGGGCCGTAGTCGTAGAAGCCGAAATACTGCCACAGCGTGATACGGCAGATGCCGACGACGCCGAGGATCGCCCCGAGCACCAGGCCGGTCGGCAGTTCGCGCAGCGCCACCCGCCACCAGTCGCCAAGGCTGATCTCGCGCAGCGCCAGCGCCCGGATGACCAGCGACGTCGCCTGCGAGCCGGAGTTGCCCCCGGAACTCATGATCAGCGGAATGAAGAGGGTGAGCACGATCGCCTTCTCCAACTCGCCCTCATAGCTTTGCATGGCATTGGCGGTCAGCATCTCGCTGATGAACAGCGCGCAGAGCCAGCCGCCGCGTTTCTGGATCATGGCGAGGAAGCCCATCTTCATATAGGGCTCGTCGAGCGCCTCCATGCCGCCGAAACGATGCACGTCCTCGGTCGTCTCCTCGACCATCGTGTCGATGATGTCGTCGATGGTGACGATGCCGAGGATCTTGCCATGATCGACCACCGGCACGGCGAGCAGGTCGTATTTGGAGATCGTCTGCGCCAGCGTCTCTCGGTCGGTCAGGGGGGTGACGGTCACCGGCGCACGATCCGGCGCCACCGACAGGATAGGATCGTCGGGCTCGCCGGTAATCAGACGGCGCAGTCCGGTCGAGCGCACCAGAAGGTGCGTCTCCGGATCGACGATGTAGATCGCGTAGACGGTCTCGCGGGTGCGTTCGACCTTGCGGATGTAGTCGAGGGTGCGGCCGACGGTCCAGTCCGAAGGCACGCTGACGAATTCCGTCGTCATGATCGACGCGGCGCTGCCCTCCGGATAACCCAGAATGGATAGCAGCGTCGCGCGCAGCGGCGGCGCGAGCGCGCCGAGCAGTTCGGAACGGGCCGGCTCATCGAGCTCGCGCAAAATGTCGGCCGCGCGGTCGACGGACATGGCGGTCAAGAGCTTGCTGGCCTTGGCGCGCGGCAGGGCTTCGACGAGCTCCGGGGCGCTTTCGAGTTGCGGTTGGTCGAAGATCTCGACCAGGCGCTCGAAAGGCACGGCGCAAAGCAGCTCGATGGCTGTTTCGCGTGGTTCGTGGTTCAGCGCCTCGACGACGTCGGCGACGTGGTCGTTGGCAAGGACACGGGCGACGGCGATGGCTTCGTCGTCCAAGACGGGTACGAATTCGTTCATGGCTCACTCCTTGCCGTCCGGCAGGACGTGAGCCGTCAGGTCACGTCAAGGCGGACGGCGATTGCGTTCGACTGTGACTGTCGCCAGGCATGGCGGGTTGACCTTTCTGCTCGCGGGTTCGGGTTTGAATTCTGCGAGCCGGCGCAACATAGGAGCGCCTCGGCCCGAGTCAATCGCAAGGGCGCGGGAAAACCGCGGCCAATGGCAAGATCGCGACACTGTGATCGCCGTTCAACGGCCCAAGGAACAGCCTGATGCCGGAGGCCGATCGAAGAGAGGGGAGCGAGGCTATTTCTGCTTCAGCCGGCGCGAGAAGCGCAGCCATTTGTCCTCGGGCGGCCTGGGCTGCGCGAGGATGGTGGTGAGTTCGCGCGGCAGGCTCGGCGCGAGCGGCTTCTTGGTGGCGATGCCGTCACTGATCGCCACCACGCTGTGGTAGAAGTCGGCGCCCGTGAGCGAGCGCGGCGGCACGGCCTCATGCATGACGCTGATCACCGTGACATCGGGACAATTGTCCTTGATCGCCTGGTGGAAGGCGACCTTGCCTTCGGGATCGAGTGCGCCGGTCGCCTCGTCGAGGAACAAAAGGCCCGGCTGCTGCAGCACTATGCGGGCAACCACCAGCTTCTGCTTCTGGCCGCCCGAAAGCACCTGGTCCCAGTTCTTCCCGTCACGGCTTTCGTCGGCCAGGTGTTCGATGAAATCGCCAAGGCCTGCCTTGTGCAGCGCCGATGCGACCTGCGCATCGGTGTGGTCGCGTTCGGAGCCGGGCAGGCAGACCAGCTGCTTGAGCGACACCTGCTGCAGCTTGACCTCCTGGGCGGCGTAGAAGTTCTTGACCCCTTCCGGGAAGACGATGGTGCCACGGCCATAAGGCCACAGACCGTTGATCGCCTTGATCAGCGAGGTTTTGCCGCAGCCGGATTCGCCCTTGAGGAAGGTCCACTCGCCGCGCCGGAAGCGAAGGTTCGCGGCGCTCAGGAAGGGCGTCGCATCCTCGCCCTGATGCGCCAGCTCGAGCTTCTGGATGGTCAGGCCGAAGACGGGATTCTGGCCGGCATAGCTGAAGTCGGAGCGGCCGGTCTGCCGGTAGAATTCCTGCGGCTGCTGCACCTTCTCGATGGCGTTGGCCAGTTCCGTCACGCGCTGGCTGTTGGCCCGCAGCGTCGCGATGGCCGGCATGACATGGATGAACCAGGAGCACTGGCCGATCAGCGCGTTGACCATTTCGGAGCCGGTTATGTAGCCCTTGAGATCGAAGCCATTGTGGATGAAGGGCACCAGGCCCGGGCCATAGGCGACAATGCGGGCGCCGATGAAATTGTAGATCAGCTCGAACGAGTTGTAGCCGGTGTTGACGATGTTCAACCGCGCCCAGTTGCGGTCGATGTCGGCATAGAGCCGGTTGTGCATGGTCTTCTGGACATTCTCGCCTTGCGACGCGGCGACGTGGAAACTGCGGCGCAGGAAGGTGGTCAGCTCGCCGCGATAGCTGCCTTCCGACTGCTGCATCCTCACGTTGAGACGTTCCAGCAGCCTGCCCAGCTTGACCGCGATCCAGGTATTCAACGGCACGTAAATGGCGACGGCCAGGAAAGCCAGGACCGCGCTGCCGTAGCTGCCGAGGAATTCCAGTCCCCGCACTTCGACCGAGGTCTCGAGCAGCTTCTGGCCAACAAAGTAAAGCGAGGTGGCAACGGCGAGCACGCCCATGGCGAGGCCGATGGCTCCGCCGGTCATGTCCTTGATCGATTCCTGGACCCGCTGGTCGATGTTGTCGGGCGCCAGCGAGTCGGACGAACCGTGCTGGGCGTGGAAATGCGTGTGATTGGTGTCGAGGAGCGCCTCGTTGAAGCGGCCGTCCAGCCAGCCGCGCCATTTGCGGTGCAACGTTGCCGAAACAAGGCTGCGTATGCCGGTGAAGCCTGCATCCTTGAGCACGACGATAAGAATGAGGATGCCGGCGTTGGTGAGCAGCGTCTTCAGCGGGGTGGTATTTGCGGCGTCGTGGAAGAAAGCAATCGAATTGACCAGTTCACCCGACGCTTCGGCGAACCACACGCCGGACTTGCTGGACAACGCCGTGAGCAGCGCGATGACGAGGGTTAGGGTCCAGGCTTCCTTCCAGCGATCCGAGAACCAGTAGGCTCGCATCAGTCCCCAGAAGGTTCGCATCGACGACACCGGGGTCAGGGGCGGCTGCCTTCTGGCGTCGCTAGCACTTTTCTCCGATATTGAACGTCTCGGTCTGCCAACCCGAATCACGATCCCGCCCAAACCTTTTTAGTTTTGTTACGGATAGTAACACCAATTGATCATTTTCCATTAATTTTGTGTCGGCGAATGTGAACCGCCACACGAGCCGTTGCCCCTGCGCAACAGATCGCACCGCGATACGGTCGTGCTCAAACGGGATATTTCCCTTTCTTTCAATAAGTTGCGGCTCACTCATGTCGAGTGGAGGACCTTCCCTAAGGGAAACCAAAAACACGGTTTCGTGAACCGATC
Organism: Mesorhizobium abyssinicae; assembly: GCF_049887195.1. Taxonomy (NCBI): domain Bacteria; kingdom Pseudomonadati; phylum Pseudomonadota; class Alphaproteobacteria; order Hyphomicrobiales; family Phyllobacteriaceae; genus Mesorhizobium; species Mesorhizobium abyssinicae. The sequence goes on from NZ_JARAKC010000016.1 coordinate 60,803, forward strand.
TGCTCTCCAGCTCAGCTGAATCTCCGTCCGAGGGCGAACCGGAGCGGTCGAAAATTTACCTGCTCGCGTCTTTCGGAGCCGGCCTTCGTGATGTTCCCGGGCAGGTCGAAACATGCCGGGAAGCGAACCGAAGGCGCCCGGCATCGTCCCGATACATCGATCCGCCATTGCTCTTTCAGGCGAACGCCGACTGTGTTCGACGTGCCGGCCGTTCGGTTTCGATTTTGCACCGGCCCTGGAGCGGAGGAGTTTTCTGATGTTTGCACGGACATTGTCAGCCGCGATGCTCTCGACACTCGCCTGGCTGGCGCCGGCACATGCCGGCAGCCAGACCATCCCGGCGAATGCCGAAGGTCAGGTCGAGTTCAACACGCCGTCAGGCAATATCGGCTGCATCTACACGCCGAAGGGCGGGACCAGCACCTATCAACCGCAGGACGGCGGCCCCGAGCTGAGCTGCTCGCGCGTCGAGCCGAGCTACATCACCGTCATCCTGGGGCCGAAGGGTCCCGCTACCCAGATCAAGAATCCCGGCGAGCAAGGCTGCTGCGGCGACGTCGCAAAGCTCGCCTACGGCAACAGCTGGAGCAAAGGATCGTTTTCCTGCCAGTCGTCGAAGAAGGGGCTGAGCTGTACGGGCAGCAACGGCCACGGCTTCTTCGTCAACAAGGCCAAGGTTACGGTGAAGTAAGCCGGTGTTGCTCAGCCGGCCGCTGTTTCCAGTTCGCCCCGCGCCTTGGCCGCGGCCACCTGGCGGATGGCGTCGGCGAGCGTGTCGGCTTCCTGCGCGCCCATCACCGCGTATTTGCCTTCGAGCAGGAAGCAGGGGACACCGGTGATGCCCATGCGCGAAGCGGTCGTGATTTCGGTGCGCACCGCCTCGACATCGGCATCGGTCGGCAGCAGCGTCTCGACCACGGACGCATCCATGCCGGCTTCGCGGGCGGCTGCCGTCAGCACGGCGTGATCGCCGAGATTCGCGCCTTCCTCGAAATTGAGCTGGAACAGCCGGCGCACCAGCCGGTTCTGCACCTCCTCGCCGGCGGCGCCCGCCCAGCGGATGACGCGGTGCGCGTCGAGCGTATTGGCTGCCACCTTGATGGCGTCGAAGGCGAAATGGATCCCTTCGGCCTCGCCCAGCGGCTCGATGCGGGCATGGATCTGGCGAACGCGCTCCTCGCTGCCGAACTTGGCGATCATGTAGGCGCGGCGATCCATGCCTTCGGGCGGGATGGTGGGGTCGAGCTGGAACGGCCGCCAGCGGACATGCACCTCGACGTCGCTGGCGGCGTCAATCGCCCTGTCGAGCCGTTTCTGGCCGATAAAGCACCACGGGCAGACGACATCGGATACGACATCCACCGTCACGGAATTCTCGCCGCTCATCCTCTGCTCCTGTCCGGAATTCAGTTCGGCTTGCGCCACCAGCTTGGCAGCTGATAGCCGAATATGGGGGTCTTTTGCGGATGTTCCAGATAATTCCAGTAAGCGAGCCATTGCTGCGCGTTGTATTGCATCGGCACCATATAGTTGCCGGAGATCAGCAGCCGGTCGAGGACACGAACGGCGGCGACATAGTCTTCCTTGGAACGCGCCCTCAGCATCGCATCGATCGCCGCGTCCACGGCCGGGTCGGCGACGCCGGCAAGGTTGAACGATCCTTCGGCCCTGGCGGCGGAAGAACCCCAGCGGCCGATCTGCTCGATGCCCGGCGACAATGAGTTGTTGAAGCCGCTGGAGCCGATCAGCACCTCGAAATCGAAACGCTGCTTGCGCGACTGGATCTGGTCGCCGTCAAGGCTGCGGATGGTCATCTCGATGCCGATCTTCTCCAGCGTGCGCTGGTAAATGGCGGCAAGCCGCTCCTCATCCTGCGAGGCGGTCAGGATCTCGAAGCCGAAGGGATTTCCCTGCGGGTCGTGCATCACACCGTCCTTGACCGTGTAGCCCTCGCTCTTCAGCAGCTCGAAAGCCACCCTCAGCACCTTTCGGTCCTGGCCCGAGCCGTCGGTGACCGGCGGCCGCCAGCTGCCGTCCATGACATTGGCGGGCACGCGGCCGGGGTAGGGCGCCAGCAGCGCCTTTTCCCTGTCGTCGGCCGGATGGCCGAGCGCGGAAAGCTCGGAATTCTGCCAGTAGCTCATGGTCCGGCTGTACTTGCCGCCGAACAGGTTCTTGTTCGCCCATTCGAAGTCGTAGAGCATGCCCAGCGCGCGCCGGACGGCCGGGTTGGAGAACTTCGGCAGCCTGGTGTTGAACAGGAACCCGGTCACGACGGGCGGAATGCCGGTGTCGAAGGTCTCGGCGACCACGTCGCCCTTGCGGAAGGCAGGAAAGTCGAGATCGCGTTCGCGCTTGACCGGGTCGGTCTCGTCGTCGATGGCGCAGATGCCTTTCTTGAACGCCTCGGTCTTGGCGTTGGCATTTAGGAAGTACTCGATGGTGATCTGGTCGAAATTGTCGAAGCCGCGCTTCGAAGGGACATCCTTGGCCCAATAGTCGGGATTGCGCTTGAACACGATGCGCTGGCCGGGCACCACCTGCGCCACCGTGTAGGGGCCGCTGCCGGTCACAGGCTTCAGCGTCGTCTTGTCGAAGCTGTCCTTGTCGAAGGCATGCTTCGGGATGATCGGCGTCAGCGCGACGATCAGCGGAAACTCGCGGTCGGCCTTGTCGTTGAAGGTGAAGCGCACGCTGCGGTCGCCGGTCTTTTCCAGCTTGGCGATCTTGGCCATGCGGTCGCTGTAGGGCGGGCGGCCCTTGTCGGTGAACACGTCGTAGGTGAACAGCACGTCCTCCGGCGTCACCGGCTGGCCGTCCGACCATTTTGCGTTGGGATTGAGATGGAACTCGATCGACTTGCGCTCGGGATCCATGTCGGCGCTGTCGGCGAGCAGGCCATAGAGGCTGAAGGGCTCGTCATAGTTGCGCTGCATCAGCGGCTCGAAGACCAGATTGCCGTAGATCGTATCCATCATGCCGCGTGCCGTGGTGCGCAGGCTTTTCAGGATGAACGGGTTGAGATTGTCGAAGCTGCCGACGACGCAATAGGTGATGCTGCCGCCTTTCGGCGCATCGGGATTGACGTAGTCGAAATGCGTATAGTCCGCCGGCAGCGCCGGCTCGCCCTGCATGGCGATGGCATGCTTCGGCTCCGACAGCGCCGGTCCAGCAGCAAGGGTCAGAAACGAGGTCGCGGCGATCAGCCAAACGAGAACGCGGCCCATGACCGTCTCCTTGCCAGGCGGCTTGATGATTCGGAATGCACCCTAGAGCATTTCGTGCTCCGATTGAATCGTTGCGGCACGGGGACCGAGCTGCAGGAGCTCGGCGACCGCGGGCGGCCGGCGGAGCTGCGCCAAGAATTGCGGCCGACGGGCTGGATTCGCCATCGCTGGCAGTGTAACAGGCGCTCCGAAGTCATGCTGTTGCCTCATTTCGGCAACAGGTAGCAGGACCACACGGCACGAAGAAGCCGGTCCCGGGATCATTGAGAGGAAGTACACCATATGACGAGCCTGAACAGCAACGCGTACCGCCTTTCGGTCCTGGCCGCAGGCGTGATCGGCTTTCTGGGCGCAGAACTTCCGGCTGCCTCCGCGCAGCAGCAGCAGATTCCGCAGGGCTGGTTCAAGGCCTGCACCAAGCAGGAAGATGTCGACATCTGCAATGTCCAGAACATCGTCACCGCCGGCAACGGCCAGCTCGTCACCGGCATCAGCCTGATCGAGCTGAAGGGCAAGGTGAACCGCAAGGTGTTCCAGGTCACGGTCCCGACCGGCCGTCTGGTCCCTCCCGGAATCGGCCTGCAGATCGACACCGGCAAGGCGCAGAAGCTCGACTATGTGATCTGCTTCCCCGACCGCTGCGTGGCCGAAGTGCCGCTGACCGACCAGCTCGTCGCCTCGTTCAAGAAGGGCCAGGCGATCACGCTGACCTCGGTCAATTTCCAGAACCAGCCGAACCCGATCAAGGTCGCGCTGACCGGCTTCAGCGGCGCCTATGACGGTCCGCCGCTGCAGCAGTCGGACATCGAGGACCGGCAGAAGAAGCTGAAGGACTTCGTGGCCAAGAACAACCAGGACTTCGCCAAGAAGCTCAAGGAAGAGCAGGACAAGGCGAAGACCGCCAACTGATCGCCGGGGACTCCTGAGGGAGTCTTCCTGCTTCGAAAAAAAGCGGGGCATGCCCCGCTTTTTTTGCGCCTCAATGCCGCGACTGTCGTTTCGGTTCGTAGCGACCGTCCGGCCGCTTGTCGAACATCTCGCCGATCTGCGGATGGCGCACCGGCTCGCCCGACTTGTCCTCGAGCAGGTTCTGCTCGGAGACATAGGCGATGTATTCCGTTTCGGAGTTCTCTGCGAGAAGGTGATAGAAGGGCTGGTCCTTGCGCGGCCGCACGTCGGCCGGTATCGCCTCGTACCATTCCTCGGTGTTGGCGAATTGCGGGTCGACGTCGAAGATGACCCCGCGGAACGGAAACAGCCGGTGGCGAACCACTTGTCCGATCGAGAATTTGGCCGTTTTCATCGCACTCACCACTCAGGTTCCAAGGCGCCGTCGGTGACCGCGCAAAGGCGCCTAAGATCTTGAATTTACGCGCTGCGCCGCCAAAAATCGACCCCGACTTTCGGTTGGTGCCTATTTGGCGCAGACGCCGCGTCAATTCAACGCCAAAGCACCGCTCCTATGCCAAGCAACGAGCTGGCGGAGCCGAGGGTTTCCGGCCTGCGGCGGAAATGTCCGGCGAACCTACCGCCGGGACTGCTTGCGCAACCCGCCGGCAAGCGCCTGGAAGCCGCTGCCGGGCCTCAGCCCTTCGCGCATGAAAAAGGCGCGCAACGGCGCGAAGCTGCCGAGCACGCCGAGGCCGGCGCTGCGCGCCAACTGCGCCGGCAGCATGTCGGAGAGCAGGGACCTGTTCAGCAGATTAACCGCGCTGCTGCGCGCCAGAATGTCGGGCCGTCGCCTGGTATCGTAGGTCGCGAGGCACTTCTCCGACCCCGGATCAGAGCTATTTTCGCTGGCGATTCCAATCAGGTCGTCGATATCCCTGATGCCGAGATTGAGACCTTGCGCGCCGATCGGCGGGAAGACGTGCGCGGCCTCGCCAACCAGCGCCACCCGGTTTTGCGCAAAACGCCCTGGCGAGGCGGCCGACAGCGGATAGACCTGCCTGCCGGGGTCGACGGTGACGCGCCCCAGCATCGACTGCATCTGCTCTTCGACGCGCTGCGAGAGCGTTGCGTTGTCGAGCGCCGCCAGTTCCGTCGCCGTCTCCGGCTTCACCACCCAGACAAGGCTGGAACGGTTGCCGGGCAAGGGAACCTGCGTGAACGGGCCGGTCTCGGTGTGGAACTCGGTCGAGGTGAAGGCGTGGTCGCTGCGGTGGCTGAAATTGAGAACCAGCGCCGCCTGTGGATAGGAGCGCACCGATGCGGCGATGCCAGCCGCCTCGCGCGCCGGCGACAAGCGCCCGTCGGCGGCGACCGCCAGGGAGGCGGAAATCTCGCTGCCATCGGCAAGCACGGCATGGGCATGGGTGGTGTCCAGGCGCCAGCTCTCGACCATCGATTTCCGCCATTCGATGCCCACATGCGCGGCAACCGCCCTGGCAAGGGCTGGAACAAGCACGTTGTTGGGCAGGTTCAAGCCGAACTGCTCTTCGCCGATTTCGGTGGCGCGGAAGGTGACCGTCGGGCTGCGGACCAGCCGCCTCGTCGCGTCGACGATGCGCATCACCTTCAGCGGCGCGGCCTTTGGCTTGAGTTCCGCGAGAACGCCCAGCCGCTCGAGGACTTTCAAGGCAGGGTTCATCAGTGCCGTGGTGCGGCCATCCTGGCCATTGGCTTCCGGGCCTGCCAGCGTCACCGCAAAGCCGGCCTCGGCAAAGCCGAGCGCCGCGATCAGCCCGGCCGGACCGCTGCCGGCAACCAATATCCGCGCTGTCTTGTGATGATCCAAATCCGGTATCCAGATCGCAATGCAGGCCCAACTGGCCGCCAACGTCGGTATAGGCCCGATCGCACGGCTTGATCAACGCGGCGATTCGGCCCATTTCGGGTCCATGACCGGCCAGGACCATGATTTCAGCCATCTCGACCGGGCCGGCCGCGCCACGGCGAGCGTCGCGCGCAACCCCCGGCTGGCGGTGACCGTGGCAGTGGGAGCGGCGGTCATGCTGGCCTGGCTCACGCTTGGCGCCATGGCGATCCGCGGCGCCGAAAGCCGGATAGCGGGCGCCTCGGCCCCCGGCGATTTCATGCTGAACAACCTGCCACCGCTGCCGCTGCCGGATTTTCTGGACCGGTTTTTCGCTCTCTGCCTGACACCGGTGTCGTTTGCCGATGCAATCAGCGCCCAGGCGCCGGCGCTTGTCCTGATGTGGTTCCTGATGGCCGTGGCGGCGATGCTGCCTTCCGCAGCACCAATGATCCGCACCTATTGCGAGATCGCCGATACCGCCCGCATCAAGGGCGAGCCGGTCGTCCACCCGCTGGTTCTGGTCGCCGGCTATCTTTGCACATGGCTCGTCGCTTCGGCGCTGTTTGCGGGGCTGACCCTCGGCGTCCATGCTTTTGCTCCGGCGGCGCGATTGCTGGATCCGGTCGTGGGCATTGCCGGGGCGCTGGCCTTGCTGGTCGCAGGCCTCTACCAGTTCAGCGGCTGGAAGGAAGCCTGCCTGACGAAATGCCGGAACCCGTTCTCGATCCTGTTCGCAAACTGGAGCGCGAAACCCCAACGCATCTTCCGGCTCGGCCTGGAACAGGGCCTGTGGTGCCTCGGCTGCTGCTGGGCGCTGATGCTGGTGATGTTCGCCGTCGGCGCAATGAACATCTTCTGGATGGCGTTGATCGGCCTGTTCACCCTGATCGAAAAACAGACCCAGGGCAGGGTGGCAAGCCGGGTCGCCGGTGCGATACTGCTTGTCTGGGGCGCCGCCCTGCTATTAGTTTCGGCCTGAGGGGGGAGAAGTCGATGACGGATCAGGGCTGGGCAATGAAGGGAGAGCTCGTCCTCTCCTGCAATTGCACGGTTTTTTGCCCCTGCGTGCTGTCGCTCGGCAGCCATCCGCCGACCGAGGGTTATTGCCAGACTTGGGCCGGTTTCCGCATCGACGCCGGCCATTTCGGCGACGTCGACCTCTCCGGGCTCAATCTCGGCCTGGTGATGGAAATCCCCGGATATATGAGCCGAGGCAACTGGACCGCCGGCCTGTTCATCGACAAGCGCGCCTCGGTCTACGCGGTCAAGGCGCTGACCAAGATCTTTACCGGCAAGGCAGGCGGCACAACCGCGCTGCTCTCCATCCTGGTCGGAAAATTCCTCGGCGTCGAACAGGCGCCGATCACCTATGAGACGCGTGACAAGACGCGTATCTTCCAGATACCAAAGATCATCGACGGGGCGGTGACGCCGGTTCCCGGCAAGGACCGCGAGAAGGATACGGTGATCAGCAACTCCGAGTACTGGATCGCGCCGGAAATCATCGTGGCGAAGTCCGACAAGAGCAAGATGCGCGCCTTCGGCCGCAACTGGAACTTTGCCGGCCGTTCGGCCGAGATCTGCAAACTGGACTGGCGGGGCCCGTGAGCAAGAACACTACGGCCAGGAAAGCCGCCAAGAAAATCGCCGATCGGATTCCGCGACCGAAGAAGAAGGTCACGTGGCCGCAGGCGCGCGCCTTTTCGGTGCACCTGCTGACGGCATCGGGCTCGTTCCTGGCCTTCCTGTCGCTGGTCGCGGCGAGCGAGCAGCGCTGGACGGCGATGTTCTGGTGGCTGGGCCTGGCGCTGTTCGTCGACGGCATCGACGGACCGATCGCCAGGAAGCTCGAGGTAAAGGAGATTTTGCCGACATGGTCGGGCGAGCTCCTCGACAACATCATCGACTACGTGACCTACGTGCTCATTCCGGCCTTCGCGCTCTATCAGCGCGGCTTCATGGGCGAGAAACTATCCTTCCTGTCGGCGGCCATCATCGTGGTGTCGAGCGCGATCTACTATGCCGACACCGGCATGAAGACGAAGGAGAATTTCTTCAAGGGATTCCCGGTCGTCTGGAACATGGTGGTGTTCACGCTCTTCGTCATCGAGCCCGGGCAGTGGGTTTCCTTCGCCGTGGTGGTGGTCGCCGGCATCCTCACCTTCGTGCCGATCAACTTCATCCATCCGGTTCGCGTGGTGCGGCTGAGGCCGATCAATCTCGGCATGACGCTCTTGTGGTGCGCCTTCGGCGCGCTGGCGCTGGCGCAGGCAGCGCTCGCCGCCTTCTACGACCAGATCGGCGTGCTGGGCGAACAGGTGAGCGTCTTCACCAAGGTCGGCATCACGGTCACCGGACTTTACCTCGCCTGCATCGGCGGTATCATGCAGTTCTTTCCAAGGCTCGGCGCCAAGCCCGGCGCCCGGAAAGACTGATCCCCGCGAAGGCCGGTTCCCAGGACGGCCCGATCCCAAGAGAGACTGCCCAATGCCCAAAGCGATCCGCATCCACGCCCATGGCGGCCCGGAAGTACTGATCTATGAGGACGCCGATCCGGGCCAGCCAGGCACCGGGCAGATCCTGATCAGGCACACCGCGATCGGCCTCAACTTCATCGATGTCTACCATCGCTCGGGCCTCTATCCGCCGCCCGGCGGCTTTCCGCTGATCCCCGGCGGCGAGGCGGCCGGCGTGGTGCTCAAAATCGGTGCCGACGTCGATTGGCTGAAGCCCGGCGACCGCGTCGCCTACGCCGTCAATGTCGGCGCTTACGCCGAGCAGCGGGTCATTGCCGCGGACCGCGTGGTGAAGGTGCCCGACGGCATCAGCGACGAGCAGGCGGCGGCGATGATGCTGAAGGGCATGACTGCGGAGTATCTCCTGCGCCGCACCTTCAAGGTGAAGGCGGGCGACACCGTCCTGTTCCATGCGGCGGCCGGCGGCGTCGGCCTGATCCTCGGACAGTGGGCCAAGCATCTCGGCGCCACCGTCATCGGCACGGCGAGTTCCGCCGACAAGATCGAGCTCGCCAGGGCACATGGCTTCGACCATGTCATCAACTACAAGGAGCAGGATTTCGTCGCCGGCGTCGCCGCCATCACCGGCGGCAGGAAATGCGATGTCGTCTACGATTCTGTCGGCAACGATACGTTTCCCGCCTCGCTCGACTGCCTGAGGCCGCTCGGCACCTTCGTCAGCTTCGGCCAGTCCTCCGGGCCGATCCCGCCCTTCTCGATGTCGCTGCTGGCGCAGAAGGGCTCGCTGTTCGCCACCAGGCCGACGCTGTTCGTCTACAACGCCAGGCGCGAGGATCTCGTGGCGTCGGCCGAAGCCCTGTTCGACGTCGTGCTGAGCGGTGCCGTAGAGATCAAGATCAACCAGCGGTACGCGCTCAAGGACGCCGGCCGGGCGCATTCGGATCTCGAAGGAAGGCGTACGACGGGCACGACAGTCCTCATCCCCTGACGTCGTCGTTTTCGGCGGTTTGCCGCCGCCGTAAGCATTGGTCGCCCGAAAAGACAGCTCCCGATTTTCGTGGTCTTGCGGAGTACTTTTTTACCGCTTGAGTTTCCGCTGAAATTCTTGAAGCTCTTTCAAGTCGCGTGCCGCTTTCCGACGGGAGCCGGCCGCGCATACCATGCTTGCGGGAACACAGAACATATCTGGCAAACCAGATGGGAGGCACTGTGAGTGCAAATCACGACAGCGCGAATCTGCTTGAAGTTCGCGGGCTGACCAAAATTTTCGGCACGCTGACGGCGTGCAACCATGTCGACCTCAACATCGCGAAGGGCGAGATCCACGCGTTGCTCGGCGAGAACGGCGCCGGCAAGTCGACGCTGGTCAAGATGCTGTTCGGATCGCTGGAGCCGAATTCTGGCGAGATATTCTGGGACGGCCAGCCCGTCCGGATTGCCAGTCCCGGCGCCGCCAAGAAGCTCGGCATCGGCATGGTGTTCCAGCATTTCTCGCTGTTCGAGGCGCTGACGGCAGCCGAGAACATCGCGCTGTCGCTGGACGACGGCTCGCCCATCAGCAGCATCGCCGCCAAGGCGCGGGCGCTCTCCTACAGCTACGGGCTGCCGCTCGACCCGGAATCGCTGGTCGGCGACCTCTCCGTCGGCGAACGCCAGCGCATCGAGATCATCCGCTGCCTGCTGCAGACGCCGCAGCTCATCATCCTCGACGAGCCTACATCGGTGCTGACGCCGCAGGAAGCCGACAAGCTGTTCGAGACGCTGGAAAGGCTGCGCTCGGAAGGCAAGTCGATCCTCTACATCTCGCACCGGCTGGAAGAGGTCAAACGCATCTGCGACCGCGCCACGGTGCTGCGTCACGGCAAGGTGGTCGGCCATTGCAATCCGCGCCAGGAAACCGCGGCCTCGCTCGCCCGTATGATGGTCGGCAACGAGGTGAAGGCGGTGGTGCGCGCGCCGGCCGAAGGCATCGAGACGGCGCCGGCGCTGCTCGAGATCCGCGCGCTGACCCGCAAGCCGGCGACGCCGTTCTCGATCCCGCTGAGGAACATCAACCTCACAGTGCGCGCCGGCGAGGTGATCGGCATCGCCGGCGTCGCCGGCAATGGCCAGGGCGAATTCTTCGAATCCGTCTCCGGCGAAGCGCTGCAGCCGGAGGCTGGCTCGGTACGCATCCGCGGCAAGGACGCCGGCGGTCTGAGCATCACCGGCAGGCGGCTGATGGGCGCTGCCTTCGTGCCGGAAGAACGGCTCGGCCACGGCGCCGCGCCGCGCATGAAGCTGTCGGAGAACCTTTTGCTCTCGCGCCACGCCACCGACGGCAAGGCCTTCGTCGGCTCCGGCGGCATGGTCAAGAGCGCCGCCATTTACGCTGCTTCCCAGCGCATCATCGAGGTGATGGACGTTCGCAAGAGCGCGCCCGATCCGGAGGCCGCGGCATTGTCCGGCGGTAATCTGCAAAAATTCATCGTTGGGCGCGAGCTCGACCGCAAGCCAAGCGTCATGGTGGTCAACCAGCCGACCTGGGGCGTCGACGCGGGGGCCGCCGCCCACATCCGCCAGGCACTGATCGAACTGGCGCGCAGCGGCTCGGCGGTGCTGGTCATCAGCCAGGATCTCGATGAGCTGTTCGAGATCTCCGATGCGATCGCCGTGATGCACAATGGCGAATTGTCGAAACCGCTGCCGATCGCCGAGGCGACCTTCGAGAAGATCGGCCTCTTGATGGGCGGGGCCGAGCCCGGCCACGCCGAACACACGCTGGAGACGGCATGATGCGCCTCGAACTCGTCAAACGCCCGCAGCGCTCGGCGCTGTTTTCGGTGCTGTCGCCCTTCATCGCATTCGCGCTCACGATCGTCGCAGGCGCCATCATGTTCGCGCTGCTCGGCGTCAACCCGCTCAACGCCTTCACGATCTATTTCATCGAGCCGATCAGCCAGGTCTGGCAGCTGCACGAACTGGCGATCAAGGCGGCTCCGCTGATCCTGATCGCGGTCGGCCTGTCGGTCTGCTACCGGGCCAACATCTGGAACATCGGTGCCGAGGGCCAGCTGATCTTCGGCGCCATCTTCGGCTCCATCATCCCGGTGGTGTTCCCCGGCTTCGAAGGGCCGCTGGTGCTGCCGCTGATGCTTATCCTCGGCATGTTCGGCGGTGCTGCCTACGCCGCCATCCCGGCGCTCCTGAAGACGCGGTTCAGCACCAACGAGATCCTGACCAGCCTGATGCTGGTCTATGTCGCGCAGCTTTTCCTCGACTGGCTGGTGCGCGGTCCCTGGCGCGATCCGCAGGGCCACGGCTTTCCGCAGACCATCCAGTTCGGCGACTCCGCCATTCTGCCGGAGCTGATGCCGGACGCCGGACGCGCCAATTGGGGCTTCGTCTTCGCCCTGGTCGCCGCCGTGCTGATCTGGCTCTTGATGAGCCGCATGCTGAAGGGCTTCGAGGTCCGTGTGCTGGGCTCCAGCCCGAGGGCAGGGCGCTTCGCCGGCTTCGGCTTCAACCGCATGGTGTTCTTCACCTTCCTCCTGTCGGGGGCGCTCGCCGGACTTGCCGGCATCTCGGAAGTCTCGGGCGCGATCAACCAACTGCAGCCCGTGATATCGCCCGGCTACGGCTTCACCGCCATCATCGTAGCCTTTCTCGGCCGGCTCAATCCGCTGGGCATCATCGCGGCGGGCCTGGTTCTGGCGCTGACCTATCTCGGCGGCGAGGCCGTGCAGAGCGCGCTCGGCATCTCCGACAAGGTGGCGCGCGTCTTCCAGGGCATGCTTTTGTTCTTCGTGCTCGGCTGCGACACGCTCATTCACTACCGCATTCGTCTGATCGGCTTCGCCGCGCCAAAACTCGAGGCCGCGCCCAAGCTGGAGGAGGCACGCTGATGGACATCACCGTCAACATCCTTTTGACCATCGCCACCGCGGCGACCCCGCTGCTCATCGCGGCGATCGGCGAGCTGGTGGTCGAGCGCTCTGGCGTCCTCAATCTCGGCGTCGAGGGCATGATGATCATGGGCGCCGTCGGCGGCTTCGGCGCCGGCTACCTGACCGGTTCGCCGTGGATCGGCCTGCTCGCGGCGATCGTCGTGGGTGCGCTGTTCTCGCTGCTCTTTGCCGTCATGACGCTGTCGCTGGCCACCAACCAGGTGGCGACCGGGCTGTCGCTGACGCTGCTCGGCCTCGGCCTCTCCGGCATGATGGGAACGAGCTTCGTCGGCCAGCCGGGCCAGCGCCTGCCCAATCTCGACATTCCCGGCCTGAGCTCGATCCCGGTCGTCGGCAAGCTCATCTTCGGCCAGGATCCGGTCTTCTACATCTCGATCGTGCTGACCGCCGCCGTCATGTGGTTCCTGTTCAGGACCCGCACCGGGCTCACCTTGCGCTCGATCGGCGACAGCCACACTTCGGCGCATGCGCTGGGCATCCAGGTGATCCGCTACCGCTATCTGGCGGTGATCTTCGGCGGCGCCTGCGCCGGCCTTGCCGGCGGACATCTGTCGCTGGTCTACACGCCGCAGTGGGTGGAGAACATGTCTGCCGGGCGCGGCTGGATCGCGCTGGCGCTGGTGGTGTTCGCCTCCTGGCGGCCGTGGCGGGTGCTCGCCGGCGCCTACATCTTCGGCGCGGTGTGGATCGGCCAGCTTCATGCACAGGCTTTTGGCATTCCGATACCGTCGCAGATGCTTTCTTCGTTGCCCTATCTGGCAACCGTCGTGGTTCTCGTTCTAATCTCGCGCAACAAGCGTCTGACGATGATGAACACGCCGGCTTCCTTGGGGCAGCCATTCGTTCCGGATCGTTGACAACAACAAAAAGACGGGAAGCTCCAAGGCTTAACTCAGAGAGGTAACACGATGAAAAAACTGCTTATTGCCCTGATGACCACGACCGCCGCGATTTCGCTGGCGGCGACGGCCGAAGCCGCCGACAAGCTGAAGGCGTGCTGGGTCTATACGGGCCCGATCGGCGACTTCGGCTATTCCTACCAGCACGACCAGGGCCGCCTCGAGGTGGAGAAGGCGCTCGGCGACAAGGTCGAGACCGCCTATCTCGAGAACGTCTCGGAAGGCCCCGACGCCGACCGTGCCTTCGAGCGCCTGGCGCGTGAAGGCTGCAAGCTGATCTTCGGCACCTCCTTCGGCTTCATGGATGCCGAGGTGAAGGTGGCCAAGAAGTTCCCGAAGGTGATGTTCGAGCACGCCACCGGCTACAAAACCGGCGACAACCTCGGCATCTACAATGCGCGCTTCTATGAAGGCCGCTACGTGCTCGGCCAGATCGCCGCCAAGGAATCGAAGGCCGGCGTCGCCGGCTACATCGTCTCCTTCCCGATCCCCGAAGTTGTGATGGGCATCAACTCCTTCATGCTCGGTGCGCAGTCGATCAACCCGAACTTCAAGGCCAAGATCGTCTGGGTGAACTCCTGGTTCGATCCGGGCAAGGAAGCCGACGCCGCCAAGGCGCTTTTCGACCAGGGCGCCGACATCGTCGTCCAGCACACCGATTCCACCGCAGCCCTGCAGGTGGCGGAAGAGCGCAAGCTGCACGGCTTCGGCCAGTCCTCGGACATGATCAAGTTCGCGCCGAAAGCGCAGCTTACCTCGCTGACGGACGAATGGGGTCCGTACTACATCAGCCGCGTCCAGGCCGCCATCGACGGCACCTGGAAGCCGGACAATGTCTGGCTCGGCATCAAGGACGGCGCCGTCAAGCTGGCGCCGTTCACCAACATGCCCGACGACGTCAAGGCGATGGCCGAGGCCACCACCAAGAAGATCGCCGACGGCTGGAACCCCTTCACCGGGCCGATCGCCAAACAGGACGGCTCGCCGTGGCTGAAGGACGGCGAGGTCGCAGACGACGGCACGCTGCTCGGCATGAATTTCTACGTCAAGGGCGTCGACGACAAGCTGCCGCAGTAAGCGATTGGAATATAAGACAAAAGGGCGCCGCTTGGCGCCCTTTTTCATTCGGCCGGCTGGGCGGTGGTGCGGCGCAGTCTCCATCGCCCGGCCTCGACCGCCCGCCCAAGCCGGATCCGGAGCATGCGCTGCGCCGGCCGCTCGAAATAGTGCCAGATCGCCGAGGAGACAAAGAGCATGAGCGCGACGCAGGCAAGGGCGGCCACCCATCTGCCGGCCAGCGGTGTGGCGGCGTTGATGACGAGATAGCCGACGTTCTGGTGCAGGAGGTAGAGCGGATAGGTCAGGCCGCCGAGCGCCAATGTCAGCGAGGACGAGCTGATATGGCCGCGCAGCAAGACAGCGGCAATCAACGCGCCATGCATGACGACATTTGCGGCCACCAGATTGACGGTCGGAACGGCGGCGCCATAGGCCTCCAGCATCCACTGCTGGGTCACGGTGATGGTGCAGCTGGAGATCAGGAACGCAGCCGCGAGGAGCAGCAAGGCGGGCCTTGAACGGCCATGCGCGTGAAGGTGGTGGACCAGCAGGCCGGCGGCGAAGAGTGGGCCGAACTCGGTGATGAACAGGAGCCTGATCGCGCGGCTGCCGATGAAGACCTCGTTCAACGTGGAGATCGCCAGCCAGACGAAGATCAGCTGCAGCTTTCGGTTCCGGAAAGCGCCGGTCGCCATGGCGAGCGTAACCCAGCCGTAGAAGATCAGCTCCAGGAAGATCGACCAGTAGACGCCGTCCATGAAAGGCTGGCCGAAGACCGGCGCCACCATCGACAGATTTGCTGCATACTGCGCCAAGGAGGTCGAAAACAGCGGCGCGCCGAAAGAGACGACAGCCGCGAAGCTGATCGTCATGCACAGCGCGAAGCCGGGATGGAGGCGGGCGAAACGCGCAATCGCGAACTGCTCCCAGCCGCGGCTTTCCGCCGACCAGGCAATGACGAAGCCACTGATCAGAAAGAACAGATTGACCCCGAGATAGCCGTAGATGGCGATGGGCGCGATATCCGCAAAGCCAGCGCCGGCAAGATCGCCAGCAGCCGCGCCGCGAAAGAAATAGTGAAAGAATACAACGGCAAGCGCCGCCGCCAGCCGCAACAGGTCCAGCGTCGCGATATAGTCCTGCCGCGCCGGTCTGGCGTCCATGCGACCCTCGCATCTACGGTCCGGAACGCATAGCGCGGATCGCGATGGAACGGGATACGGAGGCCGGACCTATCGCAAGTTGTAGTAAATGCGGCGAATTCCAAACCCGTCAGACCGCAGAGCCGTAGAGATCGTAGGCGTCGGCGCGATCGACCTTGACGGTGACGATGTCGCCGGCGCGCAGCGGACGGCGCGACTGGATGTGCACCGAACCGTCGATCTCCGGCGCGTCATATTTGGTGCGGCCCTTGGCCGACGTGCCGTGCGCCTCGTCGATCAGCACCGGCAGGCGCTTCCCGACCTTCCTGGCGAGCTGCGTGGCCGAGATCTTCTGCTGGCGCTGCATGAAACGATGCCAGCGCGCCTCCTTGATCTCCTGCGGCACCTGCTCGAGACCGAGATCGTTGGAGCGGGCGCCCTTGACCGGCTCGTATTTGAAGCAGCCGGCGCGGTCGATCTTGGCCTCGTCAAGCCAGTCGAGCAGCATCTCGAAATCTTCGTCGGTCTCGCCGGGGAAGCCGACGATGAAGGTCGAGCGGATGGCGAGATCCGGGCACACCTCGCGCCAGCCGCGGATGCGCTCAAGCGTCTTTTCGCCATGCGCCGGCCGGCGCATGTTCTTCAGCACCTGCGGCGAGGCATGCTGGAACGGGATGTCGAGATAGGGAAGGATCTTGCCCTCCGCCATCAGCGGAATGACGTCGGCGACATGCGGGTAGGGATAGACATAGTGCATGCGTATCCAGATGCCGAGCTTGCCGAGTTCTTCGGCCAGGTCGAGGAACTTCGCCTTGACCTCGCGGTCGCCGAACATGCTGGTCTGGTACTTGATGTCGATGCCGTAGGCGCTGGTGTCCTGCGAGATGACGAGGATCTCCTTGACGCCGGCCTTGGCAAGCTTCTCGGCCTCGCGCAACACGTCTGCAGCCGGCCGCGAAACGAGGTCGCCGCGCAGCGCCGGGATGATGCAGAAAGTGCAGCGGTTGTTGCAGCCCTCGGAGATCTTCAGGTAGGCGTAGTGGCGCGGCGTGAGCTTCACGCCTTGCGGCGGCAAAAGGTCGATGTAGGGGTCGTGGCTGGGCGGCGCCGCCTCGTGCACCGCCGCCATGACGCTCTCATAGGCTTGCGGTCCGGTGATGGCGAGAACGTTGGGATGCTTCTCGCGGATCACCTCCGGTTCGGCGCCGAGGCAGCCGGTGACGATGACGCGGCCGTTCTCGGACAGCGCCGAGCCGATGGCGTTGAGCGACTCGTCGCGGGCGGAATCGAGGAAGCCGCAGGTGTTGACCACGACAAGATCAGCGCCGTCATGCTTGCGGGCGATCTCATAGCCTTCGGCACGCAGGCGCGTGATGATGCGCTCGGAATCGACGAGCGCCTTCGGGCATCCAAGACTGACGAAACTGACGCGAGGGGCAGACATTAGGTTTTCCGGGCTTTTCGGGATCGGCGGGCGCAATACCACACTAATTGCGGCATTGGTATGGGCTGACCCGTCCTGCGGCAAAACGCATTGCGCCGGCCCCAGTCCCGGCGATGACGGATATTAAACGTCAGCCCACCGCGTTGTTCACATGCGGCCACACTTCCAACACGCCCCGATAGACCATGTCGACCGCCACATAGAGGATGATCGCCAGGCCGACATAGGCGATCCAGCGATAACGATGCAGCAGCCTGGCGATAAAGCTTGCCGCAAGGCCCATCAGGCCGATCGACAGCACGAGGCCGATGACCAGCACCCAGAAATGATCGCGCGCCGCGCCGGCGACCGCCAGCACGTTGTCCAGCGACATCGACACGTCGGCGACGACGATCTGCAATGCCGCCTGGCCAAGCGTCTTGCGCGGCGCCTTGCCGGCGATCTTGCTGTCGCTGTCGAAGTCGGTGTTGGACAGCGCCTCCGTCGCCTCCTCCTCGTCGGCATGGGAGGTGCGCAACTCGCGGTACATCTTCCAGCACACCCAGAGCAGGAGGATGCCGCCGGCCAAGAGCAGGCCGACGATCGCGAGCAGCTTGACGGTGACCGCGGCGAACAGGATGCGCAGCACCGTTGCCGCCAGGACGCCGATCAGGATTGCCTTCTTGCGCTGCTCGGTGGGCAGACCTGCGGCCGCCAGCCCGATGACGATCGCATTGTCGCCGGCCAGCACGAGATCGATGGCAATGACCTGGAGAAGGGCGGTCAGGCTTGCGGCGCTGAAAATGTCCATCGACTGGAGGCCCTTTGCTGTTCGCCGAGTGTCGGTCGTCGAATATCCAGACGCCCTAACGTGTATGGTTCGTGCACGTCAAGTCACTGCCCGGAACAAGGTCGGCAAGGCGGTTTCTTTCGGCAAGCGGCTGATCGGTCGGCGATCGAGATCGCAGGGTCGCCGAGAGGCTGGTGCAAGTGCACCGCTGCCTCAGTCGTAGAGGTTGTACTTCGCCCAATCGGTTTCCGGGATCTCGTCGCCGATCCGGTAACGCAACTGCAGAACCTGCATATGGTCGGGCGCGGTCTGGCACTTGAACTTCAGCCGGTACCACTGCCCCTTGCTGCGAAAGGCCGCGCCCGGACTTCTGATCGCGTCGGCGCTCATCTCCGGCGTGGCAAAGGCGTAGGCGACCACCCGGTCGGCCTTGAAGTTTTTATCGTCATGGGTGATCCGGTCGAGCACTTCGGCATCGCATCGCTGTTCGAGCCGGGTCTGTGGATCAAGTTTCAGGAGACCGGCGCGCAACGCATTGTCCATCGCCTTGGCCGGCCAAGCCAGCGTCAGGGACGCCAGAACCAAGAGGCAGAGCTTTTTCATGGGCGCGACAAGCAACATATTTTGTCTGAGAAATCAACCAGACAGGGGTTAGGGGCAGCGTCGAACGGCGGGCGCGATCTTCGCCCGCTACCGCGTTATTTGGGCCTTTTTGCCTGTATGTGAGATGCGTCACATCGTCCGGTCATCCGTTGCGGGACAGTGTGGTTTCGATCCGTGACGGCGATACCGGAGGCGGCCATGCGCGCGACCATCTCTCTCCTCGTTCTGGCGGCGGGGCTGATGCCTTCGAGCTCGCTTGCCGGTCCGGCGCAATCGTCGGAAGACATCATCAAGTTCTTCGCCAGCACAGCCCACCTCGGCCAGTCGCGCGGCATATGCGTCGGCGCTGAAGCCGAATGCGACGGCAAGGCGGCCGCGCCGGCGGCGGCCGGGCTGGACATGCTGATCAATTTCAACCTCGATTCCGCCGAACTCATGCCGGACGCGCAAGCCAAGCTCGGCGAATTCGCGAAGGCGCTGAAGGACAATCGTCTGAAGGCCCAGAGCTTCGTCGTCGAAGGCTATACCGACGCCTCCGGCTCGCCCGCCTACAATAAAGGGCTTTCGGAACGCCGTGCCGAGTCGGTGACCGCATTCCTGCTGTCGAACGGCATCGAGGCGTCGCGCGTCACGCCCGTTGGTCTTGGTGCAACGCATCCGCGGGTCGCCAATCCGTACGATCCGGTCAACCGCCGCGTCGAGATGCGCATAAACGCTCAATAGATATTGTGGCGCCGCTAGAACACGCCGCCGATGCCGATCCCGCCACTGATGTCAGGGGGAGGGGCAGCCGGCCGCGAGGATTGCGGTTTCGAGGATCTTGCGGCCTTTCGGCCAGTCGCCTTGCCGCGCTCGGGCGCCGTGTCGGACGAGATCCTGGCCGGCTTGGCCTTCTGCACGACGACCGGATCCTTGCACACCCGGCCCGACTGCAAGAACAGGTCGCTCAGGAGCTCGACTGTGGGTTCGGTCGTCGACGCGGTCCGCCTGGTGTTCCTGTAGTAGCTGGTGAGGGCGCGGACGGAACCCTTGCCCCAATTCCCGTCGACGGTGGCGCGGTAACAGCCCAATCGGCGCAGCTCCGTCTGGATGCTGCGCGCCAGGTCTGTCGCCTTTTCCTCGTCCGGCTCGCCGGCCGACTTGCCGACGATCAGCGTTTCGAGGCCGGAGACAACGCTTTGCTTGGCGCCCTCGAGACTGGCGACCTGCGTGCCGGTAGGCTTGACCGAGGGGCCGGCCGGCGGCGTGATCTCGACCGATCGCAATGTCTGCCCGACGATGATCACAGCCGTCTGCAGATCGTTGGAAGCAAGCTCGACCTGCAGTTTTTCCTTCGCGACCGGATCCGACAGGATACGCGAAAGGCTGGCGCTCAATTGGGCCGGATCGAGCACCTGCTGTTCGGTGAAATAGAACTGCTCTCGCAGATTCGACTGATCCCAAGGCACCTGACGGCCGAGCGTGAGCGTCTCGGTCTCGTTGCGCACGCGGATCATCATGTCGGAAATGCTGAGCCCCGGGATTTCGACATTCTGCAGCAGGGCCGTGGTAAAGGGGCTGTTGTCGCCGGCTCCGTCAACCGTGGTGTTACCGGGCTGGGTGGCAAAGGCGACAAAAGTATTCTCCCCCACTTCGACCTGCGCCAGACCGTCGGCGACGCTGGCACCTTTGCCCACCGGGTTGTTCCGGCAGGCGTCGAGGAAGATGAAGGTCTGCCGCTCACGGCTGGCAAATTTCGCGATCACATCATTGAGCCTGATGGCGCGCGCGGTCAGCTGCTCCAGGTTCTGCGCGTCGGGCGTGTCGACCGGCAACAGAAAGTTCTCGCCCTGAAGCTGCACGCCGTGACCGGCGTAAAAGATAAGCACCGCGCTGGCGGTCGCGAGTTTGGCGTCGGCTTGCTGAAAGATTTGTGCAAACCCGTCGGACGAAAGATCAGTTCCGGTCAGCACGTCGAAGTTCAGCCTTTTCAGGCTCTCGGAAAGTCTTCTGGCGTCGTTATCAGCATTGGCGAGATGGGGGAGGCGGGCGCTCTGGTAGTTGGAATTGCCCATGACGATTGCCAGCCGCTTGGCGGGCTGGGGTGTCGGCTCTTCCACGGCAGCCGCCCAAACGCCTATCAAGCCGAGACAAGAGAAGAGCAGAACCGCCACGATGCGCAGGAAGGGGGCACAGGTCATGACGCGAGCTCGTCTCAGTTGGCGACAGTCTTCGGGCCACCGAAGCGCTCACCCCATGACGGCCCTTGCGCGCCGAACCCGCATCTTCGAAGACCTGAAAATTTTACATCAGAACCCCTCTCGAAGGAAGGGCGAGACCGTGACCGGTCAAAGTGAGTTACTATGATCTTCGATCGATTTTCTGCTAGTATGTCGAAATCGTATCTATGGGCGCCTGATCGTTGTTCTTGGAGAATTCAATCGCATAGCTTGCACCGACTGTTTGAGTAAAACTTTAAGTACGGGGACACGAAAATGAAAGCAGCGAATTGGCTTCTGCGCCTGTGCGCCGCGAGCGCGCTCTCGATTGGCGCAGCATTGGCCTTCATGCCTTCGAAAGCCAATGCTTGCATCATTGAAGGCCTAGACGCCAACTGTTATCTTGGCGGAGTGGCCAACGGCGCGATTGTCGACACGTCTCTGGATGCCCTTCACAACATTGTTGACGACATTGTCGAAGCGGATGTCGGTCCGGCCAAGGCGGCTCCGCCGGCACCAGCCCAGACGGCGCCTTTTGGCGTTTTCGCTTCCGGCCAGCTTGCCCACACCGAACATGACGGCTTCAGGATTTCGAACAGCTTCGACACAATTGATGGACAACCTTTCGATGTCGATGAATTCTCCGCTGCCGTCAGCGTGGATTTCAATGCCGCCAGGCATTTCGGCTTCGATAATGAGCATGGGCTCAACATAGGCCTGTTTGGCGGCTATGCCTCGGCCGAGGTGAGTGTCGACGACCGCCGCTTTTCCAGCGGCGGCGATGCCACCAACAGAAGCGGCATGTTTGGCGGCTATGGACTCTATCGCCATGATACGAGTTATGCGCTTGTGGCGGTGTCCGCATTCCTCGGCAACACCGACGTCGAGAATGTGGACAGCGGCTCCGGCAACTATGACACGCAGGGCTATGCGATCACCGGGTCTGTTGGACGCATCTTCAACCTGACCGACCGGGTCCGTTTCGATCTGCGCGGTGGATTGCTGGGCGTCACTTTCACCGGCGACGGATATGAGGACAGCTTCGGCACTGATTACGGCAAGAGCCACCTGTCCTTCGGTGCGGTCAAATTCGAACCTGGCATCTATGCCGATTTCCAGCTTGGCAATGGCATGGTGATCAGCCCCTACGCACGTGCCGATTTCCAGCAGCGTTTCGGCTACTCCAACACGGCCAGCGTCGAGGGCGAGGAAAGCGAATTCGAGGACGCGGACTTTTCCGTGGCGCTGTACTCCGGATTCAATCTGAAGATGACGGGATCCACCACGCTCAGCTCCGAAATTCGCGGCAAGTGGTCCGCGGACAGCACGACCGTCGCCGGCAAGCTGGGCCTGAAGATCGCCTTCTGAGTGGATGTCGACGAATCGAAGCGGTGACGGCGGCGATGCCAAGGGCATTTCGGGCGACGCCGGCGATGGCGGACTGGGTGGCATCGGCGGCATCGTCAATTTCAACCTCGGCAAGGTCGAGACCTGCTCGGGATCGGTCTGATTGCGATGCGCTTGGCGCCATCGCCGTCGACGGTACCTTGAACCGGCCCTTGTCGCCGGCGACGAGGGTGCGCCGACGCGGGAAATCGCCGATGTCATCGGCCGGCGCCTCGGGGTCCCTGTGGTAGCCAAGACCCACGAGGAGGCAGCCGGCCATTCTGGTTTTGTTGGCCACTTCTTCGGTCTGGACTGGCCGGCCTCGAGCGCGCGGACCAGGGAATTGCTGGGGTGGCAGCCGAGGCAGCCCGGGCTCATCCCGGACCTCGATCGGCCGCGCTATTTCGAAAGCTGAACGGCCGATATCCATCAGGTGAACGATCCAGGCGGTCGGCCGGAGCCGGCGGCCGCCAATTGCGTGCACCACGGGTCTAGCGTGCGACGTTGCCGGTAGCGCAGCCGATTGTCCTTGCTGTATCATTCAACTTCGGGCGGCTGGCAGACCAATAAAGCGCCGGCTAATATGAAGGCGCACCTGCCGCGAGGGTGATTCCGGATCAGGCAAGACACGCGATGGAACCCGACGAACCCAGAAGAGAGCGCCGCCTTCATCCGCGTGAGATTGTCCTGAAGGAGGCCACGATAGTTGCGGGTCCGGACAACCCGGCGATTGGTTGTTCCGTGCGAAATCAGCATGAGCGGGGTGCCGAACTGCGCGTTCCCTCCGACGCCGTCGTGCCCGAGCGGTTTCTGCTGCACGTGCCCGACGATGCAGTCACCTATCAAACGGTGGTGCGCTGGCGACGCAAGGAGCGGCTTGGCGTGCAGTTCTACGGCGCACCGAAGCCTTCGACGACGGCCGCGGATTAGCCTGTCCGGCTTTTCGTCGGAGATCACGCTTAGTCCAGCTTCCCCAGAAGACTGCCGGCATGAGGCGCGCACGCCGTCGCCATGACTACTGGCGACCTCACCAGGCGGTCAGCGCCGCAGGCGGAACCCGAGCCCGCGTTGCAATCAGCCGACCAGCGGCGAAAGCAGCCGCGATTATGAAAACCGCAGTGGCGCAAAGGAAGATCGAAGACGCAAGGACGGTCCCGCTGTTGTCGTAGCAAACCGCGAATTCCATGAGCTCTACCCCTGCAATCCCCGCGCGGCTTGCATGATGATCCTGCTTCGGCATGAAAACAAGCATCTGCTAATAAAAGACAGCGCGATCGGCGGCTGAGCCTGCCTGATGATTCGCAGGCGTCAGGCGGCGGCCTTATGGGAAGGCGCACTCTCGGCCGGGAGCTCGTCGCTCACGCTGCCTGCGGCCCGACAGTCTGTTGGGGTGGATTCGACTGACCGCCGGGCCTAACCGGCTTGGGGTTTGGGGGGCAAGCCGGCTGAGACGAAGGTAATATTAGCGACTCTGCAACAAAACCCCGCGGGAACGTTTTCCCCTGCTAATGGCCAGTAGCGCAGCAGCCCGGCGCGCTCTTGTCGGGGGACAGTGACAGAGGGGCGCCGGGCCTTACCGACGTTGCTGCGAGGAAAGCGGCAACCGGCTCCAACATAGTATGCGCCTGCTCATGCAGGCGGAACACATCCATATGAACGAAGGAAGCACTAAAAGGGGGGAACACAAGTCGGGTGCGACCTACCTCGCGCTCGACTCGGTTCATCGGCGATGGCCATTTGCTGGCGAGTGGCAGAGGGGGCAGTCCCTAGCGGTCAACGATGATGAATCGCGGGCATCCGGTCACGGCATAGCTCGGCGTCGTGAACGTTCCTGTTCCGGTGAAATAGGAACACACTGCCCCGTCAGCCGCTTTCTCCTGCTGATAGAGAATGCCGCTCGACGTGGCGACCAGCGCGCCATTGGAAAGAACGGCCAGCAGGCACAGGCCGGCGAGGATCGTCCGCATTTTAGCTGACTGACAAGGCCCGTTGAAGCTGTCCGACCGAGTGCACGCGAACCCTCAGCACAAGAAGGCGTGTCGCGGCAAACAGCCCCAGCACATTTGAGGCGATGGCGATGTTGACCAGGACCGACAAGACACAGAATGCGCTGGGCGCGTAACAAACGGCTTGCATAGTCGGACCCTTCAGTTGCCTGCGCTCCCGCCGCCGCTGGTCCATCCGCAGTCGACGGCGGGTGCAGGGCTCATGTACCCGCTCGGTGCGTGGGATTGCACCGTCCCTACACCTGCGAATCTACGACCACAGCAGCGGTCGCGCAATTAATGCAAAAAGGCGGGCGGCCTCATCCTTTCAGTGGCTTGGTCGTGAAACAGAATTTCCGAGCCGTCGACAATGGCCGAACTCACCTGTGGCCAGGTTCCAGATCGAAACCGGAACCTGTGACTTCCCGATCCATCAAAGTCTAACGATCACGAAAGCGCACTGGAAAGCACGTGTGATAACAGTTGATTCAACCATTGCTGGTATATAAGGCGAGGGTGGCGGCTCCGACCGGCCGTAGGGGTTGGGTTGCCGGAGCCGCCGGCGCAGCCAGGGGTAGTTAGTTGACCGCGCTGTCTCAAATTAGGACAGCGCGGTCTACGAACCGTTAACGCGTCGCACTAATTCAGCGGCAGCTAACGGAATGAAAGCGGCTGGATCAAATTCGAATTGCGGGGCGAGGCGTTATGGCAAGTCCCGCTTTCGGCGCGTCTAACGTCCTGTTTTTATTTATATTATGGCGGAGGGAGTGGGATTCGAACCCACGGTGAACTTGCGCCCACGCCGGTTTTCAAGACCGGTGCCTTAAACCGCTCGGCCATCCCTCCATCGTGATTTTTCAATCACTTGGGTGCTTCCGTTGATCTCTGACGTGGCCCTTGGCGCCAAGGCACGAGATCATCATTTCGCACCGCACTGCTGTAGTGCGGGGCGTAAAGACCTGTCAACCGCGCCAGGATCGACTGGTTACATATTGCCGAACGGCAACAGCTTCCAACGATCGGCCTGGCCCGATTGACAAGGCGGCGCAGGGCTGGCCAATCTGTGGCGTGGCCATTTTGCCCCGGGGTTAAGGGAACTATGAGAAAGACCTACGAAAAGCCGGTTTTGATCAAGCGCGAGAAGCTGTCGGTCGTGACGGCGCAGGTGGTTACGTCGACGGATTGATCGGCGCGCTCGGATCGGCGCCGGGGGGATTGATCCCGGCGGACGTCCTCCTTCGCCTTTTTTGTTTAGATGCCGGCTCTCCAACCCTCCGGCGTCACACGAGTACTGTCGTGTGTAGCAGCCACACCGGTGTCCTGCCACAATCTCGCCCCCTTCCGACCACAATCGGTTAATACCGTGATAAACAATTCCTGCGCACAAGGGGATTGGGGATCCGGGTGTCGCTGGCAAGTGTCGAGTGGGTGCTTTGGCTCCGCTGACGTTCAGCTGGTGGCGAGACTGTAGGGGACATCATAAAATGCAGACTTCGGCGCGCCCGCGTCTTCGTCGCGCTCCCGCTCTTGCACTGTGCGCGCTGTCGGCGGTGCTGCTTGCGGCCTGCACATCGACACCGAAGGCGATGGTCGACAAGAGGCCGCGTTCCAAGGAATATTTCGCTGAGACCGAATATGGCGTGAAGGCGAGCCCGCGCGTTGCCTTCATGCGGCGCGGCGGCGGCCGCGACCAACTCGGCAAGCCCTACCAGGTGCGCGGCAAATGGTATTATCCCAAGGAAGACAAGCGCTACCGCAAGGTCGGCCTGGCATCCTGGTATGGCGATGCCTTCCACGGCCGGCTGACCGCCAATGGCGAAGTCTACGACACGGCGCAACTGACGGCGGCGCATCCGACCATGCCGCTGCCGAGCTACGCCCGCGTCACCAACCTCGAAACCGGCAGTTCGGTCATCGTGCGCGTCAACGACCGTGGCCCATACCATGAGGGCCGCATCATCGACGTCTCGCAGCGCGCCGCGCAGATGCTCGACTATGACAAGGTCGGCACCGCTAAGGTGAAGGTCGAATATGTCGGCCGCGCGCCGCTCGACGGCAATGACGACCAGTATCTGATGGCGTCCTACCATCCCGGTAACAGGCGGCCGGATCCGTCCGACGGCCTGCCGACCGGCGTGATGGTGGCGATGAACGGGCCGACGCCGGTCCTGGCGGCGGGCGCGACTGCCGCCGCCGTGCCGTTCCCCGGCCAGCTGACGGATTCCGGCCAGGCGCCGCAGGCCGAGCCGGCCATGTCTTCGCAAGCGCCCGGCGATGTGGCGCTGCCTGATTTCGGGCCGATCGTGCCGGAGCGGCCGGACATCAGCCTGCCGCCGAATTCGCCCTTCGCCATGGCCTCGCTTTCCTATGCCGATGAGCGCGTCGGCCGCGCCGATGTCTTCGCGGCTTTCGATGGCGCCGGTATGTCGCCCTCCGACATCCTGCAGTCCTGGAAGAGATCCAATTCGACGTCGCCGGAGGTTACCGACTATGTCGCCGCCGGCTCCTTCGATGATGCCGCCGAGGCAAAGCGTGTGGCCTCGGCGCTCAAGCCCTTCGGCCGGACCGAAATCCAGCGGACCGAGCTCGACGGCAATGATTGGTACGCGGTCAACGTCTATCCGGACGGCCATGGCAGCGTCGATGATCTGCTGAAGGCCGCCTGGTCGCACGGCGCGCCGGACGCGCTCGTCGTGCGCGACTGATCTATTTCAACCGCACGGTTGATCCGCCGGAAAAAAGCCTGATAGCTTCACCGAAATTGCCAATACCGGCTAACAGGTCGAGCCTTTATGCAGTTGCGCCTTTTCCCGCCCCTCGCAGGGCTCTGCCTTTTGTTGCTTTCCCTGATTCCGGCCAATGCGCAGCTTTTCGAGACCAAGGCGGCGCAAGCCTTCATGATCGATGCCGAAACCGGCACCGTGCTGTTCGCCAAGGATGCCGACAAGCCGATCCCGCCGGCCTCGATGGCCAAGCTGATGACGATGGAAGTGGTCTTCAACGCCATCAAGTCAGGTCGCATGACGCTCGATGACACATTCGTGGTCAGCGAGAACGCCTGGCGTACCGGCGGCGCGCCGTCGGGCACCTCGACCATGTTCGCCAAGCTCAAATCTGCGGTCCGCGTCGAGGACCTGATCCAGGGCGTGACGGTGCAGGCCGCCAATGACGGCTGCATCGTTCTGGCCGAAGGCATGGCCGGATCGGAGTCCAATTTCGCCGCGCAGATGACCGAGCGCGCGCGCCAGCTTGGCCTGCCGAAATCGACCTTCGTCAACTCGACCGGCCTGCCGGCCGACGGCCAGCAGACGACAGTGCACGAACTGGCGCAGCTGGCGCTGCATCTCTGGCGCGACTATCCCGATTTCTATCATTACTACGGCCAGCCGGATTTCACCTGGAACAAGATTACCCAGAGAAACCGCAACCCGCTGCTGGCCATGGGCATCGAGGCCGACGGCTTCGTCGCCGGCACGAGCGAGGCGGCGGGCTTCGGCATTGTCGGCACGGTCAGCCACAATGGCACGCGCGTCATCGCGGCGATGAGTGGGCTGGCGAGCGACCGCGAACGGTCGGAGGAAGCGCGCAAGCTGCTCGACTGGGGCGTCCGCTCGTTCCAGAAGACCGAGATCTTCGCCAAGGACGAGGTGGTCGGGGAAGCCCAGGTGTTCGGCGGCGCCAAATCCGGCGTGGCGCTAAAGGCGAAGGGACCGATCGATATCTTCCTGCCGATCGCCAACCGCGACAAGCTGACGGCGAAAATCGTCTATGACGGCCCGGTCTCGGCGCCGGTGGAGGAGGGGCAGCCGGTGGGCAAACTGCGCGTCTGGATCGGCGACACGCTGAGCCAGGAGACGCCGCTCTTCGCCGCCGAAACGGTCGGTGTCGGCACGCTGCCGCAACGCGCGCTCGATGCCGCCAAGGAACTGGCCGTCGGCTGGCTGCGTTAGCTCGTGGACCTTTTCTCAGACGAGGGCTATGACAGCGTCGAGCACGGGCAGAGGCTTTTTCTGGTGGCGAGCGGATTTTTCATCACCTTCGAAGGCGGCGAAGGGGCAGGCAAGTCGACGCAGATCGAGCGGCTGGCAAAGCGGATGCGTGCCAAGAAATACGACGTCCTCGTCACCCGCGAGCCCGGCGGCTCGCCGGGCGCCGAGGCAGTTCGGCACGTGTTGCTTTCCGGCGCTGCCGAGCCCTTCGGCCCGAAGATGGAGGCGCTGCTGTTCGCCGCCGCGCGTTCCGACCATGTCGAGCAGGTCATCCGACCGGCAGTGGAGCGCGGATCGATCGTGCTTTGCGACCGCTTCATCGATTCCTCGCGTGTCTACCAGGGCGTCACCGGCGGTCTGGATCCGGCCTTCATGGAGACGCTGGAGGAGGTCGCCATCAACGGCATGGTGCCCGACATGACCCTGGTCTTCGACATCGATCCGGCCGAAGGCCTGCGGCGCGCCACAGCCCGCCGCGGCGCCAATGACGGTCCAGATCGTTTCGAGAAGGAAACGCTCGATATCCACCGCCGCAGGCGCGATGCTTTCCTCGCCATCGCCGCCGCCGAGCCGGGGCGCTGCATCGTCATCGACGCCTCCGCCGACCCGGACACGGTGGAAAACGTCGTCACCGCCGCCGTCTTCGCCGCGCTTGAGACGATGACGCCGGCCGAGCAGCGGCAGACAGCCCCGGCATGATCTTCGAACGCATCGCCCCCGAGCAGCACGACACGCTGGACGGCGTGCCGGAACCGTCCGAGACGGCTCGCCTCATCGGCCACGGTCAGGCGGCTTCCATGCTCGCCACTGCCTATCGCGCCGGCAAACTGCCGCATGCGCTGATCCTCGCCGGACCGGTCGGCATCGGCAAGGCGACGCTCGCCTTTCACCTCGCGCATCATCTCCTGAAGCACCCGGCATTCGAGCGGGCGCCGGACGTTATCGCTCAGCCGGACCCGGCCTCATCGCTGTTTCGCCAGATCGCCACCGGGGCGCATCCTTCGGTGCTCCACCTGACCCGGCCGGCGAACGACAAGACCAAGAGCTTCAAGACGGTCGTCACCGTGGACGAGATCCGCAGGGTCAGCCGCTTCCTGTCGATGACCTCGCATGACGGCAGCTACCGGGTCGTGATCGTCGACCCGGCCGACGACATGAATACCAATGCCGCCAACGCCTTGCTCAAGAATCTCGAAGAGCCGCCGGCGCGCACGCTGTTCATCCTCATCGTGCATGCCCCGGGCAGCCTTTTGCCGACGATCCGCTCGCGCTGCCAGATGGTGCGCCTGACGCCGCTCGGCGACGAGGAACTGATGACCGTTCTGCAAGGCATCGAGCCGCCACCACCCGAGGACCCTGCGGCGCGCGCGGCACTTGCCGAGCGGGCAGGGGGCAGCGCCCGCAACGCGATCCTTCTGACGCAGTATGGCGGGCTGGAGATCGCCGCCGCGCTCGACGCCCTGGTTGCGGCGAGGAAGGGCGACGTCGCCGGCGCCCACCGGCTGGCCGAGGCGGTTGCCGGCCGCGACCAGGCGATCCAGTTCGACATCTTCAACCGACACGCGCTCGACCTGCTGTCCTCACGCGCCAGCGAGGCGGCCCTCGCTGGCGATCTGGCGCGGGCCAAGGCTCTGTCCGAAGCTTGGCAGGAAGCCCAGAACGCTATATCTGAGACCGAGACCTACAATCTCGACAAGAAGCAGCACGCTCTGATCATGATCGACCGCCTGAATTCTGCGATGCGAATGTGATGGCCCGCTCGGGATGGCAATCGCCATGCCGATAGGATATCCACCCCCACAACTCACATTCAGACTTTCATGACGGTTCATTCATGTCACGCGACACATTCTACATCACGACCGCGATTTCCTATCCGAACGGCAAGCCGCATATCGGCCATGCCTACGAGCTGATCGCCACCGACGCGCTCGCCCGATTCCAGCGCCTTGACGGCAAGCGGGTCTTCTTCCTCACCGGCACCGACGAGCACGGCATCAAGATGCTGCAGACGGCGCGCAAGGATGGCCTCTCGCCGCGCGAACTTGCCGACCGCAACTCGGCCGAATTCAGGCGCATGGCGGCGGTGCTCAACGCCTCCAATGACGATTTCATCCGCACCACCGAGGAGCGCCACTACGCGTCCTCGCAGGCGATCTGGAAGGCGATGGCCGCCAATGGCGATATCTACAAGGGCGGCTATGCCGGCTGGTATTCGGTGCGCGACGAGGCCTATTACGGCGAGGAGGAGACTGAGGTCCGCGCCGACAACGTCCGCTACGGGCCGCAGGGGACGCCGGTCGAATGGGTCGAGGAAGAGAGCTATTTCTTCCGGCTTTCGGCCTATCAGGACAAGCTCATAGCGCTTTACGAAAGCCAGCCCGACTTCATCGGCCCCGCAGAGCGGCGCAACGAGGTGATGAGTTTCGTCAAGTCAGGGCTGAAGGACCTGTCGGTCTCGCGCACCACTTTCGACTGGGGCGTGCCGGTGCCCGGCGACGAGAAGCACGTGATGTATGTGTGGGTCGACGCCTTGACCAACTACATCACCGGCCTCGGCTATCCCGATGAAAACGATGATAAATGGAAGTTCTGGCCGGCGGATGCCCATATCATCGGCAAGGATATTGTGCGCTTCCATGCGGTCTATTGGCCGGCTTTCCTGATGTCGGCGGGAATCCCGCTGCCCAAGCGCGTCTTCGGCCACGGCTTCCTGTTCAACCGCGGCGAGAAGATGTCGAAATCGGTCGGCAACGTCATCGACCCGTTCACCATGGCCGAGCACTACGGCGTCGACCAGGTGCGCTATTTCTTCCTGCGCGAGGTGCCGTTCGGCCAGGACGGCAACTACAGCCATGAAGCGATCGTCAACCGCAACAACGCCGATCTCGCCAACGGGCTCGGCAATCTGGCACAGCGCTCGCTGTCGATGATCGCCAAGAACTGCGGCGGCGTGGTGCCGACGCGCGGCGAACTGGCGGAGGCCGACACGGCGATCCTCGACCAGGCCGTGGAGGCTCTTACGGTGGCGCGCAGGGCGATGGCGGAGCAGAGCATCCACCTGGCGCTGGCGGCGATCTTCGGCGTGGTGGCGGAAGCCGATCGCTATTTCGCCTCCCAGGAGCCTTGGGCGCTGCGGAAAACCGACCCGACGCGCATGGAGACCGTGCTGTGGACGACGGCCGAGGTCGTGCGGCGGGTGACGGTGCTGTGCCAGCCCTTCATCCCGGGATCAGCGGCGAAGCTGCTCGATCTGCTGGCGGTGCCGGTGGACAGGCGCGGTTTCGAGCATGTCCACGCCGATCACGCGCTGGTGCCAGGCACGCCGCTGCCGGCGCCGGAGGGCGTTTTCCCGCGCTATGTCGAGCAGGATGCCAAAGCCTGATGCTCGTTGACAGCCATTGCCATCTCGACTTTCCGGACTTCGCCGAGGAGCGGGCGGCCATCGTCGCCCGCGCCCTGGCGGCCGGCATCGGTCGCATGGTGACGATCTCGACGCGCGTGAAGCGGTTTCAGCAAATCCTTGAAATTGCTGAAACTTTTAATGACGTCTATTGCTCGGTCGGCACCCATCCGCACAATGCGGCGGAAGAGCTCGACGTGACCGCCGACGAGCTCGTGCGGCTCTCCGCGCACCCCAAAGTGGTGGCGATCGGCGAGGCCGGGTTGGACTACTTCTACGACAAGGCGCCGCGCGATGCGCAGGCGCAAGGCTTGCGCACCCATATCGCCGCCGCGCGCCAGACCGGCCTGCCGCTGGTCATCCATTCGCGCGATGCCGACGACGATATGGCCGCAATCCTCGAGGACGAAACAGGGAAGGGCGCCTTCCCCTTCATTCTGCATTGCTTTTCGTCCGGGCGCGGGCTGGCCGAGGTCGGCGTGGCGCTAGGCGGCTATGTCTCGTTCTCCGGCATCCTGACTTTCAAGAACTCGGCCGAATTGCGCGCCATCGCAGCCAACGTGCCGCATGACCGGCTGCTGGTCGAGACCGATGCACCTTATCTCGCGCCGATCCCGTTTCGCGGCAAGCGCAACGAGCCGGCCTATGTCGCCAACACCGCCAGGGTGCTGGCCGAGACGATTGGCGTCAGCGAGGCCGAGATCGCCGCCATCACCACGGACAATGTCTTCCGGCTGTTCCGGAAGATGCCACGCCCCGAAGCGCCGGGCGCCTGACAAATGAGCAATCGGCTGCGCCTCACCATTCTCGGCTGCGGCTCGTCGCCCGGCACACCGCGCATCACCGGCGACTGGGGCAATTGCGATCCCGCCAACCCCAGGAACCGGCGCATGCGCACGGCAGCACTGGTCGAGCGGATCGCCGCAAACGGTGCCCGCACGACCGTCGTCGTCGACACCGGACCGGACTTCCGCGAGCAGATGCTTCTGGCGTCGGTCAGGCGCATCGATGCGGTCGTTTACACGCATCCGCATGCCGACCATATCCACGGCATCGACGATCTGCGCGGCTATGTGCAGGAGCAGCGCCATCTGATCGACATCCATGCCGATCAGCCGACGATGCAGCGCCTGCGGCAAGCGTTCGGTTATTGTTTCGAGACGCCGCCCGGCAGTTCCTATCCGCCCATCGTCAGGGCGCATCTCATCGACCACGCCAGGCCGATCGTGATCGAGGGAGAGGGGGGTGCCCTCACCCTTGAGCCGCTGCCACAGACCCATGGCGACATCATTTCCCTCGGCTTCCGCGCCGGCGGGCTTGCCTATTGCCCTGACATCAGCGACTTCCCCGACGCCACGGCGGAAAGGCTGCGCGATCTCGACACGCTGGTCATCGACGCTTTGCAGTACAATACCCATCCGAGCCATCTGTCGCTTGGCCAGGCACTGGGCTGGATCGAGAGACTGGCACCGAAAAACGCCGTGCTGACACACATGCATGTGCCGCTGGATTACGCCGCCGTGATGGCCGAGACGCCCGACAACGTGGTGCCGGCCTATGATGGGATGGTGATCGAAATTCCTTATGAGTCAGCGTGATAGGACGAGCTGTTCAGAAGCGCGTTCCGCTCTATGGCTCGATTGTGTTAACGTCGCGACTTTCAGAGGAGAAGGCACCATGGCGGCCTATCTGATTGCTGAGCACAAGATCGCGGATCCGGCGGCATACGAGGAATATCGCATAAAGGCCTTGGCTGCCGTCAACCGCTTCGGAGGCAAGTTGCTGTTGCGTGCTCGAAGCGTCGAGGCCCTTGCGGGCTCGTGGCAGCCGGACCGGCTCGTCGTGCTTGAGTTTGCCGACATGGCGTCGCTCAAGGCCATGCATGATTCACCTGACTACCAAGCCCTCATCGGAATCCGCAACGTTGCGGCCGCCAATGTGCTGCTTGCAATTGAAGCCGCTTAGATCCAGTCCCTCGGTCGCCTGTGACGACGGCTGAAG
Source organism: Mesorhizobium abyssinicae (assembly GCF_049887195.1). Classification (NCBI taxonomy): domain Bacteria; kingdom Pseudomonadati; phylum Pseudomonadota; class Alphaproteobacteria; order Hyphomicrobiales; family Phyllobacteriaceae; genus Mesorhizobium; species Mesorhizobium abyssinicae. Next base: position 94,090 of record NZ_JARAKC010000016.1, read on the forward strand.
GCCCTCAAATCGGCAACAATTTCCGCCTTTTTGCCAACGCATAAGTTCCATAATCTATCTTATGCGACTTAGAGATCGATGCAGACGGCATGCCTTCGCCACGTCTCGCCGCGCCCTCCAGATATGTCAGCGCGACAGATCCGAGAGCTCATCATCAAGGATCGGCGCCTGCCGCGCTGTCGCAATTGATGATGATATTGCGCTGGCGATCGTATTGATGGTTTCGGCGGCGACTTCGGCCGTGCAGCGCGGTAGGCGATCCACGCGCGCTTCATCTTGCGACAGCCTTCCGCAACTGCCGCGGCGGCATTGCGACGACGGCCCCGTTCGTTGTAGCCATGCCGAGCGCTTGATTTTGGAGGAGACGGGAGCATGGACCTGTTCACCGGCGGCTGCCTGTGCGGGAGCGTTCGAATTGTGGCCTCGGGTGCCCCATACCGGGTCGGCGTCTGCCACTGTCTCGATTGCCGCAAGCATCACGGGGCGCTGTTTTACGCTGCCGCGGTGTTCCCTCAGGAGGCGGTGACGATCGATGGCGAAACACGCGACTACGCCGGGCGCTTCTTCTGTCCGCGCTGCGGCTCGTCTGTTTTCGCGCGCACCGCAGACGAGATCGAAGTGCATCTGGGGTCGCTGGACGCCCCGGACCAGCTGCTGCCGACCTACGAGCTGTGGACCGTCCGCCGCGAGTCCTGGCTGCCGCCGTTTCCGGTCAGGAAACGATACGACCGCGATTGTGACGCCAAGGATCGTCTCGAGGGGTAGATCGCAACCATCTGGGTGGTCGCGCCGGCGGCTCAGTCCGGAAGTCCGGCCTTGCGGAAGCCATCGACGAAATGCTCAAGCGTGGCGGTGTCGCGGAACGGCTCGGTCCACACCCAGTGGCTGGTCGTGAAATGCGGGTTGGCGACCAGAAACATTTCGACCTCGGCGTGCGCCTCGTCGAGCCGGCCGAGTTGCGCAAGGCTTGCCGCCAGGAAACGGCGCGAGCTTGTGCGATAGGTCTCCTCCCTGCGCAGCGTCTCGATGGCGGCTTCGTAGTCGCCGGCCGCGTATTGCGCCTGGCCGAGCGTCAGATAGTACCAGCTTGCTGGAAACGGGTTCAGCCGGAACGCCTTGCGGATCTGCTCCAAGCCCTGCTCGACCTGCCCGGCCAAGGTCGTGATGTCGGACAGCGTCGCCCAGGCGTCGGCTTCGTTGGGGTCGAACTCGAACGCCTTGGCGAACTCCGTATCCGACTCGGCGAAGCGGCGCTCATAGGCCAGCAGGTTGGCGAGCACCCAGCGGCAGCCGGCATCGTTGGGATCGATCGCCACGGCCTTGCGCGCCAGTTCCAAGGCAACGCTACGGTTGGGCTCGATGGGTTCGCCCCAATGCACCCATCCCATCCAGTGGTTCATGGCAAGCCAGCGATAGGCCTCGGCGTAATCCGGATCGAGCGCAACGGCGCGCGTGAGCATCAGATGCGCCTCCCGCGCCGCCTGCGGCGAACTATCGATCAGCTTGCGCGCCCGCACACAGAGGTCATAGGCCTCGAGTTTCTTCGGCCGATTGCGCGGCAGCGGGGCGCGCAGCCGGCCGAGCAGCGCCTCGACGATCTTGGCCGTCACCTCGTCCTGAACGGCAAAGATATCTTCCAGGCTACGATCGAAGCGCTCCGCCCACAGATGCTCGCCGCTCAGCGCATCGACCAGTTGCGCGTTGATGCGCACGCGCCCGGCGGCGCGTCTCGCGCTGCCCTCCAGCAGGTAGCGCACGCCAAGATCCTCGGCGATTCCGCGCACGTCCATCGCCCTGCCCTTGTAGGCAAAGACCGAGTTGCGGGCGATGACGAACAGGCCGGCATTGCGGGACAGGTCGGTGATCAGGTCTTCAGTCAGCCCGTCAGCGAAGGATTCCTGCTCGGGATCGCTGCTGAAAGCGACGAAGGGCAGCACGGCTATCGAGGGTTTGTCGGGCAGCGGCAAAGGCTTCCGTTTCGCGCCGCCAAGCTGTTCGATGGCCCCAGTGAAGCGGTAGCCGACGCGCGGAACGGTGGAGATCCACTCGCCGCCGTCGGTGGCCGGACCAAGCAGCTTGCGCAACTGCGCGATCTGGACGGTGAGATTGCCCTCCTCGACCGCCGTGCCCGGCCACGCCGCGTCCATCAACTCGGCCTTGCCCAGGATTTCACCGGGTCGTCCGACCAGTGCCGCAAGCAGCTTCAGCCCGCGGTAGCCGAGAGCAACGGGATCGTCGTCCCGAAGCAGCGTTCCCGCATCCGGATCAAGCACGAATGGACCAAAGGCAAAGCGCGATCCCTGCATAGGGCGCATCTATAGCCCGTTTGGAACTTTTGAGAACTATTTGGGAGGGCTTAATTACGGCGCCGTCCGCATCCTGCAGAATTCAACCTCTTTCAGGTCGAAGGCTCCCAACCGCATGGGGCCTCAAAACTATAGGAGGTTGCCATGAACGATACTCTTGCGACGATCCAGCATTGCGTAGTCCGGCCAGGGCGGCCGTTGCGGCGCCAAACGACCCTGTGTGGCATGATCGCCACCTGGCGCGAGCGGGCGCGCTTTCGCTGGGACCTCAAGCGAATGGCGGAGACCAATCCGCATCTGATCGACGATATCGGCCTGACCAACAGGCAGGTCGAGGAAGAGATCGCCAAGCTGCCCTTCTGGCAGCGCTAGGGCGAATGCCGGTCGGATATCAGGCCGGATGGCCCTCGCCTCCTGGCGGCGGCGGTTCCGGTGCGAATGGCGCGGCGAATTCAAACTCGATCTTGGCGACAAGGTAGCGAGCCACCGCGACCGCCAGCCGAGGATTGGGATTGCGGCTGAAGCAGAGTTTCATTTCGTGTCGCCCGTGATGCGCCGATGGATGCCGTCCAGGCTTTCGGCGAATGCGTCGAACACGCCATAGGCCGTGAGCTCACGCAGAACCTGCTCGTTGATGCCGCCGCGCGTCGCGTAGTCTTGCGCCAGATGTCTGAAATCCGCGTCCGGCGACGTCTCGGGAGCGGCGCCCAACGCCTTGAAAAGCGAGGCGATATAGTCGCGCGCGGTCCCCTCCCCAACGCCATGATCCTTGAGCCAGCTGTGGATGGTCTCGAGGTATTTGAAATAGCTGGCATAGGTCGCGGTCGCGACGCTCAAGGCGTCGAACTCGCCGGCATCCGCGACCTCGATCACCTTCCCCAGCCTCCCGAACAAAGCGCCCGCGCCTTGATCGGGCGGACAGATGATCGTCGCCCCCAGCCGGTGCGCGATCATCGGCATGGGAAGCGCCTTCGTCACGTGGCCGGCGGGCGCGGTCAAGCTCTCTATGTCCTTGAGGGACAAAGTGGCGATCAGGCTGATCAGGCGGTGGTCGCGCCGGAAGCGCAGCGCCGACAGCACGTCGTGCGCAATCTGCGGGCGGACCGCCAGCATGACGGTTTCGCTATTGTCGAGAACGGCCTGATTGTCGCTGGCGATGCGAACATCCGGGTAGCGGGAGGCAAGGCTCGCGGCGATGTCTTCGTTTCGGGGCGAAAGCAGAATGGAAACTTTGTTGTCCGCAAGGGACTTGAGCCCGGTGACGATAGCGGCCGTGAGCGCGCCTGTGCCGATGAAGCCGAGTTTCATGGGATGCCCCGCAAGATTGGTTCCGCATTGTCGTCCGCGGATCATATCAGTCCAGATGGATCTGATAGCTCAGAACACGCGTCGCGGCTGGCGGGATCAGCATCACGCCCGGCTTTTCGGTGAATTCGCCGTCGAAATCGATGGGGCTGGCAAGACCATGCCAGGGCTCGATACAAAGGAACGGCGCGCCGCCCGGCCTGGACCAGATGCCGAGCTCCCGAAATCCCTGCCAGGATATCTCAAGCGCCGGTCCGTGCTCGGCGGCGTAGCGCACATTGGCGCTGGCCGGCCGATCGATGATCACGGCGTCCTCCTCGAACAGGCTTTCGGAGAGCGCCAGTATCTTGCCTTTCACGGGCGTCGGCTGTGGCGTTGGCAGCAGCAGGCCGTCCTTGAGGCGGCGGATCGGGGCGCTTTCGTCATTGGCGAATCTAAGCTGATAGGCTGTCTTGGGCAGATCAGGCAGAAGCGGCCAGTTGAACGCCGGATGCCCGCCGATCGATGCCGGCAGCGTCTCGCCGCCGGTGCTGGTGATCGTGAAGCTGACGTCGAGTTGCCGAAGCCGCAGGCTGTAGCTTATGGCCAGATGAAAGGCGAAGGGATATTGCTCGCGGGTCCCCGCATCGTCGGTCAGAAGCAACGTGCAGGACCGGGGCCCCTGCTCCGTCCATGCAAAGCGCCTGTCGCGGGCAAAGCCATGCTGCGTCATCGGATAGGATCGGCCGCGGTGCCGCAGTTGGTCGCCCTTCAGCCGGCCGACGATCGGGAACAGGACCGGGGAATGGCGCTTCCAGGCCGGACCGGCCTGCCACAGAAGCTCGGTTCCTTCACTGTCGCGCAGCGAGACCAGTTCGGCACCCTGCCTGACGATGGTCGCCGAGATGCCGTCACCGTGAAGCGTAAGGCTGTCCTGTTCCATGCGCCCTCGCTTAAGCAATTCCAGGAAAGTGTGTAACGGTTTTCCGTCCGGAATTGCGCAGAAACAAATGGCTAGAGCGGTTCGGCGATCCCATGAAGCGCCGAACCGCTCTGGTGTGACCGGCAGGCTAGCAAAAGGCCGCGCGTGAACTCAAGAGCAGCGGAGTGCACGGCAGTTCGCCAAGCGGCGACGAACGATGCACAGACCCGAGCGTCAGTTTGCCCTCAAAGAAATGGCCGGAGGTTGCCCTCCGGCCCCGGCAAGGTGAGACCTGTTGCCTGCTACGGTTCGGCCTACTCGCGCTCGCCGGTGAAGTTCAGCAACAGCTGGAAGATGTTGACGAAGTTCAAATAGAGCGAGAAGGCGCCGAAGACGGCGAGCTTCTGCTGCGATTCCGCATCGAAATTCTCCGCATACTGCTCCTTGATCGTCTGCGTGTCCCAGGCAGTGAGGCCAATGAACACGGCGATACCGATCACCGAGATGGCGAACTGCAGCGCGGTCGAACCGAGGAACAGGTTGACGAGGCTGGCGATGACCACGCCGATCAGGCCCATGATCAGGAACGACGAGAACTGCGTCAGGTCGCGCCTGGTCGTGTAGCCGTAGAGGCTGGTAGCGCCGAACATGGTGGCGGCGATGAAGAACGTGCGCGCGATGCTGGTGCCGGTGAAGACCAGGAACACCGAGGCCAGCGACAGGCCCATCACCGCACAGAAGGCCCAGAACATGGCCTGCGCGCTCGCCGCCGACATGGTCTGCATGCGGAACGAGAACAAAAGCACGAAGGCGAGCGGCGCCAGCATCACCACCCATTTCAAGGGGCTGGAGAAGATCGGCACGTAGAGCGCGGGCGTCGACGCCACGGCGAAGGCGATGGCGCCGGTGACGACCAGGCCAAGGCCCATATAGTTGTAGACGCGCAGCATGTGGCGGCGCAGGCCCTCGTCATAGAGGGCGCCCGTTTGGGCGCCGCTGCCCACGCGATATCCCAGGTTGGGGGTGTTCATGTTCGGTCTCCTTGATTGATCTCAGTAAAGCGTGCGGGCCAGCGTTTCGGCGGCCCGGTCGAGGTCGCGCGCATCGCTTCGCGCGACGACGGCGTAGGCCACCTCGCCGATCTGGAAATAGGCCGAGGAAATGTCGCCCGAGGGCGCGAGGGCCGGCTTCACCACGTCGAAAGTCCCCGGCCTGATCGCGAACAGCGAGACCAGGCCGAGATCCTTGGTTTCGAGCGCCATCTCGACGCTTGGGCCGAAGCGCGACGGATAGATCTGCACATCGCGCACCTTCCAGTCGCCGGGCAGCGACGGCATGACGATCGCGGTCGCGGCGCGGATCTCGCCTGGATTGTAGTTCGGCGCTTCCCGCTGGGAGGTCATCCCCTCGCGCACCAGCGTCGTCCGGTGCGCCCTCACCGCTTCCTCGACATAGGCGGGCGGCTGCGTGGAAGCGACGACCTTCGTCACCGCGACCGGTCCGAAAATGCCATTCGCCAGCCAGCCGGCCGCGATCAGGATCGCCGCCGCCGCGGCGCGCTGCAGCACCCCGAAGATGCGGTCGCGGCCAAGCCCGCGCTCCAGCCGTCGTGCCGCCTCGGTCGTTGCCGGCCGCGCCATTCCCTTGGCGGCGAGCGCCACGCGCAGCTCGTCGCGCGTCCTGAGATCGGACATCACGCGCGCGGCGACTTCCGGTTGGGTGGACAGGAACGCCTCGACCTCGATACGGCGGGCCACCTCCAGCTGGTCGTCGACATAGGCATCGAGATCGGCATCGGTCACGGGATCGAGCATTGCGTTCATCGCTCACCTCTCACGATCCTGAGATGGTTCCTGCCCGCCGGCGCGGCGTCTTCCATCTCGCGCAGCGCGGCGCGGGCCCGGCCGATGCGCGACATCAGTGTTCCCAGCGGCACGCCGCTAACCTCCGCCGCCTGGGCGTAGCTCAGCCCCTCGATGGCGACGAGATGCAGCGCCGAACGCTGCTCCTCCGGCAAAGATAAAAAGGCCGCCCGCACCTGCGCCAGACGGACGGAGTGGTCCTGTGGCGCTGGGGAGGTGCTGTCGGCAAGATATCCGGCCTGCTCGATGCGCGCGGCTTCCGACCGGCGCGAGCGGACACCGTCGATGAAAGCGTTGTGGACGATCGACAACAGCCAGGCGCGCAGGTTGCTGCCGGCGCGAAAGGTGCCGCGCCGCTCATAGGCGCGCACCAGCGCGTCATGCACTAGGTCCTCGGCCTCCGTGGTGTCGCGCGTCAGCGAGCGCGCGTAACGCCTGAGCGAACCCAGCTGTCCGACGATATCGAAGCGTGGCATCGACCGTTTCATGCCCTGTTTACGGAGCAGGGCAAGGTTTTAATCCCCAACGGCGCATTATTTTGTCCCAGGCAGCAGCCGTTTCATCGCCCCGCAGGCCGCCCTGCCCGCCGTCTTCAGTTTGGCGCGGAGGAAAAGCGCTGGCGAAGCGGGGCCAATTTGCGTATCACTCCGCCGCCATTGGAGCCTTGCGATGTTCGAAACCCTGCAGCCCGCCCCCGCCGACAAGATCCTTGCCCTCATCGGCCTCTACCGCGCCGATCCGCGTCCGGGCAAAGTCGACCTTGGCGTCGGCGTCTACAAGGATCGCGACGGCAAGACGCCGGTGATGCGCGCCCTGCGCGAGGCCGAGAAGCGGCTGCTGCAGAGCCAGGACACCAAGACCTATCTCGGCCTTGCCGGCGACACCGGCTTCAATGCCGCCATGGCCAAGCTCACCTTCGGCGACAAGGCCGACCTTTCGCGCGTCCGTACCGCGCAGGCGCCGGGTGGTTCCGGCGCGCTCAGGCTGGTGGCCGAGTTGCTGAAGCGGACCCGCGCCGACGCCACTGTCTGGCTGTCCGACCCGACCTGGCCGAACCACATGCCGGTGATGCGCGCGGCCGGCCTGCAGATCCGCGACTACCCCTATTTCGACGCCGCTTCCGGCGCCGTGCGCTTCAAGGACATGCTGGCGGCGCTGCGGACGGCCGAGCGCGGCGACGTGGTGCTGCTGCATGGCTGCTGCCACAACCCGACCGGCGCCAATCTCGACGCCGCGCAATGGGCGGAAGTGGCCGACCTGGTCGTCGAGCGCGGCCTGCTGCCCTTTGTCGACATCGCCTATCAGGGCTTTGGCGAGGGCCTCGACGCCGATGCCGCGGGCCTGCGCCTGCTGGCCGCCAGGGTGCCGGAAATGCTCGTTGCGTCGAGTTGCTCGAAGAACTTCGCCGTTTACCGCGACCGCGTCGGCGCGGCGATGATCCTGGCCAGGGACGGCGCTGAGGCCGATGTGGCGATGAGCCAGATGCTGTCGGCGGCGCGTGCCATGTATTCGATGCCGCCGGACCATGGCGCTGCCGCGGTGCGCATCGTGCTGGAAGACGACGGCCTACGCGCCGACTGGCAGGCGGAGCTCGAGGAGATGCGGTTGCGCATGCTGCGCCTGCGCGTCGCCTTCGCCGAGGCGCTGCGCCGGCAGTCCAATTCCGACCGCTTCGACTTCGTCGCCAGCCATCGCGGCATGTTCTCGCGCCTCGGCCTTTCGGAAGCGCAGGTCGAGCGGCTGCGCACCGAGCACGCCGTGTATATGGTCGGCGACAGCCGCATCAACGTGGCCGGCCTGCCCGAGGACGGGATGGACGCGCTCGCCAAGGCGATTGTCTCGGTCCTCGACTGACGAGGTCCGCGCAGCTGTGGACAAACAGCGTTCGTCAGGCGACAGCATTGGTCGCCCGCCCGGCGTCGCGATAGGGTTTGCCGCATGAAGCCCTCCAAAGACATCGCACGGCTGATCGAGATCATGGCTGCGCTGCGCGCGCCGAAGACCGGTTGTCCCTGGGATATCGAGCAGAATTTCTCTACCATCGCGCCCTACACGATCGAGGAAGCCTACGAGGTGGCCGACGCCATCGCGCGCGGCGATCTCGACGATCTGCGCGAGGAGCTCGGCGACCTGCTGCTGCAGGTTGTCTACCACGCGCAAATGGCTGAAGAGGCTGATGAATTCGCCTTTGGCGATGTCGTCGAGGCCATCACCACCAAGATGATCCGCCGCCATCCGCATGTCTTCGGCGACGAGGAGGCGCGCAGCGCCGGCATGGCCAAGGGCATGTGGGAAAAGATCAAGGCGGTGGAGAAGGCGGAGAAGCGAAGCGCGCGCCTGGCCCGCGGGCTTGACCCGGAAGACAACGGCAAAGGGTTCCTCGACAGCGTGCCTGTCGCCCTGCCCGCGTTGACCCGAGCGCTGAAGCTACAGGAAAAAGCCGCCCGCGTCGGCTTCGACTGGAGCGAGGCGGCCCCCATTCTCGACAAGATCGAGGAGGAGATCGGCGAACTGCGCGAGGCTTTGGCCAAGGGCGACGCAGCACCGATCAAGGACGAGTTCGGCGACATGCTGTTTGCCATCGTCAATCTCGGCCGCCACCTCAATCTCGATGCCGAGGCAGCACTCAGCGGCACCAATGAGAAATTCCGCACCCGCTTCCACTATGTCGAGCGAGCGCTGGAAGCCTCCGGCAACACGTTGGAAAAGGCGACTCTGGATGAGATGGAAGCGCTCTGGCAGCAGGCCAAGGGCGAGAAATAACCAGGCTTAACCGTTGTTCTTACGGTGCAATCGGCTCTCGATCTCTTGCCGTGCGCTGTGCGTGGCATTGAGCGAAATGGTGACGCTCCCATCCTCATTGTCGACCCGCGAAACGACGTCGCCGTTGCGGTAGATCCAGTCGACAAGGCCAAACTGGGCTGGCGTCAGCGTCAGCGTCGTCGTTTCCAGCTCACCCGACATCCTGGTTTCGATAAGCGCCTTCAGCGCATCGATGCCCTCGCCGGTGACCGCCGATATGGCGACCGGTGGCGCCTTGGTGGCGGCGCCATCGGCCAGCAACCGCTCCCGGTTGCCCTCGTCGAGCAGGTCGATCTTGTTCCAGACCTCGATCACGCGCTTGGCGTCACTGGCATCGACGCCAAGATCGGCAAGGATGCGCTCGACATCCTCGGCCTGCGCCGCCGTATCGGGGTCTGAGATGTCGCGCAGGTGGATGACGAGGTCGGCTTCGACCACCTCTTCCAGCGTCGCCCGGAAGGCGGCAACCAGATGCGTCGGCAGGTCCGAGATGAAGCCGACCGTATCGGACAGGATGACGGGCGTGCCATGCGGCAGGCGCACGCGGCGCAGCGTCGGGTCGAGCGTGGCGAACAGCATGTCCTCGGCCAGCACCCCAGCTCCGGTCAGCTTGTTGAACAGCGTCGACTTGCCGGCATTGGTGTAGCCGACGATCGCCACCACCGGGAATGGCACCTTCTTGCGCTTGGCGCGGTGCAGGTCGCGGGTGCGGCGCACCGTCTCCAGCTCATGCTTGAGCTTGATGATCTTTTCCTGCAACTGCCGCCGGTCGGATTCGATCTGCGTTTCGCCGGGGCCGCCGAGGAAGCCGGCGCCGCCGCGCTGACGCTCGAGGTGGGTCCAGCTCCGGACAAGGCGGCCCTTCTGGTAGTTGAGATGCGCAAGCTCGACCTGCAGCGTGCCTTCCTTGGTGCGGGCGCGCTCGCCGAAAATCTCCAGGATCAGCCCGGTGCGGTCGAGCACCTTGGCGTTGAATTCCTTCTCGAGATTGCGTTGCTGCACCGGCGTCAGCGGATGGTCTACGATGACCAGTTCCGCGTGGCGCTCCTTCACGATGTCGGCGAATTCCGCCACCTTGCCACTGCCGAGCAAGGTCGCCGGGCGCGGATCGGTGACGGTGACCACGGCCGTATGAACCGGATCGAGGTCGATGGCGCCGGCGAGGCCGACCGCTTCGTCGTGGCGGGCCTCGGCGGAGCGCGTCAGGCGCGGCCGGTTGGTTTCGTCCTCGCCGCGCGGCTGGCGGGCGAGCACGGGCACAATGACGACTGCCCGGGTCGGAGCTTTGTCTTCCGGCCCCAGCTGGTGCGCTGGTTTTCCGCGGACGCTGCGGTCCGCGTCTTTCTCACGTGCCAATCAGGCGCCCTGGCTTTCCTCGCCATCGAACATCTGAACCGGCTGGCTCGGCATGATCGTGGAAATGGCGTGCTTGTAGACAAGCTGGGAATGCCCGTCACGCCGCAACAACACACAAAAATTGTCGAACGAGGTGACCACGCCGGTCAGCTTGACGCCGTTGATGAGGAAGATGGTGAGTGGATTTTTGCTCTTGCGAACTGAATTCAGGAACAGGTCCTGAAGGTTTTGCGATCGTTCCGCCATTGTTTTTGTCTTTCGCCGATCCCCTTCGGTTTGCAGCCAATGCGCCAATTTATCCGGCACATGTCAAGCGCGCAAACACCCTCTTGCCGTCAAATAACGACAAGCAGAACGAGATATTGATTTTCATTCCATCTGTGCGGTTATCAGGCCGGACTTTTTTCCGCAACGTCAAAAAATGCCTGACGCAACGAAAGTGTTACGGAACCGGGGTGGCCATTGGCCACCGGAGCGCCGTCGATTGCCACGATCGGCATGGCGATCGTGGTCGCGGAGCTGATGAAGGCCTCGCGCGCCGCCTTGGCCTCGGTGACCGAAAATTTGCGCTCTTCGATCTTCACGCCGAGCTTGGCGGCAACATCGAACAGCGTCGTACGGGTAATGCCGCGCAGGATCCCGTGCTCGGCCGGCCGCGTCACCAGAACGCCATCGCCGGTGACGATCCAGGCGTTGGAGGAGCCGCCCTCGGTGACCATGCCGTCGCCGTCGACGAACCAGGCTTCCTGGGCGTCGGCCTCCTTGGCCTTCTGCTTGGCCAGCACATTGGGCAGCAGCCCGGTGCTCTTGATGTCAACCCGATCCCAGCGGTTCTCCGGCACGGTGATGACCTTGATGCCGGTCTCGGCTCGCTTGATCGCGGCGGCAGGATCGGCCTTCCTGGCGGTCACCACCAGCGACGGCCTGGTGCCGGGCGCCGGAAAGACGAAGTCACGGCTGGCGACGCCGCGCGTCACCTGGACATAGACCAGGCCGTTGACCACGTGGTTGCGGCGCACCACCTCGCGCAGGATGAGAGGCAGCACGGCCTGCGTCACCGGCCAATCGATCGACAGTTCGCTCAGCGAGCGGTTCAGGCGGCCGAGATGGCGCGGCATGTCGACGATGAAGCCGCGCGCCACCTCGCAGACCTCATAGACGCCGTCGGCGAACTGATAGCCGCGATCCTCGATATGCACGGAAGCGTCGGCATGGGCGACATAGCGCCCGTTCACATAGGCAATGCGCGGCATGGATCACCCCTGGGGACTTTCGGTTTGTTTAAGCGATTCCGCCGCGGCCGTAACCGGCAATCGGCCGGCCGGGAGCCGCTGGACCAACAACAGGCCGTTGTCAGACGCCCAGCGACTTCAGCTTGCGGTGCAGAGCGGAGCGCTCCATGCCAATGAATTCGGCGGTTTTCGAGATGTTGCCGCCGAAGCGGTTGATCTGGGCGATCAGGTAGTCCTTCTCGAACTGTTCGCGCGCCTCGCGCAGCGGCAGCGCCATGATGTGCTGGTCCGACTGGTTGGGCGTGCGCGGCATGACGTCGCCGATCTCCGACGGCAGCAGATCGGCGGTGATCGGCGCGTCGACATCCTCGCCCCGGGCCAGGATCATCAGCCGTTCGACATTGTTGCGCAACTGCCGGACATTGCCGGGCCAGTTGTGGGCCTGCAGCACCGCCAGCGCATCGTCGCCGATGCGGCGCGGCTTGATGCCGGCCTGGCGGGCGATCTGCTTCATGAAATTGTCGACCAGATAGGGGATGTCCTCGCGCCGCTCGGCCAAGCCCGGCACCGCGACCGGAACCACCGCCAGGCGGTGGTAGAGGTCTTCGCGGAAACGGCCGTCGGCGATCATTGCCTCCAGGTTCTGCGAGGTGGACGAGATGATGCGGACGTCGACCTTGACCCTCTTGGTGCCCCCTACCCGCTCGAACTGCTGCTCGACCAGCACGCGCAGGATCTTGTTCTGCGTCTCGCGCGGCATGTCGGCGACTTCGTCGATGTAGAGGATGCCGCGATGCGCCTCCTCCAGCGCGCCGACCTTGCGTTCGGTGCCGTTCGATTCTGTGCCGAACAGTTCGATCTCCATACGCTCCGGTGTGATGGTGGCCGCGCTCAAGGTGACGAACGGCGCGGCTTTGCGCGTCGACAGCGCGTGGATGGCGCGCGCGGCCAGTTCCTTGCCGGAACCGGACGGGCCGATGATCATGATGCGGCTGTTGGTCGGCGCGACGCGCTCGATGGTCTGGCGCAACTGGCTCATCGCCGACGACATGCCGATCAGGTCGAAGGTCTCGCCGCTGCGTTGCTTGAGGTCCGACACCTCGCGTCTCAGTTTCGAGGTTTCGAGTGCGCGCTCGGCGATCAGGATCAGCCGGTCGGCCTTGAACGGCTTCTCAATGAAATCATAGGCGCCGCGGCGGATGGCCGAAACCGCCGTTTCGATATTGCCGTGGCCGGAAATCATCACCACCGGCAGGTTCGGATGCATCGTCTTGATCTCGTCCAGCAGGGCCAGGCCGTCGAGACGCGAGCCCTGCAGCCAGATGTCGAGGAAGATCAGCCTCGGCGCGCGATCGGCAATCGCCGCCAGCGCGCTGTCGGCGTCGAACGCCGTGCGGGTTTCGTGACCTTCGTCGCTCAGGATGCCTGCGACGAGTTCGCGGATGTCTTCCTCGTCATCGACGATGAGAATATCAGACGCCATTACCGACCTTTTCAGTTTCTCTTTGGTGTTCCGTTCGGCCTTCGTCGCGTGGCGGCGCGGCGGCGACCGTCGCCGGCGGCAGGATGATCGAGATCATCGCGCCTCGGCCGCCGTGGAAATCCGCCGGCGCATCATGCAGTTCAAGCCGGCCGCCATGGTCCTCCACGATCTTCTTGACGATAGCGAGGCCAAGACCGGTGCCTTTTTCCCGCGTCGTCATGTAGGGCTCGAGTAGCCTTTGGCGATTTTCGCGTGGCAGCCCTCTGCCATTGTCGATGACATCGATTCTGATGGCGCCATTCTGGCGCCCGGCTTGAATCCGGATTGTGCCGTCCGAACGATCTTTTGCATCAAGTCCGTCAATGGCCTCGGCGGCGTTCTTGATGACGTTGCCGAAGGCCTGCGCCATCAGCCGGCTGTCGAAAGTGCCCTTCAGCGGTTCGCCGCCGAAATCGCGCTCGAAGGCGATGTCGGAGCGACTGACCTCGACGAGGAACGATGCCTCGCGCAGCGATTCGCGCAGGTCGATGGCTTTCATCTCCGGCTTCGGCATGCGCGCGAAGGCGGAGAATTCGTCGACCATGCGGCCGATATCCTCGACCTGCCGGATGATCGTGTCGGTGCACTGGTCGAAAACCTCGCGATCCTCGGTGATGACTTTGCCGTAGCGGCGCTTGATGCGCTCGGCCGAAAGCTGGATCGGCGTCAGCGGGTTCTTGATCTCGTGGGCGATGCGCCTCGCCACATCGGCCCAGGCCGACGAGCGCTGCGCCTGGACCAGGTCGGTGATGTCGTCCACCGTCACGACGTAGGATTTCTCCTCCGAACCATCGTCGCCGGCCTCGATGGTGATCTGGACGTTGAAAGTGCGCTCGGCGCCGGTGCGGTAGAAGGTCACCTGCTCGCGATAGACCGGCTTGCCCGACTTGCGACCGATTTCGAAGACGCGGCCGACATGCGGCAGCACAGCGGACAGGTTCTGCCCAAGTGCGGCGCTGGCCGAGATCGCCAGCATGGTCTCGGCCGATCGGTTGACGATGGTGACGATGCCGTAGGGATCGACGCCGATGACGCCGGCGGTGACGCCCGCCAGCACCGCTTCCGAGAAGCGGCGGCGCTCGTCGATCAGGTCCTTGGCGGAGAGAAGCTCGTTACGCTGCGATTTGAGCTCGAGGATCATGTTGTTGAAGGTGTCGCCGAGCGAGGCGACGTCGCCGTCGGAGAGCCTGACCGGCACGGCGACATCGAGATTGCCGGTGGCGACCTCGTCGGCGGCGCCGATCAGCTGGCGGATCGGCCGCACCAGCCGGTCGGCAACGGCGATGCCGGTCCAGATCGCCGACAGGATGACGATCAGCGTCAGCGACAGATAGGGCAGCGCGAAAGCGACCTGCGAGGTGCGGCGGTTGTCCTGCAGGTTGCGGTATTCGTCGGTGTTCGACCTGACGATCTGGCGCGCCTTGATCACATCGGGATCGACCAGGCGGATTGTGTAGAGGTAAAGCCCGTCGATCTCGCGCAGCTTGACGATAGCGCCCATGATGTTGCGGGTGCGCGGCTCGATCAGCACCGGCTTGCCGTCGGCGGCGGTCTCCACCGCGCCGGGTGGCGGCTCCGGCATGGCGAAGTCGGCGTCGGTCTTGGCGCTCATCACGAAGGAGCCGTCGGGCTTGATCAGCGCCGCATGCGCGAGCGAACGGCCAACCGCTTCCTTGTTCATCAGATCGAGGAAGCCTGTGCGGTCGAGGCCATAAAGCGTGCGCGAGGCATCGAGGTCATAGGCCATCGACAGCGTCGTGCCCTGCAGGTTGCGCGCGTTCTCCTGGACATAGGCGTCGGCGATCGACAGCGACGAATTGACGATCGTCTTGGTGCGGATCTCGAACCAGCGGTCGAGGCCGATGTCGAGCGTGATCGAGGCGATGATGGCCACCATGATGGCGGGAATGGCGGCGACCAGCGCGAACATCGCCACGATGCGCACATGCAGGCGCGACGCCGCCTTGCCGTGCTTGCGCGCCATCACAATGCGGTGAACCTCGCGGCCGATAAGCGCGATCAGGAACAGGACGAAGACGGCATTGAGCGCGATCAGCGCCAGCGTGGCCCTTGCGTCAGGCGTGATCGGCGTGGCGCCGACGAGAATCGCAAAGGAGATCGCCGCCGTGATCAACGCGCCGGCAATCGCCGTCACGCCAGGCAGCGCCAGAAGCCGGCGCCTGTCCTCTGCGCCGGGCTTGCTGAAAAGCGGTTCGTTCTGGGAAGCCATATCGCCGTCTAAGAGTCAGTGATTGCGTCGGATGTATGCAACGCATTGTGGCGATTATGCAACAAGTGTGGCCGAGACGGAAATCTTTCCCCGGCTCATTGCCCTTGCAGGGCGATTTTAGACCTGCCTGGAGGACTTGTAGACGTTGACGCCGAGCTCGCGGATCTTCTTGCGCAGCGTGTTGCGGTTGAGCCCGAGCAGCTCCGCCGCCTTGATCTGGTTGCCGCGCGTCGCCGTCATCGAGGCCAGCACCAGTGGATACTCGACCTCGGCGAGGATGCGCTGGTAGAGGCCGGCCGGCGGCAGGTCGCCGGCGAAGGAAGCAAAATAGCGCTGCAGGAAATGCTCCACCGCCTGGCCGATGGAGAGATCGTCGGGAATGAGCGCGCCGCCGCCGGGGACGACCGGCCGCTCGCCTGTCTTGAGTTCGGCCTCGATGATCTCGGCCGAAATCTCATCCTGCGAATAGAGCGCGGCCAGCCTGCGCACCAGGTTTTCCAGCTCGCGCACATTGCCCGGCCAGGGGTAACGCTTCATCAGCTCGATGCCGCCGGAGGAAATGCGCTTTGTCTGCAGCCCCTCGCTGGCGCCCTGCTTGAAGAAATGCCGCACCAGGTCCGGAATATCCTCGGAGCGTTCGCGCAGCGCCGGCAACCGCAGCGGCACGACATTGAGGCGATAGAACAGGTCTTCGCGGAACAGCCCCTGGTTGATCAGCGCGCGCAGATCCTTGTTGGTGGCGGCGACGATGCGCACGTCGGTCTTGATCGGCGTGCGGCCGCCAACCGTCGTGTATTCGCCCTGCTGCAGCACGCGCAGCAGGCGCGTCTGCGCCTCCATCGGCATGTCGCCGATCTCGTCCAGGAACAGCGTGCCGCCCTCGGCCTGCTCGAAGCGGCCGGTAGAGCGGTTCTGCGCGCCGGTGAAGGCGCCCTTCTCATGGCCGAACAGTTCCGATTCGATCAGGTCGCGCGGGATCGCCGCCATGTTGATGGCCACGAACGGGCCGCCGCGACGGCGGCCATATTCGTGCAGCGCGCGGGCCACCAGCTCCTTGCCGGTGCCGGACTCGCCACTGATCATCACCGTCAGGTCGGTCTGCATCATCCGCGCCAGCATGCGGTAGATGTCCTGCATGGCGGCCGAGCGGCCGACCAGCGGCATCGTCTCCGGCTGGTCGTCGGCGCGCGCGTCGAGCTTCGGCCGTCGCGGTTCGGCCAGCGCCCGGTTGACGATGTTGAGCAGCTCGGTCAGGTCGAACGGCTTCGGCAGATATTCATAAGCGCCGGTCTCGGAGGCGCGGATGGCGGTCATGAACGTGTTTTGCGCGCTCATCACGATGACCGGCAGCTCGGGCCGCGCCTTCTTGATGCGCGGCAGCATGTCGAAGGCGTTCTCGTCGGGCATCACGACATCGGTGATGACCAGGTCGCCCTCGCCCGCCGCCACCCAGCGCCACAACGTCGAGGCGTTCGAGGTGACGCGCACCTCATGGCCGACGCGCGACAGCGCCTGGTTGAGCACGGTGCGGATGGCCGCATCGTCGTCGGCGACCAGAATATTGCCGCGTGCGGTCATGTGCGGTCCCCTTCAGCTTCTTCTTCGACGCCGTGCGCGGTTTCCTTCCAGGCCGGCATCAGGATGCGGAAGGTGGTTCCGCGCGGCGTCGAATCGCATTCGATGATGCCGCCATGCTCGCCGACGATCTTGGCCACCAGCGCCAGACCAAGGCCCGAGCCGTTCGGTTTGGTGGTGATGAAAGGATCGAACAGGATCGGCAGTATGTCCTCCGAAACGCCTGGACCATTGTCGCGCACGCAGAATTCCAGCGGCAGGGAGACGCGGTCCTGCGTTCCCGGCACGGAGACACGGATGCCCGGCCGGAAAGCGGTCGACAGCGAGATCTCGCCCTGCGGGTCACTACCGATCGCTTCGGCGGCGTTCTTGACCAGGTTGAGGAATACCTGGATCAGCTGGTCGCGGTTGGCGAAGACCGGAGGCAACGATGGATCGTATTCCTCCAAAATCTTGATCCGCTTGGCAAAACCGTTCTTGGAAATTGCCTTCACGTGGTCGAGCACGACATGGATGTTGACGGGGTAGCGGTCGATCGGCCGCTCGTCCGAAAACACCTCCATGCGGTCGACGAGGGAGACGATGCGATCGGTCTCGTCGGTGATCAGCCGGGTCAGCGCGCGGTCCTCATCGGAGGCCGAGAGCTCGAGGAGCTGGGCGGCGCCACGGATGCCGGACAGCGGGTTCTTGATCTCATGCGCCAGCATGGCGGCAAGGCCGGTGACCGAGCGGGCAGCGCCGCGATGCGTCATCTGCCGGTCGATCTTGTCGGCCATCGACCGTTCCTGGAACATCACCACCACGGAACCGGGGAACTCCGGCACCGGCGCGACATAGAGGTCGACCATCTTTTCGATGCCGAGGCGCGGCGACGAGACATCGACCCGGTATTCGTTGACCGGCGCCAGGCGCTCGCGCACCTGGTCGACAAGCGTCAGCAGCGGGCTGCCGAAGGGCACCAGCTTCGGCAGCGTGTTGCGGGCAAGCATGGTGGCGCTGGAGCGGAAGAAATCCTCCGCGTCGGCATTGGCGAAGGTGATGAAGCCTTGGGGATCGACCATGATCACCGGCCGGCGGATGGTGTTGAGCACGATGTTTGCGGCGTCCGCCATGTCTGGGCTCTTCGGGGCGGTCGCCTTCATGCCGCGCTCCGCAGATCCGTTGCTGCCTCTGCGATATCGGCAAATGCCCGGCGCAGTCCGCCAACGATCTCATCCGGCACGAAGGACGTGAGGATACGCTTGCGCAGCTCCGGCGAAACACCGGCTGCGTGGCGGTCGAGATACCAGCCGAGATGCTTGCGCGCCTGGCGCAACCCGCTTTCGATCCCGTAGAGCGACAGCATGTCCGCGTGGTGGGCGATGATGTAGTCGGCCAAAGCCTGCGGGCTTGCGGGAACGCCGGACATTGTTTCGCCAGCGGCCGAGGCAGCGATGCTGCCCGCGATCCAGGGCGCGCCATAATGCGCGCGTCCGATCATCACCGCGTCGGCGCCCGATTGCTCGAGGATGGCAGCAGCCTCCGCCGGCGATCCGACATCGCCATTGGCGACGACCGGGATCGAGACGGCTTCCTTGACGCGCGCGATCGCGCGCCAGTCGGCCTTGCCCTGGTAGAACTGGCAGCGCGTACGGCCATGCACCGTCACCATCCTCACGCCGGCCTGTTCGGCGCGGCGCGCCAACATCGGCGCGTTGAGGGCGCTCTCGTCCCAGCCGAGACGCATCTTCACAGTAACCGGCACCTCCACGGCGCCGACAACCGCCTCGATCAGCGATAGCGCGTGGTCGATATCGCGCATCAATGCCGAGCCGGCATAACCGCCCGTCACCTTCTTGGCCGGGCAGCCCATGTTGATGTCGATGATATCGGCGCCCTCGCCCGCGGCGATCCGCGCGCCTTCGGCCATGTGCGCAGCCTCGCGGCCGGCAAGCTGGACCATGTGTACCGGCAGACCGGAATGGCGAATGCGCAGGTCGCAGCCAGCCCTGCCCTTCGCCAGCTCACCGCTCGCCACCATCTCCGACACGACCAGTCCGGCGCCATGCCGATGCGCGCGCTGGCGGAACGGCTCGTCGGTTATCCCCGACATCGGCGCCAGGAAGACGCGATTGCGGATACTCACGCCGCCAATATCGAGCGGCAAGGCCAATTTGGTCAATTCGGGCATGCACAAAAACCAAGCATATCGGATTTCTGCACATTCTCTAGCCAGAAGCAAGACGATGTGCAACGCGCAATGACGTCACATTAAGGCGCATTTGGGAAATAGCCGGGCATCGGCTTGTCCCGCGGCCAAAGCACCGTGCGTCCTGCGGGATGCGCAAAGGACGCCCTGGAATTCATATTTGAAGCACGATCTTTTCCGAAAACCGATTACACTTTTCGGGATCGTGCGCTAAGCCAAATCGCAATGACGGACGCAAGTAAAAATCAGAGTTTGGACGACAAGGTCGCGGTGGTAATCGTCGCGGCGGGCCGCGGCGCGCGCGCCGGGCAGGCCAATGGACCGAAGCAGTATCAGCGGATCGGTGGCCGCGCCGTCATCGCCCGCACGCTGGAGACGTTCCTGGCGCATCCGAGGACCGGTCCGGTCGTCGTCGCCATCCACGCCGACGACGGCGAGCTCTTCCGCAACGCCGCCGGCGCCAGCGCCGATCGCGTCCTTGCGGTCACGGGCGGCGATTCGCGCCAGGCCTCGGTGCGGCTCGGCCTGCTGGCGCTCAGGGACAGCGCGCCAGGCCGGGTGCTCGTCCATGACGCCGTGCGTCCCTTCGTCGACGCGACCCTGATCGACCGCACGATCGACGCCATCGGCGAGCGGCAGGGCGCGCTGCCCGCTTTGCCGGTCGCCGACACGCTGAAGCGCGAATCGGCGGCCGGTATGATCGAGGAGACCGTGTCGAGGAACGGGCTGCATGCCGCGCAGACGCCGCAGGGCTTTCCGTTCTGGCCGCTTCTTGCCGCGCATGAGAAGGCCCATCATCTCGGCAAGGCCGATTTCACCGACGATGCGGCGATCGCCGAATGGGCGCACATACCGGTGAAACTTGTCCCGGGATCGCCGGACAACATCAAACTCACCTGGGCAAGGGATATTGCAATGGCCGACCAGCGGCTTTCCGGTGAACGGCCGCGCTTTCCGGATATCCGCACCGGCAACGGCTACGACGTGCACGCCTTCGAACCGGGCGATCATGTCACGCTCTGCGGCGTCGCCATCCCTCACGACAGAAAGCTGTCTGGCCATTCGGATGCCGATGTCGGCCTCCACGCCCTCACCGACGCGCTGCTCGCCACCTGCGGCGCCGGCGACATCGGCACGCACTTCCCGCCGTCGGATCCGCAGTGGAAAGGCGCCGCCTCGAAGATCTTCGTCGAACATGCGGCCAGGCTGGTGCGCGGGCGCGGCGGACGCATCGCCAATGCCGACATCACGCTGATCTGCGAGGCGCCGCGCGTCGGCCCGCACCGCGAGGCGATGACGGCTGCGCTCGCCGCTATGCTCGGCATTTCCTGCGAGCGCATCTCGATCAAGGCAACCACCAATGAGAAGCTTGGCTTCGTCGGCCGCCAGGAAGGCATAGCCGCGATCGCCACCGCCAGCGTCGTCTTTCCAGGTGAGGTCCCCGAATGAGCAACGCCGAACTCGCGAACGCCCTGCTCCTGGCCTGCCAGCAGCGCGGCATCATGCTGGCGACGGCGGAAAGCTGCACCGGCGGCCTGATCATCGCGGCGCTCACCGACATTGCCGGTTCCTCCGCCGTGGTCGACCGCGGCTTCATCACCTATTCCAACGAGTCCAAGATGGACATGCTCGGCGTTTCCGCCGCAACGCTCGACGCGCATGGCGCCGTCTCGCGCGAGACGGTGCTTGAAATGGCGGCCGGCGCGCTGGCGCATTCGCGGGCGAGCCTCTCGCTTGCCGTTACCGGCATTGCCGGCCCGAGCGGCGGTTCGGCCGACAAGCCGGTCGGCCTCGTCTGGTTCGGGCTTGCGCTGGCCGGCCAGCCCATCGTCGCCGAGCACCAACTGTTCGCGCACAAGGGGCGCGAGTTCATCCGCCACGAGACGGTGCGGCACGCGCTGGAACTGGGATTGCGGGCGCTGGACTAGACCCCTCGTTCCGGTCAGGCCGTTCTTGCGCCGTAGATCTGGTCGGCGCGTTTTTCGAAGGCTTCGGCAAACATGCGGAAGGCACGGTCGAACATCGTGCCCATCAGCGCGCCAAGAATGCGGCTCTTGAACTCGTAGTCGATGAAGAAGTGCACCTCGCAGCCGCTATCGGCCGGGTCGAAGCGCCAGATATTGCTGAGATATTTGAACGGTCCGTCGATGTATTTGACGTCGATGGCCTTCTCGTCGGGCTTCAGCAGCACCTGGGTGGTAAAGGTCTCGCGGATAGCCTTGTAACCGATGCTCATGTCGGCAAGGAGGATGGTGCGGCCGTCGCGCTCCTTGCGCGAGCGCACGCTGAGCGCTTCGCACAGCGGCAGGAATTGCGGATAGGCCTCGACGTCGGCGACCAGCGCGAACATCTCCTGCGGCGTATGGGCGACGCGGCGGGTGGCTTCGAATTTCGGCATTCGGGGATTAGCTGGTCTTTTTGAGCTGCGCTTCACGCGCCGCGCGCAGCCTGGCGAAATCCTCCCCGGCATGATGCGAGGAGCGCGTCAGCGGGCTCGACGCCATCAACAGGAAGCCCTTGGTCTTGCCGATCGTCTCGAAGGACTTGAATTCCTCGGGAGTGACGAAGCGGATGACCGGATGGTGCTTCTTCGACGGCTGCAGATACTGGCCGATGGTCATGAAGTCGACATTGGCCGAGCGCAGGTCGTCCATCAGCTGCAGGATCTCGTTCCGCTCCTCGCCTAGACCGACCATGATGCCGGACTTGGTGAAGATCGACGGGTCGAGTTCCTTGACGCGCTGCAACAGCCGGATCGAGTGGAAATAGCGGGCGC
Organism: Mesorhizobium abyssinicae; assembly: GCF_049887195.1. NCBI lineage: Bacteria > Pseudomonadati > Pseudomonadota > Alphaproteobacteria > Hyphomicrobiales > Phyllobacteriaceae > Mesorhizobium > Mesorhizobium abyssinicae. Next base: position 116,145 of record NZ_JARAKC010000016.1, read on the forward strand.
CCGGCCGCACCGTCAGGTAGTTCGACGGCACAGTCTCCAGATTGTGGTTGAAGACGTCGGGCTTCGCCGCCACGACGATCTCCAGCGCGCCGTCCTTGCGCAGGAAGTCCGGCGTCAGGATCTCGATCGTGGTCGAGGGCGCGGCGGCGCGGATGGCGCGGATGACCTCGGCGAAATGCTGCGCGCCGCCGTCGGCAAGATCGTCGCGGTCGACCGAGGTGATGACGACGTGGCTGAGGCCCATCTGCTTGACGGCATGCGCGACGCGCGCCGGCTCATCGGCATCCAGCGCGGTCGGGATGCCGGTGGCGACGTTGCAGAAGGCGCAGGCGCGGGTGCAGATCTCGCCCATGATCATGAAGGTCGCGTGCTTCTTGTCCCAGCACTCGCCGATGTTCGGGCAGCCGGCTTCCTCGCACACAGTCACCAGCTTGTGCGACTTCACGATCTCGCGTGTCTCGGCGTAGCCCTTCGAGACCGGTGCCTTGACGCGGATCCAGTCGGGCTTGCGCAGCACCTCCTGGTCCGGCTTGTGCGCCTTTTCGGGATGCCGCACGCGCGGCGCATTGGCGATCGTGTCGAGGACAGTGACCATCTCAAACCCGGTTGCTGCGCGATCGCCTGCCCGGCGCTCGCATTCCAACGTCACTTAGGACTTTTCGGCGCAAAGAAAAAGGCCATACCGGCGCATGCCGCCACGGCCTTTTTCGCATAGCGGTATCGATGCCGGCTAACGGCGCACCAGCCGGCCAACAAAGATCAGCAGGCAGGCGCCGATGAAGCCGGTGACCAGATAGGCGAACCAGCCGACGCCGAAAGATTGGAAATTGAGGGCTTGCAGGATTGCGTTCAGCACGACCGCGCCGACGATGCCCATAATGATGTTCATGAAGATGCCGGTGTTGCTTTTCATCACCATCTCGGCGAGCCAGCCCGCCAGACCGCCGATGATGATGGCTGCCAGCCAGCCCACGCCATTCACGTCCATATGCCAACTCCTCCTGTGACGGGTGAAAATGCATCCGGAAACGAACTGCCTTGCCGCCGAGTTCCCCAGGCTTTCGCAGGTGAGTCTCGGGCGGCCAATTTATCATGCGTTCAACGCGCGGCCATAGGCGTCGAGCACGCTTTCCTTCATCATCTCCGACAGGGTCGGGTGCGGGAAGATGGTGTGCATCAGCTCTTCCTCGGTGGTTTCGAGGTTCATCGCCACGACGAAACCCTGGATCAGCTCGGTCACTTCGGCGCCGACCATGTGCGCGCCGAGCAACTGGCCGGTCTTCTTGTCGAAGATCGTCTTGATGAAGCCCTGGTCCTCGCCGAGCGCGATCGCCTTGCCGTTGGCGCCGAACTGGAAGCGGCCGACGCGGACGTCCTTGCCTTCGGCCTTGGCCTTGGCTTCGGTCAGGCCGACCGAGGCGACCTGCGGGTTGCAATAGGTGCAGCCGGGGATCTTCTGCTTGTCGGTGGCATGAACGCCCGGGACATTGGCGATCTTCTCGATGCAGACGACGCCTTCATGCTCGGCCTTGTGGGCGAGCATGGGCGGTCCGGCGACGTCACCGATGGCGTAGATGCCGGGCACGTTGGTCTTGCCGTAACCGTCGACGACGACGCAGCCGCGGTCGGTCTTCACACCCAGCGCCTCAAGGCCAAGATTTTCGATGTTGCCCTGCACGCCGACGGCCGAGATCATGCGGTCGGCGGTGATCTTCTCGACCTTGCCGTCCTTCATCTCGACATGCGCCGTCACCGAGTTGGCGCCCTTCTCGACCTTGGTCACCTTGGCCTCGAGGATGATCTTCATGCCTTGCTTCTCGAACTGTTTCTGCGCGAATTTCGAGACCTCGGCATCCTCGACGGGCATCACCGCCGGCAGCAGCTCGACCACCGTCACCTCGGCGCCCATGGTGCGGTAGAAGGAGGCGAACTCGATGCCGATGGCGCCGGAACCCATCACCAGCAACGACTTCGGCATTTCCTTCGGCACCATGGCTTCGAAATAGGTCCAGATCAGCTTGCCGTCCGGCTCGATGCCGGGCAGCGCGCGCGGCCGCGCGCCGGTGGCAAGGATGATGTGCTTGGCGGTGTAGGTGCCCTCGCCCTTGACGCCTTTCGGCGCCGGCGGCTGCGGCTCCATCGGCTTCTTGGCCGTCTTGGAGACGACGATCTCGCCCGGCTTCGAAAGCTTGGCCTCGCCCCAGATAACGTCAACCTTGTTCTTCTTCATCAGGAAGGCGACGCCGCCATTCAGCCTCAGCGAGACCTTGCGCGAGCGGTCGACGACCGCGGCGGTGTCGGCGCTGACCTTGCCGCCTTCGAGCTTCAGCCCGTAGTCCTTGAGGTGGTCCGAATAGTGCATGATCTCGGCCGAGCGCAGCAGCGCCTTGGTCGGGATGCAGCCCCAGTTGAGGCAGATGCCGCCGAGATGCTCGCGCTCGACGATCGCCGTCTTGAAGCCGAGCTGCGCGGAACGCACCGCCGTGACATAGCCGCCGGGGCCGGAGCCGATGATGATCACGTCGTAGGATTCAGCCACGGATTTCTCCCTGATTTCTAGAGTTCCAGCATCACGCGCACCAATGGTGCCAGCGCCTTGCCGATGTTTCGGGTGTTTTCGGCGTCGAGATGGACGCCGTCGAGCGGGGTGGTGACGGCGACGCTGCCGGCGTCGAAGAAGCCGCAGCCGGCCTCGTCGGCAAGTGCGGAATATTGCGGCGCCAGCCGCTTCGAGGCCTCGTCGCCGCCGGCAAACATTTCCTTGAATTCGGCATTGTCGGTGCGGCTGACCGCCGGCGGCGCGACGATGAGGATCTGGGGTGCGGCCCAACCGAACGGGTAGTCGTGGCCGCGCACGATATCGATCAGGCGCTGCATGCCCTGCTTGGCGGCGACCGGATTGCCGTGGATCCACGGCTTCATGTCGTTGGCGCCGAGCATGATGACGATCAGGTCGATCGGCGCATGGCTCGTCAGCATTGTCGGCAGCACGCGAGCGCCGTTGCGGTCCGCGCCGGCGAGATGATCGTCGAAGGCGGTGGTGCGGCCGTTCAGGCCTTCGGCGATGACCTCGACGCCGTCGCGCAGCGCCGCCTTGAGAACGCTCGGCCAGCGGTCTTCCAGCGCATGGCGGCCGAGGCTGGCGGCGTCATAGCCCCAGGTCAATGAGTCGCCATAACAGAGAATTGTCTTCATGCGCTTGCCCCACCCCTGCCGAACGCTGCCGCCGAGCGCTTGAGCCGCCAGCGCACGAACAGCCATTGCACGATAATCGTCGCAACGCCGGGAAGGATCAGGCCAGCGACGATCGAAAGGTCACTCGCCGTCGCCCGATTCTCGGCCGGCACGGAAAAAGTCCACCCTGCCAGCGCCAGCAGTGCGAGACCGTACACGGCGAGCAGCCACCACAAACTGCGGTCGACGGCTCGCACCGGCTCGGCGAAGAACTGCACGGCGAAGAAGACGATCGTCACGGCGATGACGACAAGCACCGTCGCCGCGAACACAACTATGTACTCCTCGGTGGCACCGGTCATGACCGCGAGCTGCTGAGCCACCAGCCCGCCAGCCAGGCCGGAGAGGATGAAGGCGAAAAGGCTGGTGAAGAATTTCCGCACCGCCCTTTTCCTGTCCTAGACCAGCATGCCCATAGGGTTTTCGATCATGCGCTTGAAGGCGCCGAGCAGTTCGGCGCCGAGCGCGCCGTCGACGGCGCGGTGGTCGGTCGACAGCGTCACCGACATGACGTTGGCGATCTTGATCTCGCCGTTCTTGACCACTGGCCGCTGCTCGCCGGCGCCGACCGCCAGGATCGTCGCATGCGGCGGGTTGATGACGGCGGCAAAATCCTTGATGCCGAACATGCCGAGGTTGGACACCGCCGTGGTGCCGCCCTGGTATTCCTCCGGC
>NZ_JARAKC010000017.1:0-95163 GCF_049887195.1 Mesorhizobium abyssinicae
CGCAGACGATCGGCGCCAACTCCGACACGGCGAGCGCCAGCTTCGCGGCCGCCTTCCTGGCGGCGGTGTCGCCGAGCTATGGCGCCGACGGCGCCGGCTCGACGGTGATCAGCGGCTATACGCTGAATGTCACCAACTCGGCCTCGGGCCTGACCAGCCAGGGTGAAGCGATCACGCTGGTCAAGGTCGGCAGCGACATCGTCGGCCAGAACTCGCATGGCGATATCTTCAAGATCGCCGTCGACGCCGCCGGCACGGTGACGCTGACGCAGTACCAGCAGATCGACCATCTGCCGGAGAGCCTCAACACCTCGAACGACACCTTCCACCTCGACCTTGCCGCCGGCAAGGTGTCGCTGTCGGCGACGGCGACGGTGACCGATGGCGACAACGACCAGGCGACCTCAACGGTCAGCACCGATCTCGGCGGCAACATCGGCTTCGACGACGACGTGCCGTCGGTAACGATCACCGCAGCTCCGGCGATAAAGGCAGCGCTTGACGAGACGGCGACCTCGAGCGGCGTAGCCACGATCAACACCGGCGCAATCGTCAAGGGCGACGATCCCGATGTCTCGGGCTCGGGCTATATCTCGACGGCGACGAGCGTGGGTGCTCTGGTGACGGTAAACGCGCTGTTCGGCGCGGATGGAGCCGCTGCCTCGGGCAGCACGGCCTATGCGCTGACGGTGACGAACGCGAACTCGGGCCTGACGCTGACCGACGGCTCGGCGATCAGCCTCCAGCAGGTCGGCAGCGCGGTCGTCGGTGTTGTGTCCGGCGGTACGTTCAATGGCCAGGCGGCCTTTGCCATCTCGATCAATGCCACGACAGGCGCGGTGACGGTCGAGCAATATCTGTCGCTGGACCATCCAGCGGAGGCATCCGCCGCCAACAGCTTCAACAGCTATGACGAGACGCTGGCCCTGGCCGCCGGCAGTCTCGGCGTGAAGGTCACGGTCACGGACGGCGACAACGACCAGGCGATCAGCAACACGGCCGATGTGTCGAACCAGATCACCTTCGACGACGACGGCCCGACGCTGGGAACCTTCACTTCGGGTACGATCCCGAATGAGGTTGGATCGGTCGCAGGGTTCTTCGCGCTGGCGGCGGGTGCCGATGGTCTCGATCACTTCAACATCACCGGCCCTGCGATCGCAGGCATTACCTATACCAGTTCGACCGCGGCGGACGGCACGACGGTGCTTCACGGGAATTCCGGCGCAATCGAAGTGTTCAACCTGACGGTGAGGCCGGATGGCACCTATGAGTTCGATCTCGTCACACCGCAGGCCACGACGATCGTCACTCAGACGCTGACCGGGCTGAGCCCGGGTGGACCGACGCCTTTCCTCGAAACGCCGAATGGCCTGATCGAATTCACAGGCAACGGCAACGGCGTCAACTCTTCCACGCAAGGCTTCGGTGTCGACAACCAGTTCATCGACAGCGGCGAAAACTTCACCATGGAGTTCCACACTTCAGCGACCGCCGGCAATGATGCGCCGACGCTGAATCCGAAGTTCATCGGCAGCATCGATTTCAACGTGAACAACGGCTCCGGTTCGGTTTCGTGGACGGCGACCAACTCGGTCACCAACCAGACCCAGAACGGAACGGCGACGGTGGTGAACGGACACCTCGTCATCGACCCGACGATCGACTTCAACCTGATTTCGATTACCGGCAATGCCGATGCGAAAATGAGGCTGGCGTCAGTCGACATATCGCAGACGATCCTGCCGTCCGACCTCAACCTGCAGTTCCAGGTTTCGGCGACCGACAAGGACGGCGACTCCACTGCGGCACAGCCTGTGAGCATCCACGTGGTGGCGGCGGACGGATCCGGCAACTTCACGCTTCCCGGCTTTGCCGGCACCGTGAATGACGTCATCGCCGGGAGCTCGCATACCGACACGATCTCGGGCGGAGCCGGAACCGACATTGCCGACTATACGGGCAGCGTGGCAGCGGTCTCGATCCATCTGGCCGATGACGGGCATGCATCCGGAGCGCCGGTGACATTCACCAATCCGGGACTCGGCACCATCGGCGGCGGCGATGCCGCCGGAGATACGCTGACGGGCATCGAGGGATTGATCGGCGGCTCGGGCAACGACTACCTGTTCGGCAATGCCGGGGACAACTATCTTGCTGGCGGGCTTGGCGCCGATACACTGAACGGCGGAGGCGGCAGCGACACCCTTGTCGGCGGCGCCGGCAACGACACGCTGATCGGCGGCGCCGGTCAGGATACTCTCACTGGCGGCACAGGCGCCGACACGTTCAGGCTTGAGAATCTCGACATCAAGGACCTGATCACCGACTTCAGCGGCGTCGGCGGAGACGGCGACAAGATCGATCTGACCGCGCTGTTCGACACCGCTCCTGGCGGCGCCAATGTCGGCGACTTCGTCAACTACGATGCGGCGACCGGCACGCTCAGCGTCGATGCCAACGGCACGACCGGCGGCGCCAATTTTGTCGACGTCGCGACGCTGACGAACCACCCGGCGGCGAACACGATCACGCTGCTCTACGACGATGGCACGACCACGCATACGACAACGGCAAATCTGGTGTAGCAGCGTGGCGCTAAACCGTTGAACCGCGCCATGTATTAGAATAGTAATATACTATGGATATGGAGGGGACTTTATCATGAAGCGTTCCGCAAGATTGCTGGTGTCGGCCGCGGCCCTGTTGCTGGTCGGATCGGCAGGGCGTGCCGCCGACATCATCGAAGGCCCGACGGCCGACTACTGCCGCACCGTCGGGACGTCCAACCTGGTGCTGACCGACAACATCGCCGACCTGAAGACCCAGGTGGTGAAGCTGATGGACGAGTCGGTCGCCGTCGCCAAAAGCCCGGAGTGGATCCACTCGTCGCGCCCCGCCTTCGTCTGGGCTTCGGAAGCCAAGGCTTACTGCGGCATGGCCTATGGCTACCTGAAGACGAACTACAAGGACGAAGACACGCTCAACAAATGCGAGTGCTTCCACGATCGCATGGTCGAGTACATGAACTGACCTGAAGGGCGAGCGCGCCAACAGACTGGTGATGACAGCCCCGAAAGCCTTGCCGCTCGCCGCCGCGAGCCTGGCGCCGGTTGCCGCGCATGCTGGCGCGGCGCTTCGCGGCATTTCCAACAGACGGCACCCGCCCTCGCCACAAGCGTGGGCAATCGCGTTTGCGCTGGCGGCCGCCTTGTCCGGCTGCCAGTCGAAAGGCAGCGTGAGCGAGGCGCTCGATCCGGCCGCGATCGCGGCGCCCGGCGCGCCCGCCGGCAGCAGCGTCGCCGCGGCGCCGAAGGCGATGCAGGCGACGCAGTCGCTGGGCACAGGACCGGCCAAGATCACCATGCTGCTGCCGCTGTCGGCTGCGGGAGGCGCGGGCGAAGACGGCAGGAAGATGCTTGACGGCGCCAAGCTCGCCATGGCCGATCTCGGCAACAATCTGCTGACGCTGACCGTCGAGGACACGCACGGCGATCCGGCCAATGCCAAGGACCTGGCGGTCAAGGCGATAACGACGGGATCGAAGGTCGTCATCGGCCCGACCGAACTGCCGGCCGCGCAGCACATCGCCAAGCTGTCGGGCTCGACGCGGCCGCCGGTGCTGGCGCTGGCCGACAATTTTTCCGGCAGCCCCGGCGTCTATGCCGTGCGGCTGAGCGAGGCCGACAGCGCGGCGGCGGGCGCGGCGGCGATCGCCGCCAAGGGCGCCAAGAAATTCGTGTTGCTGGTGGCCGCGGGCAGCGATGCCGGCGCTGTCGAGAAGCGGGTCGCCAACGGCCTCAGCATCTATGGCGCGGCGCTTGCCGTCACCCTGCCCTACTCGCCGGCCGACGGCGGAGCCAAGGCGGTTGCCGACATGGGCTCGCTGGTGGACGCGCCCGATGCGGTGATCGTCGCCAGCGGAGACGCCAGCCCGTCGCCGGTGCTCGCGGCGCTGAAGGCAAAGGGCATTCCCGGCAAGACGGTCTCGCTCATCGGAACGGATCGCTGGCTGGAGCATCCGATCGATCCGTCGTTCGAAGGCGCCTATATCGCCACGCTCGACCAGAGCGAGACCGGGCCGATCGCCGACCGTTTCAACGCGACCTTCCACTACCCGGCTGACGTCAACGTCGCCTATGCCTATGACATGGTGGCGCTGACCGCGGGCGTGGTAAGCGCCGTCGGGCCGAACGGCTTCAGCAAGCAGGTGCTGGAAAACGCCAGCGGCTTCCGCGGCTCGACCGGCCTGTTCCGCTTCCGCGCCGACGGCTCCAGCCAGCGCACGATGCCGTTCTACCGGGTCGAGAAGGGCGCGCTGAAGCTGGTGGCGAAGTCGACTGCGGGGTTTTGAGGGCCGGGCCTCAGTTGAGCTGCTGCAGAACGCCCGAACTGCTGGCCAACATCAAACTCTCATAGATATGGAACGCGATCGAGCAGATCGTCGCGAGCGCGATCGGCACGCCAAACGGCACGACGCCCTTGCGATCGAGATGCTGCACGTAGACGCGAAACAAGCCCGCCGGAAGCATGAAGGGATTTTTCACGATCAACGCCGTGGCCAGCGCAAAGATTAGCAGCAGCACGCAAAACACAACGAGGCCGCTGCCGCCGATCAGCAACGGCACGACCGCCATCAACTTGACATCGCCGGCGCCGACCTTGCGTAAGGCCCAGAATGGGAACAGCAGGACGAACAGCAAAAGACCGGCGAGCGCGCTCAGGCCCGTATTCCACCACGATCCGGATTGGACCGACAGAAGCAGCAGCGACCCCAGACCCATACAGAGCAGCAACAGCACTTTCTGGTTGGATATCTTCTGCGTCGTGAAGTCGACCCAGGCGATCCTGGCAAGCAGAGGGATGGCAAGCGCCTTGAGCAGCAGCGATGCGCCGAGCAGCATCGCTACTGCCGCTCGACGTTCTGCACGCTGGAGGACAGAAGCTTCAGATTGTTGGCCACGGTCGGATCGTTGGGCGCCAGCTCATAGGCCTTGAGGAAGTTGGTGCGGGCGTTCTGCAGTTTGCCACGCAGCAGATAGGAATAGCCGAGATTGTTGTAGTATTCCGGCGTGCCGCCGATCAGCTTGAAGGCGCGGCTATAGGCCAAATCGGAAAGGTCGAAGCGGCGGATGCGATCGCAGGAAGCAGCAAGCCCCAGCCACGCAACGCCATCGTTGGGCGCCAGCCGGGTCGCCTTGTAGAACAGGGCGCCGGCATTGCCGTAGTTTTCCGAGCGGAACTGGTTCTTGGCCTCGGCGACCGCCTGGTCCGAGGCATAATAGTCGACGTCGCTGACCGTCTTCAGCCCATCGAACGTATCGCCAAAGGACGTGACGTCGCCCTTGGACGGTTCATTGGTGCGAACGACACCATCGGTGGCATCCGTCTGGCAACCGGCAAGCAGCACAATCAGCAAACTTGTAGCGGCCGCGAGGCGTATTTTCCCTGTCATTCTGTCCCCCAGGGGTCCCCCGACTCCAATTCGAATCTAAGCATATGACAGCTTAGAAGAAAATGCCTCTCATGCGAATGACCACCGGTAACATGATCACCATCATCACCACCGGGAAGATGCACAGCCCCAACGGAATCATCATTTTGACCGGTAGCGAATTGGCGCGCTCCTCGGCACTCAGAATCCTCTGCCCGCGCATCTCTTCGCTGTAAACGCGCAAAGCGTCGGTCAGGCTTGTGCCGAGTTCTTCCGACTGCCTGAACAGCACAGCCAGCGCCCGCGCCTCGTCAAGACCGATACGGTCCGCGAGTTCGCGCAGTGCCTCCCGTAGCGGCTTGCCGGCACGCAGTTGCAGATTCATGATCGCAAGCTGGATGCCGAGCCATTTGTGGGTGCCGGCCAGTTCGCTGCTGACGCGCTCAACCGCTGCCTCCAGGCTCATTCCCGCGTCGGCACATGTGATCATCATGTCCATGAAATCGGGAAAGCCGCGACGATAGGTTTCCTTCTGCGCGCTCTCGAAGCGATCGAGCAAAACGCTCGGAATCACGAGGCAGGCGAGCCCGAACAAGCCGGCTCCGGCAAAGCCTATAAAACCGGGCAAGGAAGGCGGTAGAATTCGGGTCAGGATCGCATAGACAGCCAGAAACCCGACACAGACCGCACCAAGGCGCGACAGGGTATATAAGAGCGGAGCGCTCGGCTGATAGAAGCCCGCCCGAAAGAGCTTCGCTTCGAGAGCATTTGGCTCGTCCCGCTCCTTTTCTATCGATCGAAAATATGCATCGACCGGCCGCTGCGCTGCGATCCTGGCAAGATGTTCCTGTCCGACGAGCGTGCGCGGATCGGAAATCCCTTCTCCCATCAGGCTTTGAATGACCAGCTTCCGCGTCTGCAGCGCCGGCAAAAAGACGAGGGCGCCGAACAAGAAAAGCGCCGCCGCCGCCACGAACACGGCGACAGAGACCAGAGCGCCCAGATTCTGAATAGTCGAAAACAAGTTTATGCCTCGCTCCTGTCAGAAATCGAAATTGACCATTCGATACATGATGAAATCTCCCAGCAGCGCCCATAGGCCAAAAATCAGGAACACCGGCATGATTAGCGGGTCGTGCCAAACCTTGCCGTAGTAGGTCGGAGAGAGCAACTGAAGGATCAAGAACATCGCAACTGGGAACAGTGAGATGACCCATGCCGACACCCGGCCCTCCGCCGAAAGCGCCCTGATCTTCCGCCGCAGCTTCTGCCTCTCGCGCAGTACGGATGAGAGATTGGACAGGATCCCGGTCAAATTGCCGCCGGTCTTGGCCTGGATCGACAGCGATACCGACAGCAGATGGAGTCCGTCGAAACCCACCCTCTGGGAGAGTTTTCGCACGGCCTGTTCGATGCTGAGGCCGAAGGTAATTTCGTCGGAGACGATACCGAATTCGGTGCCGAGAGGATCAGGCATTTCGCGGGCTACGAGACCAACCGCCACCGAGGCCGGATGTCCGGCGCGCAGCGAACGCACGATCATGTCCAGTGCATCAGGTAGTTGTTTGGCGAATTTCTGGATTCGCTTGGCGCGCGCGCGGCGGAGAACGAGAAGTGGCAGCACAAATCCGATTGTCAGAAAAACAAGCAGCGACACCAAGGCCGAGAAGCCGAGAAGGAACGATAATAGCAGCGCTACTACTAGCCCGACTAGAATAAACATCGCGGCAAACGACAGGGGGTTTCCTGTGATTCCGGATTGGGTATAGAGCCTATTCAGCCCGACCAGGCCAAAAAGAAAGTCGCCTGACTCCGTCAGCCCGCGCTCGCGCAGCAAACCTTGCAAGGTTCTTTCGGCCGGAGCGTCATCAGCCAGCCGCTTCAGCCGATGGTTGATCGCGCCAATCCGTGACCGGCTCTTTGCAAAGGAAAGATACAGAACCTCGCCGGCAAGAATAGCCGACGCGGCTGCGAGCACGTAAATAAAATACAGCAAAGCTTGACCGGTCAACATCAGAGCGCAACCTGTGGGTTGAACGCGTCCTTGGCGAAATGATGGCCAAGCGTCGCCGCCTCAGGGGCAAAGCGTGGACGGATGCCGGTGGCGCGAAACTCGCCTATGATCTTGCCCTCCGGCGTCACCTCGCGACGGACGAAGTTGTAGATTTCCTGGAGCTGGACGACATTGCCTTCCATGCCGGTAAGTTCACAGATGGAAATAACACGCCTTCCCCCGTCCGAAAGACGCTGCGTCTGCACGATGATGTCGATGGCTGACGCTATCTGCGCTCGGATGGAGTCATTGGTCATCGGCATGCCGGCCATGCCAACCATCTGTTCGAGACGAGACAGCGCGTCACGCGGGGTGTTGGCGTGGATCGTGGTCATCGAGCCTTCGTGGCCGGTGTTCATGGCCTGCAGCATGTCGAAGGCTTCCTCGCCGCGCACCTCGCCGACGATGATGCGGTCGGGCCGCATGCGTAGCGCGTTCTTCACCAGCTCGCGTTGACGGACCTCGCCCTTGCCCTCGACATTGGGCGGGCGGGTCTCCAGCCGGCCGACATGAGGCTGCTGCAGTTGCAACTCCGCCGCGTCCTCGATGGTAATCAGGCGCTCGCTGGATGGGATGTAGCTCGACAGTGCGTTGAGCAAGGTGGTCTTGCCGCTGCCCGTACCACCCGAAACCAGGATCGATTTGCGCGACAGCACGGCGATCCGCAACAGATCGATCATCGGCTGCTTGATTGAATTGAGCGCCATCAGTCGTTCGAGCGAATAGGGATTCTTCGAGAATTTGCGGATCGAGACCAGCGGGCCGTCAACCGATATCGGCCGAACCGCGATGTTGACGCGGGAGCCGTCCGCCAGGCGCGCATCGACCATCGGCGCGGATTCGTCGACGCGCCGGCCGATATTTGAGACGATCTTGTTGATGACGCGCAGCAGATGCGCCTCGTCGCGGAAACGTATCTTGGTCTCCTCGAGCACGCCACGGCGTTCGATGAAGACGCGATTGTGGGTATTGATCAGGATGTCGGCGATCGAATCGTCTTTCAGCAGCGGTTCGATCGGCCCCAGGCCAAGCATCTCATCGGCCGTATCGCTGGTCAATTGATCGAGCTCGCGGGCATTGAGCGGCACGTTTCTTCCGCGGACAAATTCCCGCACGATCGGCCGGATCTCGTTAAGGATCTCATCCTTCGATGCCGTTTCTAGCGCGGCAAGATTGAACCGGTCGATCAGGTGACTGTGGAGCTCTACCTTGAGCGTGAGAAAATCGTCGCCCTGCATTTCGGCATCCGACGCCGGAGAGACTGCCGCTCCATTCGATGTCGCCACGACGGCCAAAGGCTGCGACGCCCGCGGCTCACTCGGTCCCTTGATGAAGCGCCCCAGCATATGACCCAAGCCCCCGCAAACTTCCCTCAGTTTGGAAACTAAGCGTTAACCACCAGGGGCACAAGCGCCGAGCACGGACGAGAGGATCGAATACTTACAACATAGTTAAGACGAGACACCAAAAAAATCGGTTTATTTTCGGAGTGTGGATCCAGGAGCACACCTCTACTCCAGCCTCACGAAACGTTTCGCCCTGCAACGTACGATTCCCTCGCTACCGACCCTCGGTAAGCCGTTACATATAAAGGACTATGCACATACTCTAATATGATGAGGCTACCGATATGGGTGGCGCAAGATTGTGAACGAATGGTTAAGAGCGTTCAAAAAATTAATCGAATCAATCCCTTGCCAAAATTAGACTGACTTCCGTTCATGTATTCGAAGGTTAAGGAACTGTTAATCCCGTTTGACTCTGCTTTTTGGCGGGACTTAGATCAAGTCGACGGGGGATGCTTGGGTATGGGGTTCATCCTTGGCTCTGTCTCGTCGGGTTCAACCTCCAAAGGGAGAAATTATCATGAAGAAGCTCATGACGATGACCCGGCAGTTCCGCGACGACGAAAACGGCGCTGCCATGGTCGAATATTCCATCCTTATCGGCATCATCGCCGTTGCATCGATCATGGTTGTCATCGCCATCGGCGCCTGGGTGAACGGTCGGTTCACAGAACTTTGCACCGGTCTCGACGCGCACCCGACTGGCACTTGCTCCGCGGCTGGCGGAAGCTGATCGCCTAACAAACTCAGGTCCGGGTCTCACGACCCGGACCTGAACCGGTCGCACTGGGCGAGTGCGGTTCATTTTTACTGGGCTTTTGGGGTTTAGGCTCATGCGCGCCAATACACTTATCATGATCATCCTGGCCGGCGTGTTCGGCGTCCTAGCGGTTGTCCTTGTGAATATGTGGCTGGCCAGCCAGCGCAGCGCCATGGCAGAAGCAAACGGTGTCCAGCGCGACACGGTCGTAGTGGCCGCGGTGCCATTGAAATTCGGCGACACGCTAACATCAGACAAGCTCCGCGAGATCGCCTGGCCAGCGGGCGCGGTTCCAACCGGCGCCTTCAAGACCACGAAAGACGCGTTGGCCGGCGAAGGCGTAAAGCAGGCGCTGCAGACGATTGGCACCAACGAGCCCGTGCTCGCCACCAAGATCACCGGCCCTGGCCAGCGCGCCACGCTCTCGGCAGTACTCGGCGAAGGCATGAAGGCCGTTTCCATCAGGGTCAACGACGTGCTTGGCGTCGCCGGCTTTGTCTTCCCGGGAGACCGCGTCGATATCCTCCTGACGCGAACCGTGCGCGACAATGAGGGCACGGACAAGAGTTTTGTCGACGTGCTGCTGCAGAGCATGAAGGTGCTCGCCGTGGACCAGGTTGCCGACGAAAGCAAGGATAGTCCGACGGTTGTCAAGGCGGTAACGGTCGAGGCCAGCACCAAGGACGCGCAGAAGCTCACACTCGCCGCCGGCGCCGGCCAATTGTCGCTGGCGCTTCGCCAAGCCGCGGCCAGCAAGGGCGAGACGACCGGACGCGTGACGCTTTCGGATCTGACCGGCGAAACGCCTGACGATGTAGCCAAAAGGCAGGCCGAACTGGATAAGCAGGCAGCCGCCGCAGCTGAGCGCAAGCGCGCCGACGACAGGATTGCCGGATTGACCCAGGCCGTCGAACGGGTAGGCAGCAAGCTCGACGATTTAAGCAAGGTCAAGCCGGCACCGGCTGTGGCATCTGAGCCGCAGGTGCAAGAAGTTGTCAAATATGTACAGCCGGAGCCGCCGGCACGGGCGACAATCGGTGTATTTCGAGGTATAAAACTCGAAACATACGATGTGCCGCGACAAAAATGACGCCGGCGCATTAGGATCGACACTCCGAATCAGCCGGCAGGGGGTTAGCGTAGATGCGTGTGTTCCGGAGACCACTGGCGGCCGCCGCTTTTGCCTTGTCGTGCGCATTGCTGCCGCTCAGTCCCGTGGCCCATGCCGCCGACCGCAGCATCGATGTTTCGAACCCGACTATCCATCGCATCTTCGTGCCGGTGTCGCAGTCGGTGACGATCCAGGTGAACTCCACCCTGGGCGACATTGTGGTGGGCGACGAGAAGATCGCCGACGCGCAGCCGATGACCGACAAGACGCTTTATGTCATCGGCAAAGGTGTCGGCACAACGACCGTCAACCTGTTTTCCGAAGACAAACGCTCACTGGGCACGCTCCAGGTTGAGGTCGGTCAAGATGTCAGCGACATGGCCGCGGCAATTCGCCAGGTGGCGCCGCGCGCGCGCATCGAGATCGGCTCGATCAACGGCAAGATCAGGCTTGGCGGCCACGTCAAGGATGGCGCCACGCTGGCGTCGATCCTTGAGATAGTACAGCAATATGGCCCCGACGCCATCATCAATTCCGTCATCGTCGACGACAGCCAGCAGGTGAATCTCGAGGTCCGCGTGCTTGAGGCCAAGCGCAACGCCGGCCGCGATCTCGGCGTGTCCATCAGGAGCACGAATGGCAGGGGTACGACTCGCACCGGGACGGGCATTGCGGCCGTCGACGAGGATGGCGTGGTGCTGGGACCTGGGGACCTGCTCAGCGGCCTGCTGTCGACTAGCAACCCTTTCGCAGCGCTGATTACGCGCGTCATTGACAGCAACATCAAGGTCGACCTGATCATTGAAGCGCTTGAGGCAAAGGGCGTCGTCCGCACGCTGGCTGAACCCAATCTCACCACCTTGTCCGGCGAGCCGGCCAGCTTCAACGCCGGCGGCGAAGTGCCTATCCGTGTCCTCGGCAATGATGGAGAGGTAACCATCACGTACAAGCAATTCGGCGTCAATCTGATGTTCACGCCGGTCGTACTCGACGACGGCAAGATCCATATGAAGCTGGCGCCGGAGGTGAGTGACCTCACCGGTTTCACCACCGCCGGCGACCCGATCTTCACCAACCGCAAGCTGGCAACCGTGGTGGAACTCCGCGACGGCCAGAGTTTCGCTGTCGGCGGGCTCCTGTCGAGCAAGACCACCAAGCTGCAGAACCAGGTGCCGTGGCTCGGCCAGGTTCCGGTTATCGGCACGCTGTTCCGCAATTCGAGCAACCAGAAGGAAGAGACCGAACTGGTCGTCATCGTCACGCCGCATATCGTGCGGCCGACAAAGCCCAGCGAGCAGCTGGCGACGCCGTTCGACAAGACGCGGCCGGCCAATGATCCGGAGTTCTTCATCCTCGGCCAGCTCGAGGTGAACAAGGACATGATCCGCCAGTATGAACATGGCGAAGGCGTCACCGGCCCTTATGGCCACATGCTAGACGTGAAATCGAAGGACAAGATGCTCTATGTCAAGAAATAAGCTCTTGCTCGTCGTTCTGTGCACCGGCCTGCTGACAGGCTGCGCCGCAGACTATCTGAACAACTACGACACGGTGACGCTGGCGGCCGGCGATACGCAGAAATTCAATTCGTTGCTGCAGACGGTCGACCCGTACAATCCGAACTCGAAGAACACACATATAGAAGGCGACGGCGCGCGGGCAGCCGCCGTTGCCCACAGCTACAAATTTCCGCCGCCACCGCCGCCACCGCCTGCGATCACGGTCAATGTCGGCGGGTCGGGTGTGACCAACGGAGCGAATTGAACAGAAGGATGCGGTCGCAATGCGCCGGGTGAGTGAGGGGCCTGGTGCAAGGAAGTAGAGAGTAGGGTCATGTTGGGGACCATTAGGGCGTTCTGGAACGATCAACGCGGCATAGCGATGATCCTAGTGGCTATAATGATACCTGTACTGGTCGGTTTCGCTATTCTGGCCATCGATTTCAGCCGGGCCAGCGCACTGCACAACGATCTTCAGAAGGGTGTCGATGCTCTTGCGCTTGCTACGGCTTCGGAACTGGACGGCAAACCGGATTCGATCATCAGAGCAGATCGGGCCAAGACGACCCTTCTCACCAACAAAACCAAGTTTTCGACTGCCGGCGATCATACGCTCGTCCTGTCTGATGTAACGGTAACCTACTTGACTGGCATTCCCGCCAGCGACGACACCAGGTTGAGCGCTGCCGGCGTCGACGCCAACGGCGTCAACTGGGCCAGCACTGACCCTACAGCGGTGTCTTTCTCCTTGGTGACGGTGAATGCTTCCGGTTTGGCGGATGGCGCAGGTGCCTTCGAAACGATCTTTCCCGTAAGCCTTATCGGCGGCAGCAATACTATGGACATCCAGCCCCAGGCCGCGGCCGGATTCGTTCAGTCGATCTGCGAAACCGTGCCGCTTTTCATGTGCAACCCGTTCGAGACGACCGACCCGTTGACCAGCAAGACCATCCAGCAAGCGTTCGCATCGGGCGACACTTATGGTCGCGAATTTCGCGTCCTGAAGGCCGGCAACAATCCTGGCCCCGGCAATTTTGGCTTACTCGACAACAGCCTTACATCGCTGCGCGACGCCATCGCAATGGGAACGGCTGGCACTTGCTACAACCGAAATTCGCTTACCACCAAAACCGGCGTCACCTTGGGTGCGGTCAACACCGGACTGAATACAAGGTTCGATCTCTACAGCGGCTCTCTGAACAAGTATGACAGGGACTGGGCATATCGGCCGTCCAGCAATGTTCGCAAAGGCCAGAAGACTGGCTGTAGCAAATATGATCCCGTCACCGACAATACTGCGCTGCCCCTCCCTCCTGGAACCAACTACGTCGACACGAAAGGCATGTCTGACAAGATCACGGCGCAAAGCTTCTGGAACAGCTACTGGACCATAAACCACGGGACGGCATATCCGAATGTCCCGAGCGCAACCAACCCGACCGGCTCCAAAACTGTGCCGGCCTCCCGATACGACGTCTACAAATATGAGATTTCGCAGGGGTTGGTGGGTGATAAATCGAAGGCGCCGACGAAAGAAACCGGCACGCCCGCGTGCTACAAGGGTACAGCCCCGACACCGGATCCCGATCGCCGTCTCCTCAACATGGCAATCGTCGATTGCCTTGCGAATACTGACAAGATCAACGGTCACGTCCAGATCAAGCCGTCTGGCTATGCGAGCGTGTTCGTGAACACTCCGGTCCAAAAGCAGGATAACACCAAAGACCCCGAGGACCCTTCGGCTGGCGAAAAGCCCATCAGTTTGGAGATCGTTGACGTAGATGGCGGATTCGCCAACAACACCCTTGTGGACAAAGCATTCCGCAACGAAGCCCAGCTGTATCGGTAGTGTCGACATGACCAGGTTCGGCAAAATCATCTGGCGGTTCCACGGCGACGAAAGTGGCATCGCCTTGGTGGAAGCCGCGATCACAATACCACTCGTGTTGCTATTATCAGTCGGTGTGTTTGAATTTTCCAACATTCTGAACACGCGCCTGCTGCTCGAAGCAGGAGTCGAGGATGCGGCCCGCTATATGGCGAGATGCAGTAGTAACTGGGACACCTGCAAGGGGCGCGCGCAAAACCTTGCTGCCAACGGGGCAGTCGTTAGCGGCAGTGCCAGAGTGGCCGGATGGCTTCCGACGACAGTTGAGATTACCAAAACATCCACGGCTGCGACCGATGTAGCCACGGGCATCCAGCTTTATCTGAGCAACACGAGCACGGTCGACGTTGTAGACGTCAGTACATCCTATGCTTACCCAGACTTTGGATTCTTGTCGTATCTTGGCTTTGGTGCTCTTACCCTAAGTGTCTCCCATCAAGAGCGAGTTATCGGATGGTGATGGGAACCCAAAGGCTTTGCGCCGAGGAGTCGGGCACCGCGATGGTCGAAATGGCCATCGTTCTGCCATTACTATTGACGCTTCTGCTTGGCTTCGTCGATTTCGGCTATGCCTTTTATCAATGGAACGCCGGAAACAAAGCTGTGCAAGCCGGCGCAAGACTGGCGCAGATTTCTACCCCTGTAGCACTCGGTCTTCCATCTGAGACAATAACGCAGAGCGATGTAACCAAAGTCGGAACCGCAGTGCCGGCCGGCACATATGACTATGTCTGTACCGCAAGCGCAGTAGGTGTCGCTTGCTGCAGTATCGGAGGAGGCGCGTGCCAACCATCGAATGCGAGCCAAACGGCCTTCGATGCGATCTATGACGGCACGGCCAACCGGGCCGGAATGCACGACTTCCTGTCGACGCTGAAAAAGTCAGAGGTTCGGATCGAATACGCCGCCTCAGGCCTGGGCTATTGGACGCGCCCCAGCGGACCGGTGCCGACCATCACCGCCAGCATCACCAACCATCCGTTCCAGTTCTTCTTCCTGGGCGGACTGCTCGGTTTCAACAACATCACCATGCCCTCCATGCTGAGCACGGTCACGGGCGAAGACATGAAGAGCACGTGGGCACCATGAACGCCATCGACACCAAGGTCCTCCCGACCAAACGAAAGCAGGTGGCCCTGTTCTCGTCGGATCCGCAATTCAAGCGCGACGTGTCGACAAGGCTCGATGCCCTGGCGATCTACGACGTCAGAATTTCGGAGACAGCCGAATTCCTCAAGGGACCGCCCGCCGACACGCGTCCCGGCATCGTCATCCTCGACCTTGCAAATGGCGAGCTGCTCGGCCAGCCGGGCATCGTAGAGGCGCGCTCCAAATGGGCCTCGGTGCCGCTGATCGCGATTTCCGACGAGCTGACGTCGGACCAGACGCGCGTGCTGGTGCGCATGAACGCCTCGGACTGGCTGCACAAGCCGCTCGACGCCAAGGAGCTGCTCAACGCCGTCACCTTCCACGACACCGGCAACCAGGGCACCAAGAGCCGTATCATCACCTTCATCGCCGCCAGCGGCGGCGCCGGCGCCACCACGCTTGCATTGTCGGCGGCGGAATACCTGGCCTCGAAGTCGTCCGAGCGCGCCGCCTCGACCTGCCTGGTCGATCTCGATTTCCAAAGCGCCAATTGCGGCGCCTATCTCAACCAGTTCAACCAGTTCGACCTCTCGGGGATCATCGGCCAGCCGGAACGGCTCGATGTCGAATTGATGGACGTCATCAAGCTTTCGCGCCAGTCGGGTCTCACGCTCTACTCCTTCGAGCGGCCGGAGCTTCCGTTCGAGCCGCGAGGCGCCGATTTCGTGCTGCGGCTGCTCGATCTCGTCGCCTACCGCTTCGACGACATCGTCATCGACCTGCCGAACATCGAGACGCCCTGGCACAGTTCGGTGCTTTCGACGAGCGACGAGATCTTCATCGTCTTCGAGCTCAACGTTGCCTCGCTCAGGCAAGGCAAGCGGCTCTACAAGAAGATCCGGGAGCTGCGCGGCAACCAGGTGAGCATCACGCTGGTCGCCAACAAGCACAAGCGCAAATGGTTCGGAAACCACTTCTCGCGCAGCGAGCTGGAGAAGATCTTCAAGGCGCCGCACATCAAATCGGTCGCGCTCGACAATGCGCTTTTGACCGATGCGCTGAATCGCGCCATCCTGCCTTCCGAAGTGGACAGGCGGGCGCGCTTCAACAAGGACCTGAAGCTGATGTTCAAGGAACGGCTCAGTGACGCCGGCCGCTAGGACGCACATCATCCGTGTCTTCGCCGGCGCTTCCATCGCCGCGATGGCGCTGGTCTCCAGCCTGCCGTTCGCCGAGGCGCGGTCCGCTGTCGCGGACCGGCCGCCACTGCCGGCCATGGGACCCAGCCTGAAGAAGACGGTCGCCTTCCAGAGCGCCGAGCAACCCGGCACGATCATCATCCGCAAGGACGAGAAGGCGCTCTACCTGGTGACGCGGCAAGGCCAGGCGCTGCGCTACCAGATCAGCGTCGGCCGCGACGGATTCGGCTGGACCGGAACGGTCAAGGTCGGGGCGAAGACCGAATGGCCCGAATGGCGGCCGCCCAAGGAAATGCGCGCCCGCCAGCCGGGATTGCCTGACATGGTGCCGGCCGGCCCCTACAATCCGCTCGGCGCGCGCGCGCTCTATCTCTTGCGGGACGGGCGCGATACGCTGTACCGCATACACGGCACCAACGATCCCAAGGGTGTCGGCTTCGACGGCACGTCAGGCTGCTTTCGCCTGACCAATACCGATGTGATCGACCTCTTCAAGCGCGTCGCGGTGGGCGCAAAGGTGGTGGTGGAATGACTATGATCAGCGACCCGGAGATGCCGGCGATCGAACTCGGCCCGCGGGAAGAAGTGGCCGTCGGCAAGCCAAGCCGCAAAGGCACCATCGGCCTTGTCGTGGCTGGCGCCGCGGTGGTCACGGTGGTGAACCTGACGGCCGCCGTCTACCTCTATCGCGGCATCAACGACCTGCGCACCGTGGAAGCGCGGCTGGAGCAGCTCGGCCAGTTCGAGCAGCGCATCAGCGCCCGTCTCGATACCGTCAACAACGGTTTCCAGAGCCGGTTCGAAAAGCTCGACGACCAGCTGCAGGCGAAGTTCAACGAGGTCAATGGCGGCATCGCCCGGCTGGGCCAGAGCCGGCCAGTCGGCGACGAACCGATGGCGAGCGCGCCCGAGCCGGAGGCGGCCCCAGCCAGCACGGAGACGGAGCCGTCGGCCTTTGCTGAAAACACGGCGGATCCAGGATCCGTCGAAATGCCCCCGCTGAGGAAGCGGGCACCGCCGCCTGCCCCGAACCCTGCCTACCAGCGCATCCAGCAGGCGGACGGCAAGGTCTACTACCGCAAAATCAACTGATTTTGCCGAGCGTTCCGGGCGATTGAGGCTGAAGGCCTAGAAATCCCGCCGCAGCGCGAGAATACGGATAGCCCGGGCTTCACCACGCTGCCTGGCTTCGTTGAGGAAGGCGACGTGGCAATAGGCGCATGCCGCAAAGCCCAGGCACAGCACCAGACTGTTCTTCAGGGTGAAGTCGATCGCCAGCGAGAATGGAATGCCGCTGGGCGCGGTGAAGGCGGCAATCGTGCTCGCCGTTTCCGAATGACTGCCGGCGGCAATCATCAGCCCGGCAAACAGAAGAGTGGCATGGTTGGCCAGGAAGAAGGCCGCCGATCCCCTCGCCCGGCATGCCATCCAGCAGACAATCGCGGCGGTGGCCAGCATGGCTGCGTCCAGCGCGATCGAAGCGCCCATATAGAGGTCGACCTGCTGCCAGAACATCGTCGCCAGGGGCCGCAGCTCCAGCCAGATCCGCCACATCGTCGGGCTGGCGGGATAGGTGCCGAGCAGGAACGTCGCCGCCCGCTCACCCGCCAGGATGAGCAGCATGAGAGCCGGGAAAGCAAAGAGCAGTATCGGTTTGCGCTTCATGTCGTCCTCGACAAATTCCGGGCCACAATAGGCAACAGAGATTGCGCAAGGATTAACGAAGCTTAACGGGGCGCCTGCTTCGGCATCCTTCGCGCGCGTGCTATGCTGCACTGCCGGGACGCCAACGCGGCGGATCGGATGGCCGGAGCCGTTTCATCGGGGGTTGAAGGGGTGCGCTCAAGCTGGTTGCCAGGTCGGCCTTTTGTTCGACGGCGATGGCCGGGACGCCGCCGATGAGCGGCACCGCGGCAAGGTCTCGCCTGGCGATCGCGTTGGGAGGTGTCCAACTCCTGGCCGGGGTCTTGCTGATCCTGCAAGCCGGGGCGTTGATTGGGGTCGGTCGGCAGACGCCGGCATTGGACTCCGGTAACCAGCCAGCGACCACGGCGCCACCCATGTTCGATGCCGGACCGCGGCAGCCGGCGCGCAAGATCGCGCAGGATCTCATCGCGCCGCCCGAACTCGATGCGACCCGGATCGAACGGATCGAGGCCCGCCCGCCGCTTGGCGAACTCGGTCTTGCATACTGGCCGAAGACGCCGATGCCGGGCGACTGGCGCGAGATGCTGCTCTATCGGCCGATCGCCACCTCGTCGGCGATCTTCGAGGCGATGGGCCGGACGGTGGCGATCAGCGGCACGCTCGCCATCGACCCCGACAGGAGCTGTTCCTTTCACGAGGTCGCCTGGCCGTGCGGTCAGCGTGCGCGGGCGGCCTTCAACGCCTGGCTGCGCGGGCGGGCGCTGAAATGCTTGGTGCCGCCGGATGTCGACCGCTTCGCCATCGCCGCGCCCTGCAAGCTTGGCAAGCAGGACGTCGGCGCCTGGCTGGTCTCCAACGGCTGGGCCACGGCGCTGCCCGGTGGCATCTACGGCAAGGCCGAGGCAACGGCCAGGAGCGCCGAAATGGGCATGTTCGGGCCGCCTCGATAGGCGCGGGACCGCTGCCGATCGGCTCGCTCCAGGCTGGCCGTCAGGCCCGCGCCGACTGCCACCTTCGATATCTGTTTTGTTAACCCTTGCGGTGCAGCCTTTGCCGGCACGGGCCGATTTGATGGCCATTCCGCCCGCATGCATCAAATTGTAGCGATCGTCGAAACCGAAATTGCAACACACCGGCCTTATGCCAGCGCATCGGACAGGAGATTGGCCAGTGACCAAACCGACAGCGACCCCCTCTGCCCAAAGCTGGAAAGATGTTGCGTGGCTGACGGTGCTGGGGACGGCCGGCTGCCTCATCCTTTCGCTCGGCCTCAACTATCTGCTTTTGTTCAGCGAGGCGCTGACGCCGTTCGCGCGCAGCGTGATCACGGCAACGCTGCTGCCGCTGGCCATCGGCCTGCCGCTGTTCCTGATGCTCGGATCGAAGCAGGCCGAGATCCGCCGCTACCGGCAGGAGCTCAACCGGTCGGCGACCTATGACAGGCTGACCGGCTGCCTGAACGGACCGGTTTTCACCTCGATGGTGGACAGACGGGCCGCGAAGACCTCGGAGGCCGGGCCGCGCTCCGGCGCCTTCCTAGTCATCCATCCCGAGCATCTCAAGTCCCTCAACCTGCGCTTCGGCCTGGAATGGGGCGACGAGGCGCTTCGGCTCATCGCCTCGACGATCCAGTCGTCGGTTCGCAAGGAGGATCTCGTCGGCCGCATCGGCACCTCGATGTTCGGCGTCTTTCTGCCGGGCGCGACCGAAAAGGACGCCAAGGAGATCGGCGAACGCATTCGAGAGGCGGTCGGACAGATCTATTTCGCGCCGAAAGGCGAAAAGGACGTGCTCGCCATCCGCACCGGCGGCGTCGTCTTCGAGCATGAGTTGGCGTTCGAGGACATGTACCGGTCGGCGGAGGAACGCTTGCTGGAGGTTCAAGACGAGGCACGCGTGGCGTTGTCGCATATTAACAATTGACTAACCGGCAGCGAGATTGAACCCGCCTTTACCGCGGACGCTCTTTGAGCAAGCGCACACCTAGCCCGCCACCGTTTTCCGGGATAAACGCGATACCTGCGACTACCAACGCGCTAATGATCTTCGTCACAGTTTCGGGACGACCACCGAGCCGTCCATCCTCCGCTTCTAGACGCGCGATTGTTGGTTCAGACACTGCTGAGCGTTCAGCCAAGTCTCCCTGAGACCATCCCAGCAACGCCCGTGCAGCCTTGATTTGTCTCGTGGTCACAGCCGACGCCTGGTTTGATAGATTTTCTATTGACATTGGCGAAGTCGCATTGATATTTTTTCCATCACTTTCTCTCGCGTGCCGAGACCATTACTGGAACGGTCCGCAGAGCGGCTGACCAGGTGCAGGAACACCTAAGTCAGCCTGACCACACCTAAGCTTCAGGGAGCTCGGATCATGGCTGATTCCGACAATACCACGACTTTGCCCCGCGTCACCCGTAGGAGGGTACTTGCGATAGCGGCAAATGCAAAGGAGGGAAGGCAACCAGGGAAGCTTGTCTGCGACCATGCGGAAGCTGATCAATCAGCCGATCCTGCAGTGGCAGTGTGGCGCGAATGGCTGATAGCTCACGAAGAGGCTGAGCGGCGGTGCCGTCTGCAGCAGCGCCTAGAGCGAAATCTTGTGGAAACTGTTGGATTTCCTTGTGCAACGATCCCGCTGCACGACGGCACGAGCGTCAGATTCCATTCAATCCAGGCCCTAAACGAAGTACTCGGTCCAGGACCAGAAGACGAGGCAGCCCGCGCAAAGTTTAAGGCTGACTTGGAGGCCCATCAAGAGCGCTGGGATGTCGCTGATAGGGAAATTGGTTATTCGGCAGCGTTACTCGCTGAAGGCGAGGCGGCGGACCAAGCGGAGAACCTGCTTCAGCTATTGCTGGAGACCCCGGCGGCTTCACTTGCGGGTGTGGCGGCCAAGCTCGATGCCGTGCTGAGCGAAGGGGAACCGGCGGAAGCCTCTGCTGAGTTTCCCTGGTTGCACATTCGCTCTGTGCTCGGAGATGTGATCCGTATCGGGCAAGAGCTTGTGCCGGAGCAGATGCTTCCGAACAGGCTGGGCACTTCAAAATCAGGGCGGCGAGGAGGGTGCACTATTGGCGTCTCAAAGGGAGGGAAAGGGGGCGCAGCGTGAAGAAACGAGACGACAAATTGCCCATCGTAGTCAAAAGTTCTCCCTACACGGGCGGGAAAGCTGATTGATCCAATGCTTTGCCCTCCGCCTCTCGGTTCAAGAGGGAAAAAGGCGGCCGCGTCGTCCGTGCATTGGTCCGTCACCGAAGCCGTCGAGATGGCAAAAGTACTTGGTGCGAGGGGGCTGCGACGGTTGTTGCTTGGTCCGCTCTGTCGGCGCACTGTGAGGAGCTACGTGCGAATATCGTTTCTGGTTAAAAGTCTTTGAACGCCTTCGGCTCGCTCATCCCAGTCAGACTTGCAACGCATGGTGGAAGGCGCTCACCAGCATCTCTTCCATTAACGCCATCGGATGCAACGGGCAGCTTTGGAACCGAAGCGCCCGCTACTCCAGGTGTGGGCGAGCCTAAAATCGAGGTGGCGTTCATCCTGCCGATCATCATGTTGGTAGGCAGATAGTGACAATCCGCGTTGAGTCGGATGTCTCGCCGGCGGACCCAGCTTGCCCGATCCAACGGCATCTGCTTTCAGCGGCTGCAGAAAATACGATGACGCGACAAACCGGGCAGGCCCGCCCATGCTTTTTGAGGTCGCCCGCCCACTTAGTGTTTCTGTCAGCCGCTCCTTCGAGGCCCGCCGGGCATAATTAAAAGCTGCAGTGAAGCTCTTTCTCTGCCAGGCAATGAGCGTCGAAGTCAGTGCTGAGGCGAAAGGTCGACGCTTGATTGCGCATTCCATGCGGCTCCAACACCGAGTGCGCATCCATGTGTCGGGCTGATCGCCGACCTGGAGATGGACCCGAGCTGGAAGCGAAGCAGAGTCGAACCGATGGCGGTTCAACACAAGACGGCCCGACGAGCTGTCATGGCTTCCGCGCGGGAGTGCCACGAAGGCAAACGCCAGCAAGCAACTACCAAAAAAGTCCCACCGACGGCTTGACCATGATGTGCTGATCGGCAGCAGCACAAGCATGGAAATGACGTTTGCCGCATCCCAGGAAAGTAAACTGTGAGGGCTAGAGTGATCGGAGTTCGCTTGTTGGCAACACTGCCGACCTCGAACTCAACGAAGGCTCACCACCCCAGATGAGCGTTTCATGGGAGCACAAGCGTGCAGTACCGGGCAGCAATCCGCCCGTGCACCTCACTGAGCAGAAACGGCGGCAAAAGGCGGCGTAAAGGTCATTCCCGATTTGCCCAAAACACGGAATACTTCGCGGATGTCTAGGAGCGCTCCTTCACCACAGTCTAATGCGTCACAGGGCCCCACTGACCGATCAGGTAGGTCGCGTCCGACTTGGGCATTAGGCGGCAGTCAGATGCGCTCTCGCCAACAACCGGAGGACAAATGGACTGAAAGTGCTTCAGTGATGGTCGTAAGATGGACGCATCGCTTATGGCCGCCCTGGGAAACGACAAACAGCTCAATTGAACATCCCCCATATAATGAGGACCGCCTCTATGATGAGGAGTGCCGTATGAGACCGTTTACAGCTTTTGATATTGAGACGAGATATGGTACCCTTAGTCTGCGCACGGCTCCCGGTATTCGAAGATATCCAATAGCTGAAAGCGCACGCTTATCACTTCTCACTCAGCTACAAAATCTGAATTCTTTCCGCACGCATCATAAATCTCATGGTTGGATTTATTGCTCAACCCTTGATAATAAACTTGTTCTTATCAATCTTAGATACGCCAAATCCATAGAATTAATTGGCGATGACGTTGAGGCAATGCCCGCATATTATCCTGCTGCAGTCTATCGAGCCCTATACGACTTGGAAATAGGCGAGACTTCTGAAAATCTTAGGGAAGATTGTGAGGCTATAATCGCAGATATAGGCGAGGATAAAGCAATGCGCATGGTCTCCTTTGTGCGTATCACGTACGACCAGGGAGAGGATGAGTGGAACTTCTTGGACGAAGTAGCCGCTAGTATTTTCTTCGGAATGAAGGCGGCTGCGATCTTTCAGGTTCCGCCGCACACATTCACAGAAATTGAGAGCGAGGGTTACTACCGGGCGCGATACGCCAACCTCGACCATGTCGCAGTTATGGAGATCCCGAGCGACCGTTACCACCGACTAACTCGCACTCGAGGAACCCCAACTCATTTCAAGCCTGCGCTTGGATCCAGGCGCTCACGAAACCAATAGCGCAAGGAATCAGCTGGTGCTGCGAGAGAGAATCTAGGCAAGGGCGCCGGAGCCGCATTTGATGGGTTTGACCCGCTTTTAAGCTCAATTCTTGCGCCAAAGGCCTACCTAAAGCGCCTAGCCCTGCCGGCTGCGGCTGCGAACGCGTTCTCAATCCTCATCGGGCCAGATGATTCCGAGCCGACTCACCTGAATGCCGCGGGGCTCTTAGATACCCTGAGACGTGTTCCGCCGCCGGCCTTGGTCTAGCGGCGGCTGCAACCCCGTAGCTTCGGCTAGGGCGTGGCTCCTGCCGCGTTGAGGGCATCACCACGATGCTTAGCCTTGAGCTGGCCTTCGAGGATATGTTCCGGTTGGCGGAAGAACGCCTTTCGGCCTCACAGACCGGGGGATTCTCGTTTCCACCACTTGAAAGTTTCAAAGCGTTAACGCGCGGCAAAAGCCGAGAAAGTTGAAACCAAAAGCTCCGGAACCAACCGGCGCCAACCCGCAAAGCCCACAAGGACATCACGAAATTGAAAATCCTATCCATCCGACCCCTGCTGCAGGGGTCGGGCGCGGAAGCGCGTTTTGACGTCGAGATAAATGAACATTTGCGGCTCTTTGGCCTGCTGTTGAAGCGCACCACAAACGGCCTGCGCACACATGCCCCGAATTCATGCGGCAAGCACACCGCTACCTTTCACCCTGTCCTGGCAGAGCAGATCACGGCAGCCGCGGTAGCGGCGCTCGGAGCCGGCAGCCATGTCGGAAGCTGATGTCCTTCCGCCTCGCCTTCCGAAAGCGGAAAGCCTCGAGGCGAAGTTTAGACTCGCCATTTCCCTGCCATATGACCAGCGCGCAAAGCGCAAGCACATGCTGGTTTATGGCTTCATTCTAGATTGGTTTCATTCGAAGTATGGCAATGCCCTCGCCAGCGTTCGCCACATCGTGGAGACGATCAAGAGTCGCGATCGTGCCGCACGTACACACTGCACTCTTCGATCTTGTAGCGTGGGGATATCTCAGCCAGGAAGAGCTAGTCGACGCACTGCGTCGGCTTACCGTGGGGCACAACAGAATGGCGCCGAAACTCGACAATGACAATCAGCGCTTGGACGTCCGACGCCTCGGCGACGGCCTCCGCGTACCGCGTGCGGGCTCTTCATCGCGAAGCGGCTCGGAGTCCGCTTCGCCAGAGTTCTCTCGGACAATCAGCATCGCCACGTAAGCAGCCAGCCCAAACATCAACAATCGCAGCATCGATCAGGTCCTTGTTGGACCAGCAACGTGTCTGCACCGTCGCGGTTCCCAAGCCTCCCCCGAAGCCCGACAACGACAACCGGCCCGACACCAACAAGGAGAAAGCAGCATGACCACTATCGACCCAAGGCAGACCCGGGCGCGCGAGATTGTTGAGGACGCTATCAGCAAACTGCGTGCGATGGGCATGACTGCGGATGGCGCGGCATCGCTGCTCTGCATTCAAGGAGCGGTCCGCGTCGAGGACATGGCGAAACGCAAGTCAAACGTAGAGGCGGTAGCGCAATTCGCCGAGGATGTTGTCGACGATGCGTAGACCGTTCCTCGACTCGCGTGTCTGGCGTGAACACGTCAGACCGCGGCAACTTGCGCTCGAGCCGCTGTGCCAGTGGTGCTTGGCATCGTAGAGATTGCGACTGACGTCGACCATATCAGGCGACCGAATGGCGACCTATCGCTCGAGCGCGAGGAGCGCAATCACCAGAGCCTTTGCAAATCGCACCATTCATCTAAGACAAGGTGGGAAGGCGCGGGCGGCAAGGCACTCTCGGATCGGCTACGACGTCAGCGGCTGGCCAGTTTGCTGGAGCCCAGAGTTGGGACTGCATTGAGGGCGGGAGGGCGCCTCGGCTTTCTAAATCAATCAGCGCGCCCTACCGCCCCGAACGGCTGCCGATAGTGCTAATACAGTTTTTCCCACGCGTGCGCGCAAGCGCGCGCGAGGGAGGCCTAGCAATCCTTGTCGGACGGGATTTTGTCCGTCGCAACCGGAGCGTACGCAGTTTTCCGATTCAGATGTTGGGGGTCTACTCATGGCCAATCTCGGCTACCATAAAGCGCGTTCAAACTGTCGAAGGGGGCAAATTGATGTGGTGGCAAAAGAAGACACAAGGCGAGGTGCTCCCATGGTATCGCGCTCCCGACTATAAAGGGCAGATGAAAGAGGCGGACAAGCGCCTGCTGGATGGATTAGAATGCAGGATAGACATCCTGCTGCGCGATATGAAGACCTGCCTGAGGAGGTGCAAAACTACATCAGTAATCTTCAACTGGAAGTCTATGATCTTAAGCAGCAGGAGGCCGTCACAGGCGCCCCTATACAGAGCGCCGTCGGCGCCGCAATCCTTTGTATCGCCTACTTTGGTGTCCAGCCGGCGTCGACAATTTGGCCATATGCTTTTGGCCTGTTCGTACTGATTGTTCCCTGGTTTAGGTATCGTCGGATTTGGAAGAGAAACGCAGAGGAGTTCCTCCCGCGCGATCGAGATGCTCGAAATCCCACCCGCGACGGGATCATCCGAGAGTGGGAGTTGGAGTATCTCTACCGCGCTGAGATCCAAAAGGGGACGCAGGAGAACGGCGACGACTAACCCGAATGCTCACCGCGGCAGTTTGTATTCGATACTCAAGCTAGCACCCTTGCCTTTTGGCGGGCTGGATATCACACGATCGCCGTCCCTCTTTTCTGCACACATCGCTTCGCAGCACACAGGCATGCGGTGGTTGGGTCCGGGGTAGCCACCGATCGCGCGGTGCAATTCACCGGAATTGATTACCACCGATGGGGCACCTCGATCGGCAGCCCGAGATAACTGCGCCTTGAGTTCGGACTGAAACACTGACGACAATTTGAACCTCCGTTCGATCGACAACGCGCTCAATTGCGCCCTCACGCGGCCGGTCGTCTATGTTCATTCGACATTGTGCCAGCACGATTCAGGTAACTGTTGTTGCGAATGGGACACAGCGCACTCGCTATAGACGCCGTGCCGCTAGAAAAATTCCGGAATGGACCATACATTTAGTGTTTGCAGGTGCCGTCAACGCTAGATAGCACTAAGACCAAGACCGCCCTGAGGCGGCAAAGCCCGCCGGCTGTGCTGGCACAACGCAACGGTCGCGTGGGGCGACCTTCTGGGAACAGAGCACCTCAATGGAAAATCTGGAGGCCGCTTTTGAGGCGGAAGGTAGCATTGCGGCCAATGACGACACGCCTGTGTTCGACATCGCGAACAGGTATTTGCAGGTAGCGTTCGAAGTCGACACCGCCATCCCTTCCGCAAAAGCGCTCGCCAGGCGCGAGTTTGCCGACCTGTGGCATCCGCGCCGGCCATCACCATATGCCGCTACAGGGCGCCCCGCGGGCCGAACAAATGGAGCCGCGCAAGTATGCAGCCGCGAATGACAACGATGCGGCGCCGTTGCCCATTGTTTCTACGCCGCGATCGCAGGCATGACGACATCCCATGGATCATTCGCTATCGGCTACTCTGCGAGGTGGTTGGCACTTCGCCCTACGATGACGAACTCGACATCAGCGAGGAAGGCATCAGCGTCGAAAACCGCAGCCTGCACCTATCTGGAAAGAATTTCGACAAGCCGTTTCAGCGAGCCGAGAAGGGTGACTGGAGGGGCGCCATGCTATCGGGCGGGGAAATCTCCTATCGCGAGACAAGGCAGAACGTGAAGCAGCGCGTAAGCGTCGGCCAGCGCACCAATGTGGCCGACGACGAGAACGGCACCAGGACGCAGACACCGCTGCGGTTGGCTAAAAGCGAGGACGAGCGGATTGCCAGAAATTGACGGCCAGCCCATCCTGGCGGCGTTGCGGGCTGGCTTGGGTGACCTCCTCATTCCATTTGAAGACGCGGTGCTTGACGGATGCACCCTGACCGAGATCGGAGAGGATCTTCGCCACAGGTGGAAAGCCCGGAGCGCTAAGGCGAAGTGGGTTGTGTATGGCGGCATCGATAGTCTTCGCGATCAATGGCAGATGATTGATCGCCAAATGGCAGCGCAAGCCGCGGCCTGCAGTCGTCGCGTGGACGCTCGGCGGAATGAGCTTGCCCCGGCTGAAGCACAGTATTTGGGCCTCGCTGCCTAATCCGTACCCCAACTCGTTTTCAAAGGTATGAGGTGGAGAACTAACACCTCTTTCCCTCGCAGGCGCCCGCTCTGTCGTCTGCGTCGCCGCTAACCGCCCCTCGGCACTCGTCATTGTGGCAGTTCCACAGACGAGCAGATTGGCTCGGTGGCTTCAGCCACCGGGCCTTCTTTTTTACAACCATCTACACGGGAAATTGCAATTTCCCACTCTATTCAAGGACAACAACATGCCCAGTACAAAACAGGCGTGCGACGGACTCGTGCGCCGCGTCGGCTATGATACAGGCCGCACCAAAGAGGTCGCTCGCGCGCTCACTGAAGCCCAAATTCTCCCCGCTGGCTCGCCTGGCGTTTCGCCAGACCTGAGTCCGCAGGACGTTGCGACGCTGATGCTCGGCGTGGCCGTAGACGCACCGCTGCGCGCCGTAGCAGAGACCGTACGCGAATACCGTGCTCTTCGCCGTGAAGGCGTGCCACAGGGCGCACCGGCAAGCATTAGCGTCACAGCTGGCGAGCAGCTCGACATCATGGCGGAAATCGCCGCTACGGGCTCGTTGGACGCGAGGGCGCTCGTCGCCAAGACGATCATCACGGTCGTATCGAATTGGCAGGAGATCACACTTACCGACACGATCGATTGCCGCCGCTTTAGCGAAGGCGAGCCTGGCCGCTGGATGAAGTACGGCCACCGTAAGTCAGTCGAAATCAACGACGGCGCTTTTTGCGACGTCATCAATGACCTGTTTGGAGCCAAATCATGATCATCAATAAATTTAGACCGAAGCCGGTTAACGACCCGCGGCCATCGCGTGTCGCCCCGAAGGAGAAGCCGACCGACGCGTACCGGGTGCCCTCTCTCGCAGAGTCGGACACAAACTATTCCACGCTCATCGCAAAACGAACCGAACTTACTGACCGGTTCAACGAATTGACTCCCGAAGAGCTGCTCGGCGACGAGCCGGGCACTAAGGCACTAAACAGCAAGCGCTTGGCCGAGGTGCGGGCGGAAAAGTCTGACCACGAAGTCGCCCTCAAAACCGTCGAACAGCGTATCAGGGACGCCCACACGGCAGCCAGCCGCGCTGCCTGTGCCGCGGTTCGCCCTGAGTTCGGGCGGCGAGTTAAGGCAATGGTCGCTGCGATGAAGGCACTCGATGTCGCGCACCAGTCTTTTCACGAACTTTGCCACGATCTCGACGCGGAAGATATCCGATATGGCCAGCTTGGCCAGGTGAAACCGTTCTACCTTGGCGACGCAACGGATCCGGCACGCCGGATTGCGTCCTACATCAAAGAAGCGGAGGCGGCTGGCTATGCAGCTTAACGGCAGCAATGAAACCCGCGTCGAGCATGCCACAGTAGGCGGCAAGCGACGTCCAATCCGCTTCAAGGCGAGTAAAGCGTAATGGCTGATCATTCAATCAGCGGCTATGCCGTCGTCTACAACAGCGTGACCGACATTGGAGGATCGTTCAGGGAGAAAATCTCTCCCGGCCCTTTTTGACAAAAGCCTTCGCGAACGACCCCGACGTTTTGGCGTTATGGAATCATAACTACGATCGCCCGCTTGGTCGGACCTCGTCCGGTACGCTGGACCTGCGCTCAGACCGTGTTGGTTTGTATTTTGGGCTTAACCCTGACGACACTACTCCAGATGGCATGACAGCGATCGGAACGGTGCGCAGGCAGGACGTTTCAGGCTGTAGTTTCGGCTTCACGGTGACGCGAGAGACCTGGGACGACGGCGACGACGCGCAGTTGCCTCTGCGTATCATTGAGGAGGCTGTTCTATGGGAGGTGTCGCTCTGCCCAGACCCGGCTTACAACGAGACATCGGCCAGTCTGACGCGCTCCGAAACCTCAATGGACAACGCGGCTGCAGCCAGGCGCCGCGTAATTCAGAAAATAGAGCGAGATCACAGGTTGCGTGGCATCAATTAGATGCTGCTATCTGATGGTCGACGTGTATCTGAGGTCAACTTGCGGGCTGCGGTCTAGCGTGTACGCAACGACAAACAGCACTCCAACTATGAGAAATGGAGCGATCAGGATCGCCGCGCATGTCGGATTTATCTTTCTCATTGGGACATCGTGCGCCGCTCAATTTAATCAAATCCAAAGAAACACGGTTAACCGTGCCGGCGGCAAGCGCACCAGCATCAAGTAAAAATTCAAGACGTTATGTTGTGCGATTGAGGCGGCATGTCCGAGCGGCGATACGGTTGCGCGGCATCCGGTGAGGGGCATCTTCACTCTGCGTCGCGTTTTAGCGGGTACCGGCGCCGAAAGGAAATATTCGCATCCGCAAAATTAGGAATTTGGAATGGGGGCGGTGGCGGTTCTAACATATCCGGGTGCGGGCATCCGATGAGACCGCCTGCTCTGGTACTCAAGGCACGTTGATTGCCGCGCTGTACTTAAGGTTCATCTATATCTAAACTGCGCATAGAGGTTACGCTTGGGAGACCGTCAAAATGCTTCCAGAGAGACCGCGCAGAACGACCAGATACGACGGCCCACTGAAATTTGGAGCAATACCCACGGAGGCGGTGGCGCCTGAGCCGCCAGTCATCATAGAATTCCCTGGTGAACCGATACCAAAACCTCCTTCTCAGCTAGACCGTATTGGCGGTGTAACTAACTGGGATGACTTAGGGAATTTTGTCGCTGGCGACTGCGTACTAGCTTGCTTTGGACGCCTCCTCATGGCTTGGACGGGGGCAACGTCAGCCGGCATGATGAATGTCTCCGCGCAAGGAATCCTTCAAGATTATTCGAACCTCACCGGATGGAACCCGCGAACTGGCGCTCCTGATCCGGGATTAACTATTCCGAAGGCGGCCAGCTACTGGACAACAACGGGGATTGCTGGTCGCAAATTACGATGGTTCAAAGTTGGCATGACCGCGCCTGTTGTCTTAACATATAAGGACTGCATCCAAGTTGCCATCGATAGGCTTGGCGGTGTGATAATTATGTTGGATCTACCGGATGCGGCCGTTGACGCTTGGCGGCTTGGCGATCCGTGGCTTGGATACATGGGCGCTGGCCTGCGTAGCAATAGTCATTGCGTCTTGGGTCTAGCGTATGACGATAACGTTTGTGATGTTATTACATGGGGAAGTGTACAGCGGACTGACTACACATTTCTCGGAAAAATACACAACGGAGTTTTGGGCTGCGACCGCAGATACGATGATAGATCCGCAGACAAACCTATCTCCTGATGGGGATGATCTCAAACGAATTGACGAAATCCTCGCTAGGTGGGCTTTTGCATATCTTGTCTAGCTCAAGCATGGCTCTAGTGAACCCCCGCGGTGCGCATTATCACCCGGTCTCCCCGAAGGCTGAAGCTAGTGAGATTACTGTGTCGTTAGTCGTCATCTGGAAGAACGATGTTCTTCGCCCTTGTGACGCTGGTTGCCCTACGAAAACGGTTCGGATTGTCCCTCAGGTACTCGGTCACAATCGTCCGAATTAGTTCTGCCTTGGTCTTGTGCGTTTGTGTCGATAGCCGCTCAAGCACTATGAATTGCTCGTCGTCAAACGATACGGAAATTCGGTTCTGAACAGCCATTATCCCATCACCGGATAAATACCTCACCGAACTCTGAGATGGCGAACGCCAGACCAAGCACGATTGCCATCTGTGCGGTATGGGATCCTCCTATAGGCAGCACCTTTCCAAGTCTCTTCGAGATAGCGCCAACGGCTGAGAGTAAGACAAGAATCGCTCCGGCGACCCGTATCACATCATACATTTTTTCGGTTCCAACAGTGGACTCAACGTAATCGCCATTGTTTCCGGAAACACTAAATAAACTGTTAACAGTGCACCACATTGCACGCTGCTCGCGTCGCCATACGCGCTTGGCCGCCCTCCAAAGGAATCCCAGTCATGACCAACAAACGCGCCTCGGCGCGATCGCGCAGCCGTGGGCACATCATTCATTGAAAAAGGGAACACAAATAAATGACTCTTCGCTACGTCCGCTCAGGTGCCGGTGGTGCCGCCAATGGCACCGATTGGGCCAACGCCTATCTGGCCCTTGCCGCCGCGCTAACCGCATCCGCCGCAGGCGACACGATCTATGTCTCGGAAGATCACGCGGCTTCAAGCGCCAGCAGGCTTATACATCGCCTGGCACCGCCGCTTCGCCAGTCAGGGTCGTATGCGTCAACCACTCCGGTTCGGTGCCGCCGGTCTCCGCCGATATCCGGACAACGGCTACGGAAGCCACGACGACCAGCAACTCGATGACGTTTGATGGGTCGTTCTGCGTCTACGACGGGATAACATTCACCTGTGGAAGCAGCTCCCTCAGCGCGAGCATGACGGTGCTCAACGCAACTGACAAGATTGTCAAATTCAGGAACTGCGCCCTTCGCCTCGGAACGTCGAGCGCCAGTGCGCAGATCGCTCTCGGGACCGCCAGCGCCGGCGGCGCCAGCGTCGAGTTGGAAAACACGACAGTCCAGTTTGGACACGCTTCGCAAAAAATCACCTGTTCGGCAGAAATATTATGGAGGGACACACCTTCCGCCGTAACCGGGGCAACAATACCAACCACGCTGTTCGTCGTGGCCGCGAGCACGCGTGGCGCTCACATCGAATGCCGTGGCGTTGATCTTAGCGCGCTCGGCTCTGGCAAGACGATTTTTACAAACAGCGCTGGTCAGATCGCGGCCCAGCTTGTGTTGATGGATTGCAAGATCGATTCGGCGGTGACGCTCAGCTCGCGGCCTGCGGCGAGAGGCGAAGGCGGCCTCGATTATGTAAGGGTCGATTCCGGCGGCACCAACTACAAGCACGGTCGTGTCCGCTATCAAGGCACGCAGACCGAGGAGACGACGATTGTACGCAGCCGCGGTGCCAGCGACGGCACCACGGTGATCGCCGAGAAGATTGTCACCACTGCCAATTGCTCCGAACACTTTCCGTTCAAAAGCCCTCCGATAGCCATCTGGAACGACACCACAGGGTCATCAGTCACCGCGACAATCGAGGCATCTGGGGCGGCGGCGCCGTGCCGCACAATAACGACATCTGGCTTGAGGTGGAATATCTAGGCAGTGGGTCGTCGCCGAATGCCAGCTTCGCCTACAACAGCAAGGCTGACATTCTCGCATCTAGCTCGGCGCTTTCGGCGGGCTCCGGGACATGGGGCGGAAGCACGACCAAGTTCAAATTGGCTGTTACGTTCACGCCACAGCAGAGGGGCTGGCTCTTTGCCTATGTAAATGCAGGGGCAGCTTCGTCAACCTTCTATATCGACCCGAAGATCACGCTGAGCTAAGGCGCAGCCACCAAATCATAAGCACGGCGGCTATCGAGACGTAGCCGTCGATGGCGAGGGCGAAACTGCGGACGGCTGCTAGGATCGCTCACCGGTCGAGCGGGTTGTGGAAATGGATAACAGGGGCTTCTCTCCAGCCGCTCGGCATCTGCAAAGATGCAAAGCTGCGCTCAACGTCGGCGGTATAGGCGCTGTCGTTGGCAAAGCGGTCCCAGAGGATCAAGCCAATAACCAGCGCGATCACGATCAAAGGCCATCGCATCGGAACCTCCCTCAAACCTCCTCGCAACAGGCATTATCTTCCTACTTCGTTCCGTTTACAAGCAGTCGCTAATATAGTGGCCGGCGCCTCTCTTTGGGGAGAATGCCTGAGGACGTGCGCCGGCCTGGCAGCTCCCCGAGGAGCCGCCGCATATGCAATTCGGCTAAACTACCTCGAAAGGCTATGGCGTGATCGCGTAGGCATCACCGGCTGGCCGGGTGAAATTCCTTCGCGGCGAGCATATTCTACGGCATGCGACAATGCAGGATTTTCAAGTGGAGGGAATCCAATGCGCATGATGTTCGTGACAGCAGCGTTTCTGATGGTCTCACATTCGGCATTCGCCCAACAGCAAGTCGCTCCAGAGCAGTCGCGATGGCTGGGAGCCCCTGGAGCAACGGTTCGCGCAGGCGAGGGCGCCATGTTGTGCACGCCCTCGTTTGTATCGGAGACCGGCAAGGCGTCAGCATCCGGTTGTGTCTTCGAGCAAAAATTCTTCAACACAGGCGCCGTCCATGAAGGCAGCAATGAGTGCCAACCAGACGGCACTTGGGCGGCGATTTCAAAGCCAGACCAGAAGTGATCGCAAAAGCCCTTGGCAAGCGACCTTGCCCATAGCGAAGCCTACGCCGTCGCTTACTTGTCAGGCCGGCTCGATGGGGGCGGCACCTTCGATGGCAGTTGGGGTGCCTCTCTGAGGCGGGCGCTCGGCGACGATGGCCGCTGGAGAAGCAACGGTGAGAAGTAGCCTACGACCAAGGCGACGGTCGCGATTAGAACAATCAGCGCGGGCCGTCTTCGCTTTGGTTCTTCCGGAACGGGTGGCTCCACAGGAGGAGGCGTGGGCTCCGGCGCACGGGTCGGCAATTCGATCTTTTGAGGCGGCGACCACGGGCCGGTCTTAGGCTCCCCACGACCGCGCTCCTTATTCTTTCGCCAACGATCAGCGTCGTCGGCACCGATATACAATTGCATCGCCCTGTTTCTCCCGCGATGCGAGAGTATGGCCGTCACGTTGCCGTGTCCATTACGGCATGGGGCTAGCCGGAACGGCGCCGCACGGCGTCACGGCTAACCGT
Organism: Mesorhizobium abyssinicae; assembly: GCF_049887195.1. Lineage (NCBI taxonomy): Bacteria > Pseudomonadati > Pseudomonadota > Alphaproteobacteria > Hyphomicrobiales > Phyllobacteriaceae > Mesorhizobium > Mesorhizobium abyssinicae. The sequence continues at coordinate 34,062 of NZ_JARAKC010000017.1, forward strand.
TATCCCAAGATTCCGGCCGCTGACGGTGACGGTGCTTTCGTCGACCCGCGTCACTACCCCGACAAGCTCGACTTTCTGCCCGCTGCTCACGTTTGGCGACCGGTCTACGATCGAATGCGGCTGGTGGTAGGAAGGGATCAACACGGCGACCCAATCCTCAGTCATGCGCTTGCGCACGGTCGCTTTGATCGCGACCTCGTCGCCGACTTTGATGCTGCCCTTCGCCATGTCGATACAACTCCGACACGGCAAATAGGTTCGAAAGTGATTGCTAATGTATGGTTGCAGGATGTCAGGAGAACTGACGGATCAACTCGTAACTGGCCGTGGCCGTTGACGCCATTGCATGACCTGCAAAAAGGCCGCCGCGGCTGCGTCGCATTGATGGCGAGATGGGCCATTGGAGTGCAAGATGAGTTCGGCCATGCGTCTTGGAATGCCGTGCTTCGCTGCAAAAAAATCGACCTCATACGGAAACTGGTCCGAGTCCGGGTCGCTGCTATTGAATTGCTTACCCACATGATCCTCCGCCGGTGCCTGGGATCACATAGAACCAAGTCGGCTTTCATTGGTTTCGGCCGGCGCCGTGGATTTCGTCAATGTGATGGTGCCCGGCGGCATTGGGACTGAATTAAGCCAAAACTCATGCTTGGACCGTGCTAAGCAGAGATGCCTTCACGTCAAACCATAGTAGAGTTCGCCATACTCGCCACGTTGATCGTGGCAACAGCATGGATCGGGCTACACGACTGGTCATAGGCTACCCAGTAGGGGAGCTAGCCAGAGTGCGCGGTGCCCCCGCGTAGTTTAAGCGAGCCGGGCGCTCGAAACAAAAGCTAGATTCAGCGGTTTCTCTTCATTGGAGGACCGTTATGTGCCCGGCAATCGACAATGGGGAGGAGCGGAAAGGCCAGCTAAAACTGTTGGCGGAGCGACTGACGAGAGAAACTGGCATCGGGGAGGAAGAGGCCAAGCAGCTGATCGAGCTGGTTGGCACAGATTGGAATTCGCTGCTTCGCGAGGCTAGGTTCCTGAAAGGTCGACACTAGAGGGTTGCCGGCCGAACACTAGCGGATCCGCTGAATGCGGCCCTTGTCGAGACGAAACACACCGTTCTGACCGCCTGGCTTCTCAGACCTCCACCGGCCGTTTTCCTCATTACGGGCCGGGAAATCCCCGATTCGCAATGTGGCCCGTCCCCTTCTCGGGTGCGGGCCATTTTTTGTCGTTACATTCCGCTCGCCGATTCCTGAAGACGGCGTATAGTCCCCAAGTCGCCCCCTGCCACCAGATCGCCAATGCCGATTTTTCCCGTCGCCATGCAGGCGATTCTGGGGCGAGCGCGAGTTTAATCAAGATGTTGCTAATATATGGGGAACAAAGGATCGCCACCCTCGTTGGAAATGCTGGCCGGATGCCTTGTGTCCCAACCCCGCATCCGGCCAATGCCTTGAGAAGCCAAGCCCGCTGCTGTCCCCTCGGCAGCGGGTTTCGCATTAGCGCAACAGACTGTAGGCGCACATGCCGGCCATCAGAAGGCAGGCCGCCATGCCTACCGAGGCGTAGACGGCGCTGATGTAAGCGGGACGAAGGGCATAACACCCAATAGAGAGAAGAACCGGCGGCCGACGTATACTTTTGCTGGGGCGCATTGGGGTACTTGAAAACGTCGGCCGCCGGCCTCGGCGGGGGTGCGTCACGAATGACGCAGAGTCAGTTTTGGGTGTGTTTAGATCACCCTCAATCAGATTGCCGGCTTATGGTGAACAAGCGGTTACTATCTGCAGTTCGTGCAGCGGAAGCGCTAAGCGGCAACTATGCCCGCGCCTTTCGCTTCGCCGCCGCCTTCTTCGTAGGCTTCGCACCGGGCTTCCGCCCGAGCCCGGCCGCCTTCGCCAAGGCCGACCGTTGGGCAGCGTAGCTCGGCGCCACCATCGGGTAGCTTGCGTCGAGACCCCACTTCTCGCGATACTCATGGGGCGTCAGTCCATAGTGGACGTTCAGATGCCGCTTCAGCGATTTGAACTTCTTCCCGTCCTCAAGGCAGATGATGTAGTCGGGAAACACTGACCGCCTAGGATTGACCGCCGGCTCCTGCTTCGGAGGTTCGGCCGCGGTAGGCTGGCGCACGCCAGTTAGCGAAGAATGTATCGACGCGATGAGGTCCGGCAGGCCGGCCGCGGGGATAGGATTGTTGCTCACATAGGCGGAAACAATATCCGCAGTAAGACTGACTATTTCGTGGTCTTCGGCTTGGTCGATCAATTTTCAAACTCCTATGCTCAACAACGTTCGTAATGAAGAACGTGGACGAGCACAAGAAGCTCAGCCCGCCAACACGCGGCCCACAGCAACTCCTACGCCGATCGCAACACCTGTCGCGAGGCTCTCGGCCAGGCGGATCATCAACGCTGCGTAGCGGGCGCGAACGGGGCCCTGTGCAAGGATCCGAGCGAGTTCATTGAAAGTCTGTTCCATCGTTGCCACTCATTGCTGACGACGCCGATAGATTCCACAGAACAACGTTGGTGTCCAGTGGAGAAGTGCTTAGGCGAAAGCGCCTACTTGTACTTGACTATATATGCGAAAACGCCTTTAGGCTCGAGCTGTGAGCTGCAAAGCCTGGTATATGAGGAGTATATGGGTTAGCTCGCCGAGATCGGGCGGGCGGGGTTCGGAAGGCCGGTCGGCGACGCTTCGCCAACCAGGCGCGCCGTGAATTTGATAGCAGCGGCGCGCCTCCTACTCCGCCGCACCCTTGGGCAGGAAACCCTTGGCCTCGAGATCGGCGATTAGGAGAATCTCGACGTAGGAGGCGACGTTCGGCGATCGCTTTTGGCAGCGCGCTCAAGTGCGTCTTTGACTACCGGTACTACCACCCAAGGAGTCGCAACGATGACTGAGAGCGCCAATCTGTACCGCCCGAACGAACGCCCCCCTGGCCGCAGGCTTCAATGCTGCGGGTGTTTGGGAGATTCGCTGGCGTGATCACAAGGGTAGCGAGCGGGTCGAAACCTACGACATAATGTGGCGGAAGCCTGAGGGCGGCGGCTACCTGAGGGCGGCCTAAAGCTGGAGAGATACCCGTCTCAACAATACATATCTCGGCGCCGGGCATTCAGAGTAGGAGAAGCGCGTGGCCAGAGCAGCGAATGATAACCGACCGCAGTGGGCATCTGTTCGCTTCGTAACTGGCATGGGGAAACCATGCTGGTACAGCGCGGTGCGCTTGGCCTCGAACTCGGCGGGCGTTAGGTGCAGCCGGCGAGCGGCCTTTTCAGGCGGAATAAGACGAGGCTCGACAACGGTCGAATTATATGTCTCCGGCCTCGACTACACCCTCCATGACGACGCGCCTATGTTTCGCACACAAGGCTTTGCGCCGGGCGAAAAGGCGGTAGGCCGCGCGTTGCCGTGCCGTACCAGAAAAATTCGCTTGTTGATGATTTCGCCGAAGTTCGCAGGCTCGTGTTCGGGTCGGATGAGCGGCGGCGGCTGATGGACATGCGGCGAGCTGGCGCCGTCGAGGCCAATGCTGGTGGTGCGTCTGTCGAGTCGATTGCAGCCAAGATGGGCAACAGCATTGACCAAAACAAGACGCTTCAGAAGACCTATATGCCCGTCAACCTCGCGGCTGTTCGCGCCGCCGATGAGTCCCGTCGCATAGGGAGACGGAAACTTGGCTCGGAACAGAACGAGTTCAAAAAGTTGAAACTCGCTGGAGAAAAAAGTTGAAACTGAAAAATCAAAACACCGCTAAGTGTTTGATCTAAATGGCGCGAGTGACGAGGCTCGAACCCGCGACCTCCGGCCTCACAGACCGGGCTGGAACTGTCGCATCTGAGCAGCTGAAGAGCGCAGCATTAATCGGACGTTGACGGGTTCGGCGCAATCTCTGCGGGATCGATGCAGCGATCTGCCGAATTCTGCTCCGGTCGGGTTGGCTTACGAATGTGCGTGCTGTCGCAGGAATGAGCGGATCATTTCGTAACGCACCGCCGGATGTCGGGGCGATCTTCTTGTTCGTGAGCGAACCATGTCGCGTCTGGTGATGGTTCTTCACCCCATGCAACGCCTGCTGTCGCATGCGCTTGCCAAGATCGTCGCCGTTGCGGCCCTGTATTACCTGACCGGACAACTGGGGCTGCTTCTGGCCGTGCCGCCCGGCTACGCGACGATCATCTGGCCGGCATCCGGCATCGCGGTCGGGGCATTGCTTGCCTATGGGCGCTCACTTTGGCCGGGGATCTTCATCGGATCGCTGGTGCTCAACGCCGTGATCGGCGGCGGCTATTCGGCTGAAACCGGGTGGGCGCTCGACAAACTGGCTGTAGCGGCCGCGATTGCCGGCGGCTCGACCGTGCAGGCCCTGGTCGCCCGCTGGCTGGTCAGCCGGGCGGTCGGGATACCGATCGATCTCAGAGGCATCCGCGATATCATGGCGCTGTTCCTCGCAGCCGCTCCGATCAGCTGTATCGTCGCCCCCTCAGTCGGTGTGGCTTCGCTCTATGTCGCCGGAGTCGTTCCGTACGCCGGCGTGGCACACAACTGGCTGACATGGTGGAGTGGCGACGTCCTCGGCATCGTCATCTTCTTGCCGATCGTGCTCGTTGCCCCCGGCGCCAAGCGCCGGCTTACGTGGCGTGGCGCGCCGCTCGGCGCACTGCCGGTTGCCGCGATACTGCTGCTGCTTTTGCCTCTCGGGCTGACGTTCTACGGCTGGAAGGCAAGCAACCAGTTCATTTACGACCGCAACAGCGCGATCTTCGCCTCGATGGCGATCGAGAACGAGCAGGCGCTGATGCACCGCCTGGCGTCCTACGACCAGGCCCTGGTTGGGGGCGTCGGCTTCTTCGAAGGGTCGAGCTACGTCAGCGCCGAGGAATGGCGCTCCTATGTCGAGGTCCTCGACCTCAAGCGCAGCATGCCCGGCGTCAACGGCATCGGCTACATCGAAAACGTTCCGGTGGAAAAGGTAGCGGACTTCCTTCTGCGGGCTCAAATGACGCAGCCCCAGTTCACCATCCATCCCGCTGTTCCCGGCGGACCTCGCTTTGTCATCACCTATATCGAGCCGCTGGCACCGAACCGCCCGGCCCTCGGACTGAACATCGCGTTCGAGAGCAATCGTCTGGAAGGGGCGACGCTCTCCCGAGACACCGGCCAGCCGGCCATCACCAAGCGCATCGTGCTGGTGCAGGACCAGACGAAGAGCAACGGCTTCATCCTGCTCCATCCCATGTATCGCAAGAACGTGCCGCTCAATTCGGTCGACGAGCGTCGCGCCGCCCTGACCGGTTGGATCTATGCCCCGTTCGTCGCGCAGAAATTCATGAGCGGGCTGACCACAAGCGAAGACCGCTCGCTGGCGTTGCACGTCTATGACGGCGACAGCGAGGACGCCGAAGCATTGATCTACCACAGCAGCGAGCCCGACGAGACTGCGTCCGCGCCTGCGTTTTCGATACGAAAGCAGGTCGACGTGATGCAGCAGCGCTGGACGCTGTCTTGGCACAGCACGCCCGCGTTCGAGCACAGCGTCGCCAGCCAGGAGCCGCTGCTCGTGCTTTGCAGCGGCATCGTCTTCACTGCGCTGTTCGGCGCCTTGCTGTTCCTGTTCGCACGCCGTGCCGAAACCGTCAAAGTACTGGTTGATCGCAAGACAAGCGAACTGGCCGAGCGTGAAGCGCTCTACCGGCTCCTGGCGGAAAACAGCTCGGACATGATCAGCCGCGTCGCCTTCGACGGGACACGGCTCTACACCTCGCCTGCCTGCATGCGGCTTCTCGGCTACACGCCGGAGGAGCTTCAGAACTCGAACGCATTTTCCGACGTTCACCCGAAGCAGCGGTCCCGCCTCCAGGCCGAGTACGCAAAGCTGGCACGAGGCGAAATAGGCGAATCGAAAGGCGTGTTCACGCTGCACCGCAAGGACGATGACTGGGTGCAGGCGGAGATCACTCTGCAGCTGGTGCGCGACAAAGCGGGAACTCCCACCGAGCTGGTCGTTACAGAGCGCGATGTCACGCTTCAGCAGGAAAGAGCGGAAGAGCTCAAGCTTGCCAAGGCGGAAGCAGAGATCGCCAAGACGAATGCCGAGCAGGCGAGCGAAGCCAAGACGGCCTTCCTCGCCACGATGAGCCATGAAATCCGCACCCCGCTCAACGGCGTGATCGGCTATGGCGATCTTCTGCTTTCCTCGAAGGAACTGTCCGAGCAGAACAGACGCTACGCCGAGCGCATCGGGACGTCGGCCGCGGCGCTGCTTACCGTCGTCAACGATATTCTCGACTTCTCCAGAATCGAAGCCGGTCAGATCGAAATCGACGCTCATCCGTTCACGCTCGGCGCCTTGATCGACAATACGCTCTCGATCGTCAACGGCATCGCCGCACGCAAGGGTCTGGCAATGGTGCGGCGGATCGACCCGACCTTGCCGCCGCACCTGGTCGGTGATCAGGACCGGCTGAGGCAGGTGCTGCTCAACCTTCTGAACAATGCCGTGAAATTCACCGCCACGGGAAGCGTGACCCTGGCCGTCGACCGCATCGGCGATGCCGGCGCCGGCTCTATCGGGCTGCGCTTTGCCGTCCGCGACACCGGCATCGGCATTCCGGCCGAACAGCAGGACCGTCTGTTCCAGCGCTTCTCGCAGGTTGACGGATCGGTCCGTCGTGAATTTGGCGGCAGCGGTCTCGGACTGGCGATCTCGAAGCGCCTTGTCGAACTGATGGGGGGACGGATAGGCGTTGAGAGCACCGCCGGGGAGGGTTCACTGTTCTGGTTCGAAGTCGCACTTCCCGAGGCCGCCGCGGACGCCGAACCTTCACGGTTTGCCCAGGCGATGAACGAGACGACGGCACCGGCCCGGATACTGCTGGTCGAGGACATGGAGATCAACCGCGACATAGCTTGTGCGGTGCTTCGGGCTCACGGCCATGAGGTCGATGTCGCGGTTGACGGCACGGAAGCAGTCGCAGCCGTGCAGAACCGGAGCTACGATGTCGTGCTGATGGACGTTCAGATGCCAGTCATGGATGGGCTGACCGCAACCCGGCATATCCGGGAGCTGAATTCCCCGGTCCGGGACATCCCGATTGTCGCGTTGACCGCCAATGTGCTGCCGTTCCAGCTCTCCGAGTTGTGGGCCGCCGGCATGACCGATCACGTCGGAAAGCCTTTCAAGCAGCCCGAATTGCTGGCGGCGATCGTCCGCAACACCGGCGGCAGACCTAACCGAGGCGCCGACGAACCGGGTGCGACCGCCGATCGGGACGGCGTCTTCAATGCCGACGTCTTCGGAAACCTGGCAAAAGTGCTCGGCAAGAACAGGGTGAACCAGCTGCTCGACAAGCTGGCCGACGTGCTCAGAACCCGGCTCGTGTCGATCGCGCCTGACGCCATCGAGCGGGACGTCGTCCAGAGAGATGCCCATTCGCTGGTCTCGTCATCGGGCATGCTCGGCTTCGAAACACTGTCCGATCTGTGCCGCGACATTGAGACGTGCTGCATCGATGGCGCCGACCTGACGCCCGCCCTGCAACGCTACGAACGCGCGCGTGACGCAGTCCTGAGCAAGATCGAGGCGCTCAAATCCGCTGCCTGACAGGCTGGTCCTCGGACCATACCCCGTCGGCCATTCGTGCGGACCTTCATCGCGGAGCCCGTTCGGCGCAGCCGGGCTCAGATCACCGCTTCTTCCAGGAAAGGTTCGTTGCGCGGAATGCGCTCGTAGCAGAAGTGCGACAGGTCGAGCGTCTGGAAGGCGCCGTGGACGATGAGCTCCGACACCGCCCGGCCGACGGCCGGCGACTGCTGCAGGCCGTGTCCAGAGAAGCCGTTGGCGAACATGAAGTTCCTCACCTCCGGGTGGAAGCCGACGATGCCGTTGTGGTCGAGCATGTTGTATTCGTAGTGACCGGTCCAGTTGGTCTGGACCTTCAGCGCGTCGAAAGCCGGAATGCGGTGCCACAGCGCCGGCCAGATATGGTCGTCGAACTCCTCGAAGTGCATTTCGAAGTCGTCGTAGTCGGCCGGTCCGTCGCCCTGCGGCGTGTTGCCGGTGAGGAAGAGTTCGCCTTCCGGACGCACGAAAGTGCCCGAGAGGTCAATGACGTTGGGCATTCGGCCGGGGATCGGATTGGCGCTGGCGAAGACGAAGCTGTAGCGTTTGTAGGGCGCCACCGGGATCGACAGGCCGGCCATCGCCGCGACCTGCTGCGCGCGCGGGCCGGCGGCGTTGACCAGGGTTCCACAGGCGACCGTCTGGCCGGTCGCGAGGCGGACTGAAACAACCCGCCCATCGGCGAGATCCAGTCCGGTCGCGGCGTTGTCGATGTATTCGACGCCGCTGGCGCGAGCGGCGCGGCGGAAGCCGTTCATCATGCCCATGGAATCGAACCAGCCCTCTTCCCGCGAGCCCCAGGATCCGCCGCCGAGATCCTCTACATTGAGCCAGGGGAAACGCTCCTTCAGCGGACCCGGCTCGAGGAAGACGGTGTGGGCGCCAAGGCTGCGCTGCAGCTCGACGCGCTCGCGCGCCGCGTCCACGCCCTCGGGCGAGCAGCAGTAGAGATAGCCATGCTCGCGAAAGCCGAGGTCGGGCGCCGGCTCGTCCTTGTAGAAGGGCGCCATGCGCTCCTGGAAGTCGCGGATGATCTCGATGCCGAACTGGCTGATCTTGACGTTGATCGGATTGGAATATTGCTGGCGGATGGCGCTGGTGGAAAGCGCGGTCGAGGAGAACTCGTAGCTCGAGTCGCGCTCGACCACGAGGATCGAGGCGCCGCTGCCCAGCGCCTGGGTCAGCCAGTAGGCCGTCGACGAACCGATGACCGCGCCGCCGACGATGACAATGTCGTAGGCCGAGCGCGACGGGGCCTTGTAGGGAGGGATCGCCATGATTTTTCCTACTGCCTGAAGGAAGCGATCAGGGCATCGGAACCCCGTGCCAGCAAGCCAAGGTCCGACCCGACAGCCACCATGGTGAAGCCGTCGGCAAGATAGCGGTCGGCATCGGCCTTGGCCGGCGCCAGGATGCCGCTGGCCTTGCCCGCCGACGCTGCCGCCTTGCGCACCGAGGCGATCGCTTCCTGCACATGGGGGGCGTTGGGATTGCCCATCGCGCCCATATTGGTCGAGAGGTCGCCGGGACCGACGAAGAGAACGTCGACGCCGTCGACCGCGGCAATCGCGGCGGCATTGGCGACGCCGGATTCATCCTCGATCTGCACGGCAAGAAGCTGCTGGACGCGCGCATCGGCATGATAGCCGGCGATGCGGCCGAAGGCATTGGCGCGATGGCCGACGGAGAAGCCGCGGATGCCGCCCGGCGCGTAGGTCATCGCGGCAACGATGGCGCGGGCCTGCGCGGCCGTGCGCACGTTGGGGATCATCAGGCTGCGCGCGCCGATGTCCATTGCCTGCTTGATCAGGTTGGCGTCGTCGGAGGGCAGCCGCACCACCGCCTCGCTGTCGAAGCCGCCTATCACCTGCAGCTGCGCCATGATGCTGCGCAGATCGTTTGGGCTGTGCTCGCCGTCGATCAGGACCCAGCCGGTTCCGGAGCCGGCGACGATCTCGGTGGTGAGGGCCGAAGCCAGCGAGCACCAGATGCCGATATGAGCCCGGCCGGCCGTTACGGCTGCCTTCAGCGAATTGACGCGCTCTTGCATTTTGCGATCGTCTCCAGGATTGAAATTTGTATGATGTCCTATATCATATGGCTAACTTTGGCTGCAAGAGCAGTTCGCGCTGGTCCGCAAGGGAGTTGAAAATGAAGATCGGTTTCATTGGACTTGGCGTCATGGGCGCGCCAATGGCGCGCCATCTCGCCGACGCCGGGCATGAGATCGCCACCGTGCTCAACCGCTCGCCTCTGCCGAAGGACCTCAACGCATCGGTCGTGGCCTCCGCGGCCGAAGTGGCGCGGATGTCCGAGATCATCGTGACTATGCTCCCTGACACGCCTGACGTGGAACGCGTGCTGCTTGGGCGAGACGGCGTGCTGGACGGACTCGCGGCCGGCAAGCTTGTGATCGACATGAGCTCGATCAGCCCGATCGCCACGGCGGACTTCGCGGCACAGATCAGGCAGGCAGGTGCAGGCTATCTCGATGCGCCGGTCTCGGGCGGCGAGGTCGGCGCCAAGGCGGCGAGCCTCACCATCATGGTCGGCGGGCCGGCCGCCGAGTTCGAGCGGGCGCTGCCGATCCTTCAGAAGCTTGGCAAGAACATCACCCTGATCGGCGAAAAGAACGGCGCCGGCCAGACCTGCAAGATCGCCAACCAGATCATCGTCGCGCTCAACATCGAGGCGGTCGCCGAAGCGCTGGTCTTTGCCAGCAAGGCCGGGTGCGATCCCGCCAGGGTGCGCAGCGCGCTGATGGGCGGATTCGCCTCGTCGCGCGTGCTCGAAGTGCATGGCGAGCGCATGATCGCGCGGACGTTTGCGCCGGGCTTCCGCATCCGGCTGCACCAGAAGGACCTCAATCTGGCGCTGGAAAGTGCGCGCGCGCTTGGCGTGGCGCTGCCGAACACGGCGGCGGCGCAGCAACTGATGAACGCCTGTTCGGCCCGAGCAGGCGGCGCGGAGGCCGACCACTCGTCCCTCGTCCAGGCGCTCGAGAACCTCAGCGCCCATGAACTGTCAACCGGAAAGGAATGAACCGATGCGCGGTACCGGCAAGGCCGATGTCTTCGTGATGCTGGCCCATCCTGTGGGGCATGCGAAGAGCCCCGGCATGTTCAACGAGATCTTCGAGCAGAAGGGGCTCGACAGCCTGATGGTGCCGCTGAGCTGTCGCCCGGAGGATTTCGACACGTTCTGGGCCGGCATCACGGCGGCCGAGAACATCCGCGGCGTGATCATCTCGGTGCCGTACAAGGTCCCGGTCTACCACAAATGTGCGGCCGCCCACGATCGCGCCGCGCGGGTGCAGAGCGCCAACTCGGTACGCAGGCAGGCGGACGGCACCTGGTACGCCGACAATTTCGACGGCGTCGGCTTCATCGATGGGCTGAAGGCCGGCGGGCACCAGATCGCCGGCCGGCGCATCCTGCAGGTCGGCGCTGGCGGCGCCGGGGCGTCGCTGACTTACTGTCTGGCGGAGGAAGGCGCGGCGGAGATCCGGCTGGCCGACATCGACAGGGATCGCGCCGCGAACCTTGCAGCGCTGGTCGGCAAGAGCTTCCCCAACTGCCGAATCGAAGTCGGCCAGCCCGATCCGTCCGGCATGGACATGGCGATCAACGCGACGCCTTCAGGGCTGAAGGCCAGCGATCCGCTGCCGCTCGACGTGAGCAGGCTGACGCCGGAGATGACGGTGGTCGACATCATCATGGAGCCGGCCGAGACAGCGCTGCTCAAGGCGGCGAAAGAGATCGGATGCCGCATCCAGCCCGGACGCCCGATGATGGATTTCCAAGTCGAAGCCATGGCCGAATTCTTCGACATCGAGCGCAAGGATCGCCACCATGGCTGAGGCTTTGACAGCCGTCATCATCGGCGGCACTTCCGGCATTGGGCGAGCGATCGCCCTGCGCTTCGCCGAGGACGGTTATCAGGTAGTCGTCGCCGGCAGGGACTTCGAACGAGGCAAGGAGACGGCTCTCGCCTGCGAGAGCGGGGGTGCGCCGCGCGCTCTGTTCGTCCAGACCGATGTCGGCGATCCCTCCTCGGTCGAGGCGCTGGCACAAGCCGTCGTGAAACCGTTCAGCACGCCGCATGTCGTCGTCAACTGCGCCGGCATCCTGCAGAGCGGCAAGCACGTGCTCGACCAAGACCTGGACGAAGACGAGAAAATGTGGCGGATCAACTACCGCGGCACGCTGCTCGGCTGCCAGGTGTTCGGCCGGCTGATGTCGGCGGCCGGGCGCGGCGCCATCCTCAACGTCGGCTCGCTCGCCTCCTTCGCGCCGCTGTCGCTGCCGGCCTACGCGCCGGGAAAACACGCCGTTCTGGCGCTGACGCAGATCCTGGCGGCCGAGCTTGGGCCGAACGGGGTTCGGGTGAACGCCGTGGCCCCGGGCTACACGCTGTCGGACGGGCTGAAGGCAAAAATCGCCAAGGGTGAGCGCAACCCCGAAGCCATACAGGCGACCACAGCGCTGCGCCGCTTCGTCGAGCCGCGCGACGTCGCCGAGGCCGCGCTGTTCCTCTGCTCCGAGCGCGCCGCGTCGATCACCGGCGTCACCCTGCCCGTCGACGCCGGCTGGCTCGTTCAGGCGCCCTACGCGCAATATCTGCAAGGCAACCCGATCCGGCAAACGCCGGCAATCTGACAAGGACAATCCAGTGGGCGATATCCAGCGCTTCGACTTCGACACCCGCATCCACCACGGTGTCATCCACAACGGCACGCTCTATCTCACCGGCCAGGTCGCCCAACCCGGCCAGTCCGCGGCCGACCAGATGCGCGAGGTGCTCGGCAAGATCGATGCGCTGCTTGCCAAGGCCGGCACCGACAAGAGCCGCATCCTGCACGTCCAGATGTGGCTGGACGATGTGCGCGATTTCGACGAGGTCAACACGGTCTGGGACGCCTGGATGCCGAAGGAGCATGCGCCGGCGCGCTCTTCCGGCGAGGGACGGATGGCCAGGCCCGGCATGCTGGTCGAGCTGATCGTGACCGCGGCGGTTTGAATGGTCTTGCCGGTTCGGGCATCATCCCGAATCTGGCGGGAGGGATATTGATGACGAAGCGCAAGCCGCTTTCCACCGTGGTGGCGGAGAGCCTGTCTGAAAAGATCCGTTCCGGACGGCTGCTGCCTGGCGCGCAACTGCCGACCGAGGCGGAGCTGTGCGCCGAATACGACGTCAGCCGCACCGTGGTGCGGGAGGCGGTGGCGCGGCTGCGCTCCGAAGGCATGGTGGTGCCGCAGCAGGGACGCGGCATGTTCGTCAGCGAAACGCCGGCGCCGCGCAATTTCTCGATCCCGGACGAGGCGTTGAGGACCTTGCCGGAAACCATCGCCCTGCTGGAACTCAGGCTGAGTGTCGAGGTGGAGTCCGCCGGGCTCTGCGCCGAACGGCGGAGCGACGCCGAGGCGGGCGCGATCCGGGCCGTGATGGAACAGGTCGACGCCCAGCAGGCGGATCCGGCCGTCGTCCAGATCCACTACGACTATGATTTCCACCTGGCGATCGCCAAGGCCGCGCGCAATGAATTCATCCACGGCTTCCTGGCCTATCTCCGGCCGATGATCGTGCCGCGCTTCCAACTCGGCTACGTGGTCGAGCCCGAACTCAAGGACAGCTACTACGCGCGCATCCACAATGAGCACAAGGCTATCGTCGATGCCATCGAACGACAGGACGGCCGCGCAGCCCGCCAGGCCATGCGCAAGCACCTGCACAACAGTCTCGGTCGGGTGCGCGCGCTCGCCCGGGCCTCGGGCGTCGAGGCGACGGACGCCGAGCAGAAGGCGGCCGCGGCCTCGCTGTTCACCGAAATGAACAAGCCCATGCCGACGGCCGGATAGGGCCCCGCCGTCAACGCGCCGCGCATTCGCCGAGCACGGCCGGGCGGGCGTTCGCGAAAGCCATGTTTTTGCTCGATCGGCGATCGAAAGCCCAGCTTCACGCGGTGAAAGCTTTACTTTGCTTGGGTTTGCGGGTTTCGCGGCCGCGCAAGCGCATTGGAATATTCCAGCCGCCAAAAAGGCCTTCGAAAGTTTATCTTTCCTTTTTGCTGGTTTTCTTGGTTTCGCGGCAGCGGTCGAAGCCGCACACTGAAAGCCAGGCAATCGGGGAAAGCCCACGTGACGACAGCCTTCATCACAGGTGCGACGAGCGGCATAGGGCGAGCCATCGCGGTCGCGTTGAGCGACGCGGGTTACGACGTCTATGCCGTCGGGCGCAGCCAGGCCGCGCTCAAGGAGTTGCAGGCCGAACGGCCCGGCATCGTGCCGATCGCCGTCGACGTCACCGACCGCGAAGCGCTGGAATCGGTCGTGGCCGACCTCACCATCGACGTGCTGATCAACAATGCCGGGATCATGCCGCCGCTCGGCAATTTCGCCGACATGAAGATCGCTGACATCGACACCGCGCTCGAGGTGAATGTCAGCGCGGCAATCCTGCTCACTCGCCTCATCGTGCCGCAAATGCGCGAGCGGCAATCGGGGCACATTCTGTTCACCGGGTCTTCCGCCGGCCATGCGGCTTTTCCCAACGTCGCCGTCTATTCGGCCACCAAGGCAGCGATCGCCGGCTTCGCCGCCGCGTTGCGCGCCGACCTCTCCCAGTACGGCATCCGCGTGACCGAGATCGTGCCCGGTCGCGTAGAGACGCAGCTCTACAAGGACATACTCGACGCCGAGGCCCGGGCCGCCATGTACGCCGGGAACGTCGCCGTTCAGCCGGACGACGTGGCGAGCATGGTCGTCACCCTGCTCGGCCTGCCCGCTTGGGCCGACGTAACCCGCTTCGACATCATGCCGACCCGGCCGACCAGCCCAAGCGGCAGCAAGCAAGGAAAATAGGATGAAAGACCTTTCCGTTCTCATCGTTGGTGGCGGCGCCGGCCTCGGCGCGCTTTTGGCACGGATGGCCGTAGAAGCCGGGGCGGCAAAGATCGGCATCATCGACATCAACCAGGAGGCGGCTGAGGCCGCGCTGGAGCCGGCAAAGGCCAAGGGCCTGCCGACCGCGGCGGCGACCGGCGACATCCAGATCGGGCCTCAGTCCCACGCGGCGTTCGATGCCATAGTCTCGAAGCTCGGGCGCGTCGACACGCTGATCAACTGCGCCGCGATCTATCCGCGCCGCCCGCTCCTCGAGATCACCGACGCCGAGTGGGATGCCTCCAACGGCATCAACATCAAGGGCACCTACCACATGATGGTGGCGGCCGTGCGCCACATGCAGTCGCAGGAACCGAAAGCCCAGGTACGCGGGCGGATCGTGAACCTGACCTCGGTCGACGCCTTCAAGGCGCATCCGCAGAACGCCCATTACGCGGCAACGAAGGCTGCCGTCGTCAGCCTGACGCGGTCCTTCGCCCATCACGCCGCCAAGGACGGGATCCTGGTGAATTCGGTGGCGCCGGCCGGCATGGCGACGGAGAAGGCGAAAGCCCTCGGCTTCCTCGAGGAACTGGCCAAGGCAAGCCCGCTCGGCCGCGGCGCCGAGCCCACCGAGATCGCCGAGTGGGTGCTGATGACGGGCGGCCCCAAGAATACCTACATGACCGGAGAAAACGTAATCGTTTCAGGCGGTTATATCTACGCATGAGGTGACATTCCGCAGCCGGCGGCAGCGGAAATACGGGCAGTGCATGATCGACGGAGTCTCAAGCAAGAGGAGGCGGAACTACGATGACCGGCAAGCTTCGCCTTCCCTCGCTCAATGCGCTCAGGGTCTTCCATGCCGTCGCGCAGCACAAGAGCTTCAGGCAAGCGGCCGACGAACTGCTGGTGACGCCGCAGGCGGTCGGCCAGCAGATCAAGCTGCTTGAAGACACGCTCCAGGTGACGCTGTTCGAGCGCAAGGGCCGGTCGATCGAATTGACCGAGTCGGCGATCCTGCTCTCGCACTACGTCAAGGCCGGCTTCGACGAGTTCTCGGAAGGCGTCCGCCGCGTCACCAAGTCGACCTACCGCGACCGCATCAACCTCAATGCGAGCCCGTATTTCGCCACCCACTATCTGCTGCCCAGGCTTTCGCTGTTCCGCGAGATCCTGCCCGGCGCCGACCTGCGCCTGACGACGATGGTCGACCTGCCGGATTTCGGGCGCGACGACATCGATATGACGGTGCAGTGGGGTTACGGCAGCTGGCCCGACTACGACACGACGCTGCTGGTGCCGGATCCGAAGATCATCTGCTGCACGCCGGCGATCGGCGAGAAGATCAAGTCGGCGCACGACCTGACGAAGTTCACGCTGCTCGACACCGTCAAGTCGAAGCGCCTGTGGCCGGACATATTGCGGCACCTGGGGGTGGAGCTGACAGATGGCGACCGCAGCATCAGCTTCGACGACGCGGCAACCATGCGCCGCGCGACCCTGCAAGGCATCGGCGTTGGCCTGGTTTCCGTCATCGACGCCGAGGAGGATTTCCGGTCTGGCGCGCTGGTCGCGCCGATCGGCCGCGACGCCATTGCCGATATGCGGCCGGAGGAGGTGCCCGGCTTCTACCTGGTCGTTCCGCGCGGGCATCTGCGTGTGAAGGCGGTAGCCGCGCTGCACCGGTGGCTGGCCCAGCAGGATTGGCGGAGCGACCTCAAGATTTCCTTGCCGAAACCGACCCCGCTTTCCGACTAGGAGGCGGCTTCGCGACCGAGTTCCGAACGCTGTTTCGGGCTCCAACAAAAACAAGAAACGGAACAACCTCAACAGTGGAGACAACAACATGAAAGTGATGCAATGGGGGGCTGCGGCCCTGGCCGTTGGCCTGGTTCATTTCGCTGCGCCGGCCGAGGCCGCTGGCGGCAAGACGCTCGAAACCGTCAAGGCGCGCGGCGTGCTCAACTGCACCGGCCATGACGGCTCCTATCTCGGCTTTGCCGAGGTGGACGACAAGGGCAACTGGAAGGGCATGGACATCGATCTCTGCAGGGCGGTGGCCACGGCCGTGTTCGGTGATCCGGCGAAGCTGAAGATCGTGCCGATCAGCTGGGCCCAGCGCTGGCCCTCCCTTCAGTCGGGCGACGTCGATATCGTCGTCAAGGCTTCGGGCGGCACGCTGAGCCGCGATACTGAACTGGGGCTTCAGTTCTCGATGTCATACTATCTCGGCACGACCAAGGTGATGGCGCACAAGGAGCTCAACCTGAAATCGCTCAAGGATGCACAGGGCGGCACGATCTGCATCCCCGCCGGCACGACCATCGAACAACAGGTTGCTGCCTACAGCCAGAAGATCGGCATCAAGCTCGAGCCGGTCGTCATCGAAAAGACGGAAGAACTCGAGCAGGCATACTTCTCGGGCCGCTGCGACATGTACGCCCAATGGGGGCCGGTGCTTGCAATCGCGCGCGTCGCCAAGGGCAAGGTCGACGAGCATGTGATCCTGCCCGACGTGATCGCGGTCGAGCCGGAGGTCATGATCGTGCGGCAGGGCGACGACAACTGGGTCGACGTCGCCAACTGGACGCTCACCGCCCTGCTCTTCGCCGAGCAGGAGGGCATCACCTCGAAGAATGTTGATGAGATCAAGGCCAAGCCCACGTCACCGGCAGTCGCCAAGTTCCTCGGCGCGGCGCCGGGCATGGGCAAGGGTCTCGGGCTTCCCGACGACTGGGCCTACAACGTGATCAAGAAGGTCGGAAACTACGCGGAGATCTTCGATCGCGATCTCGGCAAGGATTCGCCCTACAAGATGGATCGTGACCTGACCAACCTGTGGAACAATGGCGGCGTCCTGTTCCCGCTGGTGATCGATTGATCCCCTTGGTGATCGACTGACCGTTCCTTACGCGTCCCGCTGTGAGTTCCGCCCGGCCTTGCCGGGCGGGGCCGGCGGCAATCCGGGAGATTGGCATATGGTCAGCCTGCTGAGGAATCAGAAGGTCCGCAACGCATTGCTGCAGGTTCTCTATGTCGGGTCGCTTGCAGCACTTGTGCTTTCCTGCGCGATGATCGCCAGGCGCAACCTGGCAGAGCAAGGCATCACCTCCGGCTTCGACTTCCTGTACAAGTCGACGGGCTGGGACGTGAACTTCTCGCTCCTGCCCGCCACCGCCAACGATCCCTATTGGTGGTTCTTCCTTATCGGCATCGTCAACACCCTGTTCCTGGGCAGCGTCGGGCTGGTCCTGGCGACGATTGTCGGAACGATCGTCGGTCTGGCGCGAACTTCCTCGAACGAACTGGCGCGGCTGCTTGGACGCACCTATGTCGACATTTTCCGCAACATCCCGCTGATCCTTCAGGTCTTCTTCTGGTACGCGCTGATCACCCATCTGCCGACACCGCGCGCCGCGCATGAGGCGTGGGGCTTTCTGCTCACCAGCCGCGGCCTCTATATGCCGATCCCGAATGTCGGCGGCCTGGCAATGGCGCTGGCTATGCTGGCCGTGATCGGCGCCATCGCGCTGCCTGTCTGGCTGGGCCGGACGTCACGGCTGAGCCAGCCGGTCGGCGAGCGTTCCGCCGTCCAGCTTGGCGGTGCCGCCGCGGCGCTGTCCTGCGTCGTTCTCATCCTGATGATCGGCCGTCTGCCCGATGCGCCGCTGCTCGATTTCCCCGCCCTGCACGGCCTCAACCTGAAGGGCGGCCTGCGCATTCCGCCGGAGTTTTCCGCACTCGCGGTCGCCATTGCCATCTATGGCGGCTCCTACATCGCCGAGATCGTGCGCGGCGGCTTCAAGGCCGTCGGCAAGGGCCAGGTGGAGGCAGCCCTTTCGCTGGGCCTCAGTCCCTGGCGGGTGTTCACGCTGGTCAAGCTGCCGCTGGCGCTGCGCGCCATGCTGCCGATCCTCGCCAACCAGTATGTCTGGCTGATCAAGGCGACGACGATGGGCATCGCAATCGGCTTCACCGATTTCTTCATGATCGTGTCGCTGACCATCAACCACTCCGGCCAGACCCTGGAATCGATCGGCATCCTGATGGCAGGCTTCCTGACCATCAACCTTAGCCTCGCCGCCGTGTTCAACCGCATCAACAAGGCTATTGCCCTCAAGGGCAATCAACTGAGGGGATGAGAGATGGAAATGGTCGTTCTCGCTCCGCCTGCTCCAGGGACGCTCGAGGATCTGAGGCGGCGCTTTTTCGCGACGCCGCTTCAGGCCCTGTTGTCGCTGATCTCCCTGACAGTCATGGTCTTCCTTGCCTGGAAGTTGCTCAATTGGGCGATCTTCTCGGCCGTCTTCACGACGAGCGGCGGGCCTGAGGCCTGCCAGGCAGCGGCAGGAGCCTGCTGGTCGGTGATCGCGGCCAGGTGGCGCATCATCCTGTTCGGCCTCTATCCCTTCGAGGAGCAATGGCGTTCGGCGCTGGCCTGCGTCACCGTGGTGGTGATGACGGTGCTGAGCTGCATTCCGGCCTTCTGGACCGGACGCCGGATCGCGCTGGTCTGGGGAGCCGGGACGGCCCTCTATTACGTGCTGATGAAAGGCGGCGTGCTCGGCCTGCCCTATGTCGGCGAGGAAGCCTGGGGCGGCCTGGCGCTCACCCTGTTCATCTTCGTGACCACCTGCCTGATCGGCTTTCCGCTGGCGATCTGCCTGGCCCTGCTGCGGCGGTCTGAGCTGCCGTGGATATCGCGGACCACTGGCCTCATCATCGACTCGGTCCGCTCGCTGCCGCTGATCTCGATCCTGTTCACCTTCGCCATCGTCCTGCCGTTCGCGCTGCCGCAGTGGCTGGCAGGCGACAAGCTGTACCGGGTGATCATCGGCTCCGCCCTGTTCTTCTCCGCCTACCAGGCGGAGATCGTCAGAGGCGGCATGCAGGGCGTTCCAAAAGGGCAGGAGGAAGCCGCCATGGCGCTCGGCATGAGCTATTGGCAGCGCATCGGCCGCATCCTCTTGCCGCAGGCCATGCGCAACGCGCTGCCGGCAACGATCAACCAGTTCGTGGTCGCGTTCAAGGAGACCTCGCTGGTGGTCATCGTCGGCTTCTTCGAGATCCTGGCCTCCGGCAACGCCGCCTACGGAACCGGCGAATGGCGCTTCGCCTATGTCGAAGTCTACGCCTTCATCGCCTTCATCTACTTCGTCTTCGTTTTCAGCCTGTCCCGCTACGGCGCGTTTCTCGAGCGCCGCATGTCGGTCGGCGAACGCTAAGGAGGTCCGCATGACGATAGGCAGTTCGGGCGAGCCCGGCGGACCCGCGGTCCGCATCGAAAGCCTCGACAAATACTATGGCGCCTTTCACGCGCTGCGGAACGTCAACCTGTCCGTCGAACGAGGCGAGAGGATCGTCGTCTGTGGTCCCTCCGGTTCCGGCAAATCCACCATGATCCGTTGTATCAACCGGCTCGAGCAGCACAATGGCGGCCGCATCACCGTGCTCGGCACCGAACTCAACGACGATGTCGGCAACATCGACGAGATCAGGCGCGAGGTCGGCATGGTGTTCCAGCACTTCAACCTGTTTCCGCACATGACGGTGCTGGAGAACTGCATGCTTGCGCCGATGATCGTGCGCAAGCAGCCGCGCGCGGAAGTAGAGGCAACCGCTAGGCGCTATCTGGAGAAGGTTCGCATCCCCGAGCAGGCGATGAAGTTTCCCGGCCAGCTCTCCGGCGGCCAGCAGCAGCGGGTGGCGATCGCGCGCGCCCTTTGCATGCAGCCGCAGATCATGCTGTTCGACGAGCCGACCTCGGCCCTCGATCCGGAAATGATTTCCGAGGTGCTGGACGTCATGGTCACGCTCGCCTCGGAAGGCATGACGATGATCTGCGTCACCCACGAGATGGGCTTCGCGCGTCGCGTCGCCAACCGGGTGATCTTCATGGACGGCGGCGAGATCGTCGAAGAGGCACCGCCGGAGGAGTTCTTCACCGCCTCCCGCAACGAGCGCACGCGGCAGTTCCTGTCGCAGGTGCTGGGTCATTGAACGACATTCTGGAAGATGCCACGTTCCCGAGCAGCACGCCGCACAGCTATCTTCCGGATATTTCAATGACTGATCCCGTTCTCGAATTGCGCGCGATTCTCGGACCGAAAGGCTGGCTTTCAGGCATCGACGCCGAGCCTTACCAGCGCGATTGGCTCAACCGGTATGGCGTCGCCCCCCTGGGCGTCGCCAGGCCGGCCAACACCGCGGAAGTGGCCGCGGTCGTCAAGCTGTGCCGGGAGGCCGGTCTGGCGGTGGTGCCGCAAGGCGGCAACACCGGGCTTTGCGGCGGCGCCGTCACGGAGCAGCCGAACGCGGTGATCGTCTCGCTGTCGCGCATGGCGGCGATCGGCAAACCGGATCTCGACAGCGGCTCGATCGTCGTCGAGGCGGGCGTCGTGCTCGCGGCGCTGCACGAGGCGCTGGAGCCGCACGGCCTGATGTTTCCGATGCATCTCGGCGCCGAAGGCAGCGCCAGGATCGGCGGCCTGATCGGCACCAATGCCGGCGGCAGCCACGCCTTCCGATACGGCATGATGCAAGACCTCGTGCTCGGCCTCGAAGTCGTGACAGCTGACGGCGCGGTGTGGGACGGGCTGCGCGCGGTGCAGAAGGACAATGCCGGCTACCAGCTGCGCAAGCTCTACTGCGGCGCGGAAGGCACGCTCGGCATCGTGACGCGCGCGGTGCTCAGGCTGTACCCCACGCCAAGGCAGCAGGCGGGCGCGCTTCTGGTGATGCCCGACTTTGCCGCCGCGGTTGCGTTTGGCGCCTTCCTGCGCGGCGAGGCGGGGGAATTCCTGACCGGCCTTGAATTCTTCTGCGACCTCGGCCTTGAACTCGCTCTCAAGCATGTGCCCGATCTCGCCTACCAGTTGGAAACCAGGGGCGATGTCTATCTGCTCGTCGAGCTGGCTTCGGGCTCGGCGCGCGTTCCCCTCGACGACATTCTGGCTTCAGCACTGGAATGGGGCATGGAGCAGGGCCTTGTGCTGGACGGCGCGCTGGCGACATCGGGCGCGCATCGGGCCCAGTTCTGGCGACTGCGCGAGGAGCAGCCGGAGGGGCAGCGGCTGGAGGGCGAGCAGCTCAAGCACGACATCTCGGTGCCGCCGGGAGCGATCGCCCGTTTCATCGAGGCCGGTGCCAAGGCCTGCAACGAGATTCTGCCCGGTGTGCGCATCAATCCGTTCGGGCACCTCGGCGACGGCAACATCCACTACAATCTGACCCCGCCGGTAGGCTGCGCCGATTTCGACGGCAAGGCCGGGCAGTTCGCCGAGGCGCTGTCGGCGCTCGCCACGGAAATGGGCGGCAGCTTCGCGGCCGAGCACGGGCTTGGCCGCGCCAAGATCGCCATGGCCGACAGCAATCGCGGCGCGGTGGAGCGGGAAATCATGGCGCGGCTGAAGGGCGCGCTCGATCCGCAGGGCACGATGAACCCCGGTGTTCTGGTGCGTTCGACACTGTAAAGAAAAACTTTCGAATGGACCGCATTTCTTGATTTCGTCCCGGCCTGCCAGCGTGCAGGTATAAATCCGAGAAGGCAGGCCCGGTCCGTTTGCCGCCAATCGTGAGGATGTCCAAGCATGGTCCGCAATGGCGGTCACCTTCTTGTCGAGTGCCTGATCGCGCTTGGCGCGACCAAGAGCTTCGGCGTTCCCGGCGAAAGCTATCTCGCCGTCCTCGACGCGCTGCACGACACCCATGGCAAGCTCGACTACGTGCTTTGCCGCAACGAGGGCGGCGCGGCCTTCATGGCCTCGGCCTACGGCAAGCTGACGGGCACGCCGGGGATCTGCTTCGTGACGCGCGGCCCGGGCGTGACCAATGCCAGCATCGGCGTCCATACCGCCATGCAGGACAGTTCGCCGATGATCCTTTTCGTCGGCCAGGTCGGAACCGACATGAAGGGGCGCGAGGCTTTTCAGGAGATCGACTACCGGGCGGTGTTCGGGACTGTCGCCAAATGGGCAGTCGAGATCGATGATGTCTCGCGCCTGCCGGAGATCGTCGCGCGGGCCTGGACCACCGCCCTGACCGGGCGGCCCGGCCCGGTCGTGATCGCGCTGCCTGAGGACATGCTCACCACCCTGACCGAGGCCCCGCCGCTCGGGGGGCCGGCGGCGATCTTCGAGCCGGCACCGTCAGCGGACGCGCTCGCTTCGGCGCTGGGACTGCTGGCCGGAGCCGAGCGGCCGCTGCTGCTGATGGGCGGCGCCAACTGGACGACGGAGGGACGCGCGGCGCTGCAGTCTTTCGCCGAGGCCTCCGACATCCCGGTCGTGGCGGCCTTCCGCTATCAGGACCAGTTCGACAACCACGCGCCGGTCTTCGTCGGCGAGGCCGGCGTCGGCATGGTGGCGCATGTCAGGAACCTGATCCGCGAGGCCGATGTGATCCTGGCCGTCAATGTCCGCTTCGGCGAGATGACGACGGACGGTTACACACTGCTGTCGGTGCCGGTGCCGCGGCAGAAGCTGATCCATGTGCATGGCTCCGACCGCGAGATCGGCAAGATCTATGTGCCGACGATCGGCATCCATGCCGGTCCGAACGCCTTCGCCAAAGCGCTGACCCCGGTGAAAGGCACCTGGGCCGAATGGCGGACGGCGGCGCGCAAGGCCTATGAAGGGACATTCGCGGCGCCCGTCCAGCCCGGACCCGTGGATATGGTCGCCGTCAGCGCATGGCTGCGCGAGACCTTGCCCGCCGACGTCATCCTCACCAACGGCGCCGGCAATTTCACGGTGTGGCCGAACAAGTTCTTCAAGTTCGGGCCGGAGGCGCGGCTGCTCGCCCCGCAGTCGGGCGCGATGGGCTACGGGCTGCCGGCGGCGATCGCGGCAAAGGTCGCATACCCGCAGCGAATGGTCGTCTGCTTTGCTGGTGACGGCGACTTCCAGATGAACTGCCAGGAACTCGGCACCGCCATGCAGGCCGGCGCGCAGCCGATCGTGCTGATCCTCAACAACGGCATCTACGGCACCATCCGCGCGCATCAGGAGCGCCACTATCCGGCCCGCGTCTCGGGAACCTCGCTCGAGAACCCCGACTTCGTGACGCTGGCAACGGCCTATGGCTTCCACGCCGAGCGCGTCGAATCCACCGCGGATTTCGCCGCCGCGTTCGGCCGGGCGCTCGGCTCCGCGACGGGCGCCGTCCTCGATATCGCCATCTCGCCCGAAGCGCTCACGCCCCGGCAGACCCTTTCCCAGATGCGCGACGCAGCACTCTCTTCCCAGAAGGCCAAGGCATGACCTCCAGAACTGACGACATCCGTCTCGGCGCGGATATTGGCGGCACCTTCACCGACATCGCCCTCGACATCAGGGGGACGCTGTTCTCGACCAAGGTGCTGACCAACTATGCGGCGCCCGAGCAGGCGATCCTCGACGGCATTGCCGTCGTCACCCGCGATGCCGGCATCTCGCCTTCCGAGATCGGCATCATCATCCACGGCACGACGCTGGCGACCAACGCGCTGATCGAGCGCCGCGGCGCCAGGACCGCGCTGGTCACGACCGAGGGCTTCCGCGACGTGATCGAGATGCGCACCGAAAACCGCTTCGAGCAGTATGATCTCAACCTGCAACTGCCGACGCCGCTGATCCCGCGCGAGGACCGTTTTACAGTCAAGGGCCGTATCGGCGCCGAGGGTCAGGAACTGCAGCCGCTCGACGAAGCCGCTCTCGCAGAGATCGCCGACCGGATCGCGGCCGGCGGCTTCGGCTCGGTGGCGATCGGCTTCATCCATGCCTACGCCAACGCCGACCACGAGCGGCGTGCCCGCGAAATCCTCGCCCGCAAGCTCAGCATCCCGATTTCGATCAGCGCCGAAGTGTCGCCGCAGATGCGCGAGTTCGAGCGCTTCAACACGGTCTGCGCCAACGCTTATGTGCGGCCGCAGATGGCCGACTACCTCGCCCGCCTGCAGATCCGCCTGAAGGAGATGGGCGCCGAGTGCCCGGTGTTCATGATCCACTCGGGCGGCGGCCTGATTTCGGTGGAGACCGCTTCGGAATTCCCGGTGCGGCTGGTCGAATCCGGCCCGGCCGGTGGTGCGATCTTCGCCGCCGACATCGCCAGGCGCTTCGGCCTGGAGAAGGTCGTCTCCTATGACATGGGCGGCACCACCGCCAAGATCTGCCTGATCGAGGACTATGCGCCGCGCACGGCGAGAACCTTCGAAGTGGCGCGCACCTACCGCTTCTGCAAGGGATCGGGCATGCCGATCTCCATTCCGGTGATCGAGATGATCGAGATCGGCGCCGGCGGCGGCTCGATCGCCTGGGTCGACGCCATGGGCCGCATCCAGACCGGGCCCGAAAGCGCTGGCTCGGAGCCGGGACCGGCTTGCTACGGCCGCGGCGGCAAGCGTCCGGCGATCACCGACGCCGACCTTGTGCTCGGCAAGCTCGACCCCGACAATTTCGCCGGCGGCGCGATCAAGCTCGACACCTCGGCCTCCGAGCAGGCTATCCTGCGCGATGTCGGCGAGCGGCTGTCGCTCAACGCGATGTCGACCGCCTTCGGCATCTGCGAGGTGGTGGACGAGAACATGGCCAACGCCGCCCGCGTGCACGCCGTCGAAAACGGCAAGAACATTTCCGACAATCTGATGATCGCTTTCGGCGGCGCCGCGCCCCTCCACGCCGCAAGGCTGTGCGAGAAGCTCGGCATCGACCAGTGCATCGTGCCCAAGGGCGCGGGCGTCGGATCGGCGATCGGCTTCCTCAAGGCTCCGTTCGGCTACGAGGCGCTGGCCTCGAAGCTGACGCGGCTGTCGCGGTTCAAGCCGGCCGAGGTCAACACGCTGCTCGCCGACCTCAAGGCCTCGGCCGAGGGTTTCGTTCGGACGGGGGCTGCCGGCAGGATCGTCTGCGAGATCACCGCCTTCATGCGCTATGCCGGCCAGGGCTGGGAAATCCCCGTGCCCGTGGCGGACGAGCCGTTCGGCGACGATGCCGTGACGAAGCTCAAGGACCTGTTCGAGGCGAACTACCAGCGCTTCTTCGGCCGCGCCATCGAAGGCCTCGACGGGCTGGAGATCGAGATCGTCACCTGGTCGGTCAAGGCGACGGATGTTCGGCCAGAAGTCGCCAGGCACGAGCTCACGACCGGTAAGCGCAACAATGAGGCGGTCACGACCCGCTCGGTCTTCGATCCGGCCAGCGGCGCACCGCAAACCTACGGCATCATCGAACGCGAGACGCTCTGCGCCGGGGACCGCGTGGCAGGGCCGGCCGTCATCGTCGAGCGCGAGACCTCCACCGTCATCACCACCAGCTTTGACGCCGTCATCCAGAGCGACGGCGCGATCCTTCTCATCCGCAAAGGCAGCCAGGCATGAGCGACATTGGCGAAATCCGCATGCAGGTGATGTGGAACCGGTTGATCTCGGTCGTTGAGGAGCAGGCGCTGACGCTGCTGCGCACCGCGTTTTCGACCTCGGTGCGCGAGTCCGGCGACCTGTCGGCCGGCGTGTTCGACCCGCGCGGCGAGATGCTGGCGCAGGCGGTCACCGGCACGCCAGGCCATGTCAACACCATGGCCGAGGCCGTGCTGCACTTCATGAACGAGATCCCGCGCGAGGAGATGTTCGAGGGCGACACCTATGTCACCAACGATCCCTGGCAGGGCACGGGCCATCTGCACGACATCACCATGGTGTCGCCGTCGTTCCTCAATGGCGAGCTGGTGGCGTTCTTTGCCTGCACGGCGCATGTCGTCGATGTCGGCGGGCGCGGCTTCGGCGCCGACGCCAAGTCGGTCTACGAGGAAGGCATCCAGATCCCGATCATGAAGTTCGCGGAAAAGGGCAAGGTCAATCTCGACCTCGTCCGGCTGCTGCGCGCCAATGTCCGCGAGCCCAACCAGGTGGTCGGCGACTTCTATTCGCTCGCCGCCTGCAACGAGGTCGGCCACCGGCGCCTCGTCGACATGATGGAGGAGATTGGCCTGGCCTCGCTGGACGGGCTCGGCGACTTCATCTTCTCGCGCACCCGCGACGCCATGCTCGAACGCATCAAGGCGCTGCCCAAGGGAAACTGGGCGAACGAGCTGGTGACCGACGGCTATGACGAGCCGGTGAAGCTCGCGGCCACGGTTTCGATCCGCGACGATCATGTCGAGGTCGACTTCACCGGCACGGATCCGATGAGCCGCTGGGGCATCAACTGCCCGATCATCTACAGCAAGGCCTATGCCTGCTACGCGCTGAAATGCGTGGTGGCGCCGGACATTCCGAACAACGCCGCCTCACTCGCCTTCTTCACCGTGTCGTCGCCGGTCAACATCCTGAATGCCGTGCGGCCGGCGCCGGTGGCGCTCAGGCACATCTTCGGCCACATGGTTCCAGACCTCGTGCTGGGCGCGATCTCGCAGGCGCTGCCCGGCAAGATCCTCTCGGAAGGCGCCGGCGCGCTGTGGAACATCCACATCTCGGCCCGGCCGGTCGCCGGCGGCCCGGGTCGTCGGGCCGAGGTGCTGATGTTCAACTCCGGCGGCATGGGCGCCCGCCCCGAGCTCGACGGCCTGTCGGCGACGGCCTTTCCGTCGGGCGTGCACACGATGCCGATCGAGGCGACCGAGCATACCGGGCCGATCGTCATCTGGCGCAAGGAGCTGCGCCCGGACTCCGGCGGCGACGGCGAGTTTCGCGGCGGCCTGGGTCAGGTCATCGAGATCGAGGCGACCGAAGGCCACGAGTTTGACTTCTCAGCCATGTTCGACCGCGTCAACCACCCTGCCCAAGGGCGCAATGGCGGCAAGCCGGGCGTCGCCGGCGTGGTCAAGCTGGACGACGGCACCAAGATGCGGCCGAAGGGCTGGCAGCACGTTCCGGCCGGCCGCCGGCTGATCCTGGAATTGCCGGGGGGCGGCGGCTACGGCGATCCGGCGAAGCGCAGCGCCGCTGCGCGGGCAAACGACCGGTCCAAGGGTTACATTTCGGAGAACGACTGATGAGCTATGTTTCCTCGCGCCTGTCGGTGGTGAAGCCTTCGGCATCGATGGCGGCCTCGCAAGCCGCCAAGGCGCTGCGCGCCAAGGGCGTCGACGTGATCGACCTCGGGCTCGGCGAACCGGATTTCCCGACACCGATGCACATCATCGATGCCGCGCATTTCGCGGCGAAGGCAGGCCAGACGCTTTATACGGGTGCCGCCGGCACGCCCGAGGTGCGCGAAGCCATTGCCGGCAAGTTCCGGCGCGAGAACGGTCTCGACTACACGGCCGACGACATCGTCGTCGCCAACGGCGCCAAGCAGATCATCTTTAACGCGCTGCTGGGGACGCTGGAGAGCGGCGACGAGGCGATCCTGCCGGCGCCCTATTTCGTCTCCTACCCGGAGATGGTGAAGCTGCTCGGCGGCACGCCTGTCGTCGTCGAATGCCCGGAGACCACGGGTTTCCGGCTGACGCCGGCGCTGCTGGAAGAGGCGATCACGCCAAGGACGAAGTGGCTGTTCCTCAACATGCCGGGCAACCCGTCCGGCGCCGTCTATTCGGAAGCCGACCTCAAGGCGCTGGGGGCGGTGCTGGCGAAGCATCCGCAGGTGCTCGTGCTTTCCGACGAGATCTACGAGCATATCCTTTTCGACGGGCGCGAATTCGTGTCCTTCGGCAAGGCCTGCCCCGAACTCAAGGACCGCACGCTGATCGTCAACGGCGTTTCGAAGTCCTATGCGATGACCGGCTGGCGCGTCGGCTATGCGGCTGGCCCGGCGCCGCTCGTCAAGGCGATGTCGACCATCCAGAGCCAGTCCTGCACTTCCGTCTGCTCGATCGCGCAGGCGGCGACCGTCGCCGCGCTCAACGGCCCGCAGGACGAGGTGGGTCGTTTCAGGCAAGCCTTCGAGGCGCGCCGCGACCTGGTCGTGGACGGCATCCGCAAGATCAACGGGCTGACGCTGTCGCCGCCGGACGGCGCCTTCTACGCCTATATCGGCTGCGCCTCCCTGATCGGCCGCAAGACACCCAAGGGCGTCGTGCTCGAGGACGATGCGGCCGTGGCAAACTATCTCCTCAACGAAGGCCGGGTGGCGTCGGTGCCCGGCGTCGCCTATGGACTGTCACCCTATTTCCGCATCTCGACCGCGACCAGCGAAGAGGTGCTGACCGAGGCGATCGCGCGGATCAACGCCGCCGTCGCGCAAGTGGAGTAAATGATGCCGCATTACGAACGAATCCTGATCACCGGCGCCGCCGGCCGCCTCGGCTCGGAGCTGCGCAAGGGGCTGGTGCCGCTGGCGAAAACCATCCGCCTGGCGGGGCGCGTGCCGTTCGGCGATCTGGCGCCGCATGAGGAAGAAGCGGTCTTCGACCTCGCCGACATGGAGGCGACGATCGCGGCGACCAAGGATTGCGACGCGATCGTCCACTTCGGCGGCGCGCCGCTCGAATGCGAGTGGCAGACCATCCTCGATTCCAGCATCCGCGGCTCCTACCACATCTATGAAGGCGCCCGGAAACACGGGGTGAAGCGCGTCATCTACGCCTCCTCGGTGCATGCGATCGGCTATCACGAGGTCGAGGCGCATATCGGCGTCGACGCGCCGGTGCGCCCGGACAGCCTTTATGGCGTGTCGAAGAATTTCGTCGAGAGCCTCAGCCGGCTCTACTGGGACAAGTTCGGCATCGAGACGGTGTGCCTGCGCATCTTCTCGTCCTTCCCGGAGCCGGCGGACCGGCGCATGCTGTGGTCCTATCTCTCCTTCGCCGACTGCGTGCGGCTGGTCGAAGCCTCGCTGACGGCGCCGCGCGTCGGCCACACGATCTCGTTCGGTATTTCGGACAACAAGGTGAAGACGGTCGACAACAGCGGCGCCAACCACCTGGGCTTCATCCCGCAGGACAGCGCCGAACCGTTCCGCGCCGCCGTCGAGGCGAAAACACCCGTTCCCGATCCGAAAAGGCCGTCGGTGAAATATCTCGGCGGCTGGTTCTGCGAACTCGGTCATCCGGACGACAAGGCCGAATAATCTTCGGCCAGATCAAAACGCCCTCGTCTGCACCTGGCGATTTCAGACGCGCCGGGTCGTTCGTGGCTGTCCGTTCACAGCGTAAGAACGGACAGAACCGTTGCCTGCCAGTGGTTTAAGCGATTTCAACGGGATGGACTGGTGCTGCGAGAGAGGATTGAACTCTCGACCTCTCCCTTACCAAGGGAGTGCTCTACCACTGAGCTACCGCAGCCGATGGCGGGGCTTCTGCCATAACGAACCGGCAAGCGCAAGGCCAAGAAAAACCTAAAGTGTCGCGTTTCATTGTCGCAAAACCGCCGCGCGGTTTCAGGCCGGTATGGATGGCAATGCCGAGGCTGTGGAAGCTGCTTTCCCGGACATGGCCGCGCCACAATGTTGGCTATCCCTCAACAGGGGTTGGCCGGTCGGCCAGCCGGGATGGGACAATGAGCGACAAGGCAAATCCACCGAAAAAGGGCGGCAGCGACCGCAAGGACCGGCTCGCCGAAGCCTTGCGCGCCAATCTCGGGAAGCGCAAGGCGCAGTCGCGCTCGCGCCGCACCGGCGACGCCGACAAGCGGCGCGCCGGCGAAGCCGACAAGCGGCCGGAGGGATTGCCGACTGCTGGAAAAATGCACAAGGACTAACCCAAACCGGCCACACTGCCGCGCCATACTTGGACCAAGCGACCTAAAAATTCTATTTCTTGAACCAGGCCGGCCAATGGTCTAGACGGGCCGATACTCAAACGATTGAAACCGGCCGTTTCGGCCGAGGGGACATTCTCACATGGATCGCATCAGAATTGTCGGCGGCAACAAGCTCGCCGGAAGCATTCCGATCTCCGGCGCGAAAAACGCGGCATTGCCGCTGATGATCGCCTCGCTCTTGACCGACGACACGCTGACGCTGGAGAACGTGCCGCATCTGGCCGATGTCGAGCAACTGATCCGCATCCTCGGCAATCACGGTGTCGACTATTCCGTCAATGGCCGGCGCGAGAAGCAGCAGGAAGGCTATTCGCGCACCATCAACTTCTCCGCCCGCAACATCGTCGATACCACGGCTCCCTATGAGCTGGTGTCGAAGATGCGCGCCTCGTTCTGGGTGATCGGGCCGCTCTTGGCCCGCATGGGCGAGGCCAAGGTGTCGCTGCCGGGCGGCTGCGCCATCGGCACGCGCCCGGTCGACCTGTTCCTCGAAGGCCTGCAAGCGCTCGGCGCCGATCTCGACGTCGACACCGGCTATGTCATCGCCAAGACCAAGAACGGCCGCCTCGTCGGCAACCGCTATGTGTTCCCGAAAGTGTCGGTCGGCGCCACCCATGTGCTGATGATGGCGGCTTCGCTGGCCAAGGGCGAAACCGTGCTGGAAAACGCCGCTTGCGAGCCCGAGATCGTCAACCTGGCCGAATGCCTCAACGCCATGGGCGCCAGGATTTCCGGCGCCGGCACGCCGACCATCACCATCGACGGCGTCGAGGCGCTGTCCGGCGCCCGCGTGCGCGTCATCCCCGACCGCATCGAGACCGGCACCTATGCCATGGCGGTGGCGATGACCGGCGGCGACGTGGTGCTGGAAGGCGCCCGCCCCGAACTGCTGCAGACCGCGCTCGACGTGATTTCGCAGACCGGCGCCGAGATCACGCCGACCAATTCCGGCATCCGCGTCAGGCGCAACGGCGCCGGCATTTCGCCGGTCGACGTGACGACGGCGCCCTTCCCGGCCTTCCCGACCGACCTGCAGGCGCAGTTCATGGGCCTGATGACGATGGCCAAGGGCAAGTCGCGCATCACCGAGACGATCTTCGAGAACCGCTTCATGCACGTGCAGGAGCTCGCCCGGCTCGGCGCGCGCATCACGCTCTCCGGCCAGACGGCGATCGTCGACGGCGTCGCCAAGCTGAAGGGCGCGCCGGTCATGGCGACCGACCTGCGCGCTTCCGTCTCACTGGTCATCGCCGGCCTTGCCGCCGAAGGCGAGACCACCGTCAACCGCGTCTATCACCTCGACCGCGGCTTCGAGCGGCTGGAGGAGAAGCTTTCCGGCTGCGGCGCGGTGATCGAGCGGATTTCAGGCTGACGCCGCCAGGCAAGCGCAGTCTCCAACCGACGCGTGTTCGACGGACCAATTGTCGACATCGGCGCCGCCCCTCATCCGCCTGCCGGCACTTCTCCCCGTATAGTGACGGGGAGAAGAGGGCTGGGCGGCCTTGGCGCTCTCCCCGCAACGCTGGTGATTGGCACAACTTTTGGCGAAGGCGTCCTTCTCCCCGTCACCATACGGGGAGAAGTGCCAGGCAGGGCGATGAGGGGCAGCGCAAACCTCAGGTAATTGCCTTGGGCAGTTCCGTGTCGAGGTTGCACGGACTGGAAAGACCGCCTAACAGGAAGCTGAAACCAACCTTAGGTACAAATTCCGCATGGCTCTCAAGCTCATCGCGCTCGACGACCAGGACCTGAGCATCGTCTCGGCCCATGTCCAGGACGCCGTGATGAAGGTGTCGGATCTCGAATTCCTGCCGACGGCCAAGCGCTTTGTGCTGACCATGAACCGTTTCGTCTGGGAGGCGAAATCCGGCCTGTTCCGCCAGCACAATGAGCGGCGGCAGGCGGTGCTGCATTTCGACCGCGTGCTCGGCGCCAAGACCAGCGGCATTGCCCGCGACAAGCCGGCCGAGGTGCTGTCGCTGCTGGCGATCAGCTTCGTCGGCATCAGCAAGCCGGCCGGCATCGTCGAGCTGGTGTTTTCGGGCGGCGGCACGATCATGCTGGACGTCGAGTGCATCGAGGCGCGGCTTGCCGACATAGGCGGCGCCTGGGAAGCCTCCTCGCGTCCCGTACATAGGGCTTGAGCGCAGCAGATGGCCATCACACTCAGCCAGTCCGACGCCGATTTCGAGCAGCGTTTCGCCGCCTTCCTGACGACCAAGCGGGAGGTGTCGGCCGATGTCGACGCGGCGGTGCGCGAGATCGTCCAGCGCGTGCGCGCCGAGGGCGACAAAGCGCTCATCGACTATACGTTGAAGTTCGACAAGGCCGACCTCACCAGGCTTGGCATCGCCGTCTCCAAGGATGACATCGCCAAGGCCTATGCCGAGGCCGATCCGCAAACGGTCGAGGCGCTCATATTCGCCCGCGACCGCATCCGCTCGCATCACGAGCGGCAGAAGCCGAAGGACGACCGCTATACGGACGCCGCCGGCGTCGAGCTCGGCTCGCGCTGGACGGCGATCGAGGCGGTCGGGCTCTACGTGCCGGGCGGCACGGCGAGCTATCCGAGCTCGGTGCTGATGAACGCGGTGCCTGCCAAGGTGGCCGGCGTCGAGCGCATCGTCATCGTGGTGCCGGCGCCAGGCGGCGTCATCAACCCGCTGGTGCTGGTGGCGGCCGATATCGCCGGCGTCTCCGAGATCTACCGTGTCGGCGGCGCGCAGGCGATCGCCGCCCTCGCCTTTGGCACGGAGACGATCAAGCCGGTCGCCAAGATCGTCGGGCCCGGCAATGCCTATGTCGCGGCGGCCAAGCGTCAGGTGTTCGGCACCGTCGGAATCGACATGATCGCCGGACCTTCCGAAGTGCTGGTCGTGGCCGACGGCAGCAACAACCCCGACTGGATCGCCGCCGACCTGTTGGCCCAGGCCGAGCATGACGTGTCGGCGCAGTCGATCCTGATCACCGACGAGCCGACCTTCGGCAAGGCGGTGGAGGACGCGGTCGAGCGCCAGTTGCAGAGCCTGCCGCGCGCCGAGACCGCCGCCGCAAGCTGGCGCGATTTCGGCGCCGTCATCCTGGTGCCAACCATCGAGGCCTCGCTGCCGCTGGTCGACCGCATCGCCGCCGAGCATGTCGAGCTCGCCATCGACGACGCCGAGGCCTTCCTTGCCAGGCTGCGCAATGCGGGCGCGGTCTTCCTCGGCCGCCACACGCCCGAGGTCATCGGCGACTATGTCGGCGGCTCCAACCACGTGCTGCCGACGGCGCGTTCGGCGCGCTTCTCGTCGGGGCTTTCGGTGCTCGATTTCGTCAAGCGCACCTCGATCCTCAAGCTCGGGCCGGAGCAGCTGCGCGCGCTGGCGCCGGCGGCGATCGCGCTCGCCAGGGCGGAGGGGCTCGACGCGCATGGCCGTTCCGTCGCGATCAGGTTGAACATGTAGCGATGTCCGACTACGACCGAACCCGCGCCAGGCTGATCGATGTCGAGCTCGACGAATCGATCGGCCGTTCGACGCCCGATGTCGAGCACGAGCGGGCGGTGGCGATCTTCGACCTGATCGAGGAGAACAGTTTCCAGCCGGTCAATGACGACGGCGCCGGTCCCTACCGCCTCAAGCTGTCGCTGGCCGATTCGCGCCTGGTGTTCGCGGTAGCGCGCGAGGACGGCGCCGCCGTCGTCACCCACATCCTGTCGCTGACGCCGCTCAGGCGCATCGTCAAGGATTACTACCTGATCTGCGAAAGCTACTACGACGCCATCCGCTCCTCGACGCCCAGCCATATCGAGGCGATCGACATGGGCCGTCGCGGCCTGCACAATGAAGGCTCGCAGACGCTGATGGACCGGCTGGCCGGCAAGATCGACATCGATTTCGACACGGCGCGCCGGCTGTTCACGCTGGTCTGCGTGCTGCACTGGCGAGGCTAGGCCCTGGCCTCGCTGCCGCATTCGATCCTGTTCATGTGCGGAATGAACGCCGTGCGCTCGCCGATGGCCGAGGCACTGGCGCGGCGCATGCTGCCTTCGGCCATTTTCGTCGCATCGGCCGGTGTGCGCAGCGGCGAGCGCGACCCGTTCGTCGACGCCGTTCTGGCCGAGGACGAACTGTCGCTGGGCGAGCGCCAGCCAAGGACCATGGACGAGCTGGAGGACGACTATTTCGACCTGATCGTCACGCTGGCGCCGGAAGCGCACCACGCGGCGCTCGAGCTCACCCGCTCGCTCGCCGTTGAGGTCGAATACTGGCCGATGCCGGACCCGACGGATGCCGGCGGCACGCGCGAACATATCATGGCCGCCTATCGGGACGTGCGCGAGCGGCTGAAGGCGCGCATCGCCAGACGTTTTCCCGCATCCGAGGCAAAAGGCGCCTTGGATTAAGCGTGTTCACAAGCGGACGATTATCATATAGGTTCCGCCGAAATTCCGGCCGGAGTCGGATGATTTCCGGTCGGTTCGGCCGGAAATCATCCGACTCCGGATCAAAAAAGCAGAGCATGATGTCGTCCGAAAACCGCTTGACACTTTTCGGCATCATGCTCTAGCGCCGGAACCGAAATCCAAGCAAAGGTATCGAATGCCGAAGGAAGAAGTCCTCGAGTTTCCGGGTGTGGTCACGGAACTGCTGCCCAACGCGATGTTCCGGGTGAAGCTCGAAAACGAACACGAGATCATCGCCCACACGGCCGGCCGCATGCGCAAGAACCGCATCCGCGTGCTGACCGGAGACAAGGTCTTGGTCGAGATGACCCCCTATGACCTGACCAAGGGCCGTATCACCTATCGTTTCAAGTAACAGCCCGGCGCGACCCCAGATGAGCATCCTGCAGAAGCTCGTGCTTGCCTCGGGTTCGCCGCGCCGCATCGAGCTGCTGCAGCAGGCCGGCATCGAGCCGGACCGCGTGCTGCCGGCCGATGTCGACGAGACGCCGCTGCGCGCCGAGCATCCGCGCTCGCTGGCCAAGCGGCTTTCCAAGGACAAGGCCGAGAAGGCGTTCGCCTCGCTGAAGAGCGAGGACGACTATGCGCCGGGCTTCGTACTCGCCGCCGACACGGTGGTGGCGGTCGGCCGCCGCATCCTGCCCAAGGCCGAGACGATCGACGACGCCGCGAACTGCCTCGGCCTGCTCTCCGGCCGTTCGCACCGGGTCTATTCCGGCATCTGCCTGATCACGCCGGGCGGCAAGCTGCGCCAGAAGCTGGTCGAAACCCGCGTACGCTTCAAGCGGCTGCCGCGCGAGGAGATCGACGCCTATGTCGCCTCCGGCGAATGGCGCGGCAAGGCCGGAGGCTATGCCGTGCAAGGCCTCGCCGGGTCCTTCGTCGTCAAGCTGGTCGGCTCCTACACCAACGTCGTCGGCCTGCCGCTCTACGAGACGACGGCCCTGCTTGCCGGCGAGGGCTTCAAGGTGCATGCGAGCTGGCTCACCGCGCGCCCATGAGCCTGGACGACAAGGTCACGCCGCTGCGTCCCCGGCGCCCCTGCCCCGAATGCGGCAAGGCATCGGTGCGCGAGCACTATCCGTTCTGCTCGGCGCGCTGCAAGGACATCGACCTCAATCGCTGGCTGAAGGGCGCCTATGTCATCCCTGGCCGCGACGACGAGGAGCAAGAAGGCGAAGCGCCGGAGCAGGGCCAGTCGCCCAAGGACGAGCCGTAAGCGCACGATATCAGCAGTTTTGCCGCTGTCTTTCAGTGGTTTTCTTTTCCCGGCTGAAATCCGCGCTTAGGCGCTGGACAGGCTGAATTCCCGTGCTATAACCCACGCGCTTTCAAGGGGCGCCGGCGGCGCCTTCGAGAAATCCGGCCTGCGAAATCTCGCTTGCCGGCGAGGCCCAGATAGCTCAGTTGGTAGAGCAGCGGACTGAAAATCCGCGTGTCGGTGGTTCGAATCCGCCTCTGGGCACCATTTTTCTCCCACGAGTATCAAGAGCCCCAGGCAACGATCGCCTCTCGTATTGTCTTATGTTGCGCCAGGCGCAACCAGCCACCTTTGAGCGGCTTGCGCCGCGCGCCGATTGGCACGATGCTGCCGCAGGCGAACCGGGGGGCAGACCGGCACGCCGGATCGGTATGGCTGCTGGAAGATCGATGTCGCGAGCTTGCTTCGCCCTTGTTGCCATCGTTGCCTTGATGATGCCGGTGGAGGCAGGCGAGCGCGCGTCTCATCTGCTCGACCATGCCAGCCTGGCGACTGCCTATGCGCATGAATCGGATACCGTCACGGCCTACACGACCGCCATGGCGCGGTTCCGGTTTCAGCTTGCCGGGCGCTCCGGCGATGCCGACCTTGCAGTGCCACTGGAACCACGCCTGTTGCGGACGGAATTCAGCCAACGGACGTGGCGCGCGGCGGACGGCAGTCTCTTGCAGGGCTTCGCCGGCAAGGGCGGTTTCCGGCTGACCGCGGGGAACTGCCTCGCCCAGATCTGCCTGGCCAGCGAATGCAGCGACGACGGCTGGCCGGTCTATGCCTGCAGCGACGGGCGCAAGCGCAAGATGTCCGTCACCGACTTCGTGACAGCAGTGTTCGACGGCGTCTCCTTCCGGCGACTGAGCGCGCCGCCAGTGGAATGACGTCTTAACGCGTCGATCATCCTGCCCGACAGGCATTCGGCAAAAACCGGCCCACCTCACCGCAAACGCTGCGGCTTGCGATCCCGCCGCCGCCCGTGGCATCTGTCGCCGTCCATCGGGAAAGAACGCCGGATCATGGCACGACCGCCGCCGCACAGCATCAGACGACCTCCGGGCGCGGGTGTCAGCCTCAGCCGCGCGCTGTCGAAGCTTGGGCTGTGCTCGCGCAAGCAGGCAGAAGTGCTGATCGCGGAAGGCCGCGTGCGGGTGGCGGGCAAGGTCGCGCGCGATCCATCGCTGCGCATCGATCTCGACCGCGACCGCATCGCGGTTGACGGCGAGCAGGTCGTTGCCGAGCGCAAGGTCTATCTGATGATCAACAAGCCGCGCGGGCTGGTCACAACCCGCGACGATCCCGAAGGACGCGGCACGGTCTACGATTGCCTCGAGGGGCTCGACCTGCCCTTCGTGTCGCCCGTCGGGCGGCTGGACAAAGCCAGCGAAGGCCTGCTTTTGATGACCAATGACACGCGCTGGGCGAACGGACTGCTCGATCCGGCCTCGCATGTCGACAAGACCTATCACCTGCAGATCGGCACCGCGCCCGACGACGCCATGTTGGCACGGTTTCGCGACGGCGCGACGGTCGACGGCGAACTGCTGACGGCGCGCTCGATCGAGCTGCTGCGCAGCGGCGGCCGCACGGCCTGGCTGGAGGTCGTGCTCGACGAAGGCCGCAACCGCCAGATCCGCCGGCTGCTCGGCGCCTTCGACGTCGAGGTGTTGAGGCTGATCAGGGTGGCGATCGGGCGCCTGCAGCTCGGCGATCTCGCCAAGGGCAAGGCGCGTCATTTGACGGCGGAGGAAGTAGCGATGCTGGCGGGCGAGTGAGGAGCCGCGTCTAGCATTCCCCTCACCCGGATTGGCGCCGGCACCTGCCTCTTCACCCCCGGGGGAGTAAGTGGCCGCGAAGCGGCTGGATGAGGGGGCACCCGATCGGCTATTTCTGGTTCCACCGGCGGATCACCGGCTCGGTCAGGTCATGCTCGTAGCCGAAGATGCTGAGGCTCGCCGTGTCCAGCACGAAATGCTCGCCGCCGTCAGGCGGCAGTCCGATCCATCGCGCCGCTAGCACGCGCAGGAAATGCGCGCTCGAAAATATGAGCACATTGCCGGCGACAGCGCGAAGCGCCGCGATGATGGCGTCGGCCCTGGCGCCGACATCGCTAGCCTGTTCGCCCCCCGGACAGCCGTCGCGAAACACGTTCCAGCCAGGGCGACCGGCGACGATCTCCTTCGTCGTCACGCCTTCATAGGCGCCGTAGTCCCATTCCTGCAGGTCGAGCTTCCTGATCGCGGCCGCGCCGAAGCCGGCCAAGGTGCAGGTATTGAAGGCGCGTTGCGAAGGGCTCGACCATACGGCCTGGAAGGTGAGGCCCTTGAGCCGATCGGCGAGGCCGCGGGCGGCTTGCTCGCCCTTCGCCGTCAGCGGAATGTCGGTGCGGCCGGTGTGCTTGCCCGAGGCGCTCCATTCGGTTTCGCCATGGCGGATCAGGTAGATCTCGGGAAACGTGCTGCTCATGCCGGCCCCTCGCCGCTTGCGACCAGGCCGGACGAACGGCCCGCGCCACCCTATGCGGCGACCGGCAAAAAGAACAGGCCGCGACCGGTTTTACCGGCCGCGGCCTCTCCAGGCTTGGGAGGCGCCTGACTGGATCAGGCGGGCTGGAGACCCCCGGACAGCGCCAGGTCGGCCTCTTCCGGCAACTGGCCAGCCATGGCGGCGGCGAATTGCGTCTGGTCGAGTTCGCCTTCCCAGCGCGCCACGACGATGGTCGCGACCGCGTTGCCGACGAAGTTGGTCAGCGCCCGGCATTCCGACATGAAGCGGTCGACGCCGAGGATCAGCGCCATGCCGGCGACCGGCACCGAAGGCACCACCGAGAGCGTGGCGGCGAGCGTGATGAAACCGGCGCCGGTGATGCCGGCAGCACCCTTGGAGCTCAGCATGGCGACGAGCAGGAGCAGGATCTGGTCGCCGAAGGTGAGCGGCGTGTCGGTCGCCTGGGCAATGAACAGCGCGGCCAGCGTCATGTAGATGT
Source organism: Mesorhizobium abyssinicae (assembly GCF_049887195.1). Classification (NCBI taxonomy): domain Bacteria; kingdom Pseudomonadati; phylum Pseudomonadota; class Alphaproteobacteria; order Hyphomicrobiales; family Phyllobacteriaceae; genus Mesorhizobium; species Mesorhizobium abyssinicae. The sequence continues at coordinate 72,931 of NZ_JARAKC010000017.1, forward strand.
TGGTGCCGTCGAGGTTGAAGGAATAGCCGGTCGGGATGACCAGGCCGACCACCGAGCGGTTGCAGCCGGCGCGTTCCATCTTGGCCATCAAGCCAGGCAGGGCGGCTTCCGAGGACGAGGTGCCGAGCACCAGCAGCAGCTCTTCCTTGATGTAGCGGATCAGCGCCAGGATCGAGAAGCCGTTGTACCATGCCACCGCGCCGAGCACGACCAGCACGAAGAGCAGCGACGTCAGGTAGAAGGTGCCGATCAGGAAGGCGAGGTTGGCGATCGCGCCGATGCCGTACTTGCCGACGGTGAAGGCCATGGCGCCGAAGGCGCCGATGGGGGCGGCCTTCATCAGGATGGCGACGAGGCGGAAGATCGGCGCGGTGAGCGCCTGCAGGAAGTCGACCACCGGACGGCCGCGATCGCCGACCAGGGCCAGCGCGACGCCGAACAGCACCGAGAAGAACAGCACCTGCAAGATATCGCCCTGGGCGAATGCGCCGGTGATGGTGTCGGGAATGATGTTCATCAGGAAGCCGACGATGGTGGTGTCATGCGCCTTCTCGGTGAAGGTCGACACCTTGCTGGCATCGAGCGTCGCCGGATTGATGTGCATCCCGGCGCCGGGCTGGACGACGTTGGAGACGACGAGGCCGACGACCAGCGCCAGCGTCGAGAAGAACAGGAAGTAGATCATCGCCTTGCCGGCGACGCGGCCGACCTTGTGCAAGTCGGAGACGCCGGCGATGCCGGTCGCCACGGTCAGGAAGATCACCGGCGCGATCACCATCTTGACCAGCTTGATGAAGGCATCGCCGAGCGGCTTCAGCGACGCGCCGAGTTCGGGATAGAAGTGGCCAAGCAGGATGCCGGCGGCGATGGCCGCCAGGACCTGCACATAGAGATGCCGATAAAGGGGTACCTTGCCGCGCGGCTCGGCGGCAGCGAATGTTGTCTGCATGACGTCCTCCGTTGCGCCCCGATCGAAAGGCTCGACCTCCCGGGGCATTTGACCTCCAACAGCCTCGCGACTGCCGACTCCGTCTTTGCAACCCGCGTGCCAGTTTCCGCCGGCGCGGACTTGCTATGATTTTGTTAGCTTTTTTCGACCCGCTGGCCGCTCGGTCTGGTGGCGGCGTGCGGCCATCCGCATGGGTCGAATTGTGTTTTGTGCGAAATCATGCACAGATGGGTGATGCTGCAGCGCCCCGCCGCCGGCTCTTTTGCCGGCCTTTCTCCAACGCCCGAGCAGCTCGGCAGAAGGGCGCGCCGGGCCTGGCTGCTGTTTGCCGGCGTGGCGCTCGCCATCGTCGCCGCGGCACTCTACGGCGCCGGCCTCTATGGCCGCGCGGTCGAGGTCGACGCGCTTGCCGCACAGGGGCGCACCGACGCCAATCTGAAGGTGGCGCTGCTGCGCGCCGTGCTGGAAAACCCGCGCGCGCTGCCGCTGCTCCTGTCCGAGGACCAGCAGGTGCATGACGCGCTGGCCGCACGCAGCGCTGCCGCGATCGACGTGCTCAACCGCAAGCTCGAAGGGCTGGTGTCCGGCACCAAGGCGTCGGTGCTCTACGTCACCGGCACCAACGGCCTGGCGGTCGCGTCGAGCAACTGGCGCGAGCCGACCAGCTTCGTCGGCAACGACTACGGCTTCCGCGCCTATTTCTCCCGCGCCATGCAGACGGGGACGGCCGAATATTTCGCGCTCGGCAATGTCAGCAAGCGCCCGGGCCTCTACATCTCGCGCCGGGTCGGCAGCGCCTCGGCGCCGCTCGGCGTCGTCGTCGTCAAGATGGAGTTCGACCAGCTCGAGGCTGACTGGCACGAGGCGAACCGCCCGGCCTATGTCAGCGACGAGCATGGCGTCGTGCTGATCACCAGCGTGCCGTCCTGGCGTTTCATGACGACGGCGCCGCTTGCCGGCGCCACCCTTGCCGAAATCCGCGACAGCCAGCAGTTCGGCGACGCGCCGCTGGTGCCGCTGCCGATCGCGCGGCCGGAAACCTTGAGCGCCGACGTGTCCATAGTGCATGCGATCACGCCGGGCGGCAGCGACGGCGAGTATCTCAGGCTGTCGACGCCGGTCGCCTCGACGCCGTGGCGGCTCGACTATCTCGTTCCGGCCGAGGCGCCGATCGCCGCCGCCCAGCGCGAGATGCGGCTCCTGGCGCTTGGCGTCATCGGGCCGCTCATCGGCCTTGCCGCCTATCTCTTATGGCGCCGGCAATCCGCGCAGATGCGGATCGCCGCCGAACAGGCGACGCGCGCCGAGCTCGAACGTCGAGTCGTCGAGCGCACCGAGGATCTGAGCCGCGCCCGCGACCGTCTGCAGGCGGAGATCACCGACCATCGCAGCACCGAGGCCAAGCTGCAGGTGGTGCAGCAGGAGCTGGTGCAGGCCAATCGGCTGGCCATCCTCGGCCAGGTCGCCGCCGGTGTCGCGCATGAGATCAACCAGCCGGTGGCGACCATCCGCGCCTATGCCGACAATGCGCGCGTCTTCCTCGACCGCAAGCAGACTGCCCCGGCCGGAGAAAACCTCGGCGCAATCGCGGCGCTGACCGAGCGCATCGGCACCATCACAGAAGAGTTGAAAACCTTCGCCCGCAAGGGCCGCACCGCGGCCGAGCCGGTCGAGTTGCGTGGCGTCATCGAGGGCGCGGTGGTGCTGCTCAGGAGCCGTTTCGCCGGCCGGCTCGACGCGCTCGAGATCACGCTGCCGCCGCCTGCGCTCAAGGTGATGGGAAATCGGGTGCGGTTGGAACAGGTGTTGATCAACCTGTTCCAGAACGCGCTGGAGGCGCTGGACGGCCGCGACGGCGCCAGGGTCGAGGTTTCGGTCGAGGAAAGAGACGGCGACGTGGTGCTCAGCGTCTCGGACAACGGCCCGGGCATTCCGCCGGCGATCCTGAAATCGCTGTTCACGCCCTTCAACACCTCGAAGGAAAAAGGGCTTGGGCTAGGCCTCGTCATCTCGAAGGACATCGTCGCCGACTATGGCGGGCGCATCGAGGTCGCCAGCGGCGCGGAGGGCACCCGTTTCACCATCCATCTTGCGAAAGCAGCCTAGCATGGCGACCAACCAGCCCGCCCCGGTCATCCTGATCGACGACGACGCCGATCTCCTGAAGGCGACCCGTCAGACGCTGGAGCTCGCCGGTTTCGCGGTATCGGCATTTTCGGTGGCGAGGGAGGCTCTGGCCGGGCTCGACGCCGGGTTCGCCGGCGTGGTGGTGTCCGACATCCGCATGCCCGAGATCGACGGATTGCAGCTTTTCGACCACATCGTGGAGGTAGATCCGGACATTCCAGTCATCCTCGTTACCGGGCATGGCGACATCGCTATGGCCGTGAAGGCAATCAAGGACGGCGCCTACGACTTCATCACCAAACCCTTCGCCGCCGACCGGCTGGCCCAGAGTGTGTGGCGGGCAGCGGAAAAACGCCGACTGGTGATGGAAAACCGCGCCTTGCGCGAGGCGGCCGAGCAGGCACAGGACAGCCTGCCGCTGATCGGCCAGACACCGGCGATGGAGCGGCTGCGCCGGACGCTTAGGCAGATCGCCGACACCGACGTCGACGTGCTGGTGACCGGCGAGACCGGCTCCGGCAAGGAGGTGGTGGCGAGCCTTCTGCACCGCTGGAGCCGTCGCGCGCAGGGCAATTTCGTGGCGCTGAACTGCGGCACGCTGCCGGAGACCGTGATCGAGAGCGAATTGTTCGGCCATGAGGCCGGCGCCTTCACCGGCGCGCAGAAGAAGCGCATTGGCCGCATCGAGCATTCGAGCGGCGGCACGCTGTTCCTCGACGAGATCGAGAGCATGCCGCCCTCGACCCAGGTGCAGATGCTGAGGGTGCTGGAAATGCGCGAGGTGACGCCGCTCGGCACCAACGAAATTCGGCCTGTAGACCTGCGCGTCGTCGCCGCCGCCAAGGTCGATCTCGGTGATCCAGCCCAGCGCGGCGCCTTCCGCGAGGACCTCTACTACCGGCTGAACGTGGTGACGCTGTCGATCCCGCCGCTGCGCGAGCGCCGCGACGACGTGGCCCTTTTGTTCGGCTATTTCGCCGAGCGCGCCGCCGCCCGTTTCCGACGCCCGATGCCCGCCGTGCCGGCGGCCGCGCACCGGCATTTGAGGGAGCATGATTGGCCCGGCAATGTGCGCGAGCTCGCCCATTTCGCCGAGCGCTTCGTGCTGGGGCTTGAAGATGCCGGCCACGCCGAAGGCCCTGCCACGGCCGAATCGGATGCGGCCATGGCGCTGCCCGAACGGCTCGAGCGCTACGAGGCCGAGATCATCCGCGAGACACTTGGCCGCAATGACGGCGATGTCCGGCGCACGATCGAGGCGCTGGGGATTCCGCGCAAGACCTTTTACGACAAGCTGCAGCGGCACGGCATCGTGCGCAGCGAATTTTCCAGATAATTCAAGCGCGTGGAACGGAAGCCATGCCGCAACCGTTGAATGGCGCCCGCAAACCGTGGCACGTCGGCACCAGAAGATGTTGAAGATCGCGGCGGATGCCCCCGGCAAGGCGCGTTCGGGTTGCGCTCGGCGGATGTTGATGGTTTGTTGCCGGGCAGCGGAGATTGAGTGATGCGAGAACCCGTCGGTCATGACGAATATGGGTCGACCAGCCCCTTCGATCCGGACGAGCTGTCGAGCTTGAACGCGATCGGTCCGGCCATGGGGAGTGGCAACGACTTCGAGAAATACGCCGTCGCGGTCATCATCGTGTTCGGCGCGCTGATCATCGGCGGGCTGATGGCCGCCTCGATGACGTTCGGCCACCGCAACGGCTTCCTGTTCGCGCTTGGCGGCGCGACATCCGCCTGGATATCGGGCAACGCGCTGCTGCTCGACCGTCCCCGCCTCTATGCCCTGTTCGTCGGCATCGCCGCCCTTATGCTTTTGGCTTCCACGCTGACGCTGGTCATCTGACCCGGGCCTAGACCAGTCCTAGCGTTTCACCGTTTCACGGAAACGGCGAACCGCTTTATCTCTTTGGTTTGACGCAATTCCGGACGGAAGGCTACGGCGAAGTCGCCGAGCCTGACCGTTACACACGTTTCCTGAAATTGCTCTAGTACCCAAGCGCCTCGCCCGCCGCGGCGCGGCTGTCGATGGCGCCGTTGTAGCGGGCGCCGCCACCCTTCTCGATTTCGCCCAGGCTCTTGCCGCCGACCAGGATGCCGGCTGCCTGGCCCCAGGTCTTGTCAGCGAGTTCGAGATGGTAGCCCATGCCTGCAAGCAGCCTCTCGGTATCCGGCGACAGCCCGAACGGCTCGACATAGACCGTGTCCGGCAGCCATTGATGATGGATGCGCGGCGCGTCGATCGCCTCCTGGATGTTCATGCCATGGTCGATGACGTTGACGATCGCCTCCAGCGTGATCGTGATGATGCGCGAGCCGCCGGGGCTGCCGATGACCATGAAGGGCTTGCCGTCCTTGGTGACCACGGTCGGGCTCATCGAGGATAGCGGCGTCTTCTTCGGCTCGATCGCATTGGCCTCGCCCTGGACCAGCCCATAGAGATTGGGCACGCCCGGCTTCTGGGTGAAATCGTCCATCTCGTTGTTGAGCAGGATGCCGGTGCCGTCGGCAACGACGCCGGCGCCGAAGGAGCCGTTCAGCGTATAGGTCACCGCGACGGCATTGCCGTCCTTGTCGATGATCGAATAGTGGGTGGTCTCCTTCGACTCGCCGAAGCCTTTCGGCATCAGGTCCTTCGACACGCCCGCGCGGAACGGATCGATCTTGTCACGAATGTCCTTGGCGTAACCCTTGTCGAGCAGCTTCTCGACCGGATTGTCGACGAAATCCGGGTCGCCGAGCGCCGAATTGCGGTCGACATAGGCGTAGCGCATGGCTTCGACCATGACATGCACCGTTCCGGCCGACCCCGCGCCGAGATAGGACAGCGGATAGAGCTCGAGCACGTTGAGGATTTCGCAGATGATGACGCCGCCGGAACTCGGCGGCGGCGAAGAGATGATCTCATAGCCGCGATAGGAGCAGGTCACCGGCTTCAGCTCGCGCACGGCATATTGCTCGAAATCGCCCTTGGCGAGGATGCCGCCCTTGGCCCCGCTTGCCTTGACGATCGCGTCGGCGATGGCGCCCTTGTAGAAAGCGTCCGGCCCCTTCTCGGAAATGGCTGACAGAGAGGCGGCGAGGTCCGGCTGGGCGAGCTTCTCGCCGATGCCGTATGGCTTGCCGTCCTTTTTCAGGAAGATCGCGGCGGCCGCCGGGTCCTTGGCCAGCCGTTCGGCGCCGCCGGCGAGGGAGGCGGCATCGCCCTGGTTGAGGACGAAGCCGTCCCTGGCATAGGCAATCGCCGGCGCCATCAGGTCCTGCCTGGTGAGCGTGCCATACTTCTGGCGTGCCATCTCGAAACCGGCGACGGAGCCCGGCACGCCGACGGCGAGATAGCCGTCGAGGCTGGCGCCCTTCACCGGCTTGCCGTCCTTGTCGAGATACATGGTCTTGGTCGCGGCGAGCGGTGCGCGCTCGCGGAAATCGAGGAAGGTCGAACGGCCGTCCTTGAGGCGGATGGTCATGAAGCCGCCGCCGCCGATGTTGCCGGCGTTGGGATAGACGACGGCCAACGCGTAGCCGACGGCGACCGCGGCATCGACAGCGTTGCCGCCCTTCTTCAGCACATCGACACCGACTTCCGAAGCGAGATGCTGGGCCGTCACCACCATGCCGTTCTCGCCCTTGGCTGGGGCCGGCGAGGCGGCGAAGACGGCGGCCGATGGCGTGAGGGTGAGGGTAAGCGAAAGGCTGACGGCGATCAGCGTCCGACGGGTGAGTTGCATGGCGGGGACTCCGGGGCGTGGGGGACGCCTAGGAAAGACCCTTGGAGCGCGATAGTCCAATAACAATTGAATAATCGAAACGGCCCGCTGGGCCGGCCTCCGCTTCGGTCTTTGTCCGAAGGATAGGAAATGGCCGAGGTCAGCGCTGCCCCTCATCGCCTTGCCGGGCACTTCTCCCCGTATAGTGACGGGGAGAAGGGGCGCTCTCGTCGGTGGCTTCGCCAATCGCCAAGCTGGCAGAGCAGACGCCGAGGTCGCAGCCAGCGCTCTTCTCCCCGTTCACGGAGTGAAGGTGCCGGCAGGCGGATGAGGGGCAGCGTCGACAGTGACGATTATCGAAAAACTGCCTGGAGCAATCGCCGACTTGGCCTCAAACAATCCCACCACCGCCGCCGGCGACAGCCGGCCGTTCGGCCGCGACCTTCGCCCGGTAGCCGGCGGCGCGATAGGCGACGACCGGATCGATGGCGCCGCCGGTCCTCAGCCGAGCCATGGCCAGGATCGGCTCGACGTCGGTGCGATAGGCGGCTTTCAGGGTCTGCGTCGCCATCAGCGCGTCGTTCGCTTCCTGGAAACCCTCCAGCGCCTTGCGGTCGACCAGCAGCGCCTGCGCATAGGCGCGCTGCACCTCGACCGCCGACAGCATCAGGCTTTCGATCGGGTCGGTGACGTTGTGGCTCTGGTCCAGCATGTGCGCGGGATTGAACCCCTTGGCATCGGAAAGCTCGGCATCGACCAGTTCGTTGAAGACCAGGAACAGCCGGTAGGGGTCGATCGAGCCGGCATCGAGGTCGTCGTCGCCATATTTGGAATCGTTGAAGTGGAAGCCGCCGAGCTTTTTGAACTGGATCAGCCGCGATACGATCATCTCGATGTTGACGTTCGGCGCATGGTGGCCGAGGTCGACCAGGCAGTAGGCCTTGTCGCCGAGTTCCCTGGCGATGATGTAGTTGGTGCCCCAGTCCTGCACCACCGTCGAATAGAAGGCCGGCTCGTACATCTTGTGCTCGGTGAACAGCCGCCAGTCGTCCGGCAGCCCAGCATAGATCTCGCGCATGGCGTCGAGGTAGCGCTCGAAGGCCTTGGCGAAATTGACCTGGCCGGGGAAGTTCGAGCCGTCGCCGATCCACACCGTCAGCGCCTTGGAGCCGAGCGTCTCGCCGATCTCGATGCATTCGAGATTGTGCTCGACGGCCTGGCGGCGCGTGCCGGCATCGGCGTGCGACAGCGACCCGAACTTGTAGGAAAGCTCCTGGTCCTTGGCATCGGAGAAGGTGTTCGAATTCATGGCATCGAAGCCAAGGCCGAAGCGGGACGCCGCCTGCCTCAGCCGGTTCGGGTCGGCCTTGTCCCAGGGGATGTGCAGCGAGACGGTCGGCGTCGCCTGTGTCAGCTGGCTGATGACAGCGCAGTCCTCGATCTTGTCGAAGATGTCACGCGGCTCGCCGGCGCCGGGAAACCGGGCAAAGCGCGTGCCCCCGGTGCCGACGCCCCAGGACGGGATCGCCACGGCGAATTTTTCGACCTTGTCGCGGATGGCGTCGATGGCGATGCCGCGCCGGTCGAGACGCTCTCCGAGCGAGGCGTAGTCGCGCACGAGGTCGGCCTTGCGGGCGGCGTTGCTCTTTTCGACGACATCGGCAGCGATGATCAATTCGGACACTACAATTCCTCCCAGTACTCGTTCGCTGGCGCTGCCCCTCATCCGCCCTTCGGGCACCTTCTCCCCGTGAACGGGGAGAAGGGATGCGCGACTAGCGCGTAAAGCTCTGCGCGTTGCCGGCGTCGACGTTGATGATGTTGCCGGTCGACTTCGCCGACATGTCGGAGGCGAAGAAGTAGATCGCCTCGGCAATGTCCTCCGGGAAGACCGAGCGCTTCAGCATCGAGCGCGAGCGGTAGTGTTCTTCCAGATCGTCAGTCGACATCTTGTAGGCGGCGGCGCGCTGTTCCTTCCACTCGCCGGACCAGATCTTGGAGCCGCGCAGCACGGCGTCGGGATTGACGACGTTGACCCTGATCTGCGCCTCAGCGCCCTCAAGCGCCAGGCAGCGCGCGAGATGGATCTCGGCCGCTTTGGCGGTGCAATAGGCGGCGGCGTTGGGTGAAGCGGCCAGCCCGTTCTTGGAGGCGACGAAGACGACGTTGCCGCCGATCTTCTGCGCGCGGAACAGCCGGAAGGCCTCGCGAGAAACGAGGAAATAGCCGGTGGACAATATGTCCATATTCTTGTTCCACAGCGCCAGTGTCGTCTCCTCGATCGGCGCCGAGGAAGCGAGACCGGCATTCGAGACAAGAATGTCGACACCGCCGAACTCGACCGAAGTTTCGGCAAAGCCCGCGACGACCTGATCCTCCGAGGTGACGTTGATCACCACCGGCCGGACGAAATCCTTGCCATAGGCTTTCGACAGTTCGTCATTGGCGCTGGCGAGCGCAGCCTCGTCGATGTCGGCCAGCACCACGCAGGCGCCTTCGCGCAGCAGCCGGTTGGCGGTGGCGCGGCCGATGCCGCCGGCGCCGCCGGTGACCAGCGCGATCTGGCCCGCCAGCGCCTTCGGCTTCGGCAGACGCTGCAGCTTGGCTTCCTCGAGCTGCCAGTATTCGATGTCGAAGGCCTCCTGCGCCGGCAGGCCGACATAGGACGAGACGGTCGAGGCGCCGCGCATGACGTTGATGGCGTTGACATAGAATTCGCCGGAGATACGCGCCGTCGCCTTGTCGCCGGCGAAGGTGAACATGCCGACGCCAGGCATCAGATAGACAACGGCATTGGGATCGCGGATGGCGGGCGAGTCCGTATGCTTGCAGCTGTCGTAGTAGGCCTGGTAGCCGACGCGATATTCGGCGATGTCGTCGGCGAGACGCGCGATGACGGCGTCGACGTCGGGTTTCGCCGGGTCGAATTCAATGACCAGTGGCCGGATCTTGGTGCGCAGGAAATGGTCAGGGCATGAAGTGCCCAGTGCTGCCAGCGGCCGCAGATCCCTCGAATTGACGAATTCGAGCACGGCGGGCTGGTCGTCGAAATGGCCGAGCTTGTGGCTGTTCTCCGAGATCAGGCCGCGGATGCTCGGCATCAACTTCGCGGCAATCACGCGGCGCGCAGGCGCATCGAGCGACTTCACCACCTCGCCGCCGAAGATGGCCACGCCTTCCGACCGACGCTCGAACCACTCGATCGCCTGGTTGATCACCGAGATCGTCGTTTCGTAGCACTCCTTCGGCGTGTCGCCCCAGCTGAACAGGCCGTGGCTTTCGAGGATGACGCCTTTCGCCTCGGGGTTTTCCAGGCAGAATTTCTCCAGCCACAGGCCGAGCTCGAAACCCGGCCGCTTCCAGGGCAGCCAGCCGATGGCATCGCCAAAGATCTCCTTCGTCAGCGCCTTGGAATCCTTCGCCGCGGCAATGGCGATGATGGCGTCGGGATGCATATGGTCGACGCAAGGCTTCGGCACGAAGGCATGCAGCGGCGTGTCGATCGAGGCCGCGCGCGGATTGAGGTTGAAGGTGCAGTGCGGCAGGTAGCCGACCATCTCGTCCTCATGCGCGAGGCCGCGATAGAGACCTTTCAGCGCGCGCAATTTGTCCATGTAGAGCGTGGCGAAACCGTCGAGCTTGATCGAGGCGCTGTCGCCGCCCGAGCCCTTGACCCAGAGCACCTCGACCTCTTCGCCGGTCAGCGGGTCCTTCTGCCAGACCTTGGACGAGGTGTTGCCGCCGCCATAGTTGGTGACGCGCTTGTCGGAGCCGAGCGTGTTGGAGCGGTAGACCAGCAGCTCCGGGTCGCTCAATCCCTTGGCCTTCGCATCATCCCACAGATTGGCGAGGCGCGAGCCGGAGCGCTTGTCGAGCATAGGTATCCTCCCTTGGGACGCAAAAAGGTGCGGTCCTTTTCGCGGGGAATGTCTACGCAAGGCGCCCACTTGTCAATCACAAACGATCAATATCGATCATATTGCACTGCACAATGAAATTATATGATCGGAAATGATTGACACTGCTCGTTTTGAGTGCCTAGATGCTCAGGCAGGGAGGAACCATGCACGAAAAAGAGCGCCACAGGATCATTCTGTCCGCCGTCCAGGAAAAGCCTGTGGTGACGGTGCAGGAGATGGTCGACCTGACGGACTCCTCCGAGGCGACGATCCGGCGCGACATCGCGGCGCTGCATGTGCAGAAGCGCCTGCGCCGGGTGCGCGGCGGTGCCGAGGCGATCTCGCCGCCACAGTTCATCGGCCTCGCCGGCCGCCCCTTCTCGGTCAACGAAACGCTGAACGCCGCGCAGAAGCGCGCGATCGCCCGAGAAGCGGTGAACCTGTGCAAGGACGGCGAACCGATCATCATCAATGGCGGCACCACCACTTTCCAGATGGTGCATTTCCTGACCGGCCGCCGCATGCCGATCTTCACCAATTCCTTCCCGATCGCCGAGCACCTGCTCAAGCATTCCAAGAACACGGTGATGCTGTCCGGCGGCACCATCTACCGCGAGCAGAACATCATCCTGTCGCCGTTCGACAATGACGTGACGCGCAACTTCTACGCGCGCCGCATGTTCATGGGCGCCCAAGGGCTGGGGCCGCTCGGCCTGATGGAAGGCGACCCGCTGCTGATCCAGGCCGAGCAGAAGCTGATCGACCAGGCCGACGAGCTGGTGGTGCTGGTCGATTCCTCGAAGTTCCGCATGCGCTCCAGCCTGATCCTGTGCGGGCTGACGCGCATCGCCACCGTGATCACCGACGACGGCATCGAGGACCGCGAGGCCAAGATGCTCGAAACCGCCGGGGTGACGCTGATCGTCGCCCGCAAGGCGGCACAGGAAGAATCTTCACTGCAGGCCTGAGCGGTCCGCAGCGGCGATGGAAATGCAACGCTCAAGGGAGGATATTCGATGAGCTTTTTGAAGAAACTGCTGGTTACGGCGGCCTTTTCCGCCGCCATGTTCGTGAATGCCGCCTATGCAGAGAACGTCAAGATCGCGCTGGTGGTGAAATCGCTCGGCAACGGCTTCTTCGACGCCGCCAACAAGGGCGCCGAGGAAGCGGCCAAGGAACTGGGCGATGTCGAGGTGATCTACACCGGCCCGACCAAGGCGACCGCCGAGGCGCAGATCGAGGTGATCAACTCGCTGATCGCGCAGAAGGTCAATGCGATCGCGGTTTCGGCCAATGACGCCGACGCGCTGGTGCCGGTGCTGAAGAAGGCGATGGAACGCGGCATCACCGTGATCTCGTGGGACTCCGGCGTTGCCAAGGAAGGCCGGCAGTTGCACCTCAACCCGTCGGACACAGGCCTGATCGGCGAGACCATCATCAAGCTCGCCGCCGACTACCTGCCGGAAGGCGGCGACGTCGCCATCCTCTCCGCATCGTCGACCGCGACCAATCAGAATGCCTGGATCGAGGCGGCGAAGAAGGTGCTGCCGGAGAAGTTCCCGAAGATCAAGCTGGTCGCCACCGTCTATGGCGATGACGACTCGGCCAAGAGCACCGACGAGGCCAAGGGCCTGCTGAAGTCCTATCCGAACCTCAAGGCGATCATCGCGCCGACCACCGTCGGCGTCGTCGCCGCCGCCCAGGTCGTCACCGACGCGAACCTGATCGGCAAGGTCAATGTCACTGGCCTGGCGCTGCCGTCCGAGTTCAAGAAGTTCATCGACAACGGCGCCAGCCAGGCTGTCGCGCTGTGGAACCCTATCGACCTCGGCTACTCGGCCATCTACCTCGCCCATGACCTGGCAGTGAAGAAGGAAGAGGCCAAGCCCGGCGCCACGCTGTCGATCGGCCGCGTCGGCAAGGTGACGCTCGACGACACCAACTCGGCTGCGATGGCTCCGCCCTTCCAGTTCGACAAGACCAACATCGAGAAGTTCTCCAAGATCTATTGATCCTGGTCGACTTCAAGCTCGTGCGGCGGGACAATTGTCCCGCCGCATCTTCAAACGGACCTTCTCTCAGGGCCTGATACGGATATGGACACGACAGCCCAGCACAAAGTGGAGACGGAACGGCCGCTTTCGGGCCCGGCCCAGCCGGCCGCCCCGCGCCTGACGCTCTCCGGCATTTCGAAGAGTTTCCCCGGTGTCCGCGCGCTGCACAATGTCAGCCTGTCGCTCTATCCGGGCCAGGTGACGGCGCTGATCGGCGAGAACGGCGCCGGCAAGTCGACGCTGGTCAAGATCATGACCGGCATCTACCAGCCCGACGCCGGCGAAATCAGCATCGAAGGCGAGGCGACGACGCTGCACAGCGCGCATGCCGCCTTCGGCCACGGCATCACCGCCATCCATCAGGAAACGGTGCTGTTCGACGATCTTTCGGTCGCCGAAAACATCTTTCTCGGCCACGCGCCGCGCACCCGCTTCGGCACCATCGACTGGCGCACCATGCGCAAGAATGCGCGCGAGGTGCTGGAGACGATGCGCGCCGGCCATATCGATGCCGACGCAAGGCTGAAGGACCTCGGCATCGCTAACAAGCATCTGGTCGCCGTGGCGCGCGCCATGTCGATCGATGCGCGCATCGTCATCATGGACGAGCCGACCGCCGCGCTCTCGATGAAGGAGATCGAGGAGCTTTTCCTGCTGATCGAATTCCTGAAGAGCGAAGGCAAGGCGGTGCTGTTCATCAGCCACAAGTTCGACGAGATCTACCGCATTGCCGACCGCTACACCGTCTTCCGCGACGGCGAGATGGTCGGCGAGGGCCTGCTGAAGGATGCCGGCCAGAACGAGATCGTGCGCATGATGGTCGGCCGCAACGTCGACCACATCTTCCCGCAGCGCGAGCCGAAGATCGGCGTGCCCGTGCTTTCCGTATCCGGCCTGTCGCACCCGACCGAATTCGACGATATCGGGTTCGAGCTGCGCAAGGGCGAGATCCTCGGCTTCTACGGCTTGGTCGGCGCCGGGCGCAGCGAAGTGATGCAGGCCATATCGGGCATCACCCGCACCAGCCGCGGCACGATCACGCTGGACGGCAAGCCGATCGCGCCGAAATCGGCCGCCGACTCCATCAAGGCCGGCATCGTGTATGTGCCCGAAGAGCGCGGCAAGCAGGGCGTGGTGATCGGGATGCCGATCTTCCAGAACGTTTCGCTGCCCTCGCTCATGCGCACCTCGAAATCGGGCGTGCTCAGGCTGGCGGAAGAGTTCGCGCTCGCCCGCTCCTACACCGAACGGCTGGATCTCAGAGCCTCATCGCTCAGCCAGGATGTCGGCACGCTCTCCGGTGGCAACCAGCAGAAGGTGGTCATCGCCAAATGGCTGGCGACGGCGCCCAAGGTGATCATCCTCGACGAGCCGACCAAGGGCATCGACATCGGGTCCAAGGCCGCCGTGCACGGCTTCATGGCCGAGCTCGTCGCGCAAGGCCTGTCGGTGATCATGGTGTCCTCCGAACTGCCGGAGATCCTCGGCATGTCGGACCGTGTCGTCGTCATGCGCGAAGGCCGCATCGCGGCCGTCCACGACAACAAGGGGCTCGATGCCGAAACGCTGGTTAGAACCGCAGCGGGGATCGCGGCATGAAGAATTTGCGCAAATACCGCGAGATCTGGCTGCTTGCGGCAATCGCCGTGCTGATCGGCCTGATCTCGACCCGCTTCCCGGGTTTTGCCGACCCGGCCAATCTGCGCCAGGTGTTCAACGATACCTCGATCCTGATGATCCTGGCGCTCGGCCAGATGGTGGTGATCCTGACGCGCTCGATCGACCTGTCGATGGCGTCGAACCTCTGCTTCACCGGTATGGTGGTGGCGATGCTCAACGCAGCGCATCCGGCGATCCCGATCCCGGCACTGATCGTCATCGCGCTTCTCGTCGGGCTGGTGCTCGGCGCCATCAACGGCTTGCTGGTGTGGCGGCTGAACATCCCCTCGATCGTGGTGACATTGGGCACGCTCACCATCTATCGCGGCGCGACGTTCGTGGTGTCCGGCGGCGCCTGGGTCAATGCCGACCAGATGAGTCCGGACTTCATCAACTTCCAGCGCGCCGCCTTCCTCGGCCTGCCGGTGCTTTCGTGGATCGCGCTTTTGGTGATCGCGCTGTTCTTCGTGGTGATGACGCGCACGCAGATCGGCCGCTCGATCTATGCCATCGGCGTCAACCCGACCGCCTCGGTCTATGCCGGCATCGATGTCGGCCGCACAAAATTCATCGTCTTTTGCATTTCCGGCATGATCGGCGGGCTCGCCGGCTATCTGTGGATCTCGCGCTATGTGATCGCATCGGTCGAGGTCGCCAACGGCTATGAGCTCAACATCATCGCCGCCTGCGTCATCGGCGGCATCTCGATCGCCGGCGGCATCGGCTCGGTCGGTGGCGCGGTGCTCGGCGCGCTGTTCCTCGGCATCATCTCCAACGCGCTGCCGGTCATCAACATCTCGCCCTTCTGGCAGATGGCGATATCGGGCAGCGCCATCATCCTGGCCGTGGTGCTGAATGCGCGCGGAGAGCGCCGGCAGGGCCGGATCATCCTCAGAAAGGCGGAAGCGGCATGACCGACGCCCCTCACCCGCGCCACATCCCCGACCGGCTCGACAAGCCGCTCTCGTCCGCGATCTTTTCCTGGGAGGCGCTGCTCGTCGTCATCGCGGTTCTCATCTTCACGGTCAACAGCTTCGCCTCGCCCTATTTCCTCGACCCGTGGTCGCTGTCGGACCTGACCTTCAACTTCACCGAAAAGGCGCTGATCGCGCTCGCCATGGCGCTGTTGATCATTTCCGGCGAGATCGACCTGTCGGTCGCGGCGATCGTGGCGCTCGCCTCGACGATGATGGGGATGGCGGTGCAGGCCGGCGCCGGAACGCCGGTGCTGGTGGCCATCGGCATCATTGTCGGGCTCGGCTGCGGCGCCTTCAACGGGCTGCTGGTCACGCGCCTCGGCCTGCCGTCCATCGTCGTCACCATCGGCACGATGAGCCTGTTCCGCGGCATCGCCTTCATCATCCTCGGCGACCAGGCCTACAAGGGCTATCCGGAGAGCTTCGCCTTCTTCGGCCAGGGCTATGTCTGGTGGGTTTTCTCGTTCGAGCTGGCGCTGTTCCTCGTCGCCGCGCTCATCTACTGGTTCGTGCTGCATCGCACCAGCTTCGGCCGCCGCGTCTTTGCCATCGGCAACAATCCGGTCGCCTGCCAGTTCTCCGGAGTGCGCGTCGACCGCATCAAGTTCATCCTGTTTTGCCTGACCGGGCTGATGTCCGGCATCGCCTCGGTGCTGATCACCTCGCGGCTCGGCTCGACAAGGCCGTCGATCGCGCAGGGCTATGAGCTGGAAGCGATCACCATGGTGGTGCTGGGCGGCGTCTCGATCCTCGGCGGCGCCGGCAGCATCCTGGGCGTCGTGCTCGCCGCCTTCATCATGGGGCTGGTGACTTTTGGGCTCGGGCTGCTCAACGTGCCGGGCATCGTCATGTCGATCTTCATCGGCCTGCTGCTTATCATCGTCATTGCGCTGCCCATCGTCTGGCGGCGCCTGCGCGAGGGACGCTTCGCGTGATGGAAAAATACGCCTTCAAGATGAAGCTCAATCCCGGCATGACGGCCGAGTACAAGCGCCGCCACGACGAGATCTGGCCTGAGCTGGTGGCGCTGTTGAAGCAGGCCGGTGTCTCCGACTACTCGATCCATCTCGACGAGGAGACCAACATCCTGTTCGGCGTGCTCTGGCGCCGTGACGACCACGGCATGGCCGATCTGCCGGAGCATCCGGTGATGCAGCGCTGGTGGGCGCACATGGCCGATGTGATGGAAACCAGGGCCGGTAACGAGCCGGTGGCGGTGCCGCTGGAAACCGTGTTCCATATGGCATGATTGGCCCGCATTTCTCACACGCTGCCTGCCGGGTTCTCCAACCGACCCTCGATCGAGTGTGAGAAATGCGGGTAAGCCACGTCGCCGTCATCGATATCGGCAAGACCAACGCCAAGGTGGCGCTTGTCGATCTCGCGACCCTGCGCGAGACGGCACTGCGCCGCAGCGCCAACGCGCCCCTCACTGACGGCCCCTACCCGCATCACGACATCGAGCGCCTGTGGACGTTCATCCTCGATAGCCTCGCCGAACTGCACCGCGAGCAGCGCATCGACGCCATCTCGATCACCACCCATGGCGCGACGGCGGTGCTGGTCGACGCCGACGGCGGCCTGGCGCTGCCGGTGCTCGACTATGAATTTTCGGGACCAGACGAATTCGCAGAGGACTATGACCTCATCCGTCCGCCCTTTGTCGAGACAGGCACGCCGCGCCTGCCGGCCGGCCTGAACATCGGCGCGCAGCTCTTCTGGCAGCAGAGGCGCTTTCCAGCGGAATTTGCCAAGGCGGCCGCAATTGTGATGTGCCCGCAGTATTGGGCGCTTCGGCTAACCGGCGTCGCGGTCAACGAGGTGACATCGCTCGGCTGCCACACCGATCTGTGGAACCCGTGGACGTCCGACTACTCGTCGCTGGTCGACAAGATGGGCTGGCGTCGGCTGATGGCGCCGGTGCGACCGGCGAAGGAGCGGCTAGGACCGATCCTGCCGGCCCTCGCCCGGCGAACCGGGCTCGACCCGCAGACACCGGTGTACTGCGGGCTGCACGATTCCAACGCCTCGCTGCTGCCGCATCTCTTGTCCGACCGGCCACCCTTCTCCGTCGTCTCGACCGGCACCTGGGTGGTTTCGATGGCGGTCGGCGGCGGCAGGGTCGAGCTCGATCCGGCCCGAGACACGCTGGTCAACGTCAACGCGCTCGGCGATCCGGTGCCTTCGGCTCGCTTCATGGGCGGGCGCGAGTTCTCGCTGCTGACCGACGGTCAGCCGCAGGACTGGAACGAGGACGACGTCGCCGCCGTGCTGGCGCGCAGGACGCTGCTTCTGCCCTCGACCCAGCAGGGATCGGGGCCGTTTCCGCACCGCCAGCCGCAATGGCTCAATGCCGACGGAACGAGCGGCGGCGAGCGCTTCGTCGCCATCTCCTTCTATCTGGCGCTGATGACCGCGACCTGTCTTGGGCTCATCGGCGGCGACGGGCCGACAACCGTGGAAGGACCCTTTGCCCGCAACCGGCTTTTCATCCCCATGCTGGCGGCCGCAACCGGTCGGCCCGTCATCGCATCGGAAGCAACGACCGGCACCAGCATCGGCGCCGCCCTGCTAGCGTCCGAGCGCCACGTGGCCTTAGGCAAGGGCGAGCGGACCGACATCCCAGATGATCCGGCCTGGAGTGGTTACGCAGGAGCCTGGCGAACCGCCTTATAGGGCGCTGCGCTTACCGCGAAGCATCGACGCAACAAGCCTCTGAAGGTTGTCCGACTGCAAGCGTGAAGCTGCTCACATAATCATATTATGTATTAGCGCATTTCTATGAAGCATTGATCGCTCTGCTCAATGTAAAATGCGGATACATTTTTAATCAACCTTTCTTGGAGGCGAAGATGAGTTCTACATTCAAACCTACTCATATCGATTTCGTCGACGGCAAGAAGCGTATCGAAGAGGCCCTGGCGAAAGTCGGACACAAGATGAACTCGAGGATCCTGACGTCGAGGGACAAGGAGGCCGTGGCTCTGTGCAACCTTCTCGGCGTTCCGCGCGAGCAGCTTCCCGCCGGATTCACAAAGTGGCAGTTGCCCTTCTACCTGGACGGCGGCCAGTTCTTCATCACCGCCACGGCGCCGAACGCGGAAGTCGGCGAACATTCGCACGACAATGACGGCGTCCGCTTCATCATGTCCGGCTCGGTCTACTATGACGGAATCGAGCTCAATGCGGGCGACTGGATGTATATTCCGAAGGATAAGCGCTATTCGCTGAAGGTCGGGCCGCTTGGGGCGAGCATGTGTTACTGCTATTGCTGTTGCTGCGCGGGTCGCGTGCTCAACAAGACCGACCTGATCGACCCGGCACCGTTCGTGCGCGTTCGGCAATCCCTGCAGCGGTAACGCCAAGCAACTGTCGCGGCGGCCTCGCGGCCGTCGCGACGGGCTTCTGGCGCCGGCAGGCTACGTTCAAAGAATCCGCTTGCCGAAGGCCGACATGATGAAGTTCACCATATCCGTCGCCAGCCTCGGCTCCAGTTCGGCCATCAGCCCGGAAACGCTCATCGACAAGAGCCCGCCCGAGAGTGCCACCGCCTCCATCGCCTGATGCGTTTCGCGCACCGTGAGCCCGCCCGAGCCTGCCGCCCAGCCGGCGAATTCGGTGACCTCGGGCGCATAGGCGACGTGGAACCCTTGCGTGCCTGAGGAGGCGATGTGGATCGCCTCGCGCATCACTTCCCCCATGCCCATGGCGTCGATGTCGGTCATGGTGAAGGCGGAGACACGCGAATCCGCCAGCACGCGCGCCTCGGCCGGATCGGCGTGGCGCAAGCCGACGATGACGATGTTTTCCGGCGAAAGCTGCGGCTGCAACGCGCCCGGCTTGTGATCCAGGCCCAACGTGCGGGCGAGCACCGAAGCCTCCGGCAGGTCGATGCCTTCGATCTCCTCCGGCATCAGCGCGGCGATGGAATCGATCCAGATCAGGCCAAATGAGTGTGTCGCCCGCGCGGTCGCGGCAAGTGCCGTGTGGGCAATGCGGCGGTCGGCGCCGGCGGTCAGCCGGATCAGGCCCGAAGGCGGCCGTTCCGCGTCGGCCAATTCGACGACATCGAAGTTCATCGCCTCAAGCCGCGCCCCGGTCGCCTCTCGGGCGAGGATGCCCGCCGCCGACGGCTCGGCCGAGATCGACACCATCTTGCGGCCGGAATAGTCCTCGACGTCGTGCATCGGGGCCTTCTCGACATATTCGGAGGTCATGGCGAGAAGCATGGCGCCATAGCTCATGCGGAAGGCGACGCGGCCGCCGACGACGGGAGGTGGATCGGCGTCCTGGACGTCGAGCAAAAGATGATCGCTGGAGGCGCCGAGCACGCGCACGCCCTTGGCGATCGGCATCAGGCCTTCGACCAGCACGTCCTCGCGGCCGATATTGGCGATGGCGCGCAGCCTGTCGCCCTCGTCGGGAAAGACCGGCTGGTTGCCGAACGCGTCGTAGCCGGACTGGCCGATCGGCCGCGATGGCTTCTTCTTGACCTCGATGATGTCGGCGGTAAGCCGGCAGGCATCGAGCTCCAGCGCTTCCCAGGGCGGATCGCGAAAGGTTTCCAGCCCGCCCTGCAGGATCGCCTCGCCGACCCTCAGATTGTTGATGCCGGCGGGGAGCCGGCCTTCGAGCAGCAGCGGCAGCGAGGACGAGGCACCGCCCGAGATCCAATCGAGGCTTTTGCCCGACAGACGCTCGATCTTGTAGGCATGGGCGACGAGCTGGCCGAGATTCTCCTCGGTCGGCAAGATGGCGCCGAAGCAGCCGAGATTGGTGCCGATGCCGGCAATGCGCACGCCCTTCATCTCCAGGATCTGCTCGACAGTCGGCACAAGGTCGTTCGGCCAGATGCCTTCCCGCAGGTCGCCGAGGTCGACCATCAGCATGATGTCGTGGACGCGGCCCATGCGTTCGGCGATGCGGGCGATCTCGCGAATGATCGAAAGTTCCGACTGCAGGCTGATGTCGACGGTCCGCACCACCTCCTCGACGCGGGCGATGGGCGGGCTGCGCAAGAGCATGATCGGCGCATTGATGCCGCTGTCGCGCAACCGGCGAATGTTCTCGAAGCGTGACTCCGCGATGCCGGCAACGCCGCCGCGCAGCATGGCGCGCGCCACCTGCGGCATGCCGCACATGCCCTTGGTAACGCCGAAGACCTTGATGCCGGATTGCGCGCAGCGCTCGACGACGGTGCGCGCATTGCGCTCGATGCGGCCGAGATCGATGGCGACTTGCGGTCCCGACATCTCTAGTTCCTGTAGACCAGCCCCTGCGGATCGATCTCCGGCTTGCGGCCGGCGACGATGTCGGCGAGGAATTTTCCCGAACCGCAGGCCATCGTCCAGCCGACATGGCCGTGGCCGGTGTCGAGATAAAGATTTGTGTAGCGCGCCAGGCCGATGACCGGCACGGAGTTCGGCATCATTGGCCTGAGGCCCGCCCAAAGCTCCGCCTTCTTCTCGTCGAAGGCGCCCGGAAACAGATCCTTGCCGGTCCTGAACATGGCGGCGAAGTCGCGCGGGCGGAAGCTGCGGTCGAAGCCGGTGAACTCGGCGGTCGAGGCAAGCCGCAGCCGGTTGCCGAGCCGCGAGTAGCCGATCAGCTGGTCCTCGTCGGCGCCGCCCATGGTCGGCCCCTTGCTCTCGTCCTCGAGCGGGATGGTCGCGGTGTAGCCCTTCACCGGATAGACCGGCAGGTCGATGCCGTAGCGGCGGCCGAGCAGGCCGCTTTCCGGCCCCATGGCGATGACCACCGCGTCGCCGGCGACCGGGCCGGCAGAAGTCATCACCGCGCGCACGCGGTCGCCCTCGATGTCGAGGCCCTCGACGGTCGTGCCGAAAAGGAATTTGACGCCGAGCTTTTCCGCCGAATAAGCGGCGAGCTTTTCCACGAACTGCCTGGAATCGCCGGTCTGGTCGATCGGCGAATAGACGCCGCCGGCGATCTTGTCCCTGGCGCCGGCGAGGCCGGGTTCCAGCTCGATCAGCCGGTCGCGGCCGACGATCTCGATCGGCAGGCCATGTTCGGCCAGGTAGCGGTAGTTGTCGGTGCCGGTGTCGAGACTGTGCTGCGAGCGGAAGAAATAGAGGATGCCCTTCTTGCGCTCATCATAGTGGATGCCAGTCGCTTCGGAGAGCGAATTGATGCAGTCGCGCGAATAGAGCGCCAGGCGCAACTTGACCTGGCTGTTGGCGCGCAGGCGCGCCACCGTGCACTGGCGCAGGAAGCGCAGGCTCCAGGCGAGGAAATAGGGATCGAAGCGCAGCCGGACCTTGATGCCGAGATCGTGATTCCAGAGCGCGCGCAGGAAGGTCTTTAGCGCGGCCGGCGAGGCCCAGGCGGTGGCGTCGCCCGGCGAGACAAGGCCGGCATTCGACTGGCTGGTGCCGCGCGCCGCCGTCTGGTGGCGCTCGATCACCGTCACCTCATGGCCGTCGCTCGCCAGGTAATAGGCGGCCGCCGTGCCAACGACGCCGGCCCCGAGCACCAAAACCTTCATGCCGCCCCCCAAGACAAATATGCGGAGCGCCTCGACGCCTCCGATGCCTTCAATAGCGCGTCTCGGGGTGCGGGACGAGCCCTTGTGATTGCAGAGGGCCGCGCCGCCCCTCATCCGCCTGCCGGCACCTTCTCCCCGTATAGTGACGGGGAGAAGGTGGCTTGCCGCGGCGCCGGCGCCTTCCCTGCAGCGTTGGCGATTGGCGAAATCATTGGTGACAGCGCCCCTCTCCCCGTCACTATACGGGGAGAGCGACTGTCTTGGCTGTCAAGCTGTTTGCCATGGTTTTTGGTCGCGGATGATGGCGTTGAGAATGGTCAGCAGCTTTCGCATGACGGCCACGACGGCGA
>NZ_JARAKC010000018.1:0-92606 GCF_049887195.1 Mesorhizobium abyssinicae
CCTCCCAGACAAGCTGGCTCTGGATGACCGCCGGAACGGGATTGGGCTGCGGCTGATCAAGCCACGGGATCACGGTTTCACCCGCTCGGCTTGGAAAGGCTTGGGCAAACCGTGAGTGGAAGATAGCGAGCGCCGCGAGGGCCGCGCTGCCTTGAGCGATGAATTCGCGTCGTGGAAGGTAATACATGATGATTTCTCCTCCAGTGAAAGCTGTTTTCTCCTCCAGTGATAAAAGTGATGGCGGCCGGAATAGCGCAAACGAGAGGCCGGCCGAGGCGGCAGTCTTGAGAGCGCGCGGAACAACGCGAGTTAGAATCGCGCCAGATCTTAAGGTGGAGTCTCCCGCTCTCCGTTGCCGGCTCCGTCAGGTCCCAGCCAGCAATCGTCAAGTATACGCCTGATCTGCGTTCATGGCGAGCGCGACGCGCCGACGCTCCGGAGTAGTCGAGGGAGTTGATCGGGTATACGCTTCTCAATCACCGTGTCGGCCCAGGGAGAGCCAGATGCGTGAACTGATTGGAAGCGTGCTCATCTATTTGGCTGCTCTCACGACCGCCGAAGGCAGTCCGCTTCACGAGGCGGCCAAGAACGGGGACCTTGCCGCTATCGCAGCGGCCCTCGATGCAGGGGCGGCCATCGAGGAGCAGGACAAGGGAGCCACTCCTCTCTTCCTGGCAGTTCGCAGCAACCATCCCGAGGCGGCGGAACTGCTGATCAAGCGCGGCGCGGGTGTGAGCAAGGAGTCGGCGCTCGGTCTGCCGATCACCGTTGCTGTCCTGAAGGGTTACGCCGACCTCATGCAACTGTTGTTGTCACATGGTGCTGACCCCAATGCCAAAGCGAGAGGCGGCGAGCCCATGTTGCACTTCGCGGTCGCGAACGGCTGTCTCGATTGTGTCAAGGTGCTCGTTGAAGCCGGCGCAGACGTGAACGCCATCTGGATCCAGGGCGACCCCGCCCGTCTACCCGGCATTATCACGCCCTACCACCTTGCAAAGCACGACGACCATGCCGACATCGCCGCCTACCTGCAGGCTCATGGGGTCGTCATTCTGAAGCCCGAGCCGATTTCCGCGAGGCTGGCAATCGGTGACCCGGCAAAGGGCGCGGCGTTCTTTGCCTCCAACTGCTCCTTCTGTCATGTCGTGCGTGCACAGGATGTACCTACCAAGGGGCCGAACTTGTGGAACGTCGTCGGACGCGACAAGGCGTCGACGAAGTTCGACGGCTACTCCCACTCCCTCTTGGCCTGGGAGGGTTCCTGGACGTACGAGGACCTCAACATTTTTCTCGCCGGTCCTACTCTCACGACGCCGGGCGTGAACATGGACGTTCGAGGCGCACCCGATGAAACTGACCGGCTGAACGTGATCGCCTATCTGCGAACACTCGCCGACTCGCCGTTTCCCCTGCCCTGACTGCATGCGCCCGGCCTTCGCCCTGGCAGTTATGGGCGAGCCGACGTATTCTCTTCGAATTCCATGTTCCCACCGGTTAGCTCGAGACATAGAGCATCGCAAATTGCGTCCGCTATCGATTCCCCGATACCGCAAGCTGACCTACCGCTTTCGGCCCGATGCTGCCGATCTGCAACGCGCCACATTGCGGTCATTCTCGCCGCCATTCACAAAAGCCGACATGCTATTTGCGGGCCCAGACACATTGCGCCGAATAGGGACGTTGGATGGGGTCTGCTCCTGACGTCCCAATCGGGGCCTAGCAAACTGGCGCGACGGGTCCTAACGTGTGATCGGATAGTGTAAGGCCTGCCCCGCGCAAGGAGCCTCAAGGATCTCGACCTGACCTTTTGCGACCTCCGTGACAAGTATCTTTTTGCCATCTCGCGAAAAGGCGAGGTTGGTAGGGCAAGGACCGTCAAGCATCATCCGATCGGCCACTCGGCCATCTCTGTCGAGAACGGTCACGTTCTGCTGTCCATAGACAGTGCAATAGAGGCGGCCGTCGACACCGAACTTCATGCCGTCGGGGCCTTTGAACCCCTTCTGATCGTCTTCTTGTAAGACGTTACCGAAAACTTCGCGGACCGCTGTTTTCGAACCGAACACATCGTAACGGTAGACTTCGCCAGTGAAGGAGGCGTTGGCGTAGAGTGCGTCGTCGGCATCGAAGGCTATGCCATTGGTGAAGCGGATCCTGCTATCGACTAGACGCTCAATTTTTTTCGATTTGGGATTGATCGCGTAAACGCGTCCATCCCATGCGAGGTCCATAAATCCCTCTACGATGTTCTCACCATCCAGAAAATCGGCGAGTGCCATGCCCGAATCCGTCATGTACAGGAGGCCGTCCGGACCAAAGGCCAGATCGTTCGGAAAATAGAAGCGGCCGTGTTTGTCATCACCCTCGAGCCGCTTCACTTCTCGGCCGTCCGGGTCGATGCAGACAAGGGCACGGAGGCCGGCTTCCGCTACCCAAATCAATCCCTCGCCGTCGATCGCAAGGCCGTTCGGGCGACCGCCCGTCTTCTTGACAACTTGCCTTGATCCGGTTGGGGTCAGTTTCGTGACGTTGAGCGTGTCGTGCGACATCTCTGTTATGTACATTGAGCCGTCAGGCAACGTGACCGGACCTTCTGGAGCGCCAACATCGGCTGCGAAAATGCGCGATCCCATTCCCATTCTCCCTGCTACCCAGTTTGGTTGATTGTCGAGTTGAAGCCGGTCGGCGACGGCCTCTGGCGCGTCCTGCGATCATCCTGGGCACTCGAGTTCCCGAATACCAATCTCGTACCAGAGCGGACACTCGCAAAGGATATATTCGAGACTTCAATCGCACTTGGTTGACTGTCTGCTATCGCTTTTTTCGAAGCCAGAAGCCGACAGTCCGCTGTCGGCCCCACTTCAGACATTCAGTCTGCTCAAAAGCACCGACGGTTAAGCCAGCGCCTTTGCTCGGCCATTCCTGCATTCGGTGGGCGGCGACTTCAAGCGACGAGCTTGACTTCGCTGTTCGTCGACTGTTTGCGCACGCCAGGCTGCGAGGGCGCCGGCAGGGTCGCCATTTTTGCTCGGCTGAGGCCTGAAAGTTTCAAAGTGATCCCGCGCTTGATCGTAGGGATCCTATTGACGAGACCAAGCGCGACATTGCGCAAGACGCGCAACAGCGGAACGCGCACGAGCGCCATGTTCGTCAATCTTCCCGCCAGCTCGATCACTTCCTGCGCCGCTGGACGACGCAAGGCCTCATAAAGAATGAGCTCGCTTTCCGGACGGACGCCGTTGATCACCTCGCCGAGCAGTTCTCCCAGCACGACGGCATCGATCAAACCGGTGTTCATGCCCTGGCCGCCGGCCGGACTATGTACATGCGCGGCATCGCCCATCACGAACAGCCGCTCATTGCGGTAGGATTTGGCAATACGATGATGGACGCGGAAGCGTGAACTCCATGTCAGGTCGAGCACCCGCGCTCGGCCGCCGGACGGTCCGCGGCTGTCGAGCAGCGCTTGGATGTCGGCGATACCCGGCTTCTCCGGCGCCTCGTCGACGGTCGCTACAATCCGGTACGATCCGTCGGGCAGTGGCGCCACGACCACGAGACCTGCCGGTGAAAACAGCAACGATACTTCCGTCGGTCCTAAAGGCCAGTCGAGGCGCACGTCGGCTAGAACAAAAACGCCGTCATAAGCCTCGCCGTCAAAACCAATGCCGGCAGCCTTGCGAACGACACTGTGCATGCCGTCGGCGCCGACGACATAGCGCGCCGAGATCGTCTTCTCACGGCCATTCTGAAGGACAGTGACATGGGCGCTCTCAGAATCCTGCGTCACGGCCTTGGCTTCGACGCCCCGATGAATAACACCACCCAGCTTGGCGATGCGTTCGGCTAGGATTTCTTCGGTTAGGTTCTGCGGGATCATCAGCACATAGGGATATGGCGAAGGCAGATTGTCGAAGCCGAGCTGGAGCAACGTCCGGTCACGGTCGCGGATCGCGAAGGCATCGAGCTTCAATCCATGTTCAACCAGACGTGCAGCGACGCCGAGCGGCTCCAGCGATTTAAGCGTCTGCGCGTGAACCACTCCGGCGCGCGAGGTGTTGAGGCCCGTGGCAAGACGCTCGACCAGGACGTGGTCGACCCCTGCCTGGTGCAGGGCGATGGACAAGGCGAGGCCGGTCGGACCGGCGCCAATGATCATGACTTCGGTGGTGTCGGGCAGCATTCTTCTCTCCATTTGTCAACGATCGTTGACTTTCTAATCGCCGCGCTTGAATTTGTCAACAGTCGTTGATAAATGAATTTGATGAGTACCAATCAGCCGAAAAAGCCAAGCAAATCCGACCGCACGAAAACGTCGATCCTGGAGGCTGCCAGAGAGCTATTCGCCGAGCATGGCTTTGACGGTGCATCGATACGCGATATCGCAGCACGCGCCTCGATCGATCCGGCGATGGTGATCCGCTATTTCAACAGCAAGGATGAGTTGTTCGCCAGGGCGGCGCTCTTCGACCTGCAACTCCCAGCAACATTGGTAACCGACCACGCTTCCATCGGCGACGCAATCATCAAACGTTTCCTGCGGACATGGGAAGGATCGCCGAGCGCCACCGGCATGGTCATACTGCTGCGCTCGGCGGCGTCGAACGAATTCGCCGCCGAGAAGGTGCGTGACGTGTTCGCCAATCAGGTTAGGCCAGTTGTTGCAGCTTTCGGCAACCCTGCCGACGCCGGCCGACGCGCAGGGCTCGTCGCCAGCCAGTTACTGGGATTGGCAACGTGCCGCTATCTCCTTCGGTTGCCACCGGTGGTGGCCCTGTCGCACGAAGAAATCATCGAGAATGTCGGCCCAGTGCTTCAGCGCTACGTCATGGGGGCAGACGCGACCTAAACTGCTTCCTCGGGCCGCACTTTGTTAGGGGCGGGCGCTATCTAAGGTGTTGCTCAAAGGCACGCAAAATGTTTGGCATGCGCCTCATATCGGTCGTGTTGAGGTCGTAACCGCATCACAAAAGCAGACATCGGCGTGTACAGGTGAGGAGGCTCGTTTGCGCCTCTAATTTAGGCTGCCATTGGTTGCCACTCGCGGAACGACCACTTTCTCCTGTTGCGGCGATTTCGAGATCGGTCAATGGTTGGGCTGCTTTTGTGCCGGTGGTTCGACGCGGCGCATCGTCCGAAAGAAGCCGGAGTGCGCCTAACGCTAGCTTGGTCGACCGATCCACCGCAAGATTTCATAGGCAGGCATCGGGCGGCGAAAACCCTTCAGCGTCAATTCGCCAACAGGGACGGATTCGACCAGTGACTCGACAGCTCCGAGGACCCGTTGGCTAACAAGAATCTGACGGGATTTAGCCTCCTCGCACAATCGGGCGGCATGGTTCGACACAGTGCCGATGACCGCATAGTCCGAGCGCTGATCAAAACCGATCCGCCCGATGGTTGCGTGGCCCCTGGCAATACCGATCCCAAAGCCAAGCAAATAGTCCCGCTTGCGCCATCGCTCTGAATGCTCGTCAATCGCGTCGCGCATCGCGGCAGCCATTGAGACAGCTCTCTCGCTGTGGTCAGCGCATGGCAGTGGATCGTTGAAAATCACGACGATACCGTCGCCCACGAACCGCTCAAGAGTCCCCTCGTGGCGGACAATTTGTTCGCCAAGACAGGAATGATACTCCGCCAGAACTGTCATGACCTCTTCGGGTTCGGCGGTCTCTGCGAAGGCCGTAAATCCGCGCAAATCGCAAAAGACAACCGTCACCTCGCGGCGGTGGCTCTGCAAGAGCGCATCTCCATTGCCCGCCGCAACGATGAGGTCGGCGACCTGTTCGGGCAGGAACCGCCTAAGCCGCGCCATTCGCTCGAGCTCCGTCACCTGCTCAGCCACGGTTTGCTCGAGCGAGCGGTTCCAGTCGGAAAGTTGCGCGGCTTGGTGCTCAAGGCGTTTGGCCTGGCTCGCGACAGTGTCGTGAAGCGCCTTCTGGCGCAACATCGAGCGCACCCGCGCTAGCAGCGCCCTGTGCTCGAAGGGCTTTGTCAGATAGTCGTCGCCACCGGCGTCCAGCCCCTCGACTAGGTCGCGCGTATCGGCCTTCGCGGTGACAAGTACAACGGGGATCGATCGCAGCGATTGGTCGTGCTTGAGCATGCGCACCACACTGATGCCGTCGAGCTTCGGCATCATGATGTCGAGCAGGATCAGATCAGGTGTGAGTTCGCGGGCTCTCGCAAGCCCCTCTTCACCATCGGCGGCGGTTGCAACTTCATAGCCATTCGCCTCGAGACGCATGCGCAGGATCTCAAGGTTTTCCGGAGTATCGTCGACCGCGAGAATGCGAGGCGGATCGTGCAAGGCGCTGCCTCCCTCAAGAAAGGAATCCGCGAATCTCGGAAAGCAGCTGGCGCGGACTGAATGGCTTGGCAATGTAACCATCGCACCCAGCAGCAAGGGCTTTCGCCTCGTCGCCCGACAACGCGTAGGAGGTGACGGCGATAATCGGAATGTGCCGGAGCGCCGGATCGGCCTTGATGCGGCGGGCCGCTTCATACCCGTCGATCACCGGGAGCTGGATGTCCATAAGGATCAGGTCTGGCCTGTGCGCTGCGGCCGCAGCTATGCCGGCGGCGCCGTCCGTCGCCTCAATCAGTTCGTATTCGGTGGTGGCAATGAGATCGCGGATGATCTGGCGGTTGTCCTCGGTGTCTTCCACCATCAGGATTCGTTTGCTCATGCGGCCCTCACGTCCTCATTCATCCGGATCGGTATTTTCAGACGGAATGTCGACCCTGACCCGATCACGGACTCGACGTCTATGGTTCCGCCATGCATTTCGGCGATGCGCTTCGAGATCGCCAGGCCAAGACCTGTGCCACCCTTCTGCCTGGTGCTGCTGTTGTCGACCTGCTGGAATTCTTCGAAGATGAGGGCCTGGTCCTTGGACGCGATGCCGGGACCGGTGTCTCGGACGGTGATCTCGAAGTGCCCGTCGACCACATCGGCAAGAATGTCGACCGCACCCGTTTCGGTGAACTTCACGGCATTGCCTGCAAGATTCAACAGAACCTGCGTTAAACGGCGTTCGTCCCCGCGGCCGATTGGAAGGTTCTCGGCAACAGTCGTTGAAAGCTCAAGACGCTTCGCTCGTGCCAGCGGCTCGACAGCCGTAACGGTCGATCGAACAATCTGCGCGACGGAGTAGTCCTCGATCGCTAGCGTGAGCTGGCCGGCTTCGATCTTGGAAAGGTCGAGTACGTCGTTGATGAGCCCGAGGAGGTGACGGCCGTTTGCCTGCACGCGCGCGACGGTCGTCTTTGCCTTGTCCGGGAGTTCTCCGTAGATGCCGTCGACCAGCAGTTCTGTGAAGCCCAATACCGAATTGAGCGGTGTCCTGAGCTCGTGGCTCATATTCGCGAGGAATTGGGACTTGTGGCGGCTGGCTGCCTCCAGCTCCTGGCCTTTCTCCTCGATCTCGCGAAACAGCTTGGCATTCTGGATCGCGAGCACCGATTGGGCTGCGAAAGTCTCCATCAGGTGGACAACTTGCTCTCGGAAGGCACCTGGCTTGTGGCGCCTGACGACCAGCGCACCGACGATCTTGTTGGGCCTCAGCAGCGGAACGATCAGGATACCGCGATACCCGGCGTCGACGATCGTCTTTCTCACAGGGAAGGAGGAAGTCTCCTTGCTGAGGTCGGGAAACTGTACCGGCATGCACCGTCCGGGCGCGTCGCCGATCCCCATATCGGCCAGCCCGATCGTCTGGTGCGAGACTGCGGCGATAAGCTCATCGCTCATGCCGAAGTTTGCGCGCGGACGGAATTGCTGCCGCGTGCTGCTGAACACGTAGATCGTGCCAGCATCCGTCTCCGACAACTGGACCGCTTTGGCGACGATCGTTTTCAGCACCGTGTCGAGATCCAGCGTCGAATTGACCGCCTTGCTCACCTCACCAAGCGCCTCGAGTTCACCAACAGACGCGGCAAGCTCGCGCGTCCGTGACTGCACCGCCTCGAAGAGCCGCGCATTCTCGATGGCGATCACGGCCTGGTCGGCGAATGTCTCGACAAGTGCGATCTCCTTGGGATTGAAAGGTTGCGGCTCAACCCTCGTCATGACGAATACGCCAACGAGATCACCTTCCCGCAACAGCGGGGCAGCGAGGACGGTGCGGAATCCGCCGGCCTCAGCGATCAAGGCAACGCGGTAGTCCGGATCAGCGGTCACGTCTTCGATCTGCACGATCCGCCGTTCTTCGATTACGCGCCCTACGGCGGAGCCTCGGCCTGCGGCAAGCGCTGGAAATGGATTGGCGTCGACATAAGCACGGAAACTGGGCGGGTAGCCATGCGTCGACACATAGCGG
This sequence comes from Mesorhizobium abyssinicae, assembly GCF_049887195.1. Classification (NCBI taxonomy): domain Bacteria; kingdom Pseudomonadati; phylum Pseudomonadota; class Alphaproteobacteria; order Hyphomicrobiales; family Phyllobacteriaceae; genus Mesorhizobium; species Mesorhizobium abyssinicae. The sequence continues at coordinate 8,322 of NZ_JARAKC010000018.1, forward strand.
AATACGCCATCAAGCAACTGCACGATACCACCCTTGTCGGCACGGCAGAGCCTGACAGCCGATTCCACCAACGTATCGAGCACGACCTGCAGATCGAAGGTAGAGCGGCTGATGACCTTCAGAACGTCTGCAGTGGCCGTCTGCTGCTGAAGCGCCTCGTCGAGCTGCTGGGTACGCGTCTCAATCTCCTGATACAGGCGCCCAAGCTGGTCGGAGGTCTGGTTAACGTTGGCGGCGAGCACTCCAAGTTCGTCGCGATTGGCGACGGCAACCTGTTGGGCGAAGTCGCCGGCCGCTATCTGGCTGAGACGCGTCTCGATCTTCTTGACCGGTTCGATCAACGACCAGGAGATGATGTAACCGAGCCCCAACGCCAGCAGGATGCTGCCCACGGCAAACGAGACCACGATCAGTCTGGACGTGCCGTACGCACCCTCGGTCGTTTCGATGGCCGCCACCATGTCGGCTTCGGCCATGTTGACCAGCTGGTTTGTCAGCCGCTCGAGGCGATCAGCCGACGGTATGATTTCATCAAGCTGAACCTTGCGCGCCTCCTCAGTACGGCCGGCGCGGACGAGTTCTACCACGTGCGTGACCCCGGCCGTCACTCGTTCGTACTCTTGCCTGACCTGACCAAGCACTTCCACCTCGGCTTTGGCGACGAACTCCATGCGGTCGAGGTCGTAGCCGAACTGATTGAGCTGGCGCAGCGCAGCATCCAGCATCCGGTCGTCCTGAAGCAACAGGGCGGTGGAGATGCCGTAGAGCTGGGTGGTCGTATCGTGCTGTACCTGGCGGTAGGCCGCGATCCTGCGCTGCAGCTTGATCAGCTCGTTGGTCTGATCGTTGACCCCACTCAGCACCTGCAACCCGACGGCCCCGAGCACGATCAGCAAGCCGACGATCGACAGGAACGCGATCAAGAGCTTGGTCTGGACGCGAGCCGGCAGCCGGGCAACCCACCCAACGAGCCGGTTCGTTATGCTATTTGGATTCGTCCAAGAGGCTGACAAGGTCATCCCGGAACTCCTCCAAGTCGAACCGGACGCCAAGATACTGTACTCGCAAGATGCCATTGGGGTCTACGAGCGACGTCAACAAGGTATGGTCAACCTCTCCGTTCGCCGCCTTCTTCGCGATGACCCCGTATTTCCGTCCCACCTCATGGACGACCGCCGGATCACCGGTAAGAAACGACCAGCCCTTCAGATCGGCGCCAAAATTCTGTGCGTATTCCTTCAAGACATCGGGGGTATCGCGCTCCGGGTCGACAGTGATCGAAACGAAGTCGATCTTCGATCCGAACGTAGAGCCCAGCTTCTCCTGCACGCTGGCCATATGGGCGGTCAGCATCGGACAGACGTCGGTACAGTACGTATAGATGAATGCAATGGCGACCACCTTGCCGCGGAAGTCGCGCAGCGAGACGTGCGCCCGGTCCTGCGATGTCAGCGTAAAGTCTGGAGCCGGTCCGATTGCCGGCAATCGCTGATTGTGCTGCGCGTCATGTGCCTGCGCTGGCACGGTCATCAGCGCGAGGAGCAGGATACGGGCCGCCAACCCGCTCACGTCTTCAACTCCCGCTTCAGCTCCTCGAGGAAGCGCCAGTCGGTGCCGCTGGCGATGATCTGCTGTGGGCTCGACTTGATCATGCCCGTCTCCTGCATGCGCAGCGCGTAGAAGCGCATCGAGGCTTCGGCGTCGTAGTCCCGCCAGACGTCGTACCGCGTATCGCTCAGCGTTTGCAGCGCGTATTCGTAGCTGTCTACGAAACCTCGCTCGACCATCTGCCCTGCACTCCATGCGGGATCCGACGCGCAGAGGTCAGCACCCTTGACGATCGCCCTGAGCACGCGCTTGGTCGCCACCGGGTACTTGTTCACGTAATCCGCAGCGGCCGAGGTCATGCAGCAGAAGTGCTGCGACCAGGGGCGGTCGATGGTTGTGTTGAGGATCGTGTGGCCGATTTTCTTGGCGCGCAGTTGCTGCGTCTCCGGCGGCGTGAAGAGGTATGCATCGAACTTTCCTTCGGCGAAGGCTTCCACCGGTTTGCTTTCCTGGACCCATTCGAAGTCGTTGTCGGGATCCAGTCCGATATAGGCGGCCATAAGGGCGACCAGCACGCGCGACGGCGCATCGATGTCGTGCATGCCCACCCGCTTGCCCTTGAGGTCTGGAATGCCTTGGATGCTGTCGTTGGCGATCAACTCGAGGCACCCGGAGTGCAGACCGCCAAGCACCTTGATTGGCACGCCGCCGTCGATCGACGCGACATGGACCGGCGCGTAGTTCATGCTGAAATCCGTGTCGCCGCGTGCAATCCACACCGCCTGATCGACTTTCTCCTCGCCCTGCACGTAGCGGACGTCGGTGAAGCCCTCCGCTTTGAGGAGCTCTCCGGCCAGGTACATCCCAGCCCAGCAGTAGGCACCATCGATCCACCGCGGCAAGCGAACGGAGGTCGTTTCCGGTGGTGCCTCGGCCCAGGCCTCAGTCGTTGCGCCGATGAAACCGGCGGTGCCGGCCGCCGCAGCGCCAGCCATGAAGGTGCGGCGATTTTGAATGATCTGCATGGGCCTCTCCTTCCCATAAAAGGCAACTATGTACCGGTTGGCTGCTCACGTTTTCAGCTCGCGCTTGATCTCGTTGAGGAGACGCCAATCCGTGCCGTTGGCGATAATCTTGTTAGGGCCGGCCTCGATGAAGCCGACTTCGTTCATCCGCAGTGCGTAGAAGCGCATTGTGTCTTCGGGGTCGAACTCCCGCCACACGTCGTAGCGCGCTTCGCGATGGTCCCGCCGCCATGCGAGCGGTGATGGTTTCAGGTGGCGCGTCGGCTGCTGCCGTATTGCGGCCGTTGGCAAGGCCTGCTGCTGCGAGCGCAGACAGGCCTGTGAGGAAACGGCGACGGCTGTGGACAATCTGCACGAGTCTCTCCTTCCCTGAAAAAGGCACCGCGCGTGGACGATAGGTCTACGTCTTCAGCTCCGCCTTTAGCTCGTTGAGGAACCGCCAATCGGTACCGTCTGCGATGATCTTCTGGGGACCCGACCTGATCATGCCGGCCTCTTGAAGTCGCAGGGCGTAAAACCGGATCGTGTCTTCCGGATCGTATTCTCGCCACTTGTTGTAAGGCACGTCGGTCATCGTCTGCAGTGCATAGTCATAGTTAGCCGTGAATCCGTCATCGACGATCTGTCGTGCGACACGCTGTGGCTCAGCGACGCAAAGGTCCGCGGCTTTCAGAATGGCGCGGACGACGCGCTTGGTCGCGATCGGGTTGTTGTGAACGAAGTCGGCGTTGCCGGCCAGCATGCAGCAAAAGTACTGTGACCAGGGACGATCGACGGCGCTGTTGACTACTACGTGGCCCACGTTTTGGGCGCGCAGTTCCTGGGGCTCGGGCGGAAAGCCGAGAAACGCATCGATTTCTCCCCGCGTGAAGAGCGTCATTGGTTTGATGGTCGGGCTGGTGACCCAATTTATGTCCTTCAGTGGATCCAGCCCGACATAGGCCGCCATGCCCGTCAAAAATACATGCGGACTCGAGCCCAAGGCTTGGACGCCGACACTCTTGCCCTTCAAGTCTCTGATCCCGCGGATATCCTCGGTTCCGAATAGCTCAAAGCAGCCAGGGTGCACCCCGGCCAGCACGGAGATCGGGCCCCCTGCATCCAACGTCACCACAAGCGGCGCGGCGAAATTCAAAGTAAAGTCCACCTGGCCACTCGCGACCGCGTCAGATTGCCCCGCGGCTGTCTCAGTCATTACATAGCGAACCTCGGTGAAGCCCTCCGCATGCAACAGCTCCTCGGCAACATATTGAGGCGCGATACAGATGCCCCTGATCTTTGCAAGGCGGACGCTCGTCGTTTCCGGCGGTGGCTCTGCAGGGAGCGATTGCCGGACCCCAACGAGGCTCGCAGCGCCTGCTGCCGCAGCGCCGGCCAGGAAACGGCGACGGTTCTGGATGATCTGCATAGGCCTCTCCTTCCTCGATAGGGCGCACGGCGTGTTGGCGATTGCCTACGTCTTCAACTCGTTCTTCAGTTCGGCGAGGAAACGCCAGTCGGCGCCCTGGGCGAGGAGCTTCGGGGGGGTGCTCTTGAGCATCCCGACCTCGTGGAGGCGCAAGGCGTAGAAGCGCAGCGTGTCCTCAGCGCTATACTCACGCCAACCGTAGGGGATCGCCTTCAAGACCTGGAGGGCATGGTCATAGCGCTTAGTATAGCCCTGCTCCACCAAGAACTGGGCGGACTGCTCGGGCTCGCTGGTGCAGAAATCCGCCGCTTTCAAGATGGCGCGGAGGGCGCGTTTGGTGGCCACCGGATTCGTGCGCACGAACTCCCGGTTCCCAGCCAGCATGCAGCAGAAGTATTGCGACCAGGGCCGGTCCACGGTGCTGCTAATCACTACATGGCCGATCTGCTGCTCCCGCATCTCCTGCGGTTCGGGGGGAAAGCCCAGATAGGCGTCGATCTTCCCCTCACTTAGGAGCCGGATGGACTCGGGGCCCGGATGGGTGACGAAGTGTATGTCCTTATGGAGGTCCAGGCCCACATAAGCCGTCATACTGGCGAGAAAGACGTATCGGCTGGAATCCAGCGACGGCACGGCCACGGTCTTCCCCTTGAGGTCGCGGATTGCTTGGACGCGATCGGTCCCGAACAGCTCAAAGCAGCCGACGTGGAGACCAGCCAGGATGACGATCGGATCCCCAGCCTCCAGGTGGAGAAGGAGCGGGGCCGCGAAATGCGCACTGAGGTCGGCTTCACCGGAGGCGAGAGCCGGCGCGATGTCTGCGGTCCCCCTCTTTTGGAGGTAGTGCACCTCGGTGAACCCTTCGCTGCGCAGCAGTTCTTCGGCTACATACTGGGGGGCCTGACAGATGCTGGGAATCCGGATGAGCCGGATCCGCGTCGTCTCGGGTGGTGGCTCAGAGGGGAGCGATTGGCGGACCCCAACTAGGCTCGCGGCGCCGGCTGACGCAGCGCCGGCTAGGAAACGGCGGCGATTCTGGATGATCTGCATAGCCTCTCCTTCCCTTGATAGGGCGCACGGCCTGTTGGCGATTGCCTAGGTCTTCAACTCGCGCTTCAGTTGATCGAGAAAGCGCCAATCCGATCCAGTGGCGATTATCTCTTGCGGGCTCGACTTGATCATGCGCGTTTCGTGCATGCGCAACGCGTAAAAGCGCATCGAGGCTTCGGCATCGTAATCCCGCCATCTGTCATACCGGATGTCGCTAAGCGTTTGCAGCGCGAGTTCGTAGCTGGGGACGAACCCTCGATCGACTAGCTGCGCTGCGCTCCATGACGGATCTGAGGCACAGAGGTCGGCGCCCTTGAGGATGGACCGCAGGACGCGCTTAGTCGCTACCGGATATCTGTCGACATAATCCGCAGTCGCAGAAATCATGCAGCAGAAGTGCTGCGACCACGGCGGGTCGGTGGTTGAGTTCAGGATCGTATGGCCTACTCTTCTGGACCGGAGTTCCTGCGTTCGGGGTGGTTGGCCGAGGAATGCATCGTATTTTCCTGCCACGAAGCCTTCCGCAAAATTCTGTTCTTCGATGACCCATTCGATGTCGTTGACCGGATCGAGCCCAACATAGGCGGCCATCAGAGAGACCAATACGTATTGCGGCGAATCGAGCGTAAAGACCCCGACCCGCCGTCCCCGCAAGTCCGAAATTCGTTTGACGTTGTCGTTGGCGATCAGTTCGAGGCACCCGGAGTGCAGGCCGGTTAGCACCCTGATCGGCACGCCTGCATCGATCGACGCCAGATGAATCGGCACGTAGTTCACACTGAAGTCCGTCTCGCCGTTTGCGATCCACGCCGAATGATCAACCTTCTTGTCGCCTTGCACATAGCGGACATCGGTGACCCCCTCGGCGCGCAGCATCTCTCCGGCGAGGTAAAGGCCTGCCCAACAATAGGCCCCGCCGATGTACCGCGGCAGGCGGACGGTGGTCGTTTCCGGCGGCGGCTCCCCTGCGGCATTGGTTGGACCAATGTTGAACAACCCTGCGCTGCCAGCCGCCGCAATGCCGGCCAGGAAGCGCCGGCGGCTCTGGATGATTTGCATCTCCACGTCTCCCCTTGAGACAAATGGGATCAGATTTTCAGCTCACGCTTCAACTCGTCGAGGAAGCGCCAGTCCGTTCCGTCTGCGATGATCTCCTGCGGGCTCGATTTGATCATGCCCGTCTCCTGCATGCGCAGCGCGTAGAAGCGAACAGAATCCTCAGCATCGTAGTCCCGCCATTTGTCGTGCGCGGTATTCTGCAGGGTCGTCAGTGCAAGGTCGTAGCTCGGCAGAAAGCCGCGATCGACCAGCTCACGCGCCGCCGAGGTCGGGTCGGATGCGCAGAAATCAGCAGCCTTGAGGATGGCTCGCAGCACACGCTTGGTCGCCAGCGGGTATTTTTCTACATAGTCCGCCCTGCCTGCGACCATGCAGCAGTAATATTCCGACCATGGACGGTCGACCAAGTTGCTGACAATCGTGTGGCCGATCTCGTCGGAACGGACCTTCGAGAACGCGCTGGTGTCGGCGAGGAAGGCATCGACCTTGCCGTCGATGAAATCCTGCATCGGCGAGGGCCCCACGACCCATTCGATGTCGTGGCCGGGATCCAGCCCAACGTAGTTGACGATCAGGCTAAGGAATACGTGTGGGTGGTCGTTCAGGGCCCAAATCCCCACCCGCTTGCCCTTCAGGTCAGCAACGCCGTTGACGCTGTCGCTGGCCCGCAACTCCCAGCAACCCATGTGCACGCCGGTCAATATCTTGATAGGTGCTCCTGCATCGATGGACCGGATATGCATCGTCGGCATGTTGAAATCGAAATCCGTCACTCCGCCAGCGAGCCACAGCGTGTTGTCGACCTTGGTGTCTCCTTGGACGTAGCGGACGTCGGTTATGCCGTCGGCGCGCAACAATTCTCCGGCGAGATAGAGCGAACCCCAGCAATAAGCTCCACCTACCCAGCGGCCCAGGCGCACGGTAGTCGTTTCCGGGGGCGCCTCGGCCCAGGCCTCAGTCGTTCCGCCGATGAGACTTGCGGCGCCGGTCGCCGCCGCGCCGGCCAGGAACGTGCGACGATTTTGAAAAATCCGCATCGGGACGCTCCTCTTCCGAATCGCAAACGGCAATTCTGCGCGGAACCGGGCAAAAGAGGTTCGGCGGAGGCAGATGGTCTCGTGAGCGCGACGAGTAGTTGTGGTTCGAGCGCGCCCAGTCCGATGCGGGAGTCTTGCGCTCTCAGTCGCCGGCTCACTTATTAGCTGCCGACGATATGCCAGGATACGCCCATTTTGCATTGGCTGCGAGCCCAAAACTTTCTCGCGCCAAACGTCACGTCAGTGCCTCGCTGACAGTCGCATAAAAGGCATTGTCGAACTCTCCATTTCGGCCGGTTCAAGAAGCCAATTTGAGGTGATGGTCGCTTGCGGAGGCCGTCCCGCTTGGCATGCGATCGCCTTGATCGGCGCCTTAGCTGCTACTGAGATCCTGAATGACCGGCAGTAGACCGTCAGGCGCGATATCAACCGTCGCAAGGGTGATCGGCAACTTGAAACGACGGCGACCGGCGCTGCCAGGATTAAGGTAGAGCACGCCATCAACGGTTTTGAGTGTCGGCACATGGGAGTGACCCCACACGACCATGTCGATACCGAGTGCCGCTGGTGAGACCTGCAGCGTCTTCAGATCATGGAGGACGTAGAGCGTTCGGCCTGCCAGCCGCACCAACGCGGTGTCGGCGTAGGTAGCAGCCCACCCAGCCGTATCGACGTTTCCTCTTTCGCGGTGACTGGTGCGATCTGCTGCAGCGTGGCAATGATTTCAGGACTGCCAATGTCCCCGCCATGGATGATGTGGTCGACCCCGGCCAGGCGTCGTTCCGCCTCCGGCCTCAGCAGGCCGTGGGTGTCGGAGATGATGCCTATCCTGAATGTCATCGTAGCTGTTATATGGTGAGCACGTCGAGATCAGCCGCAATCCGGCTGTTCGGAAATGCCCGCACGGCCTCCGCGAGGATTTCTTCGTTGGCATATCGGCCGGAGATATGCGTAAGAACGAGCTGATTCACATTGCTCGTCGCCGCCAGAGATGCCGCCTGCGCAGCCGTGAGATGTCCGTAGTCGCGCGCCATGGCCGCATCTCGGTCCAGGAAGGTGGCCTCGATCACCAGAAGGTCAGCGCCGCGGACATGTTCCGCCAGCCCATCGGTGGACTCTGTGTCGCCGATGATCACGAGCTTCTTGCCTGCTTCCAGCGGTCCCAACACGTCTTCGGAAGCAACCGTTCGGCCATCCGCCAGGGTGATAGCCCGGCCTTCCACCAGTTCCTTCCTGATTGGACCGTTTGGCACGCCCAGAGACACCAGGTAATCGGCGCGAAGGTGGCGGCGCGGGGGCGTTTCGAGCACGAAGCCATAGCTATCCGTGTCGCGATGGCGAACCTGAAAGCAGTCGATCGTGAATTCATCCGCGTCGAAAAACCGACCGGGCGTCAGCGGCTCAAGCCTTAGTGGGATCGGCGCTCGTCCTTCACCCCACAGGCCGGCCAGCATGCGCACCACGACGTCGAGGGTGTCCGGGCCTCCATGGACGGTGAGGAGCTCTTCGCTTTGCCCTAACCGGAGCGTCGAGAACAGGCCGGGGATCCCAAGTGTATGGTCGAAATGCGCGTGCGTGAGGAGCAAGCGATGAAGCCGCCGCAAGCCGGCGCCGCTGCGCAGCAACTGGCGCTGCGTGCCTTCTCCGCAGTCGACCAAAATTCGGTGGCCGCCTGCCTCCACAAGTAGGGCAGGGTGATTGCGATCCGCAGAGGGAACGCTGGCCGAGGTGCCGAGGAAGGTAAGTCTGAAAATCATGGGGCTCGTCTATCCCGCGAGCAGTGAGGCCTCAAAGCGGGCAAACAGTGCGTCGCGCGCGGATTTCCACCCTGCCAGTTTGCTGTACCCGTCTCCGAACTATTTTGAGTTCGTGCCCTCCTCGGATCTTATCCCGGCGCTTTCACCATCGCCATGAACGAGGTCGCGATGGAGGGGCGAGGGCATCCGCCATGTACTTGATGTCCCAGAGCCAGGTAGCTGAGGGCCGGTAAGGGGGGAGCGGTGAGTGGCGGCTTTGGCCCGGCCGCGAAAGGCTGGCATGCGGCTGTTGCCGCATTCTCTCCTTTGCGGTCGACCCGTGCGCATCCAACGTCCGTCCCGGTCAGCGCGTCCGATCCTGAGGTCTAACTTCAGCGCCGGTCTCCCACTCAAGCCGACCGGTAACTTGCGGCTACTCGCTGTGGAACCAATTGTCGAGGCGTAAATTCCTTTACCGAGTGATTGCCTGACTTAAGAAGGAGCTCGTCATGGGAAGCACGTCGGACAAGGTTAAAGGCAAGGCCAACGAAGTCGCTGGAAAGGCGCGCCAGGCTGTAGGCAAGGCCGTGGACAACCACGAAGAACAGGCCAAGGGCAAAGTCCAGGAAACCAAGGGCAACGCGCAGGTTGCGAAGGGTCAGGTCAAAGACGCGGTGAAGAACCTCGTCGACAAAGCCTGAGTGTCCGATACGCAGCTAAAGCCCGCGGCGACGCGGGCTTTTCCTTTGCTGAAAATGAAAACGCGATGGTCGCCTTCGCCTATGGCGAGGGCGGCCAATATCATTGAGACGGGCTCGACCTGCCGCCCGCCAACACCACCGTCATTTTTCGCGCGTATCGGCTCGGATTGGCTCAACTGCACGAGTTGCGAGGATGGCTGGGGCGAGGGAGGGTGCGAGGCCCCGCCTATCAGCTAACCGAACCCGGCAAGGAAATTGCTTCTGGAACGCGCGATCGGCTCTCGACGCTTCTCACATTTGACCGTCTCGGCTCTGCGCTCGCAACCATCGCGCCGGATCTCGACCCGAGGCCGGCGGCCTGGTTGGGGAGGAACAGGCGGGCCATATGGAGCTGCGGCTTGAGCCTTTATCGACGGTTGTTGGCGCTGGCGGTGGATAGGCGCGCGGCAGGATCGTTGAAAGCTGCAGCCGGCGATTGATCTGGAGATGTCAGGGTCCTCCGCCGCCTGAACGGAGCACGCTCCTTAATCTTGCGCGACTGAAGCTTTCCACAGGAGCTGCTGGCATCCTCAATTGGAGCCGGAGCCGTCGCGATTGCGGTCGATTTTTCGCGCATGCGCCCGCGTGTTCGTGCCCGACTGGAAAAGCGACCCGACTGCACACGAAGATGACCATCGTTTTGTGGTTCGTTGTGCCACAAAACCCGGCCCGGAGCGCAGCAGTGGAATTGGTGAAAGCATCGCTGGTGCTCGAAAGCTGAACCGACCGAGCGGACGCAGAGCAACAGCGGGAACCGAGCCAACGTAGGAAAGTGCCCGAAACGATTGGACGTGCGCAGCGCCTTATCTGGCATTTGCAGGAACTGCGCTTTGTTGGTGGGTTCATCGGACGCGGATCTCATACTATGATGATGGAGCCGCCACGGAAACATCCACTTCGGACGGAGCTTGATCCAAGCCTGTTTGATCGAGCAGCCGGCGCATGGTCAAAGCGTTGCCGGGCGCAAAGCCTTCATAGTCGTTGTTGAAATAAACCCAGGCTCTCCGCGCGCCGCTGTTCTTGATCCTCTCGGCCCATTCGGCCAACTCGCCTTCGGAATAGTCGTGCCTGTACCAGCGCTCCGGACCGTGCATTCGGAGGTAAATATCGTTGGCTGTGCGAACCAGAACGTCCGGAAGCCGTGGACCGCTGCAGGAACAGAATATCGTGCCGCTCTCGCGGAAGGCGGAATAGACGGTCTCGTTCCACCAGCTGGCATGACGAAATTCCACAACGTTGCGTCGCGTGTGGTCGAGCTGGCTCAGAATGGCGCGGAGCCTCTCCTCGGTGAAGCGATAGCTTGGCGGAAGCTGGAAGAGAAAGCAGCCCATCCGCTTGCCAAGGATATCGCCGATCAGTCCAAAATCTTTTACCAGGGTTTCGGTATCCTCGAATCTCTTGACGTGCGTGATCAGCTCACAGACTTTTATGGTGTAAACGAACGCGCGCGTTCCGGGCTGACGAAGCCAGGTTTTCACATTCGCGACGGTCGGCCAGGAATAGAAGGATGCGTTTATTTCGACGGTGTCGAACTGCTGCGCATAATGAGTGAACCATTCGGAGGTTGGCATCTCAGCCGGATAGAACTTTCCGCGCCATTTCCAGTAGAACCATCCGGAGCAGCCGACATAAGCGGAGTTCGCCAACTCGGTCGAATGGCAGCCGGGCCCTTTGCCCGCCAGCCGTGCGAGGTGCATTTTTTCCGCGCGCCCCACGTTCTCTGCGCGCTGCTTTTCGCGGCGCAGCCTGCGGCGCTCACGTCGCTCGTCAAGGCCTATGTCTTTCCTGGGAACGTTGATGGCCATTGCATAATCTCTGTCCGTCTTAACGGCGATCAGAGCCAATCGCTCCTTAGGCGAAGTGCATTGGCGCGGTCCTTTGTCCGCCCGCCATCGAGGCAGCGCAACTCGGCGATCCAGAGGAAATGGGCGGAAGCGCTCAGCGCTTACCGAAATGCTTTCCAGATGTCGAAAAGCGGACCGCTGCCACCGTAGACGGGATCCTGTGGTGGTTTAGCGACCTTGAAAATGGTTTTGACGGCGTGGGCATGGTCCTCGCTCCTAGAACACTCATCGTATGTGCCGTTGGGCGGGTAGGCGCCGACCACGAGAAAGTCTTCGCTCGCCGCGAGGCACTGGTGACCAGTGCCTGCTGGCAAAATAGCGACGTCTGCCGCCTTGATGGTGAGCGTGCGGCCGCGCTTGCCTCCGAACTGCACCTTTGCCGATCCGCGAGCGACGCCAAGAACCTCATGTATGCGGGAATGGTAATGCGCATAATCGTAGATGCCGTTTCGCCAAGACCCCTTCCAGTTGTTGCGCTCGAAGAGCTCCTCGAAGATTGCGGCCGGATCGAATTCGGCAGGCAGTTTCACGACGCCGCGATAGACGACCAACGGCCAGTGGGGATGATTGGGGATGATGCCGTCGTCCTCGAAGCGGAATGCATTGGCCTTGCGCTGGCGCACCAGCCGACCGAGCTCGTCGCTTGAGGGTCGTTGCCAGCCGGTGATCTTCTCGACGAGTGTTTTGCCGCGCTCAAGTATGGGCATCATGTTCCTCCCGCCGGTGCGTCCACGGGGTTGAGACGACCAACGGCCGGCCCGTTGAGCACGATGCCATCGGGAGCAAAATGGGAGCCATGACAGCAGCAGTCCCAACACTGCTCGGTGGAATTCCAGGCCACTTCGCATCCAGAATGCGTGCAGACGGCGGAATTCAGATAGAGCTTTCCAGCCATATCGCGGCAGGCTGCGATCTTGCGCAGTCCGTCCCGCAGGACCCCGCCTTGGCCAGGCGCAAGCTCGGCCAGTGACTTCAAGTCACCCGGAAGCAAATAGTCGGCGAGATTTTTGACCGCGGACAGGTTTTCACGAACATAGTTGATCACGCCGGAGGGCGTGTTGCGCGACGGGTCGTAGACCTCGGCCCACGGGTTCTCCTTGCCCGAAATCATATCCTTCACCAGCAAGCCGGACAGCGCGCCATGCGTTATTCCCTGGCCGGAATCGCCGGTGACGACATAGACCGATTTGCTGCCGGGATTGAGGCCGATGAAGGCGCAATAGTCGATCGTGTCCAGAACCTGTCCCGACCAGCGCGTGACCTTTTTGCCCAAGCTTGGCACGAGCGCTCGTATCCAGGCCTCGATTGCCTCGAAACGAATGTCGCCGTCGTCGGATTCGCCGGATTTGTGGTCGGCTCCGCCTGCGATCAGATAGTCAACCGAGCCGGGACCGGGATTCATTCGGACGTAGTGGTAAGGATCGCCCGTGTCCCAGAACAACGCATCGGGGAGCGCACCCTTCGGCAATGTGAAAGCAATCGCGTAGGTCCGGTAGGGCGACATCTTGGTGTGCAGCTGAAAACGATCGTTGATCGGCGAGTTCGTGGCAACGACGGCCGATCCCGCGTCAATCACGCCGCCGTTCTCCGTGGAGACGCGCACGCCGTCCTCAGGCAGTTCCTCGACGGAGGTCACGGCGCTGTTGGCGAAAATGAGGGACCCGCTGTCGCGGATCGATCCCGCAAGCCCGCGCAGATATCTCAACGGATGGAAAGTCGCCTGGTTGGGGTAGCACAGGACCGGCGCCTCCTCGAAACCCTTGAGCGGCACGCCAGTTACCAGTTCGACAGCGGCCCCGACCTTTCGTGCCGCATCGAATTCTTGCTGGCGTTGATCGCGGGCGTTTTTGGGGTCGACACCCATTGCCGGAAATAGAAACGCGTCCAACCTGCGGAAATTGCAGTCGATCCGTAACTCGGAGACGTTTTCCTCGATGCGGGCGACGGCGGCTTCCTGACTTTGCTGGAAGAGCCTTGCAACGTCTTCACCCCGCAGGTTGATCAACGCGCTGAGCCCATCGTCACAGATCGGCGCCAGATGCGCCGTGGTTCGCGACGTCATACCGCCGGCGATCGTTCCGCGATCGATGACGATGACCTTCTGGCCGATGTTGGCCAGTTCGTGAGCGATCGACAGTCCGGCGATCCCCGCTCCTATGATGACTGTGTCACAGCTCTTCTTGCCCGAGAATTTCGGCGCATCGGGATAGACGTCGACCTTCATCCAAAGGGATCGGGTGAGTTCAGCGCGCGCGTTCATGCAAGCGTCCTCGAGCGCATCGATCAAGTCGACGCCTTCTCGTTGACTTTCCCTTCGGCGATGGTGGTGAGTTTCTTGTCGGCCGCCTTTTCCTCGTTGAAGGTCGCAGTGAGAAGTCGGACGACGGCTTCGTTGCCGCTCTGCTGCGCCCACGCAATCAGAGTTCCGTAGCGGGTAATCTCATAATGCTCGACGGCCTGTGCGGCGGCAATCAGGGCGGCGTCGAGCACTTTCTTCTCGGCAACCTCGCCTGCGATCCCGTTGGCTTCCTTGATGATGCCATCGATCGCCGGGCAGGTCGTCCCCTTCGGGTTTTCACCGATAAGCTCAAAGGCTTGCTCCAGCCGTTGGACGTGCTTTTGCGTCTCGGCGAGGTGGGCTTTGAAAGCCGCCGTCAAATCCCGGTTGGTGGCCTTTTCAACCATATCGGGGAGCGCCTTCAGAATCTGTTTTTCAGCATAGTAGATGTCCTGCAAAACGTGCAGGAACAGATCGTCCATCGTCTTGATGTCCTTCGTAAACAGGCCCATAGCGCGCTCCCAATCTCCATTGCCGAAAGATCGTTGGAGAACGCGTGGCGTGACCGCCAGTTCCGGCCGCCAGCAGCAGGCCAGCCGCGCAGGTATGAATTTCGCCTCGGGACTCTGGTGTGGCGAAGTCGCCGGAACGAATGCCGTCGGCTTGTGGGTCAAGGTCAAACGCGGCCTTGTGCCTTCCATGCGAGCGGCGACCAGTATTGTGCTGATCGGCACCTATTGGAATTCACTACTGAATGAAGCGAGATACCTCAAGGCGCGCCACCAGGTGTTGGCCGTCGGCGGGCTGGCGAACTAATTCCCCTCATTACCAAACGCGAATGAATGCGGCAGCGCCAACGTCACAACCATGCTTGGGAGGGCCGTTTGAACTGATGATCGTCTTGGCCTGCTTGAGCGTCGGGCCATATTTTTTGGCCCAGACCTCAGCGTCATAGGTGACAGGCCATTTCTCTATCGGCTTGCTCATCCATCGCTCCCGGAAGTCGAAAGCGGTCACAGTAGCCACTGAGCCGCCAGACCAACGACGCATAGCGTCATGGCTACGGTCGAGAGCCACCCCAGGGAACGGAGCCACCCTCGTATGGGGAAGTCTCCCATTATGTCGGCCCGGCCCGCCAAAAGCATCATCACGACCATCACCGGCACCGCGCAGATGCCGTTGATTACGGCGCTCCAATAAAGCGCCTTGATCGGGTCGATTGGCGTGAACATGATGCCGGTGCCAAGGGCCGCGGCCGTGGCAAGTGTCCCATAGAAGGCCACCGCCTCCTTCGGTTCACGGGCCAGGCCAACCTTCCAGTGTAGGGCCTCGCCGACTGCGAAGGCGGCCGATCCCGCGAGCACCGGAACGGCCAGTAACCCGGTACCGATGATTCCCGCCGCAAAGATGATGAAGGCGAATTTGCCGGCCACCGGTTCCAATGCCTTCGCCGCGTCCGTGGAAGAGGAGATATCGGTTACCCCTGCCTTGTTGAGCGTCGCAGCAGTGGTGAAGATGATGGCGATGGCAATAAGGTTGGACAGGGCCATCCCAACCAGTGTGTCAGCGCGAATCCGCCCGAACGCCTTTCGAGCCTGCCATGGTGCCCATTTCAGGGGCTTGGCGGAAGGATCGAGCTTTTCCTCCTCGACCTCTTGCGAAGCCTGCCAGAAAAACAGGTAGGGAGAAATGGTTGTGCCCAAGATGGCAAGCAGCGTCGTGAAGAACGTGCCGTTCCATTCGACGTGCGGAATCAACACCCCCTTTGCCGCTTCGCCCCACGGAACGTTTGCAGCGAACATCGCCACGACATAGGCGAACAGGCTAAGCGTGGTCCATTTAAGGATTTTCACGTAGCGGCTGTATTTGAGGAACACGATTGCCGCCACGCTGACCAGCGCGAACCCCAGTACATAGACCGAGCTAGGCCCTCCGATCAGAAGGTTGAGCGCATCAGCCATCGCGCTTAAGTCGGCACCAATGTTGATCACATTGGCGGAAAATAGCAGGACGACCACAAGATAAAGCAGAGGGGCAGGGTAATAGCGAGAAAGGTTGCCAGAGATGCCTTTGCCCGTGGTGCGACCTATCCGAGCCGCAATTTCCTGGATCGCCGCCATAAGAGGAAAGGTAAAGAGCATGGTCCAGCCGATGTTGAACCCGAGTTGGGCTCCGGCCTGGCTGTACGTGCCTATCCCTGAGGGGTCGTCATCGGAGGCGCCGGTGATGAAGCCGGGGCCAATAATGCGGAGGAAACGTTGAAATGGCCCTTTGGCAACCGTGTTGCATTGCTCTCGCTCAATTTCCGAGCTGACATCGGTCATTGCTTGGGCCGTGCAATGCAAAGAGCGGCAGCCACGGCACTTGTTGCAGCCAGCACCGGCCCGATCCCTACCGGTTCGAAAGTTGGTCCAAAAATCTCAAGCCGCACGTTTTTGAATGTCGAGCTGTGAGTCACGTGCCACCATCGCTTTGGAAGTTATGGAACCTTCGGTTCAACGATGAGGAGACACGGCGGTTCCAAACGGAGTGGGTCTTGATGACAACCGTAGTGTGGCGGTTACGCTCCCATGATCGTAGGAGACGACCGTGTCGTGGCGGTGGTGGAGGCGCCGGCCGTCATTGATGCAATCGCAGTGCGATCTGGATGATGGCGTTCATGCGCCTTGACGATGACATTGTGCGTCGGCGCCAGATGCGACCAGGCCTCTCGCCTAGCAACCTGAATGCCCCAGTCTTGTTCCGGAGCGGCCAGCGAGCCTGAGCTTCAAAGGAGTGTTATCGTCCAGTAGCGGACCACAATATTTTCCTGCCGAAAGACATGCTCCAGGTCGCCCTGTCGGCGCCGCCAATCTGAAACATCCATGCTTGGCGTCATCACCTCGAAGATGACGATATCGTCCCTGTCTGTTTTTCCGCGGTCGTTCCAAAGACCCTCCGCAGGCGCCTGGAGATAGGCCGTCACGCCATCGAAGCGACCCGCCAGTTCTTCTTTCAGGCGGTCGAAATCTCTTCGGGGGTACGGTTGACCCTGGTTGTCTGATAGAGGCAACAGGATTTGGATGAGATACATCTTAGTCACCGCTATGCTGCGGGCACCAGGAGAAGACTGATCTGCGAGGTCAGGCCAGCCCCTCTGACCGCGTCTCTTTCGACACGCGAGGGACATCAGACAGGACGAGGGTCGCTGATATCTTCAGAGCTATGACGGACTTCGTCGGCTAATCTCAAGGCCCGCTTCTGTCACCGGATGACCAAAGCGCCCGCCGTGGACGACGAGCGCTTCGGGTAGTTCTTTACTTGCTGATGACTATCCGTTGCTTATCGCGGTTTTGGGCGTAAGTGGCCTTGTCGTAGGCAGTCTGCGCCTCCAGCTGCTCCCTGGTGAAGTTCGTGTACAAATAGCGGTTGCCGTTCTTGTCGGTCATGAACTTGAGGTTCTCCATGCCGACGGCGACCTTCTTTTCGCCAATGCCCAGGAAGCCGCCTACATCAACGATTATCGAGTCGACCTTCTTGTCGCCTGTCAGGATCACGTCGCCGATCTCGCCGACCTTCGCATCATCTGCGCCATAGACGTTGGTTCCGATCAGATTTGCCGCGCTGATTTTGTCTGACGGCATTTCGGTCAAGCTCGACTTGTCGATCGAGGCCGTCGCAGTCGTATCGGTTTTGGCAGTTGTCGCTTGAGTGTCCGCCGTGCTTTTGGTCGGCTGGGTCGTCGAGGCTGCCGCAGGATCGTAGGCCGTCGTATCGAAATTGGGCTGAGCATTAAGCTCATCCTTGGTCGTCTTTGCGACCAGCCAGCGATCGCCGTTCTTGTTGATCCATTCAAGCTTGTTGAAATCGTAGGCGACATTTTTTTCGCCCACGCCGAGGAAACCGCCGACGCCAATGACGACGAGTTTGGCGTTCCCGTTCTTGTCGAGGACGATGTCATTAACATCGCCGATCTTCGTCGCGTCATCTGCGGTGCTGTCGTAAACCGCGGCTCCCATGATCTTGGAGACGAGCTTGCCATCCGTGACCGGAGCGACGACCTCCGTCTGGGCAGCGGGTTTGCTGGTATTTGCGGCGTAAGCACCGGCGGTGCACAGCACCGTCGACATGAAAGCAGCCGTGGCCACCGTAGCCAGTATCTTGCGGACCATGTGAAATTCCTCCTGTTGCCTTGGTTGATTGACCGTCGGATCTGCCAACGTCATTTCTACCAACGAAAACAAAGGCCCTACGTTCCGGGAGTGGGCCATGATCCTGACCGCCGCTCGTTACGCGGCTCTAGGGCTCTTCGCAGGCGAGTGACGGTTGCCGCCGTTGCGGGCGGACTTGCGCTTTGAAAGATGCGCGAGCACAGCCGTCAAACCCATGGCGTTCAAAACCCGATCTCTGGGGATACCTCCCTTGCGGGCCATTTCGACGCCCCAATGCACGTGGTCGAGTTCGCGGATTGAATGGGCGTCCGGATTGATGCTGAAGATGCAGCCGTAGTCGAGGGCTTTCTGATGCCAGCGCCAGTCGAGATCGAGCCGCCAGGGATGCGCGTTGATTTCGACAGCGACACCATATTTCGCGCACGCTCTGAGGACCTTGTCGACGTCGAGCTCGTAGCCGGGACGACGCAACAATTGGCGACCGGTCATGTGCCCGATGATTGTCGTCAGGGGGTTCGCGATTGCCTCAATGATACGGTCCGTCTGCTCTTTCTTCGGCAACTTGAAGCGGCTGTGCACGCTCGCGACAACGAAATCGAACCGCTTCAAGACGTGGTCCGGATAATCAAGCGAGCCGTCGGCGAGGATGTCTGCCTCAATGCCCTTCAGGACACGGAATTTTCCGCCATACCTCTTGTTCAGCCGATCCGCTTCACGGTGCTGCTCGGCAATCTCCTGCAGTGTGAGGCCGCCCGCGTAGTGGGCAGACTGCGAATGGTCGGCGACACCAAAGTAGTCGAACCCGCGCTTGCGCGTCGCTTCAGCCATTGCCTCAAGCGTCTCGGTACCATCGGATGCGGTCGTGTGAGAATGCAGGATACCATGCAGATCTTCATCCCGGACGAGGGTAGGGAGCTGCCGCCTCGCTGCCCGCCCAATCTCGTCTCTGCCTTCGCGCAGTTCAGGTTCGATGAACTGCAGGTCCAACGCACCGTAGATTTCCTCCTCTGTCGCTGATGCGATCAGCCTTCTCCCGCGGTAGAGCCCGCCGGGTTTGAGGGCAAATCCTCTCGCGGCCGCGTATATCTTCAACTGCTCAAGATGGACAACTGAACCGGTTGCTTCGAGGAGGCTCGCGCCAAAGTGCTTGTTGTCCGTGACGACAAGCCTGAGCGTGGATTGCTCGATTTCGGTCCGCTTCTTGCCCAGCGCGACCAGCGCGAGCTCGGTAACAAGTTCGCAACCGCGCCGGAAATCACCGGCGATTTCCACACGCGAAAGTTCGGGATGCTCTTGCTTCACCGATAGGATTGCATGCTCAAGGAGTGCGGCGGCCTTGTGCAGGTGAAGCTGTGTTTCGTCGCTTCGAGCGATAGCCAGGTTTTGCAGGATTTTTGTCTGAAGCGAAGCACCAAGGCCTTTGACAGGCCGGATACGATCTGCCTTTGCCGCGGCTTCGAGCTCGGCCAACGAGTTCACACCGAGCGCCTGATGGAGCTTCAGGATCTTGTCAGGCCGCAGGCCAGGTATTGTAAAAAGCTCCATCACACCTGCCGGCACCTCCTCGCGCAGCGTCTCAAGGCGTGGATGCGTGCCCGTTTCATGGAGCTTGCGCACAATGTCCGCGATCGCCTCACCGATTCCCGGGATTCTGGTGAGGGCGCCCGCGGCGATGATCCGATCAAGCGGCTGCGACAACGCAGCCAGACTATCGGCCGCGCGCAAGTAAGCCTTGGTGCGATAGGGATTGTCTCCGCGCAGCGACGTGCGATGTGCGTATTCCCTAAGCAGACTGGCGACTGTCCGCGGATCGGTTTTGGCCATGGTCAAGGCAAACGGGGCCAATCACCGCAGGTTCCAATCGGGGCAAAGGCAGCGAAGCGCCCAATCCAGCCTCGCTGCCTTTCGCGGAGTGGGGCTAGAGATCCGGCAATGATTGGTCGGCTCGACCCCATCCCGCCAGAGATTTGCTAGCTGCGCGTTTCTTCAATTCAGGAGCATCGCCGACGTGGAAATGCGAGGGCGCATCAATCGTCTTCATCTCCGCCCAGGTGATCGGCGCCGCGACCGGTGCGCCAGCTCGGGACCTAGCGCTATAAGGCATGATCGCGGTCGCCCCACGCTGGTTGCGCAAATAGTCGACAAAGATGCGACCCTTGCGGCGCGCCTTCGACAACGCGGCCGTGAAGTGAGAGGGATCGCTTTGAGCGACCGCCTGAGCGAGGCGATGCGCAAAGTCTTTCACTCGCGGCCACTCGGCCTGTGGGGTGAGCGGCGCGATCACGTGCACTCCTTTGCCTCCCGTCAGCATCGGGAACGTCGTAAGTCCCAGCGATTTCAAAATATCACGAAACTGGAAAGCGGCGGCGCGGACAGCTTCGAAATCGAGACCCTCATCCGGGTCGAGATCGAAGACGAGGCGGTCGGCCTTTTCGACATCCTCTATCCGAGCTCCCCACCCGTGCAGCTCGATCGTTCCCATCTGGACGCAGGTCATCAGCCCATCGGCGTCGTCGACATAAAGGTATGGCTCCTCGTGACCGTCCTTTTCCGTAATACCGACGTGGTGGACCTTGTCGCCGAAGCTCCCGGCATCATGCTTCTGGAAAAAGCACTTCTTGGCCCGGCCCTGGGGACACCGAACAAGGCTGATCGGCCGACTGCCGACCCAAGGCAGCATGATCTCCGCGACGGCCGCATAGTGGTCGGCAAGCTGGCCTTTGGTGATATTGGACTCCGGATAGATAACGCGGTCACGGTTGCTGATAGCGATGGTGTTCGCCGGCGCCGCGGTCAGCTTGGCTGTGCGACGTTCCGTCTCCAGCACGACCGCCGCCGCCTTCTTGTCTTCGCGCAGACCGAGGTAGCTCGGATGTCTCAACGTTCCTTCGTTGGTCATCTCTGTGAAGGCAATCTCCGCCACCAACTTGGGCCGAAGCCAGTGTGCTCCGCGAACTTCGGCTCGCGGCGCCTCGACGGTCGCGGCCTTCTGCTCGAGTGGTGCCATGATCTTCATGAGACGGAAAAGTTCAGCTGTATCGAAGCCGGTCCCGACTTTCCCGGCATAACGCAGCTTGCCGCCGTCATGCACTCCAAGGATCAATGACCGGAAGGCGCGGACCTTGTCGGACGGCGTCCAGCCGACAATCACGAATTCCTGCCGTTTGATGCACTTAATCTTGAGCCAGTTTCCGCCGCGGGCGGCCACATAATGCGAATCGGCGAGCTTTGAAACCACCCCCTCGAGACCAGCTGCGCAAAAGCGCTCGAGCAACTCTTCTCCGCGACCCAGAATATGATCGGAATAACGAAGCACCGGGTTCTTCGCGGGCAAAATGGCCTGGAGCTTTTCCTTGCGATCAAGGAGAGGACGCCTGGTGAGATCTTCGCCGTTGAGTTGAAGGAGGTCGAAGGCATAAAAGTCGATGGTCGCCGGCGCACCTTTCAATGCGTTTTGAAGGGCCTGGAAGTTTGATCGTCCGTTCGCATCGACAACGACGGCCTCGCCATCAATCAGGGCGGACCCGACCTTGAGCTTGCTGGCTTCCGAAAGAATGGAAGGAAAACGGTGAGACCAGTCCAGGCCAGATCGCGTGTAGGCACGCGCTTGCCCACTGTCGACGGCGACTAGAATGCGATAGCCGTCATATTTCATTTCGTGGAGCCAGCGGTCGCCGGCAGGGACGACGTCCACGAGCGTTGCGAGCTGGACAGGCCGAAAAGTGGGCAGTTCTGAATTGGCTGGGTCACGCGTAGGCGACTTCGCTTGACGAGCGGTTGACCCCTGAATTGCTTTACGCGACGTTGGCTTGACCACACTACACCCGCCCCATCCCACGACGAAATGGTTTAATCGCGTCCAACGCACGACTGCTTCTTTAGTTTCGCTGCGAGTGGAGCTTGTCTCCGTCATTGCCGAGTCGCTTGCAGCGCCTCGGCCGGCTCTCAGCTGGATCCGTACTGGCTGCTTCCCTCCACCATCTTGCCACATGGCCATATTGGATCGTAACGAACTTTGGCATTTGCGAGATCTCCTTTTAGGGGTTTCGACGTGAAGCGTGGGCGACGGCCGCAAGCAGTCTTTCTGCAAGTGCGATCGCGCGATCGGTCTTAACCGACGTCGATCCAGGCGGGTGCGTGATCGCTCGGCTTTTCCCATCCACGGGTCGCGACATCGACACCCGCAGCCAGAATGCTCTTCGCAAGGGACGGGCTTACGAGCAGATGGTCCATCCGCAGGCCTGAGCTTCTGTCGTAGCCACCGCGATAGGAAAAGTTCCAGTAGGTGTATATGCCCTTGTCTGGATGGATACGACGCATCGCATCCACCCAACCCAAGGTTAGCATGTGGGCATAGGCTTTCCTGCTTTCGGGGAAGAAAACGGCATCGCCCAGCCAGCGCGCCGGAAGAACGGCGTCTATTTCGGTGGGCACGACGTTGTAATCACCACAAAGCACCGTCCGCTCGCCCAACAGCGACTGGCTGTAGGTGACGAGACGCTCGAACCAACGGAGCTTGTAATCGAACTTTGGCCCTGGCGCGGGATTGCCATTGGGCAGATAGATGCAGCCGACGACGAGATCGTCGATTTCCGCCTCGAGATAGCGGCTATGCATATCATCGGGATCGCCCGGCAAGCCGCGGCGGCGCTCGACCGGATCCCTCCCACGGGCCAGGATTGCCACTCCGTTATAGGATTTCTGGCCGTGCCAGATTGCGCTAAAGCCGAGGTCCCGAATCGCCTCGATCGGAAATTTCACGTCCGATGTTTTCAGTTCCTGAAGGCAGACCACGTCATAGTCAGTCTCGCCAAGCCACTTCAGCAGCACCGGCAAGCGCCCATTGACACCATTGACGTTGAAGGTCGCGATCCGGGTCATCCCCGCTATTCCTGCGTGAGGTTGCCTTAGATGTTCCTGATGAGCAGACAATCAAAAAATTTCGGATGCCTCGTGCGCCCGGCAAGAAAAAGCCCCGTCGTGTATTCGACGGGGCCTCATTTTTTAGAGTGGTGTGGTCCGGCGAACGCGATCGCGTTCGGCCTCGATGTCATCATAGGGCTCTGCGGCCGCGTCGAAACCCGTCCACCCGCTGGCCTCGTAAGCGCTTCGCCGCTCGTCCAGGTTGGCGGCACGCTCGCCTCGCAGGATGCGTTCAGCCTCGCCGGTGAGCCGATCGTCGACTTTGGCCGTCACGAGACTGCCGCCGCGGCGAACGCCCTCGGCATAGACATGAGCATCGCGTTCAGGAACGCCGGACTCCGTCAGCGCGCCCACAATTCCGCCGGCGGCTCCGCCGACCACCGCGCCGCCCACCGCGCCAACTGCCGTAGCAGCTAGCCAGCCGGCCGCCACCACAGGCCCAACACCGGGTATGGCCATGATTCCGAGCCCGGTAAGGAGGCCGCCCGCGCCGCCCACGAGCGCTCCCAGGCCTGCGCCGGCGGCGGCATCGTCGCCGGCTTCCGAGGTCTCATCCCGATACCAATTGTCGGAATTGTTCGCCACGATGCTGATGTCGTCTCTCGGCACGCCAATCGCTTCCAGCTCGCTTACTGCGTCGGACGCGTCCTGATAGTCATCGAAAAGTCCGGTGACAGTCGTCATGTTTCACTCCATCGTCTGAGTTCGGTTATTGAGCGCCGGCAACCACGTTGCCTTTGAAATCGAGCGCTACGGCTACCTGCTTTCCGTCTTTCTCGGCGGTGCCGCGCCAGATGCCCTGGTCGTCCTTCGTCAATGTGCTGACATTGGCGAAGCCGGCATCCTGGATCCGTGATTTCGCCTGGGCTTCCGTAAAGCTGTTCGCTCCAGGCACCGGAGCGGATGCGTTCTGGTCTGTGTCTGTCGCCGCGGGTGCGGTGCTGGTCGTTGCCGTATTGTCGGTCTTGCCGGAGGCAATCTTTTCGATCATCTCCTGATGCATCTTGAGTGTCGGCAACGTCTGCTGTGCGAATGCCTTGAGATCCGCGTTGTCGCCGTCGGCCGCATAGTCCTGGAACAGCTTGACCGCGTCGGCGTGCGCGTCTTGCTGCATCTTCACGTAAGTCTGGTCGGCTGACCCGTTCGTGGATTTCAACGCCTCGAGGTCACTCTTGTGATTGGCGTCCGCCTCCGCCGGAACCTGCAATTTCTGCTCGCCGGCGATCGACTGCAGTTTGGCGTTGGCGGCGCCGTGATCGGTAATCATTTTCAGGGCAAAGTCGTTGATGGCCTGGTCTTTCGCCTTGCCCTGGACGATCTTGCTGGACTCGACTTCGAAGATCCCGCCTTGCGCGGCCTTGTTGACGAAATCCTGCGCCTTTTCGGCACTGAGCGCCGGATGGGCAAAACCCAGTCCGACCGCCGTGCAGAGCGCAGCCGATAGCAAATGAAGTTTCATGGATATCCTCCAACGCACAGAATTGTGCCTGGAAGACAAACAGAGGGGCGCAGCGTTTGTTCCAACAATCGGTGCCACCCCCGCACTGAGAAATTGGCGTCCCGAGTTTCGCGTCTGTGCATAAAAGTGCACGGGCGTCGGGTAGTGTTTGCAGGCGGGACACCCCATCTTTCCGGCATGCCCGCGCGCCCAAAAATCGACCCGACCTCAAAATTGATCGCCGAGTGGCCGCTGTCGCCGGCCGCGACCCTGGGATCGTCCATGCGGGCGAGGGGCATTTTCCTTGAGATCCGCGCGCGTCTGCCGCCTGCGCTCAGAAACTTGCTTCATATCGAATCCCGGGTGCTGACCTTGCGACTGCCGGAGGGCTCTTACGCAGATGTCGATGCGGCAACGGCGATCGTGTCCAAAGCGATGCAGGACATCGAAGACCTGCCGGTGATCCCGCGCGAAGTCGAGGACATCCTGACGATTTCGTCTGGCGAGCGTCACCGCTGGCTCAAGGCCGGACGTTTGCAGAGCGCCGGGACCAGGACGGTCAAGCTTCGCGGCCGCGCCAGGAAGATCACATTCCACGTGTTCGACCCGCGGCACATCGAAGATGTGCTTGACCGTGACCTGGTCACTGTCTGGCGTGACGAAGATGCGGCGGCAGCCGCGGAGAACCGGCGACGGGCCGCCGCCAAGGCGGCAATCAAGCGTGCGCAGAAGAGGGGGCGTGAGGCTCCCCATTCAGCCGGGAGTGGCGGAGACGAAAGCTCGAAGGCCAAACTGCGCGGTTGGGAAGACTTTGAGAGCGATGGGCTGCTGCGCTGACAAGCGACTCGGTCATCATGCCGAGAATCTTTCAATATCGATCGTGATCTCAAGGACAATTCCGGCGGGGCCCCAATCTCGCACGACTCCGCCAAGCTCACTCGCGGCGGCGCGTACCAAGCGGCTCCCGAAACCTTCGTCTTCGGTTGCGACCGGAGGTGGTCCTCCTACCTCTCTCCACCGGACAGTCACCTTACCGTCCCGACTGGAGCATGCGATTTCTATTGAGCCGGCGGCCGCCGAGAGGCTGCCATGTTTGGCAGCGTTGGTGGCGAATTCGTGTAGCAAGAGAGAAAGCGGCGTGATCATCGCTGAAGGCACCGGCATATCGATGCCACTGATCGCGAAGCGGGGATGCTCGTCAGCTCCATGGCGGTATGGCGCGAGGATTGCGGCGATCAATGCATGTAGGCTCGTCGCGACCTGAACAGAGGGGCCAGTCGAAGGGAGCATCGTCAGCGCATGCGCCCGCGCGAGGGCGCCGAGCCGGTCAGAAACGGTGGAGGCGAGCGCGGCCGGCGTTTCAGCGGCTGACGCGCTCAAATTGACGATGGAGCTTGCGATGGCAAAGAGATTCTTCACGCGGTGGTCCATCTCGCGAAGCAGCAGCTCCCGCTGCTCTTGCGCGCGCAGCCGCTCGGAAATGTCACGGCCGATCTTGGAGACACCGATAATTGCGCCAGACGTATCCGCGATCGGGGAAGCGGTCAAAGAGATCGGAATGCTGCTGCCATCCTTGCGCATGCGAACGGTCTCGAAATGCTCGACATGTTCTCCATTGCGAATGCGCGCCAGAATCTTTCGCTCCTCATTCTGGCGATCGGGCGGTATCAGCAACATGAGCGGACGTCCGACAATTTCCTTGCGGCCGTAGCCGTAGATACCCTCGGCGCCGTTGTTCCAGTCCGTAACGATGCCATCCATATCGATCGCGATGATTGCGTCATCCGAGGATTCGACCAGTGCGCTCAGTCGCGCTGCCGTTGTTTCCGCCCGCATCCGTTCCATCGCAAACCCGAGCTGACGGGCAATAGTCAACGCAAGTTCGCGTTCACGATCGGCGAAGCGATGAGGTGCTGGATAGTAGACCATGAACTTGCCGATGAGCTCGCGGGAGCTGGCAAGCGGGATAAAGGCCAGCGCTTCGATTCCCTCGCCAAGGACCCTGTCGATGAGTTGCCGAGATTCACCGCTGAGACGAATATCCTCGACAAAGATTGGCTCGGCATTGTGGTCCCCGCGCGTCCACGGCGTGTGGCCGTTAACTGCCTCGCGGTATTCTTCAGAGAGTGAGCGCCACGCGACGAAGCTCATGACGCCGTGGCTGTCAAATCTCAGAATCGAGGCGCGCGACGAACCGAGCGCGTCGCATATGGCATCGAGTGCTGCATCGTAGATCTCGCCAAGGCCGTTGGCTCGGTATAGTCGGTCGGTGAGGCGAAAGAGGACGGCTTGCTCTCTGACAATATCGCCGTCGGCTGGCTCATGCTGGCCTCGCCCCATGGCCGCATCACTCATGGCCCCGTGCCGCATGGCTCTATCCCACGGATGGCTCGATTTAAGTTCGACCAAGTCCTCGACCAAACCACCTAACGCAGCACCGCTCCCCAAGTTCTTGGACTGCCGGTTGCGACCGCAACCATGCCAAACAATATGCGCCTTGCGCAGTTTCGCAATAGGGACTTCGGGCCTGACGTGGATTGGTACCGTCAGTCGTTATCGCTTGCTTGGACCCCGGGACTGACTTCGACATCCGACGACTTGCAGGACGCTGAGGCAGGACGGCTCAAGGTTGGCGATCGATACAGGAACAAATCGGATTGGACAGGGTTCAGCAATAATGCCCGGAGACCGACGCGAGAAGCTGGCCGAATTGCTGCGCCGCCAAATTGCGAGGGAGGCGGTGCGGCGGTATCTGCGTGGGCGTCTTCCAACCTGTGATAATGACCAATGTTCCGCGACTCGGATTTTGCTAGCCAGACGGAACCTTTGCGAGCACGAAACCTTCTCCCTGTGATCCAAGGGAGGAAACCAATGGCAAATCTGGGAAGACTGGCTGTCGCAGTGCTTGGCATCCTTGCTTATCAAAATCGCGAAAAGATCGGAGACTTGATTCGAGGAAATCGCGATCCCAACAACCCGCAGGGAGGGCTCTTGGATCAGCTATCCAAGGGCGTGTCCGGCACGGCGCTTGGGGACATCCTCGAGCGCTTCAGAAATGCAGGAGCCGGGTCGAAGGTGGATTCGTGGGTTAGCACCGGACCCAATCAGCCGATCGAACCAAAGGACGTGGAGACCGCAATCGACGAGGACACGCTCACGTCTCTTTCGATGCAGACTGGTCTGTCACGCGATGAATTGATTGCCAGGATCACGAAAGATTTGCCCGAAGCAGTCGATAAGCTGACGCCACACGGCGAACTGCCGGCAGCAAACCCGACACAAGAGACAGGCAAGATTACACTCCTCGATCAGGTGCCGCCACGCACCCCCGAGTAGGTGCTGCCGCCCCGGTCATAAGGCCTTAAGAGGGGCGCACGGTCCTGCCCGTCCCAGGGATAAAGCGTGATGTCCTGCGCCTATTGCTCTGCTTAGGAAAAGGCCCATTCCGCATCAGTGGGTGAGATCGCCTGCTCGCCCAACTGTCTGCTAAGCTCTTGCCACGACGCGTCCGAAGAAAAACTGGTCATACTTCCACAGGCTTTTGCGAAGGGAATTTTTCCGAGCCGGTCCATGATGGTATCGCTGGACACGGCCATGTCTCCGTTTCGAAAAACGTCCAAGAGATCGTCATCGCACTCAATTACTCGGTGTCCCCAAGCGCCAGGTAGATCATCCGCGATGAGAGCCTCCCGCAGATCGGCATCCACGCCCGCAGCCTCAAGTGCGCGGCAGACTACATAGCGCATCAACGGGTAGTAGACCGGCTGATGACTGCCTCCGAGCGCGCGGGCGCCCGGCAGGACCGACACGACCAGAAACATGAGAAGGAGATTCGGAATTAGACTGCGGTCGGCCAACCGCTCGATGATTTCGGCAGCCTCGAAGCGAACCATCTTCAATCCTGTTGCCGGATTGACGAGTTCGCCAGCGACCAGTCGCAGTGGCAGGCGCCTGCCGTTTTGATAGAACCAGAAGAAGTCGGTACCGCGCGCGAGCCAGCCACTCCAGGGGCCGTCTGCAAGCCTGTCGATCTCTGCAAGCATATTCAACGCGAACCTTGGGTCTTCCAGCAGCCTCGTACGCAGCCAGGAATTCTCTTCCGACAGATGGTTCGCCACAAGGTCGGCAATATCCTCGTCGTCGATCTGCAAGAAGGTAAAGCGGCTTCCAAACAGCTTCGGCCACAGGCTGCAATTGGCTTCCTTTATGGCATGTGCCGGCCGTTCGAATTGGCCCTTCGGCAGAAGATTGTGAAGCACCGCAAGCGCCTCTGGCTCCGCGCCTTGTTCCGCTGGCACCAGTTCGAACCGATAGGCTCCGGGCCCCGTCAGAAGGCTGTACCCGATCATGCGGCTTCGTGGGAGGCCGAAGACGTTGATCGGCGTCTGATCAACTGTGAGCCAGCCCGGCCCCTTGCGAGCCCTTTCAACGAGGCTCACCGTGCAAACGGCATAGGACAGGTAGGTAGAGCAGCCATGCGCCGAGAGGCCCAGGAGGCTAAGGACGTGAGTGTAGTAAGCCTCCGGGTCCATCAGGAGCAGCAGGTGAGGACCCGTCTGCAAAACGCGACGCTCTTCAAATTCCCTGCAGATTTCTGCGACCGCGTCGATCGGCAATCCATTTCGCTTCCCCGCGTTTTTGATCGCGTCGAGCAGCTTGGCCAGAGCGTATTGCCGACTTTCAGGCATGGTTGTCGAAACTGGGGCCTCGTACAGCCTGGCCGCGTAGTCGCGGATCGGACGGGAATAGTAGTGTTGCATCCACGGGTAGAGTGTCGCCAGCGATCTAAGCACAGCCTGTTTCGCTCCTGCGGCTCCTGCTAGCTCATACACGTCATGGATCCCCCTCTTGCCGAGCGGCGTTGATGCTCAAGGCAGCAACGCCGAAGAGAAGCACCACAGCGAAACCGAGGAAATTCGTCGACGGAAAGGCCTGGTCTCCCAAAACGGTCGCGATGCAGAAAATGACAAACCCAAGCCCGACTGCGAGGCTGTGCATGGCACCTTTGGCCCTGCCCAAGGCCTTGTCGGGTACACGCGACTGCAGTGTGACCTCGACGCTGACCCGGCCCAGATTGTAGAGAAACCCAAGCGCGGCAAACATGGTCAATGTCCAGGGCACGCGCAAGGGTACCAGCGCCATCAGCGCGAGCGCGGTTAAGCCTAAAACCATGAGGTGCAATGTATGAGGACTTATCGTTCCTGTCAGCCGACTGAGCAGTGCCGCTCCGATCAGAGAACCCGCCGACCAGGCTGCCTCGACGCGACCGAAGTCCGCGGCGGTGCCCTTCTGTTCTACGAAAACGAAGCTAGATCCCATCACGCTGACCAACACCGCGCCTCCATATAGGAGCGCGTAGACGGCGAAGAGACGAACCAGGCGCCCGTCAATTTTGAGAACAAGCCCGTTGACTTTGCGTCCGCCAGACGCCGAGCCGCCACGAATGCAGGACAAGGTTCCCGCCGAAACAAGAAAACATGCGGCAAGGAGGACGAACACCAGGGTAGCGGAATGGTCCTTTGGCAACGCACCAACGAGCAGCGCTGCCGCCAGACATCCGAACTGCGTGACGAAGAAGACAACGGAATTTGAAGCTGTCAGATCGCCTCCCGCTACGAGAGGGATCATTGACTGCGAACTCGTAAGTGCAACTCGGTCACATAGCGCAAAGGGAATCGCTGAACACCAGATCGCTGGAAACAAGTCCAGATAGGGAAGCGCGCAGGCTGTGGCGAGCATGACGGCAAAGCGACTGACGTCCGCTGCGATACTCAGCAGTCGTCTGTCAAACCGATCCGCCATTGCGCCAGCCAGGGGGCTCGCGACAAATTCGACAAGGCTGACGATCGCGAGCAACGTCGCGACACTCGCGCTTCCATACCCTGCTTCGACGAGAGTCCACGAGCATGCGATGTAGTAGCCGTTTCGTCCGACAGACGCGGACAACGCACTGGCCAGGAAGCCAATGAAGGCGCGGGGCTCACGGAGCGTTCCTTTGGCATAATGAAACCGAACTTCGCGTGACATCGGCGGCCCACCCATCCATTGGCCGCATGTCATGCCACTCCGGCGATGTCTGATTTAACGGGATGCCGAGCCTTTCAATTCCTTGCTGAAATAAAAGGGGTCCGGGCTAGATCCTGGACTTGCGCCGAAACTCTATCGGGTTCGTGCCAAAGGCGCGTTTGAACGCGGTCGTGAGGTGGCTTGAGCTTGCGAAGCCGCATTCCATCGCGATTTTTGTCGCCGACAAATCCGTCGATCGCAACATCTCCGCGGACTGTACCAATCGGCGCTGCGCGATGAACGCATGCGGCGTCATTCCAGTCGACTGCTTGAACGCCCTGCCGAAATGAAAACGGCTGATACCTAGCTCTTTTGCTAGATCGGCCAGCGTGGGTTTGGCGTCTGGGGATGCCTCGATCATTCCCACGACGCGCTTGAGATCGAAAGTCGAGAGACCGCCTTTTGCCGGCTTGCGGCCGGGTCGGTTCAACCTGACCATTTGCACGAACAATTGCGTGACCTGGCTCTCCACCATCGTCGTGCTTATCGGATCAGGAAACCTGAGCTCGGCGGCTATTCTCTGCAACGCCACTTCTATGGTGTTGTCACGAAATCCGATCCACGGGGGCAGTCCCGTCAGGCGATAGGGTGCAAATCCTTGGAAGGTCTCGTCTTCGAACTCCCGCGCGATCGACACGAGGAGGTAGGAGGCGATTGCGTCGCCCTCATCCCAACCAGTCCATTCGCTGCCGGCAGGGATGTAGACAATCGAACCGGGCCGCCTGGCCGAGAAGGCAACCCGGCGACCGTCGACGAAGTCTTCTCCGCGTCGGGCGGCACCCTTCAAGTTCATCAAGAACATATGCCGGGGGTGGGCAATTCTCGTTTCTTGCCGCTCTAAACCCGTTCTCTTAATTACGTCTGCGCGTATGTTCCCCCAGCTCTCATATTGGTGAACAAGGGTTTGGTGCCGCGAACGGCGGAATGTGGCCGGGTCGAGGCAAAAAATATCCGCCAATCGAAGCGACTCCTTCGGTGACTACTCATCCTCCTGTTTGTGCCTAACCATAGGTTGTTGGACAACTCACAAATAATTCAGAGTTGTCGGTTGATGTGGCGCGAGCGAAAAAATCGCAATTCGATGGAAGCCGCTTCTACAAGGCCATTCTATCCCTCGCCTCCGCTAATACTCGACCACCAAGAATATTACTCGGCGCTAATCTTCGTGCCGTTGTCGAGTTGAGGCATCTCACCGATCACACGGGTAGTGGGAGGCACAATTCGATGCGAGGACTCGACGACTTTCTGGCTGAATGCGACCGCGCCCCGCGGATCAATGAACTGTCAGGCTTTTTCGCGACGACGGCAGCCGGCGAAAGCGGAATGCCTACACGCAAGCCCGAGGTCGATTCCAGGCTTCTTCCGAACGATAACCTCATTCGCGACTTGATCGGCTTGCATGCGGCACGACAAGGCTTCTTCGATCAGCACTATCACAGCAGCATTCCCTACCGGTTGGAGGAGGAGTGCCGGATGGCTTACGGCGTGCTGAGATATGCACGAATTCGCGGTGCCCAGCTGTCGTTATATAGCCTTGGCACAGCGGAGGGCACCATGGCGAGAACACTGTCGGAATTGTCCCGCGGGCAAATCCACAGCCTCTCCTGCAGTCCTAACGCGGAAAATTACAAGTGCTTCATGGCATATGGCGAACCGCCAGACGCCGAGTTCTTTGTCGGCCCGTTCCATCGACTGACCAAGGCCGTCCTCAATTCAAACGCCCGGTTAGGCAAGTTCGCTTCCGGATTCGACATAATCCTCGAAGATACCACCTTTCAAATGTACTCGCCGAACAGACCCAAACAGATTGAGTTCGTGGCGCAGCATCTCAAGGAAGGAGGCATCTTCGTATTCCTCGAGAAATTTCGGGCGGTTGACGACAGCGACTATCAGCGCCGCGAGTACCAGAAGGATTTCGGCTTCAAGGCTCGCTACTTCCAGCAAGAGCAGATCGAGGCAAAGAAGACCGCGGTGCTGACCACGATGTTCAACAACGAGGTGACGCTTGAGGAGATGTCGCGCGCTGTAGGGACACATTTCAAACACTGCGTCATGACCTGGAACAGCGGAAATTTCTGCAGCCTTGCGGCGAGCAACAGCCGGGAAAATCTTAACCTGTACGTCTCGCAGATGGCGGACCCGGCCATTCCACATGAGTATGTCTACGAAGCGGGCTTGTATCGAAGCCTGACGGATCATGCCGTCCCGTGAAAATGTGCCTCGGCGAACTTCTTCAGCCGCGCGCACGGAGGGAACCTATTGACTGCCTCCTGCACCAACGAAGAGATGGGAACGCGTTGCGCCGAAACTGACACGATCCCCGTCGGCAAAGCGCCCGAGGCATGACGCCGAACGGCAACGCGTTGCGGCTACTGGCGTACGCCCTTGCAGCGGTCGATCATGGCAGCCTGAGGCGGGCGGCAAGGGCGATGAGGGTTCGAGAATCCTCCGTGAGCCGAAACATCGTCAAGCTCGAACAACACTTGGAAGTCCAATTGTTCGAACGCGATGTCCGCGGCGTTCGTTTGACGGAGCCGGGTCGAGCCTGGATCGATGTTGTGCGAGCTCACTACGAAGGATTGCTGGACGCTTTCGATGACCGTGTCGGAGACAAGGACGCAAAGACGCTCCGGATTGGATTGTGTTGCGTGAGGGGAGGAGAATTCCTAAGAGGCATCATCGCTCGCTTCGGCAGCCTCTACCCGGACGTGAGCTTTAGCATCGAGGATGTTCCCGCGGGGCGGTGGCTGTCAGCCATACGCCGCCGGCACCTCGACCTCGTGTTCACTCACGACTTTGGCGCCGTCCCTTCCTGTTGCAGCGAAGTGTTTTGGCACGAGCGCCTCTTCGTCCTCTTGCCGTCGTCTCACTCGCTCGTCGACAGGCCCGTGGTCGCATGGTCCGATCTTGCAGAAATGTGCCTGCTCGTTCCAGTCGGGCCAGAGGGGCCGCTATTCGACCTGCGACTATTGGAGCGCATCGCAGCAACCGGCGGCCCGGCAGTGCAGACGTGCCGAGCGAACCAAGCGACGGTCGCTCTCAAGGTGCAACTTGGGGAGGGCCTTACTTTGGCCGAGGAAAGCTGTGCCAGGACGACCGCTATCGAATCCGCGATGTGGAAACCGCTGGCGGGGCAAAACAGTGTCAGCTCAATCAGGGCTGTCTGGCTCGACTCGAATCCAAAGCGTTCTGTGCTCCGGTTGGTTGCTGTTGCCAGGAATAGGGCAGGGGATACGCCCGGTAATTCGGGAACAAATGCTGCTCGACCTGGGCGAAGCACATGAGCGGTGGTTCAGCCTCTGGCGAGGACGGCGGGCTGATTCGCGGCCCCAACCAAATCGGCCGCCGCCTGTTCAACCTGATCGGCTGCATGGTCCACCTGTTCGAGCTTCTTGGCTAGCCGCTCGTGCAGCATCGAAAGCCGTGCTGCGTGGTAGATGGCGCTTCGCTTTCGGCCATCCATGTTGCGAGGTTCAAACAACATCGCGACTGCTCTCCTCAGTGTGCACTTGTCGGCGGGACGGCCTTCGGCAGTCGCCTTCTGGCTGCGAGCCGTTGGCGGCTCCGCATACGGGCGCAAAGGGCGAGGCTAACCGCGAGCCCGCAGCTCTCGCCGACCATTGCATCTGCCTGTTTGGGAGATTTTTCTGCTCGCTTCATGCGTTGCCTGGCGACCGCCTGTTCCAACACCACAAGTTCAACCATACTGCCGCATCCTCATGGTTAGCTGTCCTTCCAAGAGAACCGCGGGGTACCCCTTTAGTTCCGGGCGCTGCAATGTGGCTGATGCGGATGTCCTCGCCGGATTAGCGATCTGACAAGCTGATCATTCATCTTGCGAGCCGGAACCCGCCCCACAGATTGAACCATTAGTTGCTTTCGCGCTGCCCTTTCGAAGGCCATAAAGGCTACCCGAGTTTGCACCTTCCCTCCTTCGCAGCAACAAGGAGGCTGGCTAGGCCCGCTTGGGATGCCAAGCCGTGAGCGGATACGGGCAACGCTGGCAAAGTGGAACAATCCGACAGCCGGCGGGTTTCAAAGATGAAGGGCGATCTGTTTCGGAGGAAACTGGGATGAAACGCGTCCTTGCCCAAAATGCGGTACGACTGATGCTGGGCGGCGTAACCGCCTGTCTGCTGACCATCGTCGAGATTCCCAACCCGACTACGCCATTGTCGCTCGTGTCCGAGGCACGGGCTGCCACAGACGTTTCGATCAGCACATTCTACCAGGACCTTTCTTCTCATGGTGATTGGGTTTCCTACCACGGAGCGGCCGTTTTCGTACCGGCTGAAGTACCTGACGGTTGGCGTCCATATACCCTTGGACACTGGGTCTATACCGAGCAGTATGGCTGGCTCTGGGTATCCGACGAGCCATTCGGCTGGGCGACGTACCATTACGGCCGGTGGGGCTATGCCGACGACATCGGCTGGTACTGGGTCCCGGGCACTCGTTGGGCGCCAGCCTGGGTGAGTTGGCGTCGTGACAGGCAGCACATGATTTGGGCTCCGCTGCCGCCGCGTCGTGATCCGGATTTGATTTCAATCGAGGTGACCTTCGACGCGACGCCGGATTTTTACTGGGTCGTTGTCCCCACACGCGAATTCCTTGCGGCGGACATTTCTGTCGTCGTTATCCGTGATGAGCCGGAATTTGTGCGCATTGTCGAGGCAGCCGAGCCGGTTGGCGATGTGACGATCCATAACAACGTGGTGACCAACAAAGTCATAGATGTTGATGTGATCGAGAAGGAGACGAACCAGGAGGTGACTGTCGTCAAGGTCAGCAAGACCGACGCGCCCGAGCAGTCTGGCAAATTGGAAAACAATACGGTCAGGGTCTTTGAAGGCGAGGTGAAAGCCGATGCCGATGCCAAACCAGCTGAGATCAAAGATATCGAGGAGGTGAAGAAGGTTCAGGCTGGCCGGAAATCGAAGCCGACCGAAGGCGCCGCCACGACCGAACAGGTCGAGCCCGAGCAGGCGGCTAAGCCGCAGAAAAAGACCCAGGAACAGCCTGCAGCCGAGCAGCAGCAGGGCGAGCCCGAGCAGGCGGCAAAGCCGAAGAAAAAGGCCAAGGAGCAGCCTGCGGCCGAGCAGCAGCAGGGCGAGCCCGAGCAGGCGGCAAAGCCGCAGAAAAAGGTCAAGGAACAGCCCGCCGCCGAGCAGCAGCAGGGCGAGCCCGAGCAGGCGGCCAAGCCGCAGAAAAAGGCCAAGGAGCAACCCGCCGCCGAGCAGCAGCAGGGCGAGCCCGAGCAGGCGGCCAAGCCGCAGAAAAAGGCCAAGGAGCAACCCGCCGCCGAGCAGCAGCAGGGCGAGCCCGAGCAGGCGGCAAAGCCGCAGAAAAAGGCCAAGGAGCAACCCGCCGCCGAGCAGCAGCAGGGCGAGCAGGCGGTAAAACCCAAGCCACAGAAGCAAGAAAAAAAGGCGTGTGATCCGCAGACTGAGGCGAACTGCTAGGTTTGTGGCGGTTAGACTAACCGCTCTTAGCGGTGCCCGCTGTTGGCAATGCGGGCACACCTGCGATCCTGGCTTCTATCCTTCGCGGCCACCTTTGGCTGGGCTGTGTGCATTCGTCATTGATCCGAAATGGCGATATGCGCCGAAAACCAGGATCTTATGATCTACAAGCCGAGGAGGGTGAACAGAAAAACAGAAAATAGGCTCGCGCGCTGAGCGCGGGGGATTACTGGCGGTCGAGCGCTTGGTGAAGACTAGGCTGCTCGCACTGGAATTTAACCAAGGTGCTGTTTCACCAGCCAGCCGCAAAGCATGCGAGCGGAGTTACGTGGCGGATATTCCACGAGAAGTCATGGAGCACAACGTCTGCACCAGTAGAAAGTCGTCTCGGACAGCGGCTCCAGGCCGGTGTCACGATAAACTTCGGTCGAGCCAAGGGCCGGGGGAGGACATGATGGGCGAACGTTGGGTGGGGAGGGGAGCCTGTTTCTGCTCGGGCTCGCAGCAGCTTGGCGCCTTCAGCACGCGTTCAACGGCCTAAGCCTACATGCAGTCCTATGCTCTCCTCTTGGCAGTTTTTGGAGCAATCGTGCTCCTTACGGCCTGGCTACCTTTACTGCTCCGAAAGCTTCCGCTTTCGTTGCCAATGCTTTGCATCGGGATCGGGGTTCTTTGGGTTTGGTCACCATTCTCTCCGCTCGTAGGGGTAAACCCACTGGAGAACCGGATACTAACCGAGCGTCTCACAGAGTTCGTTGTGATCGTCGCCCTTATGGGGGCTGGCCTAAAGCTGGATCGGCCCGTGAGTTGGCGGGGTTGGGAGTCCTCGTGGCGCCTTCTTGGCATAGCCATGCCTCTAACGATCGCAGGAATTACAATTCTAGGCTGGTCAATTCTCGGGCTTGGCATTAGCGCCGCACTTCTGCTTGGGGCTGCCCTGGCACCAACTGATCCTGTTCTGGCAAGCGACATACAAGTCGGTCCACCTCAATCCGGCAAGGAGGATGAGGTGCGTTTTGCCCTTACCTCCGAGGCCGGTCTCAATGATGGAGCGGCCTTTCCGTTCGTCTATCTTGCAATCGCAATCGCGCTTTCCAACGCATCCGGCGAGCCCTTCTTCAGGCACTGGTTTATCGTTGACGTTGTCTGGAAGATCGCCGCAGGCGTTGGAATTGGCTGGCTCGGCGGAAAAGCCATGGGCTACCTTACGTTTCGTCTGCCGAAACGGTCGGGGTTGTCAGAGACGAGGGATGGCTTTGTTGCGCTCGGTATCACCTGCCTTGCGTATGGCTCGACCGAAATCCTTCACGGCTACGGCTTCCTTGCAGTGTTCGTCGCGGCCGTGGCGCTACGGTCCGTCGAGCGGCAACACGAGTATCATGAGAGCTTGCATGACTTCGCGGAGCAGATTGAGCGTTTGCTGATGATGGTCCTGCTGGTCTGCCTTGGAGCAGCCATCGCAGAAGGGTCGATTTTTGGCGCCTTGAGCTGGCAGGTGATCGTCACTACCGCCCTGGTATTGTTCGTGGTGCGACCCCTGGCGGGTTGGATTGGGTTAATCGGATTTCGAGCGTCATCCCGCGAAAAGGCCGTGATTGCTTTTTTTGGAATCCGCGGCCTTGGCTCGTTCTATTACCTCGCATTTGCGCTCGGGCAGGCTGATTTTGAGGGTGCGACAATTCTTTGGGTGACTGTCTGCTTCGCCGTGTTGAGTTCAATTGTTATGCATGGCGTGATGGTAACTCCGGTGATGCGACAAATGGATCGCACCCGTTCACCACGCTCATGGTTGAGGCCTCGTGCTCGCTCTAGAGAAGATTAATGCCTGTCTGGTAGCATGAAGTGAAATTCGATGACTACCGCTCGCAGATCGTCAGGGATGCCGAGGGCGTGCGTATCTTCACGCGTCGCAGGCTCGACTGGACCGCCCAATATCGCGACCTTGCCAAGGCTGCCGCCGAGTCTGGGGCGCCGCTTGCTGGCGTCAAGTATGAGCGGAACCTAATGTTCGCACTCCGCTTTATCGCGTAATGAGCACTCGCGGCATCAACTTTCTCGACAAATGGATGGCAGGGCATCTGCCGAACGCGATAACGGACGATGCTTTGGCCATTATCTATTTGACGGAGGAAGCCATCAAGGCTGCTGGGCGTGAAGGCATCCCTCCCGAGGAGATCAGCGAGGAAGTCGGCAGCTTATTTGAGGTGATCCTCCAGGCGATGCAGCACCGCGAAGGTGGATTGGTGGAGTGACAGAGAAGCCCGCGCTTTCCCCGTCCGAAGGCGAGCGCGGGCTCAACCCTCCTCAAAGGCGCACACATTGCGACTTGCCCAGACAAGGCGCAGTGTCACGGGGCTCCGGCAACTATTGCTGGGGTATGGCCCGGCCTAGGACATCCTCAACCGACAAGCAGGTGGTCGGAACTTCCCCTCACGAAATGATCCGAGAACCCACCGGCGTGGCGAGAGTCGATTCTGATTTGCTGGAAGCATGGTGCGGAACAAGTCGCCCTTCGCCGCGCGTTGCCGCAGCTCCCGCCGTCTCTGTTACATCCGCAGTCGACGACGGGTGCCGGGCATGTACCCCCCGGTGCATGGTTTCGCACCCCCTCTGACGTGAATCTACCCCTACACAAGCAGTCACTCAACTAAGGCTTAGTGCGGTGTCCCTCATCCTTTCAGGGGCTTCGTCAGGGTTACCAGCGCCCGAGGACTGCGGCTAGGCAAAGGGGGCCTGCGGGGGTGAAAATGCCTCTTTGCCTGAGAATTTAGCAGCTGCTAAGTATGGCGCGCGGCATACCCCCACTAAACAATGCCGCAGTGGCCGACGCGAGCAATGCTGTCTCACCGGCAATCCGCGTCGGTCATTCTTTCCGCGCGGCGCGCTGGCGTATCGGCCGCATGGCGAAGGGCTGGACATTCCAAAGCTTGATCGACGCCAAAGTCGCCTTGCTATCACAGCCAGAAGCCGACCTCGCCCAGCTCCGGGACCGCTACGGCCCTGACTCGCCGGCCATGGCCAATGACCTCATTCCCAAGCTGAAATGCAGGAGTGCGGAGGCACAGATGTGGGGCTGTCTATACGCCCGACACAAGGCCGAACGCCTCTGGCAAGGCCCAGGGCCGTGATGACCGCCTTAATTCTCCGCATGACTGAAGACGACTGCGCCACTGTCCTTGCGAACTTCAACGGACACAATCCCATCGTCGCCCTTTCGGGTCTGGAACATGGAGATTGCATGGTCTCTGGCGGTCTTCTCGGCGTCGAAAGTCGCCTTGTCGACAACACCCTGTCTTCCATACCAGATGACGGTGTAGGCCATTTGTCAGTTTCGACCGGTTGGTCTGGCTCTCGGGGGCAAGCTTTCACATGGATTAGCGGCCAATCTGGCGGATCGCCTCTCTTTTAGCCACAGGGACTTTTTTCTTGCCAGATTCTCATCGCGAACGTCATCAACGGTCGATCGGCCACCCTTCGCAATCACATAGTCGGCTCTGTTCGTTCGAAAGTCTTCTTTTTGAACAGACAACGTCGTTCCTCCCGGTTCGACACTTCCTCACTTTTGGCTGATGGACACACTAGCTGCCGATGTATCGCGGGAGTCTACCAATTGGGGATTGAGTAAAACGATGCACTCTGTGCCGACCCTGTGTCACCCCCCGGCAGAGTCAGTCGGGCAGCAATAGCACAACAATCCCCGTGACGGCCTTCAGCAGCCAAGCGGACATGCCGATCATGTCCCGCTGCCAGCAAAGCCAGGCAGCCGCGCGGTGATTGCCGAGTTCAAACGGCTTTGAACTGGGTACGGGGGACAGGTTGTCCGTATGGGCCCGCTGCTTCGGGGGGGCTTTTTTCTTTGTGGCAGAAAAGTCACGCAGCTTGAATATGCAGAGCTTCAACCGGCGCGAGCTTATTATCCAGCTAAGTGAGGCGTACCGTTGTTTCACGGGCAAAGGGGCGCCCGACTCCTCCCGAACTAGCGCCCGCTGCCGGAAGGTGGCGGGCTTTTTGCGTTGATCGGCACCGGGGAGACCTGCAAATGCGAATATTGCCATCCAACGTCGATGCAGATGCCGTAATCGAAGTCGGCCGCTACCTGGACGATCACGCTAAAACCATCCCAGTTTCCTTATCCGAAGCGCTCCGCATAGTCAGGCGCAGTATCGGCGGTTCTTCGATCAGCGAAAGCGGGCTCGAGGAGCTGATTGTAGAAAGCGCTGCAACCAGACATCTGACGATCCAGTTGGACAACCGCTAGCGCTTGATGGAAAAGGCGCTGTACCCCAGGCCGGACTTGATGCTTGGGTAAGGCCCCTTGATCGTTGCCTCTGCCCGCGCAGCGGTCCGAAACAGAGCACTCACAGGAAGCAGTAGGACCCACGGCGTCTAAGCCAGCGTAGGGAACATAAATTCGTCAGCGTCGTTTGTAATGCTGGCCGGATGCCCTTGTGTCCCTTACCCCTCTCCGGCCAAGCCTTGATGGGCCCGCTGCTTCCCCGGCAGCGGGCCATTTCAGTGAGAAAAGCGGTAGGCGCCCATGCCCGCCTTTAGGAGGCAAGCGGCCTGTGGCCTGGCTGCGCCAGCGAGCCGTGGCAGGCTAATCCTTCTCGCCAGCCCCGCCGTGGCCTTGGCGCTTGCCGAATCTTGCTCGTCCGCTGCCTTAGGTCCGTCCAGCTATTTGGAGTCGATGCCCGGCGCTGGGCCTTTTGGTAGTTTCGGCGCAGGGGTCCTCGGTCCGCCGTTTCAGATCCTTCCGAATCACCGCGAAGACCTGTTTCGGCCGCCGGAGACATAGTCCAGCGTTCGAGCGTACC
Source organism: Mesorhizobium abyssinicae (assembly GCF_049887195.1). Taxonomy (NCBI): domain Bacteria; kingdom Pseudomonadati; phylum Pseudomonadota; class Alphaproteobacteria; order Hyphomicrobiales; family Phyllobacteriaceae; genus Mesorhizobium; species Mesorhizobium abyssinicae. The sequence goes on from NZ_JARAKC010000018.1 coordinate 48,901, forward strand.
GAGGACTTCGGAGAAAGTCCTGATTGCGCTGCACGGAAATGTAGGCCTCAATGGGCCTCAAGGAAGCAGGGACGCCATCATAGTGTCGGTTCGCACGGACTCGCAACCTGCAACTGTTGAGACGGTGATCGATCCGTCCCGCAAGCGGCGGCTGATCGACCTTTCCGCGCTTTGGCGATATCGGGAAGTTTTGTTCTTCCTGGCCTGGCGCGATTTCAAGGTCAAATACCGCCAGACTTATCTTGGTGTGCTTTGGGCGCTGTTGCAGCCGCTCGTTGCCATGTCGGTCTTCAGCGTCTTCTTTGGCAGACTCGTAGGCATCTCATCAAACGGCGCGCCATACCCGCTGTTTGTATTGTGTGGGCTCGTGCCTTGGAATTTTTTTTCGAGAGCGGTTGGGAGCATGACGGGGAGCCTTGTCAGCAACCAGGACCTGGTGAAGCGTATCTATTTTCCGCGTCTGATCATTCCCGTGTCCGCTATGGTCACGTGCCTGACCGATATGATCGTCGGCCTCGCGCTATTGTTCGCCGCCCTGCTGGCATTCGGAAGCTGGCCGGCCCCGCAGGTGCTCTTCCTCCCATTGTTCCTGCTCGTCATGGCAGCGTCGGCGACGGGGCTTGGAATGGCTTTATCTGCGATCAATGTCCGCTTTCGCGATGTGGGCTATCTCGTGCCGTTCAGCCTCCAGATAGTTCTATTCATGACTCCGGTTGTTTATCCGGGCAATCTCGTGCCCCACTTCTGGCGGCCGCTCTACAGCCTAAACCCCATGGTCGGTATAGTCGAAGCCGTGCGCTGGAGCGTACTGGGCACGCCCGCCGATTGGGCAATGATCTCGATATCGACCCTCTCCTCCGTGGCCCTTCTCGTTGCCGGACTGGCTATTTTCTCTAAGTCCGAACGCGCGTTTCCGGACCTGATCTGAGCAATGGCCGACACAGTGATTCAAGCCACCAATCTCTCCAAGGCCTACAGACTGGGAGTGGCAAACAACAGCTTTCCCACCTTGCGGGACGCGCTGGCGAGTGGCGCAAGGCGAATCCTTCAAAGGAAGGCAGATTGGGGTCGACGCAACAGTGGAGAGGATCAATTCTGGGCCCTGAGGGATGTTTCCTTCGAGGTGCGTGCAGGCGAAGTCCTTGCCGTGATCGGACCCAACGGCGCGGGAAAGAGTACTGTCCTCAAGATATTGGCGCAGATTGTGGAGCCGACTTCCGGTCGCGCGACGATACGCGGACGGTTGGGAGCTTTGCTGGAGGTCGGCACAGGATTCCATGCGGAGTTGACCGGCCGTGAGAACATCTATCTCAACGGAGCGATACTCGGCATGCGGCGCGCCGAAATCAGATCCAAGCTCGATGAAATCGTCGATTTCTCCGGCGTCGAGCCGTTTCTCGACACGCCCGTCAAGCGTTACTCAAGCGGTATGTACTTGCGGCTCGCCTTTGCCGTGGCGGCGCATGTCGAGCCCGACATCCTTGTCGTAGACGAAGTGCTGGCGGTCGGCGATGCGGCATTCCAGAAGAAGTGCATCGGAAAGGTGGGGCAGATCGCGCACACTGGCCGCACGGTCATCTTCGTCAGTCACCAGTTGTCCGTGGTCCAAAAACTCTGCAACCGAGCGATTCTTATCGGCGACGGTACCATCAAGGCAGACGGCCCCACTGCAAAAGTGATCGAAACTTACCTTCGGACGATCACGGATCAGGCCGCGCAGGATCTCGCCACTCGCGCGCTCCGCTCCGGTCGCGGGCGGGTTCGCTTGACGGCGATCGAGATCGAAGGCGATGGGGGCGTCCCGATCTCCGGGCAGTGCATGCGTTTTCGTTTTCGTGCCGCTGGCGACCAGTCGCTGGTCGATTGTTCTTTCACAATCTACGACGAGTTCGGTGATGCCGTGACCTCATTCGACTCTGCCGAGCATTCTGACGGCGAGCTCGTCGGCGACAGTTTTGTTTGCGAATTCCGGCCCTGCCTGCTGCGTCCCGGCCGCTATCGCATCAATGCCGCGCTGACATCGCGGGAGGGTGCGCTCGAGGATCACGTCGAGGGTGCGGCGACCTTCGATGTGCGGCCGGGCATCCTCGGCGGGCGGCTGGTCAATGCAGAGCCAGGGTACGGGAGCATGACGATGCCTCACCACTGGACCAGGGGACGTGGGCTAGGATATCGATGAAGTTACTGGTGGCCGGGTGGTTCAGTTTCGCGAGCGGGCACGCCACGGCCGGCGACGTGTTGTCACGCGAGGTTCTTTGCCGATGGCTCGACCAAAGATCCATTGCCTACGATCTGGCGACCGATCCCCCCTTTGCCCCCGGCTTAAACTGGCGACTGCTTGATCCTGCCGACTATTCCCACGTGATCTTCGTTTGCGGTCCGTTTGGCCGCGACGAGTTTGAAGCGGAATTCCTGGGCCACTTCGCGCGATGCCGGCTCATCGGCCTGAACTTGTCGATGGTCCTCCCCTTGGAAGATTGGAACCCGTTCGATCTGCTGATCGAGCGAGACAGTTCAGCCGTAACCAATCCGGATATGGTCTTCGCGGCGCGGCAGGATCTTCCTCCGGTCGTCGGCGTCTGCCTCGTCGAAGAGCATCCGGGAGCGGAAGTCGCGCGCACCAACGCGGCGATCGCGAAACTGATCGAAGCCCGCGAGCTCGCCGTCATTGGCATCGACACGCGGCTCGACGTCAATGAGGGGGGTCTGCGCACCCCCGGCGAAGTCGAAGCGCTGATCGCGCGAGTCGACGTCCTCATTACGACGCGCCTGCACGGCCTCGTCCTTGCCCTGAAGAACGGCGTGCCCGCCCTTGCAATCGATACGGTGCCGGGCAGCGGCAAGATCGCCAAGCAATGCACCCGGGTTAGTTGGCCGAACGTGCTCACGCTGGACCAGATCGACGAGCGGCAGCTAGCGCAGGCGCTGGATTTCGCCTTGGGTCCCGAGGCAAGGCGGTTGGCACGAGAGTGCGCGTCGGACGCCGAAAAAGTCCTGCTTCAAACGCGCGAGCGGCTGTTGGACAGCTTGACCGGTGACGAGGTCGAGGCCTCGTTCCGCGCCCGACAATTGCCCCAGCGAATGGAAGCGTTCAGGGCCGGCCTTCAGCCCGTCGGCGATTTGATAGCCGAACGGAACGATGTGGAGACGCCGCCTGCGGCCGAGTCGTGGAGACGCAAAGTTGTCCGGGGAGCTTTCACCATGCTTCGTCGAGGATAAGCCTCGGGCGTATCGCTCATGAACTCACCGATTGGTGGTCACGATCTGCTGACGCTCCCGGTCACCAACCTGTAAAGGCGAGCAAGTCTTCGCGCAAAGCGATGACGGAGCCACGCGAGCTCCATTGCGGCTTTCAATGATAACCGATCGGCCTTGTTTCGAACGGTCGGCTCGCTCCTGTAAGGCGATCGCGCGAGCCGAATTGCGCGATCGAGCTTCTGATCCTTTATCCCGCTTTTGAAAACGTATTGGGTGAGCCAGTCGAGAAAGGGTGCGCGGGCCGGATGCGCGCCCATGGGATCATAGAGGCCACGCTTGGCCGCATCCGCCGACACCGAGCCCGAGTGCTGCCGATAACGCGAAAGACAGATTGGTGTGACATAGGCCGGGTAGCGCAAAAACAGCTTAGCCCACAGCGCTTGGTCCTCGTAGAGCCGGAAGCCTTCCTCGAAGCCGACGACATGTTCGATGGCACTCCGGCGCACCAGCACGGAACAGGTGCAGGGAATGAGGCCATCCTGCATCAGCAGAAGCCGACTTAGAAGCCGCGGAGGTTGATGCAAACGGCCGGCAAGCCCGTCCGTCGGCTCGATCCAATCAGGGCTGTCACCGTCTGGATACCACCATCTCGTCGGGCCGAAGATCATGGCAGCTTGCGGGTTGGCATCGGCTGCCGCCAGAGCCGTCTCGAGCATATGGGGTTCGTACAGATCGTCTGCATCCAGGAAAGCAAGCAAATCGCCGCTGCCGGCCTTTATTCCGGCGTTTCTCGCTGCGGCGGCGCCACGCTCGGATCCGTGGGGTCTGCGCAGCACCTTAATTCGGGGATCGGTTGCCGCAACATCATTGGCGATCCTAACGCTGTCATCCGTCGAGCCATCGTCGACCAGCAAGAGCTCCCAATCCGTAACCGTCTGGGCCTGGACGCTGGCGATTGCTTCGCCCAGAGTTGCCTCCGCGTTGAGGAAGGGTGTTACAATCGTCACCCGCGGCAGGGAAGTCATCGTTGAAGCCGTCTCTTGATATTTCGCTTGTTCGCTTGCCAGGTTTCGTGCGCTAGCACTTTCCAGACTGCGGAGCGAATACGGAAAGAGGCGCCCTGATCCGCCATCGTGCCATTCAGCCACTTGAGAAACGCGATACGCGCGGCCTCGTCAGCGCCTGCCCTGGCGGAGACAGCAGAGCAGCTTTGAGCGTGCTGGCGGTATTTTGCCCAGATGCGGTCGGATACGTAGACGGGCGCGAATGCGAGCGCCTTGGCAAAGAATGTCTGATCCTCGAACATCAGGCGAAAGCTGTTCTGGAATCCCCCAAGCGTTGCGAACAAGCTTGAACGCACCAGGGCATTGCAAGTTGTCGGCGTCTGGACCTCATTCTGCAGCAGCAGCTCCAGCAGCGCGGGAGGGTCATACCGGGCGTCTGGCTCGACTCCGAGCGGGTAGTGGAAGTCCGCACGATCATCAGTCTCGTCCCAGCTATACCAGATCAGGGTCCGGCCATATATCATGCCTAGTGCCGGATCGCTTTCCATGATGGAGACTTGTTCGGAAAGCTTTTCGGGCAGCCATGTATCGTCTGCGTCGAGAAACGCGACATAGGCGCCGCACGCCTCCGCCAGCCCACGGTTGCGCGAGGCACTGATGCCATGATTGCGATTGTCGTGATGAGACAATAGCCGTACCTTGCCCGGGAGGCGCTGCTCATAGTCGCGTATGATGCCGGCAGACTGGTCGGTCGAGCCGTCGTCGACAACAAGAAGTTCCCAGTCGGTCAGGCTTTGGCCTATTATACTGTCAACCGCTTCCCGGAGGTACCTCTCGCCGTTGAACACGACGATGATTGCCGTGACGCGCGGCTGTCCGAGTGCATTGTCAGCCATGGCGCAGCACCATGCGCCGGAAATCAACCTCTCCCCAATCGGCCACCATAAGGCGCGGCAATCGGAAAGGGTCGACTCTGGACCCAACTTCGTGCGGCAGGGTGGTTACCGCATAATCCATGCCAGCGGATCTCACAGCATTGACGGTGCTGTCATCAAAGTCCCCAAAGGGGTACCCGAATCCCGCCACCCTTCGTCCAGCAATCTCCTCGCATTGTTTGCGGCTGACAGAGATCTCACGTTCGAGATCGTCCTGTTTCAGCAGGGGCAAAGATGGATGCGTGCATGAGTGGGCGCCGATCGAAACGCCATCGGTGTCGGCGAGCTGGCGCAGCTCCTGATACGTCATGGCGCGGTCGCTCTTTCTTGGGCCGGCGTCGGTTCCGGCCCATCGTGACAGCCGCTCCAGCGCCTTCTCGCGCTCTTGGGCCTGCAACGGCTTCAGCAGTGCGTGCAAATCGAAATGGAGCGTCGTGCGGTTGACGGCGTCGTTGGATTGCGCGTGCATAGCGTCCTCCGTCACGCGCCAATCATAGTTTCGGCCTGCGAATTCGATCGCCAGACTGTTCGGGAGGGCAATCGTCTCAAAAATGATGCGGGATAGAATATCCCACCAGAACACTGCCGGATCGGTACTCGCGTGAGTGGTGACGAAGACAGTGGCGGGACAGTTCATCCGTCCCATGATCGGCATCGCATTTTGAAGGACATCCGCATAGCCGTCGTCGAAGGTGATGGCTGCGGCATTTCTCGGTGGCCGTCCCTCGCGAAGCCGTTGCACCAGCCATTGCAGGGGCACAATATCGCGCGTCTCTCCCAGGATTTCGATCTGGCGTGCGAAGTTTTGCGGCGAGACTGAAAGTTCCCACGGGTCGACGAGCGGCTCTCGGATGCGGTGATACATCAGCACGACTGGCCGATTGAAACGAGCAATCAATCGGCTCCGTTGTAGGAGTTTGCTGACAGTTTGACGTACCTTCATGGCGTTGTTCATTGCCGGAAAGCTCGAGCGGCGACTATCACGGGACAATGGGGGTCATGCACATCAAGCATGGCCGGATTCAGCTCATGTTCTGCCAAGCCGTAGAGAAAGCCCGTAGCCGCATACGCGTTTCCATAGTGGCTGACTTCGACGTTATTCGCCCCGAACCTGTCAGACAGAAGCCGGCCAAGTGCGGCAGGAGTTATCGACCAGAACCAGCTGTCTGCCCATTCCCCCCGGTCGATCGGGCTGACCCAGGGCACCGTAACCAGGAGCACACCGCCCGGCTTCAATATCCGCCACAGGGTTGCAATCGCAGCAGGCATGTCGAAAAGGAGTTGCAGGGTCTGGGTGAGGACGATGCAGTCAAAGGTCTCGGACGGCAGATCATCGCCTTTTGCCAGATCACCCACGAAGGTTGTTAGCGGGTGGCCGTCGTATCGGTTCAGAACATCGCTTGTGGTAACCCGACTGCCTCCAAAACGCATCGTGTAGGCGTTGTCGCCGATTTCAAGGACCCTTCCGGATATGTTCAACGAACAGGAGGCGAGGAAAGTCTCGACATAGCGGCGGTCCACTGGCTTGCCGCGATCAAAACCGAACTCCGTGCTGAAGGGTACGCTACGCTCGAGGTCACCGAACCAGACGCTCGATCTGTGCCGACCTGACCGGCGCCGGAAGCGATGCCGAAGCGTCACGGCGGTCTGCAACGGCGCTGCAACCGCAACGGCGATCGTGCTGCTCACTTGACCGGCGAGTGAAGAACGACACCGAAGCGCTTTACCAAGCTGCGCCAGTTGCATGTCCGAATAATAGCACTTCCATTGTTCGATACCCTGACGGTAGGCGGCCGCCCAATCCGGATTGGTCTGCGCGGCGTCCCGCTGCCGGCGAAGGACCTTCAGAACCGCGCGCAACATCATCGGATTGCTGTTCGACATATTCGTTGCGTGCCGACGGTAATCCGCGAGGAATTCCGGAGTGCAGGCTACCTTGTGCGCCCGAGACAAGCGAAGGTAGACGTCGTAATCCTCGCAAGCCCGCAGCGATCGGTCAAATCCACCAGCGGCTTCCAATGTCCTGCGCCGATAGAGCACCGCAGCATGCATTCCAATCAGGTTGTCGGTCAGGAACCCTGCATACGGGTCCTTGCCAACCGACCTCAGTGGCACAGCATTCCTGACTGCCCCGGCTTCGTCGATCAGGCGGTAGGCGCCGTAGACCAATGCGCAATCGGGATTGTCGCGAAACAAGCCAAGATTGGTGGCCAGCGCTGCCGGGCGCAGCCTGTCGTCGGCATCCAGGAAGGCGATGAATTCGCCGCGCGCTGCCGCCATCCCGGTGTTACGCGCAGCGGCCAACCCCTGGTTTTCTTGGCGAACATAGTGGACGTCGTCATATCGACGAACAACACTTTCAGGATTGTCCGACGACCCATCGTCCACAATGATGATCTCATCCGGCTTTGCGGTCTGGTTGCGGACGCTGTCGATCGCTTCGGCAAGGAAGCGCTTATGATTGTAGGTCGTGATGACAACTGAAACGGTAGGTGTAGTGGGGCGGGTGGTCATCTCTCACCCGTTCGGTTTCGGCAGGTCGGGTAGCCCGCAAAGGTCAACCAGCCGACCGATCGCCGACATGCTTCCTCGAAGCTGACGGCCGGCCGGTATCCGAGCTCATGCTCGGCCTTGCGCCATGGAAGTTTCGTCTGGCACTGGTGCAAAAGTGCACGCTCCTCCGATACCATGACCGTGGGGGCCATAGTCACGCCGGTCGCTTTGCGTCCTGCCTTCCGCCACTCGGCGTAGCCTGCTTTCAGTCCGCTGCGAGCAGGCCTTGGCAGGCTCTGGACAAGCCGCCTATATCCTTTGCTTTCCTTCAGCCTTTGTTTCCAGCTCGGAGCAAATGACAATGGCGCTGAAACCGAAACTGCGGCCAGGTCGAACCCCAGTGCCTCGGCGATCGGTCGGCAAAGATCTGCCCAACTGATCTCTTCCCGATCTCCGATCAGATAGGTTTGCCCAGACGCCTCGGGCACCTCGATGGCAAGCTTGATCGCGTGAATGACATTGTCGACATAGGCGCTGTTGCAGATACCACGACCGCCATCCACCAGGTAGGCGGAGCCGTCCATGAGCTCGTCGGCGAAACCACCGGTCCAACCGGAGCGTGGGCCAAACACAATTCCGGGCCGCAGCACCACGACCTGCACCGCGTCATCGCGTGACAGTTGCCCGAGCCGGCGTTCGGCACGAACCTTCGCATTGTTATACTCGATCGCCTGATCGTCGTGCAGCGCGCTTGTTTCATCCGTCCCAGGCGGGGGCGATTGGCCATGAACGGAAGCGCTGCTGAGATAGATCAGACGCACCACGCCCGCAGCGGCGGCTGCACGATAGACGGGCTCGATAGCATCGACAATCGTGCGAGCATCACCGGCAACTGCGTGCACGACGTACTTGCAGCCAGAAAAGGCCGCGGTAAGAGCCTGAAGGTCACGCGCATCCGCTACCATTGCGTCAATCGCAAAGCGAGACAGACTGGCGAAAGCCCCCGGCCTGCGAACGATCGGCCTCACATTTGCCCAGGCGGAAAGATGCAGCAATTCCACGGTTCGGCAACCTATGAAGCCGTTGGCGCCAAGCACTGCAACAGTGCCGGTCATTGTCTGGTCCCGGCGCAAGCACCGACATGGAGCAATTCTCCCGGACCGAGCCAGGGCATGTCCATCAGCTTCCGCCTGGCATAGCATCCTTCGACCAGATCGAGCACATTGCGCCCGGCACTGGCCGGCACGGAAGGAGAGACCCCATTTCGCACCGCATCCACCACGCCCGAAATCTGATCGCAGAATGCGTCGATAAAATCGGGCGACCGGCCGTCGGCATTGTTGAAGGAAACGAAGCCTGTCGTGCGACTTCCATTCAAGGTGACTTCCACAGTCTGGGTCTCATTGACTGTCCAGGAAATCGAGCCGCGTTCGCCCTCAAGGCAATACAGGTTCGGGCGAGCCCAATCTCGGCTCAACCTGACCGTCGCGACGAAGCCGCCAAAACGCAGCTGGACAAGGCAATTCGCCTCGACGCCGCCCATTGCGTCATCGGCGTAGTGGATCTGGTCGGGTTCTCCAAACCACCAGGTCAGGAGGTCAAGACAGTGCGTGCCGATATCCTGAAGCACGCCACCACCGGACTCCGCGAAGCTGAAATAGCTCACCGAAGCCACCGGCCACTGGAAGGGGCCGCCCTCAAAACAACTGACGCTTCGTAACCGTCCGATCATTCCGGCCTCCAGCATGGCCTTTATCGATCGCGTCGCGGGGAACTGCCTTCTGACGAGCCCTGTTGCTACATGAAGATTGTTGGCTGCCGCTGCCGCAAGGATACGGTCCGCCTCGGAGACGCTCGTGGCCATAGGCTTTTCGCACAGAACATGCATCCCGGCTTCCAACGCCTTTGTCGACTGATCAGCGTGATATCCAGGTGGCGAAGCAATGATCGCAACATCGGCGTCCATAGCCAAAAGGCCGTCGAAACTGGCCGCAATCTTGGCTGAGGGCAGTCGCGCCTGAACCAGTGCGGCCTGCTTCGGTTCTGGATCGAATATCCCCGCCACTGCAACATGGCCTCTGCCTTGAAGGCGTGAAAGCGCTTCCGCATAATAGTGATTTGTGACCGCGCCGCATCCGGCCAAAACGAGCCGGACCGGTTCATCTTCACGAAGTCCTGCAGGCCGCTGCGCGGTGTCAACTAGGATGGACAATCCTGCCTCCCTGTCTTGCAACGAGCTGCAGCATGCGCCCAATTGTCTTGAGTGAGGGATCGAAGCGGAACGCTTCGTTCATCTGCGCCAAGCATCCAGCCCAATCGCCGGCGCCGAACAGTCGCCGCGCAGTTTCGAGCGCGCTTAGCGCATAGGTTCGCCGCGCCGACACGGCGACATCGTCCGCAAGCTCGGTTGGAAGATAGCTCTTAAAAATATCTATCGCCATTCGCGTGTAGGCCATGTCCTTGGCACTTCGGATATGGCGACCCGTGTTCGATTGGGGGTGCATGCGATAAAGTGCGAGGGGCTGCGGTTCATACCAGACAGGAAACTGAGAAGCGATGCGGACCCACATCTCCCAGTCTTCACTGCACTTCAGCCGCCGGTCGAACGCGCCGAGTTCTTCGTAGACCGCGCGGCGCACCACGATTGATGGCGTCATGATCTGCTGTTCCAGCGCCAGTCGAACCGCCGCATTCTCGAGCTGTCCAGGGCTTGACTGCATTACAGGGGAGACCGACAGCTCCTGTCCGTGGGCATCTATGAAGATTGTCCGGCAGAATGCGGCGCCCATACCCGAGTCCGCATCGAAGCCTCGTCCGAGCAATTCGTAGAAGCCGGGGCGGACGGCGTCGTCGCCGTGCAGGAGATGTACGAGTTCGCCCCGGGCACGATCCAGGCAGGTATGGAAGTTGCCAATATGTCCTAGATTCTGCGGCTGGTGAAAAAAGCCAACGCGGTTCCCACCGATCTCTTTCAAGACTCTTTGCGGGTCATCGGAGGAACAGTCGTCAACCACCTCGATTTGCATCTGAGCCGGGCCGGGGTCCTGCGCCAGCACGCTTTCCAGCGTTGTGGCAAGAAAGCGAGCGCAGTTATAGGCGGGGATCATCACCGACCATTTCGGACGAGCAGCCTCCCATGGCAACGGCGAGATCGGATCGCGATACTTGAAATCGCGGACCGCCGTCATGTCCGGAGCACCGAGGACTTCAGCAGGCGCAGCCCCAATCCGGCAAAGTCGTGTTTGGATACCTCACGTCCGATACCGCCGCCGCGAAGGCTCCGCAGGAAGCACGATCTGGCCGATGGCAAATCGCCTTCTACCAGATACCGCATTGACCATTCATAGAAATAGCGGGAGCAGCCGCCACGCGCAGAATTTGCCCCCTGCGTGTCCATGACCTGCGCCATCCGCCGGTAAAAGCCTTCGATCGCATCCAGCTTGGGGCGGTTTGGCAGTGCCGATATGAGTCCGCCCGGATGCAGGCGGTAGACACCTGCTACTTCGTCGACGAAAGCGAGATCTGCTGTCTTTGCGCAAAGCACATACAGCGGCCAGTCAGTTATCGGAAAGAAATCAGCATACCACGACGGGACGTTTCGAACGCACGCGGTTCGCATCATGCCGGCACAAGTTGCGAAAGGATTGCCTTCCCAGAGATCCCTTTGCGTCACGACGGGTTTCTGGTCGCCCCGCGTCCACCGCGTCGATGTGACCTCATCGCCATCCGCCACGACTGCGTTATAAAATATTGCGGAAAATTCCGGGTGCGCGTCGAGATAGGCTGCCTGATCTTTCAGCTTGGTCGTGGATGTCCACAGGTCGTCGCCATCGAGGATCGAGACGTAGCGCCCACGAGCCACCCTGAGTCCCCTCGCGACGACTTCGTTCGATCTCAGATTACTGCCGGAATAAATCGCCGACAGCCTTTCGGGATGGTTGGAAACGTATCGCTCGACAATCTCCCGGGTACCGTCGGTCGAAAAGTCTTCACTGATCAACACCTCGACACCGAAATCGGCCTCTTGCATGAGGGCGCTGTCGATTGCGGCCGCCACGTAGCGTGCGTGATTGTAAGTGACTATAAGGACGGTCACGCGAACCGTTGATTCATTCACCTTCCGCTCCGCAGCACACGCCGCCCGCCTATCTCAGATGATGCCGATCATTGCCGGCTCTGGATCGCATGGGGGGCCTTATTTCCGCTATTTCACCATTGGCCTCAAACCAGCGTAACGTGCGCACGAGACCCTCTTCATAGGGCACTTTACACGACCACCCCGGCAGGATTTCTCGGCACAGGGTCAGGTCAGGACGCCGGTTGCTCGGATCCTGCGGCGCCGGATCATCATGAACAATTATCGTTCCGGGAATGAGGCCCGCAACATACTGGGCGATTTCAAGTACGGAGACTTCCCGGTCGTTGCCTACGTTGACTGCTCCCACACGATTGAAGTTCTCCAGCCAGAACAGCCGTTCGAGCCCATCGACAATATCGTCGACATAACCCCAACTGCGGGTCTGGAGACCATCCCCATGAACGACGATCGGCTTGCCGGACAACGCATTGGCAATAAAGTTGGAAACAGCACGCCCATCATCGGCTCGGGTGCGCGGACCGTAGACGTTAAAGATCCTGGCAACCCGCACGTCGACGCCACGGACACGGTTGCTCTCGAAGAGGAGCGCCTCGGTGCAGCGCTTGCCTTCATCGTAAGAAGAGCGCGGGCCCGTACAGTCCACTGACCCCCTATATGTCTCGGGCAGCGGGTTGACCAGAGGATTTCCATAAACCTCCGAGGACGACGTAAAGCAGATTCGCCCACCCTCTTTGAGCAGCTTCACGAGCCGCATGGCGCCAATCAGATTTGCTGAGATGGTACGCTCGGGCTCCCGCATATAGACTGGCGGCGACGCGGGCGACGCAAGATGAAAGATCTCGTCGAATTGGAAATCGGATTCGAAATGCTCCACCTCGGAGCGGACCAGCACCAGACGTTGATCTCGGATATGAGCAACGTTTCCTGCCCTGCCTGTCCACAGGCTGTCGACTACAACCAGCATGTCAAAATCGTTTCTCTTGAGCAGCCGGTCGATCAGGTGCGACCCGATGAATCCTGCTCCCCCAGCCAGCAACAGCTTCTTCATCTCAGGTCTCGAGCGGAAGTAGCAGGCTGTCGGACTTCGTGTCCTCATTCGGCATTGCAAGCGTCCCTTGTTCAGGAGGCCGCGTCAAATAGGCTCTGCTTGGTCCAAGTTTCTCGTCCACAAGAGCAAGATTGCTGAGCCCCACGCGATGGTTGGCATTTTCGGTGCAATCGGCGAACTCATGAATGGAGTAGTTCCAAAAATTTCTCCCGATCTCCGACCCGCGGTCATGGTTTTCCGGCCGGGGAAGCAAACGCTTCGCGTTGCGCAGGAAAATGGCCGCGAATGCGGCGACGAGTTTCGCGAACTGCACGGGTGATCGCCAGAGCATGTTGGCGCAGTGCCTGGCCACCCTAGCAAATCGGCGCGTCATTAGCCCAAGCTTGGCAATCTCGACATCGGTGCGGAAGATCGCATCCAGCAGGGCCGGCTTCACCGCCTCCGTACAGCGGGCAAGTACGCTCTCAAGCACGATCCGGCGCGAGATCAGCATTCGCACGAAATCTGCTGACATATTCCCTGGCGTTCGGCGATATCCTACAAGATGCTCCTCAACGACGCCGAAACGGTATTTCGAGGCAATGCTCTGTTGGATGAAGAAGTCCTCGCAACCCTCTGCACCGCTATCGCGCAGTCGCGAGGAGTAGCCACCCATTTCGAAGAGAACATCGCGCCGAAACATCGGTGAACTGCCGTTGCCGATGAAATTTTGTCCGAGATGCTGCATGAACACCCATCCATTCGGGTGCGTCCGCTTCGGCGTGAAGACCACCATATCATCGGCATCGATTGTCCGGTAAAGTGTATAAACCAGCCCTAGATCGTTGCCAGCCGTAGCGAAAACACGCAGTTGCTTTTCGAGCTTTGTCGGATGCCAGAGGTCATCGGCGTCTAGGGGCGCAATGAAGATGCCTTTGCTTGCCCGTATCCCCGCATTCCGCGCCGACGCGACCCCACCATTCTTCTGTTGGATCAACTTCATGCGTCCGTCGCCATTAGCCAGTCGTCGAACGATCGATGTTGTTCCGTCGGTCGAACCATCGTCCACGACTATTATTTCGATATTCCTATGCGTTTGGGCGAGTACGGACGCCAAGGTACGCTCGATGAATGGCTCTGCGTTGTAGGCAGGGATGATAACTGCCACGAGCGCGTCGGCAGAATGCTGTGAATTGCCCGCCAAATCCGCCATCCCGTCACATCTCGCTAGGACACCTTTGTAGCTGCGTGCAGCTTCCAAGACATATATTTAGCCATTAGTTCGCGACCGCCCCTCCTGGCGGGATCTCCAGCGTAATTGTGATGGTGTCACCCGGAGCGAGCAGGGTATCTTCAGTCGCCTCGGTTGTCTCTGACTGTCCGTCATTGGTACGGGTTACACCTATCGTAACCCGCCGGCTCCCTTCAGCCACAAGGTCGCTGCGCAGCTGCCTCACATAGGCGATTTGCTTTGCCAACGAATCCATCTCAGCGCGCATTTGCGTCTTTGCCGCGCTTTCAATCTGCAAGCTAGCCAGCAGATCAATTCGACCTTGGTCGGTAAGCTTCTCAAGGCTACGCTGCAAGTCTCCTTGGTCGCGTTCAAGTCGAGAGATCTCAGCGTTGGTTTGCAAGGCGCGGGTCGCTGACAAGAGTACCGCGCGTTGAGCATCGTTGACCCTGGTGATCTGGATCAGGCCCTTGTCGAAGAGCTTCTTGAGGCGATCAAGTTCCGTCGCGTCCGCGGCCGCTCCCGCTTGATCCGTCTTCTGCTGCTCCCTCAGATAGCCCATCCGTTCCGCCGCCTTGGTCGTGGCCAACTTGATTGAAGCGCGCTCCTTCTCCTGATCCGCATAGAGAGCTTCAAGCTGCTTCTGCTCCTGCTGCAAAGCATCGTCGCGACGAGGTTCGAGGCTTGGGTCACGTTGTACGTCCGCAACCTCAATCGCCTTGGCGCCGCTCAACTGCGCCTCGATCCGAGCAGCTTTGATCTCGCTTTCCTGATACTTGATGCGCAGGACATCAAGGCGCCCGCTAAGTTCCGCGACGGTCAGTTCAGGGTTTTCAAGCTCACCGCGACCGATCTTAAGGCCGCCGCCAGCCGCTACAGCTTGTCGGACAGTCATTCCCGGTCTGAAGGCCTGTGTCCCAGGAGATGCAATGTCCCCGTCGATATAGATGGGTCGGTATTCTTCAATATCGAGTATAATCTGATCTGGATAGAAATTGGTCCAGTCCTCAGTACCGTCAGCAGACCGTTGCGGGAGGGATTTTGGCTTTAGAACCTCAATTACCTCCTTACGAACATCCTCTATTGTCTTCTGGCGAACGTTTACGGGGCCCAAGACCGGCAACATAACTACGCCGCTCTGATCGATTACAGCTCGCTTTTGCATCTCGGGATAGCCTATGACTGCGAAGCCAATCACATCGCCAGGCTGCACACGGTACGCGTTGGCATTGTGCTCCTCAGCTAGGGCAGGGCCATTCGAAAGACTCGCGTGTGCGAACAACAAAATTATTGGCGCGAGCGCGCCGCAGTTGCCCGCCCGCCATCGCGCCGATCTATTCGACATTTACGCTCACCCAAGACAGCTCCTTGTCGCAACCCTTCAATGGATCGAGCAGTTGCTGATCAGGAGATCAACTGCCCCAGCCTGTCATGAAAATATCGAGTTCACTGTGCCCTCGGTCACAGCGTGTCTCTCCGATATGCCTCACTTATCCCCCGGTAAGGCTGGGTACAAAAGTCGCCCAGGTGAGAGTTGGACTCGGCGACGGACCGAATAGCTAGCGTCGCCCCGCAGGTCTATCATTGAGTTCTGGCTTGTGGCGGCAGCTGAGAGCGACATCTGTCTCCGTCGGACTGAACCATGGAGTTGGACCGCGGCTGGCAACGCAGCCATCCGAGTTGAGTGATTCCGACCTACTTCGCGCATCCAATCGACAGGCAGTCGAGATAAACAAAGCCATAGGGATCGCGCCAAGCCGAACCACCGGCCCCTTCCGCGAGCGGCTGGAAAAGTCCGCGCGAAATCGGGCAACTATCTACAATAGTAGAGACGAGGTGTGCTCCAATCGAGAGCCATTCACTGTTACATGCGAATTCTTTACGTCATCTACGGTTTCGATCCCGGTGGCGCCGAGCACGGGCTTCTCACCTTGTTGCGAGCAGGATTTTTCAGCGACCACGAGCTGAAGATTCTCGCTTGTTGCCGTGGTCGTGGTGGGACTCTTGCCGATGAAATTGCCGCACAGATTGGGGAGCCTAATTTTATCCTGACTTCGCAGAGCGAAGAGACTTCCTTGCACAACTTCGCACGCTCGTTCTTTGTATTATTACGCCTCATCTGGGAGTGGCGACCAGATATGGTTGCGTTGTCGCTCAAACAGGCCAACCTTCTGGGACGGCTTGCTGCGACGTTTGCTCCTCGGCTGCACTGCGTTTCTTTCGAACACACCGCCCGCTACCGCTACCGCTCCTGGCGCGCCGCGGCCGTTTATGGCCCTGTGCTCAAGGCGCTGTCCTGGCGCGTCGACGAAATCTGGGCTGATTGCGAAAGTACGCTGCAGGAGACGCAGGCATACTTCCTGCCGCGCAGGCGCCGGTCGCATATCGTGCCTCTGTTTTGCTCCGACGAGGCTTCCAGCCACAAGCGCGATTACGCCCTTCACACACCCTTGCGCCTTGCTGCTGCCGGACGGCTTATCCCACTGAAGAACTTTGATCGCCTGATCGACGCTATCCGAATGCTCCAGGACCGCTGCGTTTCTGCAAGCCTCGATCTTTACGGCGAAGGGCCGGAACGGCAGGCGCTTTCGCGCAAGGCGGATGAACTCGGCATCGGAGATCGCGTGCATTTCCATGGCTATGTCGCGCGCTGGTTCGAGCTAGCCTGTGATCGTGACATGTTCATCAACCTGTCCGATACGGAAGGGTTCTGCATCGTCGTCGCCGAGGCGATGCTTGCCGGCCTTCCGGTGATCGCGACAGACGTCGGCGGTATCCGGGATTACGGCAAGGATGGAGGGAATATGCTCAAGCTTGCTGTTCCCTCAGCGGAGATGGCGGTAACGCAAGCACTAGTGTTCGCGGACGATGAAACGCTCCGCAAGAGGATCGGAATGCAGGCACGACAGGATATGCTGCAGGCCTATTCGCAGGGTGCTTTGCGTGACCGCGCCACGGCGGTGTTGGGTGGGGGAGTGTAGGGACGGCAAAGGACTCCTGATCCAAGGCCCGGCCGGTCGTGAATTCCGCCGGTTCCGCAACCCGATCTGACCCTTCTCCCAGGCCGATGGCAGCGCCCGGCCCGCCGGACTGGATTGCCGGTCCCTGCCGACAACACCGTTTACTCCGCCCGAGAATTTGCGGTTATGCGCGTCGAACACTATTTCCTGAGTCTCGCACGGTCGGCATTCGACACAAAACAATTGCTCCGCAACTAAGACCGGTAATACTGGCCATAGCGTTCACTGTAAAATTCGGCGCTGCCGAACTTTTGATACAGCTTAATTGTTTTGCTATCGACCTTGTTGAGCAGAGCGCCGATACATTTATCCGCAAGGACCTGATTGTTGTTGAGGCTTTCGCGCACGAATGTTCGAGCGGTCACGCCCCATTCAACAACCAGAACAAGGGCGTCGAGGTGCTGGACGAAGGACCTCACGTCCGCGACTGGAGCCAGCGGGGGCAAATCAACGACGACGTAATTGAACGTAGAGCCCGCCTTGAGCAGAAAGTCGCTCATTTTCTCGATGGGAAGCACCGTCTGTGCAACCTTTTGTTGGCTCTGATTCACGCCGGGCAGGAATCTCAATGGCAGTGACTCATGAGCCAACATATCTCTCGCTTTGAAATCTCCAGTCAACAAGTTGGCCAAGCCACGTTCCCAGCCGTTGGCTAACATGGGAGACAAACCCGGATTGTGGATATCGGCATCGATCAACAGTGTCCTGCAGCGCTGCATAGCAAGAACCATCGCAAAATTGGCTGCGATCAGCGACTTACCTTCTCCGGGGAGGCAGGAAACGATGCCGATCGCCTTGGTGCTCTTCCTTGGTAACTCGACATCAACAGCGACTTTCACCGTTCGCATCGCTTCAGCGAATTCCGAGCGCGGATGCTGCTCTACCCAGTTGAAAGCGCTATTCCCCACCTCGATAAATCGCCGCTCTCCGGCCGCATGATCACGCTTGTTCCGCTGAATTAGCTTCCCGTCCAGCAACGGGATCATTCCGAGCGTATCAAGTCCGAGCTCATCGCGAACTTGACCTCTCGTACGAAAGAAGCGCTCCCGATACTCCCGAATTCCGCCCATACCGGCGCCAATCATCCCGCCGACTGCGACGCCGATCGCCAGGGTAACAATGCTGTTCGGAGAACTCGGACTGCTCGGGTATGATGCTTCCGAGATAATCCGCGCCTCGGTCAACGCCATCGAAAGGTTCTGCAGGCTCTCTTGGTACTGCTGCAGGACCAGTTCGTATTGCGACTTGAGGGAAGAGGCCTCAAGTTCGAGCTGGCGCAAGGTAACCAGCGTTTCCTTGGTCAGCGTGGTGTCCGTTCGGTACCTGTGCACTGCGAGCTCGGCGTCGACCGATCGCTTCCGGACCGTTTCGACTTCTTCCGCCAGGGCACTGCGAGCGCGGATTATCGATTCATCTTTGGCTCCAACTTGGTCACTGATATAGATTTCAGCATACTTGTTAGCAATTTTTTGCGCCATTTCAGCGCTAGGCGACTGAAATTGGATTTGCAGAATGTAAGAATCGCCTACCCGAGCTACCGTTAAGTTTTCAGCCAGAATGTCTAATGCTTGCCATCGATCAGGCCCTCGCTCCGCACTCGGGTTCACCGGCACTCCTCTATCTTCGGAACTGCCAATGGATGACCGCACCACCGAAGCGAGGGATCCTCTGAGACTGTTGAGCAACGAATAGGGCGCCGACAAAAAAGAGCGATCGGAAGCAAGTCCGAGGCTGTCAACGACCTTTAGCCCGATCCGGTCGGAACGCAACAGTTCGACCTGACTCACCATCATCGGGTCAAGCTGTGTGGAGCTTCCGCTCTCTGTCAACTTCGTCACGACGGATGGCTGGTTCTTGTCGATCAGGATTCTGGCCGTCGATTCGTACAAGGGCACCTCGGCCGCCAGGTACGCCAAACCAATCAGAAGGCCTGCAACCGCGCATGTAAGGACAAGCCTCAATTGCCGTCGCGCTGCCGCCAGGAGGGTCTCGAGATCAATCGTTCCCGACAGAGGATCGCCGAATATCAAGGCAGCATCGGGGTGTCGATTTTCAACTTCGCGGAGCATACGCCTTCAAACCCGTGGGATGAGACTGGGCAGCGCATAGGAAAAACACCCTACCACACTATCGGACCAAACGTCCCCAAAATTCAGGGTCGGCGCCGCCAGGCCATAGCGCTCGGGCGAGCATCAGCCCGCTCCTCTCCGAAGGCGCGAATTCTTAACCTTCCTCACGCAGCCTATTCCCCGGGCTGCACGTCCTGCGATCCCGCTAAAGGGAATTTTGTCGTATTGCCAAATTGCAAAACATCTGAGCAATAGATTCAATGGCCGAGCATGAGCCTGTGCTGCGGGGAAACAGGGATCTCGATTGGAATGCCTCGTCAATCACAGGCACGCGATAACGATCTCCGCAAAAAGCCTGCCGGCATTGGGCGGCTCGAGGAACGCGTCTCCAATGCCCGACTAAGACAGTCGGCAGTCATATTTTGTATCGTAGTGTGGGGTGTCATCCTGCTGATCGTCCTCCTCTAGGCGGAACGTGATCCGCCTTGTTCCCTAAGTGTCGCGGCCGTTGGTCCCCTTCGGGCTCGTCGCGCGCGATTTGTGACTTCGGGGTCTTGGATTCTTTGGAGCCCGAGCGCCACACAAGCAGCAGCACAGCAAAAAAGTAACCAATCTGTATCAAGATCCCACAAATTACCGTTTGGACAAACGTGCTCCAGAGTGAACCGGTAAGCAAATATATACTGATGGCGAATGCCAACAGAACTAAGATAAGGCCGCGCAAAAAAAGTAAAAAGGACATCGCCGTCCCACTCGCAGCCGCTGGCGCGACGCGCTCCTTGGCTATCCAGCTCTTGAGCGCGTTAACCATCATAACATATCGGAGTGGGCGAGAGCGCTAAAATATTAGCAAATGCGAATAAATGCGCCCTACCGCGGCTGAGGCGACCGATGCCGCTCGGCCTCCTTGTTGTGACCGCGCAGGTGGCCGTCGTTTCGGCCAAAGGGTCGAAGCCCTTGCTCGGTGCTTGGTCGACCCTCAGCGAGTGCGATCAACATGACAAGCTTTGCCTGTGGAGTCGGCACCAGCGTTCGGCGACATCATGAATTGCCATTGAGCGGGGGCCAGCGCCGTTGACGCCCTCTGCTGCAATTGGCCGAGGGCAGACGGACTTCCCTCGAACCGACTGGGATAGCTGCTGAAATGCGGCGGACCAGATCAGTCGTAGTGGAAATGGGTTCGACGGCTTCGCGATAGCGACTTCCCCTATCAGCGGACCCGGATTTCGCCTGCTCGCCAATCCACCAACATCTCTAAGGTCAGCAAAGTTTTTTGCGCATGGCTCGGTAGAACAACAGCTTGGCTGCGCGGCGCGCCTGCGGCTCCAAGCCCTTTGGCAGGGCGCAGAGAAAAATGTAAACATATACCCGCCAGGACAATGGATCGTGCCATATCGCGCGCAGGAGCAAGCCCGCTCCGCGTTTCTTTTCGCCTCGGGCCACGCAATCATTGCCGGCTTTTGCGTATAGGCGCGCGTTTCGCCGCCGCGCGAGGTGCGCAAGTTCCGGCCTTCGGATGGCCCATTCTCGTGTGAGGTGTTCTGCTATCGGCAGAAGCGCTTCGAGTCTGCGAGTGGTGTTTGAACCATGACGCCGCTTATAGACGAGTGCTCCGGCCACATGTTGAAATGTCCAACGCTCTGCCACGCGCATGCAAAACTCGGTATCCTCTCCAACCCTTAATGTCTCGTTGAACAACCCGATGTCTTCAATAGTCTCCCGCCGCATAACGATACTGGAAGGAACAATCGGGCCATCAGACAGAAAATATGTAGGCAGCGTATCGCATTGGTCCGCGCGGTAGCGGCCAACGGCCACGGGTACAGCATCGGAAAGATCTGGCGCGGAAAAGTCGACTAAATCACCATACACGAGAGCTGCCTTGCAGCCCTTGTCGAAGGCGGTCAATTGACGCTCAAGCTTGTCCTCAGCCCAAAAATCATCGCCGTCCAGAAATGCAACAAAATCACCCGTGGCATGTCTGATGGCAAGATTCCTCGCCGATGAAGGCCCAATACCCGCCGTTGTCAGGACATGGATCCGCGGCTCCCGATCGACCAACGCCGCAATCACTTCGGTCGAGCCATCCGTCGAGCCATCATTGACAATGATGATCTCTTTGATGGCCTCCGAAGCCGTCTGATTGATCACGCTTTCCACTGCCTGCACAATGAAGAGTTCCTCATTGTGGCATGTCAAGATGACAGAAACACTCACCTTGCGCTTCCTGGCAAGGCGCGGCCAAGAAATCGACCCGTCGGGTGGCTCCTCCGCGCCCTGTGTAATGCGAAGCTAAGCCCGTACCACGTCAATTCCGGCAGGAGCGAGACAAGGATCAGCGTGACGAAAGCTCGCGTACCGGAGGCTTCTGTTCCAACATAGAAACCGCAGGGCACAAGCACCACGAGGGGCAGAAGCCGTGCATGGGCCGGTCCGATCAATTCGTGAAAAAGTGCCAAGCTTAAAACACGGCCTAACCGAACCCATGCGGCGACCCATATCAGGATGTAGAGGCTGAGCCCGATGATGCCGTTCTCTGTAAGTATGCGTTGAAACTCGCCATGGATTCCCAGCCGCAACTCGTCAGGAAGATTGCGGAACTCAGTGTCGATAATATTTTTGAATTTATTCGTGCCTACACCCATTAGCGGATGTTGAGAGATGAGCTGTTTGGAGAGGGTGAAGGCAAACGAGCGCTGGACGTTGCTGGGCGTATCTCCAGGGGCATATTTCCCCTTTGCGGCGAGGTATTCGTACTGCCCCATCCTCAGCGGATCGAGCATGCTCTGCAATTGCTTTTCGATATAGGCATTGTCAATCGCGGTTGATAGCACAAGAAGACCCACGAAGCCGGCGGCGATCGCCGGTACCATCGCAGCGAGCCTTCCCCGTGTAAGAAGCGCGGCCGTCAGAAAGAAATAGATCAAGAAAGCCTTCCGCTCCCCAGACAGCACGAGCAAAGGGAGTAGCCCTACCCATGCAAACCAAAGGTTGCGCCGCTTGGATTGGCTGGCGAAGAGCAGCAGCCCCGCAAGCGCAATTGGAAAGAAGGTGAACACGAGCCTTGGATCGAACAGATGTTTCCAACCGACCGAGTAGCCATGATCCACATGCCAGGCGATCGTATAGGCGAGGGTCAGCACCATGCCGAAAAGCAAGATGTTCATTATCTGGCGCGTATCGAGCCGTCTGGCCTCCTGTGCGAGGACGAACGCAAAGGCGCCGACGGCGGACATCTGCAACAGTTCGCGCAGGCCGTTCTCTATGTCCACGCTAAACGCCGAGACCATGTGCCAGACCAAGAAGGGCAGGAGGAGCAGAAAACCCACTGGAAAAGTCAAACCTCGCCAACGTCCTGTCGTAAGGCCAATGATGAGCGCCAGCAATGTGATCAGCTCGAATGGACGCAACAATACAAGACTCGTCTCGAGCCTGATTGGTAGGAAGAGGCTTAGTATCGCGAATGTGAGGAGATAACGCATCTCAGCCCCTCGCGGCGCGAAATCCTTTTAACACGTTCTCTTACCCGGAAACAGAATCTCGTTGCGTCTATCTAGGCTGGGAGGGTGGAGAGATCCGTTTGCTGTCGCACCGGCAGGCGGACCCCGAAATGGAGGAAGCCTGGCGCCATCTCGGCTTCCTCGTCGCTTCAACTACGCCGACTTCGCTTCCGTCAAAATATGAAAGAAGCTAGGGGTCAGGCAGTCAGCGGAGATTGATGCCGCACGGTCACCGCGCGCAGTCCATGCGATCTAGCCCACGGTCTCGCTTACCGGGGACCAGGCTTCTGGCTGGTCGAGCACAGAGACTGCGCGAACATGGCAGCGAATTTTATGCCCGATATCCGGGGAGCCAAGTTGATAGTCTGTGCCGGTTTCGCCGACGATCGGAACGCCGTCACGATACCAGTGACACTCTATTTGCGACGCGATCACGTTTGGTACGACGGTCAGCGATTGGCCTGCTGAGGTCCGGCCCGACAAGGCCGGCAATGCACTGAAACCCGGCGGAACCCTACCAAGATCCGCTTCCGTCTGCCGGACCCTTATATAGTCAATGACCATGTCATAGGTCTGCGATGGGTCCGGTTGAGCACGCCCCTTGTTTTGATCGTAAGCGAAATCCACCATGATGTATTTTTTCGCTGCGAGTTCCGGACTCGTCGGAACGCGCGCCACTTCCCAGCCATCGATCACGAAATAACTATAATCATCCTCGATCTGGGCGTACCAAGTATGAAATTCGCCATCATATATGTCGATTGTCGTTCGAAAGCCATTTGATGGATCGACTTGATAGCCGGCGATTTTACGGTGCACGCCACCTGTCGCGATATGTGGATCTGCATAACCGAGCTTGGGTTTATGCACGTGCTGGCTTATGTTGATATAGGCCCCATTGAGACCATCATATTCCCAAAAGTCAGTCTCAAGACGATTGCGGGTCCTCCAGAACAGATGCTCTTTGCCATACGCCCAAAATGCAGGAAAAAATCCGGGGCGGGGCGCTGCGATCTTTGGAAGTCTGGCGCGGATCTCAAAGATTCCCTTTCCCCAACACCGTCCTTGGCCATTGTTGTTCACTGAAGAGAACGCACCTGTTCGCCAGCGGTCCTTATGCAAGAGCCGGAGCGCCAGCGTGTGGCTGGCGGCGTCGTGCACATATGAGGAAGGTGACCCCGAGATCCGCTGGGCAATGGCGTCAACGCCGACATTCGCCAGAGAGGTCGGCGCATACCAGATGCTGGCTTGGGCACCTTTGGAATCATCGACAACCGTGTTGGAATCGAAATCATCAAAAAAAACCGTTGTGTAACCGCGGATCGGTGGCGCTGCCTCACCACGATGAGCATATCGCTCATTGCCGATGGCTGCCCAGGTCTCCCAAGAGGCGGAGTCGAATGCGTAACGCGCCGGTTTGTTGTTCGCATCCTCGGATGAGGGAGGGCGCTGGCGATAGGGATGATCACTGGGCAGGGCGGATTGCCGGCCGACGCGCCACATGCCCCATCCCATCAGCATGTCGATCAGCGAGTCATCCAGTTCGCTTTGCCCTATGATGACGCAGTCGATCGCGACGTCGGCCCTCATCGGATTGTTCACATCGCCCATGAAGCTCTCCGATTTTACCCGGTTGGGCGCCAATGCATAAATCGTCTGGCCAGACGTCCCGACGCCATTCACCACGACCTGCATCACGAATCCCCGGCGGTATCCGACCATGACATTCCAGCCGCCGAAATCCGTCGAGCATTTCCCTTCCTCGCTCTTGATCTTGCCGTCATCGACCTGTGAAACGAATGTGCTTGCCGATGGTCTGAAGCAGACCCGCGGCTGGCGGTGCACCGAACCACCCTCGGCGCCATTAACGCACAAAACAGAAACGTTGTTCGTATCGGAGTTGGCTGCGGAATCGCACCGGGCGATTACGAGCCACCAGCGGTGAAGGTAGGGGGCGTCGTTGTCGGCAGGCCAAGTCAATGCCTGTTTCGTACCCTTCTTGAAGAGGACGCCGTCTTTCCCAAGCTTTGTCGGGCACAGAGAAGGCTCAGGCTGCACCGCAGCCACAGGCTTCACGCCGCCAGACTGCCACGAGGAGACCTCACCTTCGGCCAAATCCTCCTGATACCAGGATTTCACGATCATCTCCGGGAACATATCTGGATGCCAGGGTACCTTCTGCTGTGAGCCTTGGTCCGGACCGGCGGCGAAAGCATCCCGTCCTGGGCGACCGGATGCCGTCAGCAGAAGGGCGCATGCGCCGCGCGCCAGATCCCGGCGGGAAATGCGGTTGGTCATCTTCGTGGTACCGGTACGGGATTCCGCCGTGGACACCTGCTGCCAATTATTGCGCTTCTTCAGACCCAGTGCATTCATAATTCATCCTCGCATGGGCGGCCTGTGAGCTACATTGAACTATGCAAATCTGACCCATTTCGCGTTCTTGGATGTCAGCGTTTGCAGAACTTCCGCACCATACTTCCCGAAGAGGAGCGACGCTCTCAGATAGAGAGTAACGACAGATAATGCACCTATAACGAGAAGCCCGGTCGCGAGCACCAGATAGTCGGGCGATCCGGCAAGCAGCGCTTTTACCGCCGAACCCGTGGCGAAGACCACGGCGGCAAATGCGACAGGCGGTACATGGACGAGCGCGAAATCCAGAACAGACAATCCCGTCATCCGACAACTGACCGCCGCATAAAGGAAGAAGCTCGTCGCAATGGCGCCGGACACTGAAAAGGCGACCGCGTTCACACCGTGGGGCGCCGCGAAGAACGCGGATGCAGTGACAAGGGCCATGTAGATGAATTGCATCAGAGCCGTTCGGTAGCTGCGGCCTGTGGCAAGTGTCACGGATCCGCACACTTTATAACCGACGCGGAAATAGATTACTGCAGAGAATGCGACCATAGGAGCAACGGCGCCGATCCAGTTCTGGCCAAGGACTGTCACAACAAGCTCCTTCGCAAAACAGCACAGAAACGCGCTGGTCGGCAGGGCAAGCGCCGCCGTCAAAGCATAACCCTTTAGCTGAGCGGTGCGGAGCCTCGCCTTGTCGTGATGAACCTTTGACAGCAGGGGGAAGACAACGCTCTTGTTCAGATCACCGAACAGATTTGCCGGCATCGCGATCAGATAAAACGCTCGCGAATAGATGCCCAGTTCCGAGGTGCCGATCAGGCGCGCGACAATAATGTTATCGATATATTTGGCGACGAAGCTCGATACACCCGCCAGCGAATAGCCCAGGCTCTGGCTGCGGATATCGCGGTAGGACTGCATGTCGAAACGAGGACCCACGAGATAGTCCCTCGCCATGAAGAAATAGATGCCGGCCAAGATGAAAGCCTCGGCCATGTACGCGAACACCAAGGCCCAATAGCTGAGGCCAAAATAGGCAAGGGGAATGGCGAGGCCGACATTGGAAGCAATCCAGGCGACCAGCCTCGCTATGGAGGATATTTTGAATTTCAGATGCCGCGACAAAATGGCCTCGGCGGTCAGATTGAACGCGTTCGCGACCATCATCACCGCAAGGATGCGCGAAACGAGAACCAGTTCGGGCACATGAAGAAAATCGGCAATCCGCTCTGCAAATACCCATTGAAGCAAGCCCAGGATAAGAGCGATTGTCAGCGACAAGGAAACTATGGTTCCGGTATGGCGCTCTTGGATGTCCGCTCGCTGGACCAAGACCTGCGACATGCCAAGGTTGGCAATGTTGCTGCCGATGGCCACGATGATCAGCGCAGCGCCAACGATACCGTATTCTCGTGGGGAAAGCAGGCGCGCCAGAACGGCCGTGACCAGGACATTCAACAAGGTTCGGGCAAGCAATGTGGTGCCGGCCCACGAGAGGCCCTTTGCTGCCCGTCGTGTCAGCTTCCTATGTTCAGCTATTTGGTCCAAGTTGACATGACCCAGACTGTCCAATTGGTCGGCGACGCTTCAGTGCATGCAAGCGAGCTGCAATATCGTCAGCTATCTTTCTCGCCCACGCTTCGCGGGTGAATTCACATTGCATTCGCCGTCTCGCGTTCTCCCCGAGCCGCGTCCGCAACTCTTTATTGTCGCGCAATTGAGTCAGCGCCCGGGTCCAGTCGGCAACGTCATCCGGGGAGCAAAGGAGAGCGGTTTCGCCAGCAGTAAATATCTCTCGCAAAACCGGAAGATCGCTACACAGAATGGCCTTTCCAAGCGCCATGTATTCGAATGCCTTCAAGGGCGACATCCAGTCAGCGAGGTTCGTCGTATTGTTGTCGACGCCTCGCACAACCCGCTGATAAGGCGCGAGCGCCACGTCGAAAGCCGCCAGGAACGACGGAATCCGCGCATGTGGCACATATCCGTGAAAGATAATATTTCTCTTGGGTTCTCCCCGAGCCCGCCATTGGTCGACGTCATGCTGCGTCCCGCCGACGATATGAAAGGTTGCCCAAGGGCAGGCTTGCGCAAGAGGAAGTATGACCTCCATGCCTTTTCCCGGATAGAGTTGCCCCGCATATCCGACATTGAAATCCCCGCAGAACGGGATAGCGTCTTCCTCCGGCGCTGTTACGAGATCGCCACCGAGCGGCACGGACAGGATGCGACCTGAGAGTTCGGGCCATCGGTCTTCAACGTGTTTCCGCAACGCTTCGCTTATGACAACGAGCGAAAGAAGGTTTTTCGACTTCGCCAAGTTGTCGAAGCGCCCTATGACCGCCAGGTGCTCGGTATCAATCGAGCTATGCAGTTCCAGCACCGTCGGAATGCCGGCCGCAGCCGTCGCCCTGGCCACGGAGATCGACCGGGTGATCACGGCATCGCGCGCTGTCAGCCAAGCTAGCAACGACACGGCAGCCCCAAAGACAAGCTTTCGGGCCGGAATATGATCGAATGGTATATGCCACAAACCAAAACGCCGCTCGGGATCGTAGGCCTTCCTGATTTCGTCCCACTTGTTTGTACCGGGTCGATCAAGGGGAATTGCAAGGACGGTTCTGCAGCCGATTGCTTGAAACGCGCTGCATGCCTTCACGACCTGCACGGCGTTTGCCGCCTGGCTCGGAATAGGCACCGGATGCGCATAGACAAGCTTCAAATTACTCATTCCTTTGGCGCCCAATCACCGGTTCCGCGGTCACTTCATGAAGCACCGGTTCGCTGAAATCGGTTTGCCGCCTGCAGCAGCAGTCGGCGCATTCCGCTGGCGCGCGCAAAATCGAGAGGCCATGAGAGAAATGGCAGCCGCCCGCGTACCAACGACGCGCCCCGTATGAGAAGGCGTTCCAGGCGGAAGGAAACCCGGCGCTGAACCGCCTGGTAATGGAATTCGATCTCTCGCTTGTTTTTGAGCGAAAGTCCCGGATAAGGTTGCCAAGACGCCCTGGCCGCTTCGAGGTTGAACCGCGGAAAGGGTGGTAGAGTAAATTCCCTTCGCAGACGCTCCATCGACGGTTCCAGCATCGCAAGGATTTCGGCCCTTTCATCGGGGGAGAGATATTCGTGATTGTTGTTGGGGCTTGCTATTCTCATGTCTACTGCTGCAAAGATCCTGCGTTCCAATTTGCGCTCGGAATATCGAATATGTTCATTTCTGCATCGTTTATATTCCAGGAGATCTCGGCTTAGCCGCTCATTGGCGCGAAGATTCGGTGTTGTAAAAGAGGAGATATCCTCGATTGCGAGAACATGCCGCACGAAATCATTGATTAGATTTGGCAGAGCCGCTTCGTAAGCGCGAACCGAGCAACCGGCGCTCCCGAACACATCGCGCCAGATCGATAGGTAACGGTGATAGTCCAGCATGTCATAAACTATGCTGAGAAAGGCGCCAACATCGCCGCTAAACAGCGCGCCTTTCTTTACATTTTGATTGTAAAGGGATTCCAGATAAAAATCTGGCCTTCGTACGTAGGAAACTACGTGGCATTCCACATGGGCAGGAATAGCGGCTCGCAGGCTCTCAATGAGACTGCGCTCTTTCGCAAGGACCTCCGCGCTCGTGTTCTGGCCGTGGAGGCACTCCAGATACCGCACCATGGCATAAAGATTTTCGGAGCTTGCGATGATTGTATCAGCTCCGATTTGCTCTGCCTTTCTCAAACTCTCAGGGATGAAATTCCGGAGTCTCTCTAGCCCATCTACCAAAGGTGCATTCACAAGACTATTGCAGTGGAACTCGTTTGCCGGCGACGCATAATACATACCATGCTCGCCCAATTCTTTTCCGTTTGCGCAAAGGAATTGCTGTAGCGCCGTGCTTCCGGTCTTATGCGTGCCGATATGGAGGATGAGCCTCATGTTACTTTTGCCGGCAGGTGAACTGGCGCATGGCGATCTTTCTGCATAAGCGTGGCGATGAGACTCATTTGCCGTGTCGCGACGCTTTCCATGCTGAATCGCGCAGCGACAGTTCGTTTGGCACGTCGCGCCATCGCATCGCGCTCGGCTTCCGATAGGCCAAGCGCGCGAAGCAGGAGCCCGCCATACTCCACATGCGAGCGAGCCAAAAACCCGCTGCGCTCATGCTCCACAATATCGGACGCACCGCTGACATCGGTGATGATCGGGACCACACCGCAACTCATGGCCTCGAGCAGGGCGTTTGACATGCCTTCCGACACCGAGGTGGAAAGATAGAAGTCAGCCTTCCACAGGAATGGAAAGACATCCTCGACCGCGCCGACGAATTTGACCCTGCCTGAAAGGCCCAACCGCACCGTCTGTTCCTCGAGCGCGATGCGGCATTGGCCATCGCCTAGGACGGTGAGTTGCGTCTTCGCCCCGGCGGGAAGGGCCGCGAACGCATCGAGCATGAACTCGAGGCATTTCTCCGGCTCGATGCGGCCGAGGCAAATGAAGCGTCGGGTGCCATCTGTGCTCGGCTGGCGGCGCCGCTTGAGGGGCAAATCAATCCCGTTTGGAATCAAGTGAATGCGATCCGCCTCGATGCCATGTCTCTTCAGATCCCCTGCGATTTGGCGGCTATTGGCGATGAAGGCCGTTACGTGCCGTTTGATCATGGACGATGCCAAGCGGCCGACAATTTTCTTTTCGCGCACAACGTCGAGATCGAAACACCGTCCGCCGCGGCCCATCTTTGCGAGAACTGGCTTGCGCAGGAGAGCCCCTGCCAACGCCGCCGGAACGGCGTGAAGTCGACCATGGATGACATGTACGACATCGAATTCGTCGCGACGGCGCAGCATCCAGATCACAAGCTGGACACACCACGACAGGAACGACAGCATATGTCGACCGCCCAAATTCGGGGCGGCATGCAAGCGAAGGCGCTCGATGGGCACGCCGTCGACCGCGGACCGTTTCGGCGTCGAGTGCGACAATCTGGGCGCCAAAATGGTTGTGGAGACGCCCCTTTCAACGAGCGCCCGAGCAAATCGCCGCGTCTGTTGCTCGGCGCCCCCATAAGACTCTGGAAAGTAGGTGGAGAGCACGAGCAAAATGCGTATGCAGTGAAGGTCTTCGGCTCGCGGGGTAATCATCGGGTGAGCAGAGGCAACTTCTGTTACATTCATCTCAATCCACCGCAGTCCGCCAATCTGCCCGAGCGCCGTGGGGTCATCGCGGAAGCGCCAGATTCCGAACGGGGGGTCTGGTCGACGCTCCCTTGCTCGCCCGATGCCGATTGAATGCCTCGCGGTAAATGGCCTCGGTCCGCTTTCCCATCTGCTTGGCGTCCCAGTTCGAAAGATCCGTCGCTGCGGCACCTCGGGCGAGGCAAGCCAGTCTTTCGCGATCCTCCAAAAGGGCGGCTGTTGCGTCGACCATGGCGCCCAAGTCGTCCGGAGGTGTGATCACGCTATTGCTGCCAGGACGGAGCACCTCGCGAAGACCCGGCAGATCGCAAGCGACGCACGGCTTGCCGCCGGCGAGATATTGCATCACCACGCGGGGCAACCCCTCTCGTATGGAACAGAGCAGGCAGAGATCCGCAAGTGCGATCAGCCGCTCAGGGTCGTCCCGATAACCGGTAAAGACCACTCGGCGCTGGAGCCCCAGCGAGTTGACTTGCGATTCGGCGATCGGGCGAAGCGGGCCATCGCCTGCGAGCACCAGTACCGTTTCGGG
This sequence comes from Mesorhizobium abyssinicae, assembly GCF_049887195.1. Taxonomy (NCBI): domain Bacteria; kingdom Pseudomonadati; phylum Pseudomonadota; class Alphaproteobacteria; order Hyphomicrobiales; family Phyllobacteriaceae; genus Mesorhizobium; species Mesorhizobium abyssinicae. The sequence continues at coordinate 79,553 of NZ_JARAKC010000018.1, forward strand.
CAAGCGGGCAGCGACTTTGTTGAAAACCTCTAGAAATTCCGTGTGTCGCTTGCGTGGCTCGAATGCCGCAATCATCAAGAGCACAGGCGGGCGCGGCGCCTCCGGTGTCAAGCGCAACAATTCACGCCAATCGGCGGGCGGACTGGCGTTGCGAAAGCGATCGAGATCGAAGCCGGAATAGACGACATGATATTTGTCAGGATGTCCCACGCCCGCGCTCATGCATAAGTCACGGATGCCCTCGCTCACACAGATGAATGCACTGGTGACTGACGCCGCCAGTTTTTCCAAGGCGAGATAGGTGAGCCGCTCGGCGACGCCGACATGGACAAAAGGCACGATATGCACGCCATGAATGATCACTGGAATCCTTGCCGCCCATGCTGCGAAACGGCCGAGAATGCCCGCCTTGCTGGTATGCGTATGTACGATGTCGGCATTCAAGGCGCGGAATCTCCGGATAAGCGCCAACAATGCCTTCAAGTCGGAGGCAGGCGAAATGGACCTGGTCAAGTCGGGGATGCCAATGAGTTCCACCCGCGGGTCTACTTTGGCTAAAATTTCTGGGTGAACCGCCTCGCCGTGCAGCAGGAAAACCTCATGTCCTCGTTGCGCAGCCCAATTGCAGGAATAGACGGTATTCTCATCAGCACCACCATTGATGAGACGAGTAATGACATGAGCGATACGCAGTCGATGCGCCGCTTCAATTTTGCCTTTCGCATCCCGTGATTTCAAATCGCCGCTGCCGGGTTCAATCCACTCGATGGCGGCGCTGCCCACCCGGCTACGCTTGCGTTCTGCTGACATTCCGACAAGGGTGCTACTGCGTAGGAGTGACATGTCACGCCCTCGGGGGGGTGCATGCCGTACGGAGACAAGCTCTCGTCTCTCCTGGCCGCACCTATCTTATCCATTAGGACAGGTCCCAAATGGCTTTCAGGTGGTCAATTTGATTTAAGTTTTAGACGCCTCAGAGACGTGTCGCTGTTACCCCGGGCACAGCCGAATCCCTATTCGTCGTCTAGTTATGCGCGAATACTTTTCTTGCCGCGCTTGCGCGAAATCGCCCGGACTCGTTGGAAGAGGCAATCAAGGCGACGGGATGCGCCTCGCACATGAATTCCCTTCTGGATGTGACGACAACCGAGTTGACGTGCCAAGCCTGCGTCATTGGTTCCGGGCCCGCCGGAGCGCTCGTTGCCCTCCCACTCGCCGAACGGGGGATGGATGTGATCTTGGTGGAGGCGGGAAACCGGGATCCGGCACCACTTTCGTCTGTGCCCCTGGCGGAACTCGACGTCGATGGTGCGGTTGATCTGTCTTACGCGCAAGCTTTGCAGCTCGGTGGATCTTCAAATCTTTGGGCCGGCCGCGTGGCGAGAATGGACGTGGCAGATTTCGTGGAAAGGCCGGACATTGACTCACCGACTTGGCCATTCCCGCTGTCCGAACTTTCTCCATACTACGAGCGTGCGTTGGACATCTTGTGTATGCCCAGTTCCGCATACTACAAAGAATTGCCACGCCTGCCTTGTAGCTGGAAGACATTCGCAGCGAGCGATCAGGTTGACATAAGATATCTCATGTGGTCACGACCGGCCTTCAAAGTCGCCGAGCTCGTGACAAAGTCCGACGGAAAGCTCGCCAATCTACGGGTTCTGACTGACGCTCCCGTGTTCGATGTCACACCAAATGGAGATCGGCGGACCATCGAAAGCGTCACCGTCGGTCGTCGACAAAACCACAAAACAATCAAAGCTCAGGTGTTTGTTCTCGCCGCCGGTGGGATCGAAAGCACTCGGCTCTTGCTATGCTATGCGCGTCGTCACTGGAGGGGTGAAGAGGGGGCAATCGGTCGATATTTCTCAACGCATCCCAAGGCGGACTTGGCCGTCCTGTGGGCTAAACAACCGGTCAGTGCGGGGCATCCGTTGTTTCGAGAAGCTACGAGCAACGGGGTGCAGATACGAGCGGGTATCGGGCTCTCGACGGCTACGCAAATCTCCATCGGCACATTGAACCATAGCGCGCGTCTCTACCCCATTGCCGAATACAAGGCCGAAAAGGTCTTCGAGTCTATTAAGAGCGCCGCCCTTCGAGGCGCGCCGATCGTGAATCGAAGCGCCAGGCTACGACGTCTCCTGATTGCCTCGGGCAAGATGGCGTTTGACCGCCTAGGACAGGCTGTACGATTGCAGGCCAAAGCACGTACCTTCGTGGTCCGATTGAACTTGGATCAGCATTCGAACGCCGAGAACAGGCTGACCCTTTCCGAGGACTGCGATCGGGAAGGGCGCCAGCTGCTCAACGTGAGATGGCGATATGATCTAGCGGATCGCAGATCGGCTATGACCTTTCTCGACATGTTGAATGGCGTCCTTCGTGCACATGATGTTGGCCACCTCGAATACTCTTACCTTCGCGATTCGAATTCCTGGCCCCTCACGGCTGTTCACTCGCATTTCCTGGGTACTACGAGAATGAGCAACGATCCTCGCCAAGGAGTCGTCGACCAAAACTGCCGCGTCCACCAGTTGCACAATTTGTTTATCGCCGGCCCCTCCGTCTTTCCGCGATATGGGAATGCCAATCCGTTCCTGACGATCGCCGCTCTATCCCTTCGATTGAGCGATCATTTGAGCCGTGTGCTGGGCCGAGAGTGAGATCCGTGCGGATAATGTACTTAACCGCGACGCCTATGCCGGGACCGCAGGCCCATACCGTCAATATCGCTAAGATGTGCAGCGCGTTCTCCGCTTCAGGTGCGGATGTGACGCTCATTATCTCAGGTCGACTCCGTCGGCGCTTGCAAGCCGAATTGGCAGAACACTACGGGCTGGAGCACGGCTTCAGGGTGTGGACCATAGGGCTCCGGCAGCCCAACTCCCGTTGGGTTATCATGTTTGGAGTTCTGCTGGCGCGTATCCTTCGCATTGACCTCGTATATACGAGAGAACCCAGCTTCGCGCTGTGGCTTGCGCGTGCCGGATTTCCCGCCGCGCTGGAATTGCATCACGACCATCTTTCATTTGGGCCGAAGTCCAAAGCCGCATTTGCGGCGTTGACGCAACATCCACGCCTAAGGGGTTTGGTCGCCATTTCTCAAGCAATTGCCGACGCGGTACTCAAGGATTTTCCCTCTCTCGCATCCAAGATCATCGTGGCTGCCGACGGCGCCGACGCAATGATTTCTTCTGTCCAACCGGTCAAGGCGTCGTCGGGCTCAAAGCTCTCGGTCGGGTATGTCGGACACCTTTACCCCGGCAAGGGCATGGAAATTATCGCCGATTTGGCACCTCTATGTCCGTGGGCGCATTTTAACGTTGTAGGCGGGCGCGGGGAAGATGTTCAGTATTGGAAGGCGCGGACAGCGACCCTCTCCAATCTGACTTTGCATGGATCCCTGCCTCACGCTGCTGTTCCTGCCAGGCTTGCTCACTTCGACGTCGTCCTGGCGCCGTACAAGCGTTCCGTAATTGTGTCCAACGGCCGCATGGATGTGGCGTCGTGGATGTCTCCGCTGAAAATATTCGAGTACATGGCCTCGGAGAAAGCGATCATTGCCTCGGATTTGCCAGTCTTGCGCGAAATCCTGACCGACGGTGTCACCGCATTGCTCTGCGATCCAGACGATGTCAGATCCTGGGCGGCCGCGCTCGAGCGCCTTGCTCAGGATCCCGCAGAACGACGACGCCTGGGGCGCTCCGCGCGCGAGTTCCTGCTATCGGGCTATACATGGAAACAGCGTGCAGAGAAGATCCTAATCGCCCTGGGCATGGTGGCAGCGCGAATACCTCTGGATTGCAACTGCGCGCAAGCGATTGGGCATAGTACGCATGAGTGAATTGCTGAAGGAAGTTACTTCACCACCACCGCCTGCAGGTTTGACGGCAACATGGAGTCGATTCGGCTTCGCTCATCCAGGAATTGGCGGGTCTCGTACTGTCTCACCACAAAGACGTCCAAGACCCTGATGGTATGAAACAATAGCTCGATAAAGGGCCGGGCGAGCGGGAAAATGTCACATTGCAAGTGAATGCGCTGGATCAGAATTCCGATCGTTTCAAAGGGCTGGCTCGAGCCGCGGAGCATATCGAACCGCGTCCAATCCTGGAACAGCAGCTTGAAGCCATAGGGGGTGAAATGGAAAAAGTTGTCCGGGCATTCGTGGAATGAAAACACCGCGCTCGCGGAAATGACAAGACGACCGCCAGGCTCGAGAATGCGCCTCATATCCGCGACGATGCGTTCGGGATCAGGTATGTGCTCGAGAAGGCCGGTGCAGACAATGACTGGATAGCTTTCCGAAGCGATCTTGCTCAGATCCCGGTAGTATAAATCGACGTGCATGTCCGCCGGTTTGTCGGGTCGCTTCGTGACGGTGAATGCGTTGGGGAAATAGGGCTTGTAGTCGACGTCTTCGGAATGGATCACCAGCGTCCGCTCAGCGGTCGCATATTCGCGACACAGTCGGTCCAGATTCTTGGTCGACAATTTCCTCTTGGTGAACGTAAAGCGATAGAGACGTCTGCGGGCTCGTTTCCATAAGGGCTGCGATTGCGCAGCTGGATCCGGAACCCCGGCTATATGCTCGGTGTCGGACACCATCAGCTCTCCGTTGCCGCCATGTGGACGACCGGCAAAGGGCTGGCTCTGGCGTGGGAGTACGTAAGCCAGGTGAGCGGCGGCCAATCGCATCGAACCATGAAGGACTCTGAGAAGATGCTATCCATCAATATACGTCACGATCCGAAAGCAACAGCAAAGCCGTCGTCCAAATTATCTTAAGATCGAGCCGTATGCTCCACGACTTTATGTACCAGAGATCATGCTCAACGCGCTTTTCCATCCTCCACAGCTCTTTCGTCTCCCCCCGGAAGCCGTTGATCTGAGCCCAGCCTGTCAAACCGGGTTTTACACGCTGGCGATAAGCATAGCTCTCAATAATCTTACTATAGGCGTCGTCGTGAGCGACGGCGTGGGGTCGCGGGCCTACCAGAGACATCTCGCCCCGAAGCACGTTGAACAATTGCGGCAGCTCGTCGATGTTTGACCGGCGCAATACACCGCCAAGTCGGGTAACTCGCCTGTCATTGCGCTGAGCTTGGCGAATTTCCTTACCGTTCTCCTGCACGGTCATCGATCGGAACTTGTAAATATTGAATGGGTTACCACAAAAACCCCGCCGCGTCTGCTGGAACAGCACTGGGCGACCGCTCTCAAACGCTATGGCACACGCGACTACGGCCATCAACGGAAACAGGAACAGCAGTAGCAGGGATGCAAGGACGACGTCGAACAGCCGCTTCAGCAAGCGTTCGGCAGGTCGCAAAGGCGCGCGCTGGACTTCGAAGGCTCGCTGCCAACCGGTATGCAGTGGACACCCGGCCAGAATCTTGTCGGTGTAGGCGTCGGTGAAAAGATAGATCGGTAGCGGGAGGCGGGACATTTCCTCCAGGCTGCGTTCGATCAACCTCCGCTGATCCCACGGGCAAAACAGATAAACTGCCCCGTATGGGGCAATGCGGAAAGCAGCCTGGGCAGTTGCGACGCCGGCATGCACCGATTGTGCGGCAATCGTGCCATCGCGGTTCTCGATGGTCGAAACGCCGCAAACCGCGATGCCTTGTTGCGCGAGCTTGCTGATTATCCCCTGTTCCATTCCGGGGCCGCCAGCGTAAAACAGATAGGCTGTGCGCAAGGCAAGCTTCTCAGCTGCCAGAAGCCGTTTCAGCAATCGCGCTAGAGCCACGTGGCCAGGCAGCAGGATTGGGAATCCGACGGCGAACGCCAGAGTCAAAGAGCCGCGCGAGAACGTCGACGTGGTTTTCGTGAGAAAGGCGAGCCAAAGGATTGCAAAGAAAACGAACAACCACCCGGTGAAGAGTGTTTTGATTACACGGTGGTCGTCCAGGATACCGCTAACCGTGTAGGCGCCCCTGGCAGCCATAAACGCGACTAGCAATAAGCCGGCGGTAACGCTTAGATGAATCGTCTCCCAAATGTCTGACGGGCTTACCCCAAGGTGCCTATGATAGACCTCATTCGACGCAAGGAGTGTCGTCTCTGCAAGGAGAAAATCAGCGGCTGCAAAAAACACGCAAACTGCTCCCAGAGGGAGCCTTAGTGGTTCGATGCTTCGCTTTAAGAACGCACTCGACGCCTGGGTTGGTGCATGCCGCATGGAGACAAGCCCCCGAATCCTGTTGTGTCTCTCGACGGCTTCCAGTCGGTCAAATTTGATTTAAACTCTCTCCGAGAGATGTCGCTGTTACCCCGGGCACAGAGGGGCGACGATTTTAGTGGTAACGTATATGCTGATTTGCTAATATTTTTTCTGGCTTGGCGCGTTTGCGCGACAACGGCCGTTCCAGGTAGTCAAGGCAATGCTCTAGGGGACCGGGGCGCTTACCCTATCAAGGGGGCGGAGCCATGGCATTGAGTAGCGCTGAGGGCCGGGTCAAACAGCTCGATAAAATACGCCTGTTTCGGCTATTTGGACAAGATGTTCTTAATGAACTGGCGAAGGTTGCCATACTGCGAAGGGTTCCCAAGAATAAAATTCTTACTCACGTTGGTGACATACCAAATTATGTCTACTACATAATTCAAGGTAAAATTCGACTTAGTGCTCCACTCTCGGACGGTAGAGAATTCATCTATTCTGATCTGGGTCCAGGTGACACATTTGATCTGACTAGATTGTTCACAACGCGATGCAGCAACATGAACGCTGCTTCCGTTGTGGATAGTGACTTGATGCAAATCGAAATATCTTTCATGACTAGGGTCTTCGACAAATACCCCGATCTCGCGCTAAAGGTGATCCCGTATTTTTGTGAAGCAACGCACGACGCTCAGGAGCGAGTGATCCACAGTGCGGCCAGTGCTCTATCCACTCGATTGGCGAGCACGCTCTTGCGATTGACAGAGAGGCCGCACAACATGGCTGCTGTGGATAGAGCTAGGAGCATCCACATTTCGCAGACCGATCTCGCGGCAATGGTCCCGGCCTCTCGAGCGAAAGTGAATCGTTGCCTGAGGGAATGGGAACGGCGGCATCTGACCCAGTATGACCACGGTTCGGTGACGATCCTCAATCGCGCCGCGTTAGAGTCTGTTGCTCTTGGCGAGGTCGGATTTGATCGTTCTACGATGCATATCCCACGTCCTGGGGCATCTCTATGGCATGCTCCGGGGGGACAATAACCCGAAGTGGTGCCGGTCGTTCTCCGCTTCATTCGGGAGAGCCCTTTTCGTAGGTCGTCGCCTGGACAAATGCGCCTGTCGCCGTATTCCTTCGGCGTGCGATTTCTGGTCAATGCCGAGCAGATCTGGCGGAAGGTTCAGGCCAACCTTGACGCGTCGGGCGAGTGTCCGCCGAACTCATCGCAACGCTGCGCGCCCCTAGGACGACCGAAAGGCGCTGCCACCCGCCAGCGCCTCCCCATCGATGGCCCGAGCAGGCGGTCACGTTACTCGTGCGTCAGTTCAACTCGATAAGTTCTCCCGTTGCCGCCGAGCGTTTTACCGCATCGACTACCCCCAAGGTTTTGAGCCCCTCACGCCCCCTGACAAGCGGCGGTTCGTCTCCGCGGATCACCTTGCAGAATTGTCTGATTTGCAGAACGAGCGGGTCCTCGTCGTCGACCTCGATACGCTTTTGCTCAAAGGGTTCCCACCAACTCCGTTTACCAGGATTGCGCCAGACCTCGAGCGACGGCATGGAACGGACGCTCGGGGGGGGGGCGGTTGTAGATGGAGCGGTCCTGGTCCGCTCCAGGGTCCTCGCCAGAAAAGCCCGTCGCGGCGGCTTCCCGTCTCCCGTTGGAACCTATCAGCCTGAGCCGCATTTGGCCCCATGGCCAAAGCCCGCACGCGCGATTCCATATGTGACGTGATCCCCAAGCCTCCTGCTGTGGTTGCTGAGGACAATCCACCCGAAGAGCAACGGCGCCCGGCCGTAAAGCACATCGTGCGCATCATGTCAGGGAACGAGACCGTTGACCCGGACTCGCTGGGCTGGATTATGCGGAAGTAAGTCCGAACCCGTCACCGCTGGGCCATCCGCCGGCGGGTGCTTAGGATACCCCCCTTCGGTGCGTGGGACCGCCCTGCCTGTCAATCTAATGGCCCGCATTGCCAGTCACGCAATGCGAGTGGCCTTATCCTTTCAGGGGCTTAGCCGAGGCATCTGCGCGGCGAGGACGATCTGGCCATGCTTCGCTGCAGATTTTCGTGGGGAGTTGGTATCCGGCCTAGACATGAGCAGTGGTTAATGGTTGTGTCGGCGCGCTCGTGATCCTTTTGGTGATGAGAATCTCAGGTGGCAACCCCGCGCTTTCCCGTCCGAGGCGAGCGCGGGTTCACCCTCTGCAAAGGGTGTGCCTTGCGGCCCGATCAGACTGGGCGCAATGTTCATGTGCTCCGGCACCCCTCAATGCTGGGGTATGGCCCGGCCTGCGGCTTCCTCAACCGACAAGCAGACCGGGCTATGTCCGCTGCAAGCTTTAGTGCTCTCTAAAGGTTCTCTCGGGGCTGACCAATTTCCGCTGGAACATTTGGGACGGTAAGCCGTTGCGAACCTATGCCAAAGCAGCCGATCAACGACAACGCCTCATACTTCGAATTCGACGTAATGCGCGAAGCGTTCAACCGCTGGGTGGATGAGGACAAGGTTCCCGAAAACCAGTGGCGACCGCGCGCAACGAAGCTCGTTCGTATTGTGACAGGCGATGACTACGTCGACCCCAACGTGGTCGGATGGATCATACGCAAAGCCCGGCGCCGATCACGCGGCAAGACGCAGCATTAGAGGAAAGCCCCAGCGCTGAGGGGGAATCGGGTGGACATGTACGTTGTAAACCAGCGGCCCAGCTTGCGGCGGCAGGAAGGTGGGGACGATCTATACCCCGGACGCCAGCCCCAACGCCTACGGCAAGGCCAAGGGCACCAAGGGCACCAAGGGCACCTAGTCTGGGGCGAGCGCGGCTTTCGTCAAGATATTGCTAATATATGCAAACGGCATAGGAACAAACGATCGCCACCCTCGTTGAAAGGGCTGGCCGGATGCCTTGTGTCCCAACCCCTTTCCGGCCATTGCCTTGAGAAAGCCAGGCCCGCTGCTGTCCCCTCGGCAGCGGGTTCGCATTAGTGCAACACTGTGGCAGCAGACGGCGAAGTCGAGGCTGGTGCTAATGGTAGCAGCCCGGAAACCTTTCCCTCGAAACCAAGTTAAGAAATTGGACGGCGCTTCTTGCCCAAGCTGAGCGCCGTGTCGGGGATGGTTTACCGCCTGTCCGAACTGAGCCCGCCCAGCTGACATCGGGAGCGGGCTCTTCATTGACACTTATCGCAAAATGAGCACACGCGGCATCAACTTCCTCGACAAATGGCTGGCAGAGCATCTGCCGAATGCGATCACCGACGATCCGGTGGCGGTCGAGCTGATGACAGCCTGCCACGCGAGAAGTCCTATTTCACTCCGATGTTCAAGCAGATCCTGGTGGCGCGACTGGAAGGCCCGATGCGCGCGGGAACCTTTCATCCGCGATCTGCTTTGTTTCTGCATGTCGCGAGCCGTCGAACCACCGATATTGCCAAGGGGTAGCCCAGATCGGGCCGTTAACTGTGAAGTCGCATTAGAGGCCGCCATCGCAGCGCTGATGAATACGTCAGAGGCACAAGGATGGACGCCACGCGAAACCACTGCGGCCCTGCTGAAAATCGCTACGGAGCGTGCGCAGCAATTTGGGCTTCTGCCGGCTGAGCCGCCAGGGTGGCGAATGCTAAGAGCAATATTGATCGCGTGTGCTGCGCTCTTGTTTTTGCTGTGGGCGGTCACCGCTTGGTGGGTGCTTAGGTAAGCGACTCAATCGGGCAGCTGGCGGACATGCGACGATGTCGCGCAACCGTTAGCGCCAGAAAACTGCGGTGACGGCCTAAGCCAAGCGGCGCTTAGAAAGTGCCTGCAACAGTTCGCCTTCGTCCGTGGATCCCGTTACGGTAAACGCTGACGAGTTCCGCGGCGAGGTCTTCCCTCTGTTCCTTGTCCTTTTGGGCTAAGCTGCGTTCGATGCACACTTGGTCAAAGACCCGCTGGAGCAAGTCCAAGTCAGCGGGTTCGAATACTCCGCTGTAACGCGATAACGGCAGCCCTCAATTTGTCGTCCCTTATCCTAAACCAACCACGACCAACCTCAAGGCGTCCAGCAGCAGCCCGACGGTCGGGGATGGGCGCTTGTTGACCGCCGGGTCTAGCCGGCAAGGCTACCGGCTGGCGAGGTTATAGGCCCGTCAATCTTCGCTGCTACTTGGCAAAAAAGCGGTGGGTGTTGGGTTCCTCTATCCTCAAATCGGATGAGCCCAGAGTCGCGACCCAAAGTAGGCCTGCTTGTTCTGACGAGTGCGAAATAAACTCATTTGGCAGGCAGTTGACGCCAAGCTGTCCCAATTGCCGACACGATGAGCGGTGGCGTTCATCGCCGCGCGGTCCGGCTATGTTTCAATTTTACGACCCGCGGGGCAGTCATTGGCCGATCGGAATTTGTTCCACCTAATCGCGGTGTGGCAGGTAGGCCATGCGCGGCCCTCACGCTGGAACTCGCCAAAAAGATAAGTTGTGGAACCGTTACCTGAGTCCCAATATTCTGAAACTCCGGGTCCGTTGGTGGAGTGTGACCCGGCCTGCTATCCTGAGTCCCCGTAGAAGCAGGCCGGGCCATCGCTTAGCCAAAAGGCGGCCGGCTGGAACGGGCGAAGTGCCCCGCGCTACGAAGCTTCGCGAGCAAGATTATGGCCGTGCCGTGATAGTCAACGCGCGCTTGCTCGTGAAGTGGTGACGCGTACCAGGCGGTAAGCTCCTCAACCAGAAAGCGCGTGTCGCCATTCACTGACGCGCACCTAAGTTCCCCGCTCTTTTGCATCACAATTATCGCCGTGCCGGTTGCACCGTATCCGATCGCCGCCATCCGCTGAACCTCTACGTCACCATCAACGCGAACATCGAACAGAACCGACCCTCCGGTTTTCTCTGCCGCGTCAGCTACCCGATCAGGAAACGGCCGATGCAAACCGTTTGGATTGACGAACGTCTGCTCAAACAGCGCCAATTCAACATGCCCCGCGACCATGGCTGCGAATATGGGCGAGACGGCGTAATCAGCAATCCTGCCGCAACCCTTTCACGCAAGTTTCCCCATGAACTTGCAACGCGCGCGGCACGATCGCATAGCCATCCCGATGATGGTCGCGAGGCCCCACACGACCCCGGCGGCCAAGGACAGGGGCTCGGGGGTTGACCGCCGGTCGTCTGTTCAACGATTTGCGCTTTCGTTGAACACGACGTATGTTCAACAAGCCCAATTTTTGTTGAGCATCCCATGTTCGATCGCCACTCGCCCATAGCCCACTCAGCCTATCATGATCTGCTTGCGTCCTTGCGCGATGAGGCGATCGCGGAAATCCGTGGAACGCCGACCCGCGTAGAGCGCGGGGGCCGAACCTACTGGTATGATTCCTATCGTGTCGGCTCCGACGTCAAAAAGACCTATATTGGGGAAGACAGCGAAGCACTACGCGCCCGAATGCAGCGCATCGGCGCGCTCCGAGAGGGCCGTGAAAATCGCAGGCGCAACCGCGCCCGGCTGGTCCGTCTGTTGCGCGCCGAAGGGTTTCTTGGGATCGATGCAGCTACAGGCAGCCTTCTGCACGCATTGGCCTCAGCCGGCGTATTTCGCCTTGGCGGAACCGTCGTTGGGACACAGGCATTCCGGCTCTACGAGGGTGAACTTGGCGTTCGCTTCAGCTTCGACCAGACAGCTCAGACGAGCGATATCGACATTGCGAGCTTCGAGCGCCTTTCCATTGCACTTGAAGATACCGTATCGAGTCCGCTCGATAATGTTCTGAGAGATTTCTCATTTGAACCGGCGCCAGCGCTGGAGCCCGGCAAAACCTGGCGCTGGAGGCAAACGCGTAACGAGACGCTAGTCGAATTTCTGACACCATCCTTTACCGAAGACGAACCCTTGCGGCCATTGCCTGCTCTGGGTGTCCATGCCCAATCGCTGCATCACCTGAACTATCTGCTTGCGGAGCCAATCCTGGCCGCGGTCACATATCGCGACGGCGTTCTCATTCAGATACCTCGACCGGAACGCTTCGCGATCCACAAGCTCATAGTCGCGGACCGGCGACTTGATGGGCCAGACAGCCTCAAGGCGCTGAAGGACCGGCTACAGGCCGAATTTCTCATCACCGTTCTGGCCTTGGACAGGCCCGATGATCTGCAGGAAGCCCTTGAGGATGCTCTGTCACGAGGAAAGCGCTGGCGCGAACGGATCAAGAAGTCGATCAACAAGTCGCCATCGCTTCAGGCTAGGCTTGGTCCGCTCAACTAGTTGTGGAGCCTCAACAGGTTGTCCTCGGTTAGAGCGAGGCGACTGATAGGTGTTTTGGACTTTAGGCTGCCATGTGGGCGATGCCAATTGTATCTGTGCAGCCAGACAGGCAGCTCGGCGGAACGGTGATCTGAAGTCGGATAGGCGATGGCATAGGCCCATTCGCGCAGCGCGGTCTGGATGAAGCGCTCGGCCTTGCCGTTGGTCTTGGGCGTGTAGGGTTTGGTGCGAATGTGCTTGAGGCCAAGCTTGCGGCAGGCCTTGGCGAAGGCCTTCGACCTGTAGCAGGACCCGTTGTCGGTCATGACGCGCTCGACCACGATGCCCAAGCTGGCGTAGTAGGCGACCGCCGCCTTCAGGAAGGCGATAGCGCTCTCCTTCCTCTGGTCCGGCAAGACCTGCGAGAAGGCGACGCGCGAGGCGTCGTCGATGCAGACATGGACGAACTCCCAGCCGACGCCGCGGCTGTTGGACTGGCCGACGCGATCGCCGGTGATGCGGTGGCCGACGCGCTCGAAGGGCCCGAGTTTCTTGATGTCGATGTGGATCATCTCGCCGGGCTTCTCGCGCTCGTAGCGGCGCACCGGTTCGGCCGGTTCGATATCCCTCAACCGCGACAGTCCGGCACGCTTGAGAACCCGGCTGACGGT
>NZ_JARAKC010000019.1:0-84790 GCF_049887195.1 Mesorhizobium abyssinicae
ACGTCTCGCTCTCCTGATCCCATCATGCGGCGGCCCAAGCGCCGACCGCGAAGAGAAGCGAGTGACCCGCGGAACGGTCCGAGAAAAAGTGCAGGAGCACCTTGACCACGACGACCCCAATCAGAGAGGACTCTCAATGACAGCGGTTCTCTATCAGATCGTCCGAAGCTCGCCGGCTGACGTCTTTCCGGAACGTTTGTCCTGCACCAGTTCATAGCTGACCTTCTGACCATCATTGAGGCCCCGCAGGCCGGATCGCTCAACGGCCGAAATATGCACGAACACGTCCGGGCCACCCTGGTCAGGCTGAATGAAACCAAAACCCTTTTGCGAATTGAACCATTTCACCGTCCCGGTAGCCATATAGTGTCCTTTTTTGATAGGATGCCGCGTGCCGATCAAGCATACCAATGACGGCCATCGATTGCCAACACGGAAAGCGCACCGGGCTTGGGGGGAATGTCTCGAATGCGCCTACGTCAGCCGTTCAGGTGTAAATTCGTGACTACTAAGACCCGACATTCGCTGGATGCGAATTGGCCTAGGGCCGCTGCAAAGAGTACCCGCGGACTGCTGGTACGTCGACGGGCACGCACATCAGCTTTGGAGCCGGCCTCGAAGTCAGTGCTTGTCGGGTGAGCGCCTCTTCGTCCACCAGCCTGAGTCCTGCTGTAGCAAACATCCTCCGCTGATCCAGTTCGTTCAACACAGGCGACGGCAAAAGCAGTTTGACCCCGTCGGCTCGCAGGAATTCGGCGGTTGACATGTTTTCCTTGTCGCGAAAAGCCATCGCCCATTCAAATGCTGGCAAGGTGAAGTGGCAGATTCCGCCCGGCTTGAGGATGCGCGAGACTTCCTGCCAGAAGAGCGGTGAATTGTAGGGGTCGCCGAGCGACGAAATAAGTACGTCCACGGAAGCGGCGGGCAGCCCGGTAGCTGCCGCATCAGCCAATACCAGGCGAGTGCCGAGCCGCTGCCAGTCTGCCGAATAGGCGAGCATCGACGGAGAGTTGTCCAGAAGCGTAACGTATCCAAGGTCTCCCCCTGCCGCCCTCCAAGATGGCGCTAGCAGCGATTGACCGACACCAACTTCGACAAGCCGTTTTGCTGCTCCCGAAGCCAGCTCAATCCGCGGGGTGAGATAGGCGGCGCTCAGCTCTCGCAAGCTCGCGCAGGTGGGATGCCGCCGCGGATCGTAGTACTCACTCGCTATCTCGTCGTAGCTCGCATGCCTCGGAGGGGAGGGCTTTGGGATCGCGTTCACTTGCCGGCATCCTTCAGATCGAGATTAGGTCCTGCGGCCCTGAGTGGTGTCATTGCCCTCTCGACGGCCTCTGCCAAGGCCACCACAGAGCACTGTGTCTCTAGCGAGCGGGCGAACGTTTGAGCTACTGCATCCTCGCCGAAGGCGTTTTCCTTGGAGGAATCAAGATAGAGAATGCCGCTTTCGGTTCCACCTGCTCTGAGAACTACGCTCAGGCAGGAATGCTTGTTCTGCAGGACGCCGTGCGTTTCGCTGAGGGTCATCCCCCAACGTTCGACCAGCGCCTCGTCGGACTGCACGTTGCCGAATGCGTTTCCCGTACCATGTGACTTTCCCGAGCGCCAGCTTCGGCCGATGATCCCATATCGTTGCGAGAATCTACGATGTGCGCCTCCGCCTTTGGGATAGTAGTCGACTAGCTGGTACAGGAACTCCTTGAAGACAATGTCTCTCACGTGGAGTGTCGCCCGTATGTCGGACCGGCTTAGCCCCGACACCTTGACGATGATTTCATCTTCAACAACGGAGGCGAGCAGGCGGTCTAATGCATGTCGCCCAGAAGTGTACGCGGTTCTGGAACAACGACATGCATCAAAACAAGGACTTAAAGCGCGTCGCCTGAATCCGTTTCAGCGCGACGCGCTTTAGGTTCTGCACGTCTGCCATCCGCTCATATTCCACCCGTGCATCTTCGATCAACTCGCCGAATGACCTGCGGAGTTCCTTGCGGACCGTATCCGCGGCCTCGACGCTAATTTCCATCTCGACACCGCCGGCCTTGATCGAGCGTACCATCGTGAATCCCGCGCCAAAGAAACGACGCAAGCGGTCGATGGTGAGTGCGAGGATAAGGGCAAGCAGTAGGCTGACCGGCCACGCAATCTCCCCGACGAAGGTCGCCCACCAAGGCGCCTTGTCGGACGATGCATCCGTATTCTCATGACTCGATATGCCCGGATTCAAGTTATGGTCGGCAAGCGTATCGATCGCCTTGGCCTCGGGCGAGCCCTTTTCAGTCGAGGCAGGTGCGGGTGAGGTGCTGGCGGATGGCGACTGGGTCACTGAAACAGTCGGTGGGGTCGGCGTAGCGGGCGATGAGACATGTTGCACTGGTGCAACCTGCGCGAATAGCAAGACGATCGCAGCGCTGATGATGGACGAAATCCCGGCCGAAACCGCCACTAATTTGATCGCCGGGTTCACCAGATACTTCCTCCCTCAACCTGGCGCGGAATGGTTTGCGCTCCCTCATTCTATCTCAAGAGCGGGGAGCCGATGCAATCCAATCGGCTCAATGGCTCAATGAGAAGGTATCGATCAGTAGATTTGCCTAGAATGATGGATTCGCCTCGAATGGAATATCCTACGGCGAACGCGCCGCTCAAAATGCCGAGCCTTGGGGACCCTCCGAGGCACTCGTCGACAGAACACTTGACGAACATACGACACAACGATATTGTTGTGTCATGCTTCCTGACGCCGACTCAGCTACCGGTTATCTTCCTCTCGGAGTTCACGATGCCCCGTGGAACGAGGTCGCGCCCCGGTTCAGCGCCAACGGTCACCGGACCCGACTCGTTGGAGGTCTGTTGGCGGCCCTTCAGAACCTAGCGGGCGCCGGTTGCCGATCGGTGCTCCTCGACGGAAGCTTTGTTTCTCAAAAAGAACTGCCGGAGGACTATGACGGAGCTTGGAACACTCAAGGGGTCGACCCCTATCGCCTTGACCCCGTACTGCTCGATTTCACGAATGGCCGAGCAGCCATGAAATCTAAATATCTGGGCGAGCTCTTTCCGGCGAGCTTATTCGCCGCCCCTGGTGTGCTCTACCGCGACTTCTTCATGAAGGATCGCAACGGGGTGCCCAAGGGCGTCGTTAACATCGATCTCGGGAGTCTGCCATGATCAGCAACGAACGGCAGTACAAGATCACACGGAGCGAAGTTGATCGCTTTCGCAAAGCTATTGGCGAGCTCGCGAATAGTCCTGCGCGCGACGATGTGCATCCCCGCCTACGGCAAGCAGAACGTGAGGCGATGGAAAGCCAGCTTGCCGACTTGCAGGCGGAAATCGCTGAGTATGATCGCCTCAAGTCCGCCGATCTCTCGATGATCTCGATCAACTCGTTCGATGAACTGGCCGATGGGCTTATCCAGGCGCGGATCGCGGGTAGACTCAGCCAGAAGGATCTCGCCGAGCGCCTGGGTCTCAAGGAGCAGCAGATCCAGCGCTACGAAGCCGAGCGCTACGCTTCTGCCAGTTATCAGCGCCTGCGCGAAATCGCCAGCGCGCTCGGTGTACGCATCAGGAACGATATCCTTCTCCCAGTAGCCGCCGATGGTTTCGCAGGGCTTGTGAGCAAGCTGCGTCAGGTCGGGCTTGACCGCGAGTTTCTATTAACGCGGTTGTTGCCGTCGGCAGATGCCGCGCGCGCCAGTGGCGAGATTGGGAGCGAGGACGACGGCTATGCTTTGACTGCTAAGACTGGCGCCGTCCTTGAGCGCGTGTTCGGCTGGACGCGAGACAATGTCTTCGGTGCGCAGGCGCTTGTCGCGCCGCGCTTCGCCGCGGCTGAAGCACGGTTCAAGATGCCCCCCAATCGCGCCCAGGCTGCAACCAGCCTCTATGCGGCGTATGCGAACTATCTCGCCGTCGTCGCGCTCAAGGGCGCGCGATCGCTACCTAAGGCGGAAATCCCGACCGACGCGGCGGCTATGCATCGGTATATTCTTAGGAGTCATAACACCATAGACCTCAAGAGCGCGCTCCATACAGCCTGGGACCTGGGCGTCGTCGTCCTGCCGTTGCGCGACCGCGGCACCTTTCATGGCGCATGCTGGCGTTACGAAGGACGCAATGCAGTGGTGCTAAAACAGACCTCGCGCCACGAGGCGCGGTGGCTATTCGATCTGCTACACGAGGTCTTCCATGCCGGCCAGCGACCCGACGCAGAGACGTTGGAGGTGATTGAGGCCGACGAGACTTCTTCCGATCGACGTAACTCCGACGAGGAGATCGCAGCCAGCCAATTTGCGGGTGATGTCGTCCTGGACGGCAAGGCCGAAACCTTGGCTCAGGCTTGCGTTCAAGCTGCTCGCAATTCCATCGAACGGCTCAAGAGCGTCGTTCCCCTGATTGCGGCAAAGAACTCGGTCGGTGTCGGCGCGCTCGCGAACTACCTCGCATTCCGTCTGTCGTGGCAGGGTGTAAACTGGTGGGGGGCAGCCGCAAACTTGCAAGCCGACGACGGCGATCCGTGGACAATCGCGCGTGACGTCTTCGTCGAACGCTTTCCGTACGAAATTGACAACGAGCTCGATCGACAACTGCTCGATCGGGCGCTTCATTGAGGTTTTCACGTGACTGAGTTCAAGAAACCCCCGCCGCTCGACATCAAGTGCACGTCGACCGACTGCGACAACGATCTTCATTGTTTCAAGCAGCTGAAGAAGATGACGCCCGATCAGCGCGGCAAGTGTCGAGCCTGCGGAGTGGACCTAGTCGATTGGAAGCGACTGCACCGCCGCGACAAGGCTGATGCAGCGCACACCTTTGTTGCGCTTCAGCACGAACTGATCCGTCACCACTTCTTCCATCGCCCAGTCGATGACGTCGCGATGCGCCATGCCCAGCGCAAAGGCCGCGACGCGCTGAAGGAAGCTGCGAGAGATCGTCTTGGCAAATATCTCGCCGTGGCAGAGCCGCCCCGTGACGGTTACCAGACGCCGCTTGAGGGGAATGCGATTTACTATGCGCAGCACGCAACGGCCACATGCTGCCGGACTTGCCTCGAATACTGGCACGATATCCCGAAAGGCCGCCACCTGACGCCGGTGGAGTTCGACTATTGCGTGACCCTACTCTACCTCTTCCTTGACGAGAAGTTGCCCGATCTGGCCGACGAGCCCGTTAAGGTGCCTCCGCGCCGTCGGGGCCTGCCACCTGAGCCGGAGGGGCCGCACTCATGACGAGCGTAGCGAAGCCGATCGACACCCGGCGTTTCGCTGAGCAATTGCGCGCGCGTGCCATCGACGTCGCGCATGGCCGCGTCCTAATCTCGCGTCTGGCAGGGTCGGGCCAGGAGATCGACCTTACGCTGCCGGCGAACTGCAATGGCTATGGACGTGTCCGCCATTTTCGGCTCGCGACCGCCGAAGGCTGGCCCGCCAATCCGCTTCCAATCGCGCCCGCTTGCCGCGCGCTCGGCATTGCCCCGGTTCCCGAGGTAATGACGGCGCTTGTCTTCCAGAACGCCGCCTGCGCCTGGCGTTGCTGGTATTGTTTCGTCCCGGAGGAATTACTCAAGGCCGACCTTAGTCACTCGGAATGGTTCACAGCTACCGAACTCGTTGACCTTTATCGCCAGATTCCCGACGTCCCCCGGATAATAGACCTCTCCGGAGGTTCTCCGGATCTCGTGCCGGAATGGACACCTTGGATGATGAGGGCTCTCATCGACGCCGGTCTCGCCGAGACGACTTATCTCTGGACTGACGACAACCTCAGCACCACTTACCTGTTCGACGAACTCGCGCCTGCCGATCTCGCTCTCATTCACAGCTATCGGAACTACGGCCGCGTCTGCTGCATCAAGGGTTTCGACGCACGATCCTTCTCCTTCAACACCCGCGCCGCCTCACGAGACTACGAGCGACAGTTCAAGATCCTGCGGCGCGTGCTTGCGTTAGGACTGGACGTCTACGGCTACGTCACGCTGACCTCGCCGCATGACGATGGCATCGCACAGGGTGTCGCCGACCTGATGGATCGACTACAGGCGATCGATCCTAATTTTCCGCTTCGCGTCGTCCCACTGCGCATCCAGATCTTCACTCCGGTCGAGCAAAGGCTGTTGCGCGACGAGGCGCGCGAGAGGAGCCTCGTCGTCCAGGAAGAGGCGATTGCTGCTTGGACGAGCGAGCTTGAACGGCGGTTTTCATCGGATTTGCGCGCCTTGCACATCTGCGATGTGCCCCTCCGCACGAGGGTCGCATGATCCAGTCGCGTCGTTCGCTTTCGCAAATTGCCTTTGAAGCTAAGGTTGACGCATTGATTTGCGCAGCGACATCAAATGGCGCGACGAACTTCGCGGCCCTTCTGCACGGTTTGCCGGCAGTTTATCCGACTGAGCTGCTCGCGTCGCTGGATCGGCTTGCCGCAGGCGGCATGATCAACTCGGCATTCGCTGCGTTGGTCCGTCAACAAGCCGCAGCGACTGGGTCGGACACCGTCGAAGGCCGGTCTTTGCTACCCTTGCCGCATCCGCTCGATTTCGAGTGGCGGTTCACTCCCGACGCGGCACGCTCGCTGCTCAATCGCGCCGCCGAAATGACGCCGGCCGGTGCCGACATTCTATTGTTTGGAACTCCTGGGCTTGCCGTCGAAGCATTGACCTTGCCGATCGGCCGACGACTTGCCTTTTTGGCCGAAAACAACAGCGTTACGGATCGGGTCTTGGAGCTCAATCGCGCCACTGGTTCGCCACTCTCCATCGCGTTCTGCAGTGGCGGTCTTCCCCGCCAGAGCGCAGACGCCGTTCTTCTTGATCCGCCCTGGTATCTCGACTTCGTGCGGCCAATGCTCGCGGCTGCGGCGCATGCCTGCCGTCCAGGCGGCGTGGTGCTGATTAGCCTGCCACCCGACGGGACACGGCCGAGCGCCGAAGCTGACAGGCAAAAGGTTATCGGCTTCGGCCGGAGGCTTGGGCTCGACCCAATCGAGCATTGTCCACTGGCCATCAGCTATGAAACGCCATTCTTTGAACGCAACGCTTTGGCCGCTGCCGGGATCTATCCCCCGCAGCACTGGCGGCGAGGCGACCTCTTGGCGTTCAGGAAGGCGCGGGCGCCGACCCGGCACTCCCTCGCCCTTTCAGCACAACGTCGCGAATGGACCGAAGCTCGCATCGGGCGCATGCGGCTCTTCGTACGCGCAAATGGCGAAACCCGTTCCGGCGAGGCTGGCCTTACCTCGCTGATCGATGGCGACGTGCTGCCAACGGTGAGCCGACGCGACACGCGCCGTCGCTTGGCGCAAGTTTGGACATCTGGCAACCGGATTTTCCGAACCAATAATCCACAGCTTGTTCTTGAGGCAGCAATTTCCTGTGCTGGCGAGACGATGGGCTCTGGTGTCCAGCCACGCCTTTGGGGCACTATGCAAGAACACGAGCAGCTTGAGCGAATTGCTGACGAATTGCGGGCCTTGGCGGCTCTCGAGGTACAAGAAGAACGAGGTGCGCCGATGGTGGCCCTTGAAGGGAGCATGACTTGGAGGTCCAGTTCGACGCCTTACTGGAACAAGTCGACAGTCACCATTTCTGGCTGACCTACTTATCCGGCGCGACGCAGCCTACGAGCCGCATCGGGATCCATCTCGCAATCTTCTCTGAACCGTACCTGTCAATGGTGCTGTCGGGTGAAAAGACGATCGAATCGCGATTCAGCCGCAATCGCTGCGCACCATATGGCGAGGTCGGCGATGGCGATATCATTCTTGTGAAGGAGGTTTCCGGGCCGATCTGCGGCATCGCACTCGCGCGACGCACGTGGTGCTATGACCTCGAAGCCGAGCCGCTTGACCGCATCCGCGACCGATTTGGTGCGGGCATTGGAGCTGATGACGAATTCTGGGCGTCCCGAGCCGATTCGCTTTACGCCACGTTGATCGAACTCGGCACCCCCGCGTCCATCGCGCCCGTAAACTGTGACAAGCGTGACCGTCGCGGCTGGGTTTCGTTGCGGCCTCGGCAGATGAGTTTCGCCTTCTAATGGGCCTGTTGCTCTGTTTCTCCGGTCAAATCGGCAGTGGCAAGTCGTCGGTCAGCGCGGCCGTTGCGGAGGCACTTGGTTGGCGACGCACCGGTTTTGGAGACTACTTGCGTAGCGAGATCACGCGTCTTGGGGGAAATCCAGACAGCCGTGAGGCGTTACAGGACTTGGGCCAGAAGCGCGTCGATGAGGACCCGAAGTCATTCTGCCGCGACGTCCTAAGCGCTGGCGGCTTTAAGCCGGGCGAAAATTTCATACTCGACGGTGTTCGGCATGTGAGTATTTTCGAAATTCTCGTCGCCGAAAGCAAGCCCACCCAGACGCGCCTCCTGTTCCTCGGAGCTGTCGAGACCACGCGCATCGACCGCATTCAGACTCGGGACGACGCGCAAGATTTCGCTCGCGCAACGTCACACCGCGTTGAGGCGGAATTGGGTGATATGCTTCCGCAACGGGCCGACGGTGTTGTCAATGCCGAACAGCCTTTGGACGGCGTAGTCTCAGATTGTCTCAAGCTGATTACAGGCTGGCAAGAGAGCCCGCTCATTGCAGGCCTGTAGGCTCTGACACTTCTAAATTGGTGGCTGACACGTACGTCTGCCTTCACCATCGGGCGGCACCATGATCCCGATTGCAGACAAGCTGACGACGGTAGCGCAATCAAAACTCGGTTCGGGCCAGATCGAGACCTGAACCTTCTGCTCTATAGGTCTGCTACTCGTTGACTAAGGCTCTGAAGCTGCTGGTCTGCTAACGGCCCCAAACAGGACGCTGACCTCCTCGATGTTGAGCGACGCCATCGCGGACTTCCGCTCCTCCAACTCCAACCCGAGTTGGCCTGCCAACCGACTTGAGGGCAGGCGCGTCGAGCGTTCGCTTCTCTCGTTGTGTTTGCCGGTCGTGCGCACTTTTTTGCCCGGCTGCAGGGCCCAGCTGGGTCTCGGCGACGGGGTTCGTGGTTGGGCCGCCGCAAGGTCGGCATGCTGACTGCCCTCGCGCAGCCCACCCACCTTAGGGACGTGAGCATCGAACACGTCCTTGCGGCCGCCTGTCCCGCGACAAGGCAGACAAACACCTGAGCCACAGAGAAAATAGTTTTAATGCGGCTATGTCGCATGTCCGACATCGTCGGACATGCGACATAGCCGCAAGGGGGATACGTGTGAAGTTGGCCTTCCCCGCGAGGGACGCGTTGTTCCCGTCGCTCATCATGCTTGTTGGTTCGACGGTGCTGATAGGTTGGCACTGGCCGATGATGGGTCTGATCGTTGCCGGCGGTTCACTTGTTTACCTGGCGGTCACCGGTATCATGTCGCTCCGCTATGTCACGGCCGCAGCAAGCCTTGCCAACAGGTGGGACACAAAGCTTGGCGGTGCGCTAGCGGACGCAATCAGCTACAACACAGTGGTGAAGGCTTTCGGCGCCGAAGCTCGGGAGGACCAGCGTCTCGCCAAGATCATCGCCAAGTGGCGGCACCGTGCGCGGCGGACCTGGGTACGTGCCACCCTCGATATAGCTTGAGATCCATGCGGAACCTTTCACGGGGAGAGAATTGCCGAAGCACCAGCAAGGATCGGGCATTCGGAGCAAGCATTTGATCCGACGACTAAGTCTGTACCACCGAGCGCCGGTCGAGTGCGTGCGACGCTGCGGCGACGGCAACGGCGAGCAACGCGAGCGCCGCGCCCACCAGCGGCAGGTCGGCATAGGACACGCCCCAGGAGATGGCGAGGCCGCCGATCCAGGCGCCGCTGGCGTTGCCGACATTGAAGGCGCCCTGGTTGAGCGTGGCGGCAAGGTTCGGGCCTTCGGCGGCCGCCTCGACGACGCGCATCTGCAGCGGCGGAACGACGATGAAGATCAGCATGCCCCACAGGAAGACGATGGCGACGGCGACCGCGGCAACCGCGCCGAGCTTGGCGAAGGCGACGAACAGCAGGGCCATGGCGAGCAACGTGCCGATGACCGTGGGCATCAGCTTCCAGTCGGCTAGCCTGCCGCCGATGACATTGCCGATGGTCATGCCGGCGCCGAAGAGAAGCAGCACCCATGTGACGTTCGCCGTCGACAGGCCGGAGACGTCGGTGAGGTAAGGTTTGATGTAGGTGAAAACAGCAAACAGGCTGGCCGAAGCGAGCGAGGCGATCAGCATTGCCAGCCACACCTGCAGCTTGCCGAGCACGCGGAGTTCGTCGCGCAGACCACCGCCGCTCGGCTCCGCGACATCCGAGGGCACCAGCCAGGCGATGGCCGCGACCGAGATCAGGCCGATGCCGACCACGGCGAGGAAGGTGGAGCGCCAGCCGAAGGCTTCGCCGAGCGCGGTGCCGGCAGGAACACCGAGGATGTTGGAAAGCGTCAGGCCGGCGAACATCAGGGCGATGGCGCTCGCCCGCTTGTTGCGCGGCACGAGGCTCGCGGCGACGACGGAGCCGATGCCGAAGAAGGCGCCATGGCCAAAGGCGGTGACGACGCGCGCTGCCATCAGCAGCCAGTAGTTCGGTGCGATGCCGCAGAAGAGGTTGCCGATGACGAAGAGCGCGGCGAGGCCGACAAGCACGGGTTTGCGCGGCAGGGGCGCGGTTGCCATGGCGACGATCGGTGCGCCGAACACGACGCCCAGCGCATAGCCGGTGACCAGAAGGCCAGCCGAAGGGATCGAGACGCCAAGGTCGGCGGCGACGTCCGGCAGCAGGCCCATAATCACGAATTCGCTGGTGCCGATGCAGAAGGATGCTATGGCAAGCGCTAGGATTGGCAGCGGCATGAGACGTCCCTGCTAAGACGGTCCAAGACCGAGATTGTCTGAACGGCCGCCATGCACGAGCTGCACCATAGCAACACTGGAATCAGAGGAAGGAGAGCGGCCTTTTTTCTACTAGAGGGCGGGCTGTTGAGGTGGGCGGCTTCTGAGCGATGGTCGTCAACAGGACTGTTCTGGCTCAAGCGACCTGACGTTTCTCTCTCATGGGCAACTGTGGAGGAAACGAAAATATGATGAGCTGCCGACGCCGATTGCCTCCCCGCAAGTTGAGGGAATCTTGGCGAGAACTGCGGCGGCTTTGTTCCGATACTTGCCGTTGGCCACGGCGTCACATGCCTGCGCCCACGAGCACGGTTCGGCGTGGAAATCATGTCTGTTCTTGCTGCTCGCCGGGAACCCCCCCGTGAACACAGGATGACGAGGTTCGCTGAACTGGCGACTCTAAACATTACAGCGCTGCGCTCCAGTTTGGAGCTCAATGCCCCTGATGCTGCAAGCAAGCGCTATGCCACTTTGGGATTTTGTCCCCTTTTCAGGCTCCCCGAGCTATAGGCGTTGAACGAGAAAGCATCATGCCCACGCTCGCAGAGCCGCCTTGACAGGCTTCGGTCAGGTCACGCTCGCTTGCCTTAGCAAGGGAGCTGTTTGCCACGTCTATTCAGAGGGTGCCGGGCAATTCTGGTTCTGCGAGGTCTGGTCGCTGTTGAATGCGAATGTCTACGATCGAGGGCCTCTATTTCGACGCACGCCACATTCGGTCTGCGCTTTCTCGCGGACTTCACGCGCTGCTGCAACCATGCTCATCAGCGCGGGGCGGACTCCTCCCATCGGCGTGTTTTGAGACCGCAATCCGGATTGACCCACAATTGGCCGTCCACCAGTCGCTCTCGGGCAAGCCTAAGGAGATTGGAAAATCTCGCTCCCTCAACTGCTGATTTCCTCGACCCTAATCGCCTTTCTGGAGGCGGCCGTTTCTGCCCGTGACTTCATTCAATTCTCTGCATCGCCTTATGTTGGCCGTGCGGCCTCTGATGTCTTTGGATGTCAGTCGATCGTTGCCAGTTCGGCGCGAGTCCGACCATAGCTCCTGGTCGCATCGTGATGGTGATGCGGCCTGCCCCTGGGGCGTGACATGCGTCTCGCTTTTGCCAAGCAAGTCGGAGTGCCGCCGCCATCAAGGCCGCCTTTTAGGGCGTTGCTTCAGTCTTGCCGTTGGATCCTCGCGCAGATGGGGATCTGGCCTGCGAGATCAAGATGATCGCCGACAACTGCGACACCGGATGGCCACCTGGAGCGGATGGTCGGCGAGGAAAAGCACCGGTTGGCCGCTATGCGGCACTTGGATCGCGCCCCCGGGGCGTTCCTTTCCGATGGAAGTTCTGCGGTATCACCCCTCTCCAAAGGCTCCACGCCAGCAAGGCGCACCCCGACACGGCTCGATTCGGCCGTCACCTGCCAGTCCTGCGCAAGCAGTGTCTCGAGGCCTTTCTCCGTAAACCAGTCAGTCCGCGGCCCAAGCAAAATGTCGAGAGTGACGGTGTCGCCTGCCTTGGGCAGCATCTGAGGCCAGGGCCGACATGGATCGACGAATGTCGCCCGCAAGGACTGGCTCGGACCAACCTTTGCCAATGAGTCAGTTGCCGCCGAATTCAAAACCTTGTCGATAAGAAAACCGCCCCGAACGCCAGCTAGGTTCGCGTGCCTTCCAGGGGAATTCGAGGGTCAGTTCGTCTTGCGCATTGAGTGCGAAGGGCCGCCCAAGCGGTGCACCGACGCTGTGCTCGTCGGCGGTGCGGACCGTCATCGGCGATGATGCCCCGTGGTGGCCAGCGTCACCGATCGATCGGCCTTCACGGCAAATCCACCATAAGCGATCTCGATCACCGCCGAATTCCCAGGTTGCCGACGCAAAGATTGGCTTCGATAAGGCTTTTGCGATCGAGCGCTCCAGATTCCGACACCCCCTGACCAGCCTGGCCGGGCCGACCGAGATCCTGGAAAAGGGCAGGGCGGTCGTCGCGGGTAACGAGAAGACCGCCGCCATTGCTTGAAGCGGTCGTGCACTTCGAGAAGGCGGCCGAAACGTCGGAAACAACGGCCATAGCTGTGCCCTTTGCCATGTCTCGGAAGCGCACCCGGTCTCCGGGTGCGAGGAGCGCCGCGCGATCTCGGCTCGTGTCCCACACCTTCAACGGCGTGTGTCCGAGGGGTGCCACCCGCCGGGGCTGTCCGTGGGATAAATCCCACCGAACTTGCCTCCAAGTGCCACAGAACCGGCAGGAATGCGCAGCCGCAGACTTTTGCGCCGCGGCACATCGAAGGCAGGATCATCGCAGGTCATGTAAGCAAAGCCCGGCGCAAAACCGGTACAGGCAACAGTGTAGGTCGCCTCGGTATGCCGACGGACAAACTGTTCGATCGGCCACCCGAGGAATGCAGCCACATCGTTGTGACCGCCCCGTCATATGTAACGGGGATCTCGAAGGTCTCCCCGTGCCGGATGGAACGGTTCGACAGGTCGACATTCGCTGTGGCAACAACCAATGCAAAGCGTTCGGTCGCAAGCGGGTCGAAGCGCATTAGTAGCGTACGGGCAGCCGGCACGAGTTCAATCACCCCGTCAGGCCAATCAGCTTGCAGCGCATCGTGGAGAGTCAGCGTGGCCTCCAGATCGTCGAGTTCGACGAGCAAGGCGCCTGTGCCCGCAGGTAGAAAGCGGTAACGGTCAGCCATGGGTGAAACTCTTCAGTTCGACAACGTTGCTGACGAGCGCGTCACGAACCGCGATCGATACTGCGGCCGGCGTATCGCCGTGGACGCAAGTCGACTCCGTTTCGAGTTCAATTGCGGTGCCATCGACGGCAATGATGCGTCCTTCTTTGACCAAACGCAGCATGCGCGCCGCGACTAATCCCGGCTCATGGATGACCGCCCGTGGAAGGCGGCGGCTGACGAGACTGCCATCGGCGTCGTAAGCTCGGTCGGCAAAGGCTTCGCAGACAACTCTCAGCCCAACTGCGCGCGCCTGCTCGATGATCGGAGCACCCGAAAGCGCCATCAGCGCGAGCGAGGGATCTATCGCCTTGATGCCGTCGATGACGCCAGCTCCCTGCGTGTGTCGTGCGCGATCGTGTTGTAGAGCGCGCCGTGTGGCTTGATGTATCGGACCGTGGTGCCGGCGGCTTTTGCGAGCCCCTGTAGCGCGCCGATCTGGTAGATGACGTCCCCGATCAGCTCCTCCCTTGTCGGATCCATGTTGCGCCGGCCGACCGCGTTGGCGGCGTGGTGGCGATGGCGACGCTGTCGGCCTCTACCCTTTCCTGCTCAAGCTCTACGCCGATGGCGGCTGTCAGGGGCCGGAGTTTCGCAAGGGGCTGAAGAAGGCGATCGCCCAGGTGAACGTCGAGATCGCCGAGCGGTCCGATCAGGCCAGGGGCTTCATCGTCTTGCCCGGGCGCTTGGCCTTGGAGCGCACCCTCGCATGGCTCGGCCGCTGCCGCCGCCTCGCCAAGGCATCAGCCATATTTTGCAGGCCCCCGCGCGACATTGCAATCGCCACCACGCCCAGCGGCCCACAGGCGCCGACTTGTTCAGTAAGCCGGGCCTGCGCGTGGCTGCGTTTCCTCGTCCAATCGCCACCTTCTGCTCCCGTCTGAAGCAAAATCGCGCGGCTCTGACATGGATCAGGGCAAACAAGCCGCGACTGCGCAATTTATGCAATGCGGATCTGGCGTCCGCCGCATTTTCCAGATCGGGCCTTGCAATGAAATTCGGCACAGAGATCGTCCTTCTAGGCCTGTTTGCTTTCGCAGCAGTGGTGGCTGCCGGCTTCGGCGTGGATGAACCTTTTCGCCAGCACATGTGGGTTCTGTTCTTCAGCGTGGCTGGCTTCAATGCGATGCTAATGCGCAACATCGACTTCAAGCCAGCAGTTCCAATCGACCCCGCAGCTTACATGGATGGACCAATCCGCTACGGGTCCATCGCCACAGTATTCTGGGGCGTTGTCGGCATGCTGGTCGGCGTCATTATCGCGCTTCAGCTTGCTTTCCCCGACCTCAACATCCAACCCTGGTTCAATTTCGGCCGGCTGCGGCCGCTGCACACTTCCGGGGTTATCTTCGCTTTCGGCGGCAATGCCCTGCTTTGCACGTCGCTCTATGTGGTCCAGCGCACGTCACGCGCGCGCCTCTTCGGCGGCAATCTCGCCTGGTTCGTCTTCTGGGGCTACCAGCTCTTCATCGTCATGGCCGCGACCGGCTATCTGCTGGGCATCAGCGAAGGCCGCGAATATGCCGAGCCGGAATGGTATGTCGACATCTGGCTGACGATCGTCTGGGTCGCGTACCTGATCCTTTTCCTTGGCACCATCCTGAAGCGCAAGGAACCGCATATCTACGTCGCCAACTGGTTCTACCTCTCCTTCATTGTCACCATTGCGATGCTGCATGTGGTCAACAACCTATCGATGCCGGTCTCATTGCTCGGCTCGAAGAGCTACTCGGCCTTCGCGGGCGTTCAGGATGCCCTCACCCAGTGGTGGTATGGGCACAATGCCGTCGGCTTCTTCCTCACCGCCGGTTTCCTAGGCATGATGTATTACTTCGTGCCCAAGCAGGCTAATCGGCCGGTCTATTCCTACCGCCTGTCGATCATCCACTTCTGGGCGCTGATCTTCCTGTATATCTGGGCCGGGCCGCATCATCTTCACTACACTGCCCTTCCAGATTGGGCTCAGACGCTGGGCATGGTGTTCTCGATCATGCTGTGGATGCCTTCGTGGGGCGGCATGATCAACGGCCTGATGACGCTGTCCGGCGCCTGGGACAAGCTGCGCACCGATCCGATCATCCGCATGATGGTGACGGCCGTTGCCTTCTACGGCATGTCGACCTTCGAAGGCCCGGTCATGGCGATCAAGACCGTCAACTCGCTTTCACACTACACTGACTGGACCATCGGCCACGTTCATTCCGGCGCGCTCGGCTGGGTCGGCATGATCTCGTTCGGCGCCATCTACTACATGGTGCCGAAGCTGTGGAACCGGCCGCGGCTCTACTCGACCCGACTCGTGACGTGGCACTTCTGGCTCGCCACGCTCGGCATCGTCGTCTATGCGGCGGTCATGTGGGTTTCCGGCATCATGCAGGGCCTGATGTGGCGTGAGTACGACGAACAGGGCTTCCTGGTCTACTCCTTCGCCGAAACCGTCGCCGCCATGCATCCCTACTACATCATGCGCGCCGCCGGCGGCGCGATGTATCTGTCCGGCGCCCTGATCATGGCCTGGAACATCACCATGACCATCCGCGGCTACCAGCGCGAGGAGCAACCTCTGCCGGGCTCCGCGCCCGCCCTGAAGCCCGTGCGATCAGGAGCCAGAAAATGGGCTTGATGGATAAACACGCGGCCATCGAGAAGAACGCGACCCTGCTTCTCGTCGGATCCCTGCTGGTCGTGACCGTCGGCGGCATCGTCGAGATCGCGCCGCTCTTCTATCTCGACAACACGATCGAGAAGGTCGAAGGCATGCGGCCTTACTCGCCGCTCGAACTCGCCGGTCGCAACATCTACGTGCGCGAGGGATGCTATCTGTGCCACAGCCAGATGATCAGGCCATTCCGCGACGAGGTGGAACGCTACGGTCATTACAGCCTGGCGGCCGAGTCGATGTACGACCACCCCTTCCAGTGGGGATCCAAGCGGACGGGACCCGATCTCGCGCGCGTCGGCGACCGCTACTCCAACAGCTGGCATGTCCAGCATCTCAGCGATCCGCGCTCCGTCGTGCCGGAGTCGATCATGCCGAGTTACGCGTTCCTTAAAGACACACCGATCGAGGTGAAGAAATTCTCGACGCATCTGGTCGCGAACAGGCGCGTTGGGGTGCCCTACTCCGATGACATGATCGCCAATGCCAATGCGGATCTGATGGCACAGGCAGATCCCAATGCCGACACGTCAGGCCTCGAGGCGCGCTATCCGAAGGCCAAGGTCGGTGATTTCGACGGCAACCCCCAGCAGGTCACCGAGATGGACGCCCTGGTCGCCTACCTGCAGATGCTCGGCACCCTGGTCGATTTCAAGAACTACGACGAAGGCGCCGGCTATCGCTGAGGAGAAACAACTGATGGACTACAATTTGATGCGGGAGTTTGCGGACAGCTGGGGCCTGCTCGCTTTGGCGCTCTTCTTTGCTGGATGCGTTGCCATCGCGCTCCGACCGGGCGGTCGCGGCCAGGCTGATGAAGCCGCCCGCATTCCCCTCAAAGACGATTGATCATGAGCACACAGCATATCGATGAGTTGTCGGGCGTCTCCACGACCGGTCATGAGTGGGACGGCATCAAGGAACTCGACAACCCGCTTCCGCGCTGGTGGGTGGTCACCTTCTACGTCACCATCGCCTGGGCGGCTGCCTACACCATCGCTTATCCGGCATGGCCGATGCTGACCACGGCGACAAAGGGTGCGCTCGGCTATTCGAGCCGCAACGACGTCAAGAACGAGTTGGCGGCGGCAGATGCCGCCAAGGCCAAATATGTCGCGGCTGTGGGATCGAAGACCGTGTCGGAGATTGTTGCTGACGACGCATTGCGCGAGTTCGCCGTCGCGGCCGGCTTTGCGGCGTTCAGGGTCAATTGCGTGCAGTGCCACGGCTCCGGCGCGCAAGGGTCCAGCGGTTTTCCCAATCTCAATGACGACGACTGGCTGTGGGGCGGCAACGCCGAGGAAATCCAGCAGACGATTACGCATGGCATCCGCTTCACGTCAGACCCCGACACGCGCGTGTCGGAAATGCCCGCTTTTGGTGAGGTCATCACGCCTGAGCAGATCACCCAGGTCAGCGCCTATGTCGCCAGCTTGTCGGGACCCGTCAGAGACGCCAGCCTGGTCGAGCCCGGCGCCAAGGTCTTCGCGGACAACTGCGTCGCTTGTCATGGTGAGAACGCAAAGGGCGGCAGAGAATTCGGCGCACCCGATCTGACCGATGCGATTTGGCTCTACGGCTCTGGGGAAACGGCAGTCGCTTCTCAGGTGCGAGCCCCGAAGAACGGAGTGATGCCCGCCTGGGTCGGCCGCCTCGGCGAGACGACGGTCAAGGAACTTGCAGTCTATGTCCATTCGCTTGGCGTTGGAGAATAGGAACGGCGGCCTATTCTCGGCCCTCCCCCCCGCCAAGCGACGAGGCCCGGCGCGAGCCGGGCCTCGACCGCGTCGGCAGCCCGCGATGACCTTCCTCAACGCGACGCTGCCCGCATGCGGTAAAGTTTGCTCAACCGTCGGCCAGAACCGGTGGTCGGGCGTCCGCCGCGAAAATTGTCGCTGGTGACCGGAGCTTCTTGTGCTTGATAACAAGCAAATAGAACGGCTCGAAGCCAAAGCGGTCAACTCCGCCAGGACGCGACAGCCGCTCTATGCCGCGCGCAAGAAGATCTTCCCCAAGCGCGCCTCAGGCAGCTTTCGTCGCTTCAAATGGCTGGTGATGGCGATCACGCTGGGCATCTACTACCTGACGCCGTGGCAGCGCTGGGATCGCGGCGCCTTCGCACCCGACCAGGCCGTTCTCATCGACCTGGCGAACCGCCGCTTCTACTTTTTCTTCATCGAGATCTGGCCGCAGGAGTTCTACTATGTGGCCTGCCTGCTGGTCATGGCAGGTGTCGGCCTTTTCCTGATCACATCGACGGTTGGGCGAGCCTGGTGCGGCTATGCCTGCCTGCAGACGGTCTGGGTGGACCTGTTCCTTGTGGTTGAACGGGCGATCGAGGGCGATCGCAATGCCCGGATGAAGCTCGACGCCGCTTCCTGGACGGCTCGCAAGCTCTTCCTGCGCGTATCCAAGCATGCCGTCTGGCTCGTCATCGCAGTTGCCACGGGCGGCGCCTGGATCTTCTATTTCGCCGATGCGCCGAAACTACTCGGCGAAGTCGTCACTGGCACGGCAGCACCCGTCGCCTATGTCACGATCGCCGTACTCACCGGCACCACCTACGTGTTCGGCGGGCTGATGCGCGAGCAGGTCTGCACCTACATGTGCCCATGGCCGCGTATCCAGGCCGCCATGCTCGACGAAAATTCGCTGACGGTGACGTACAACGACTGGCGCGGCGAGCCGCGTTCAAGGCATGCCAAAAAGGCCTCGGCCGCCGGACAATCGGTCGGCGACTGCGTCGACTGCAAGACCTGTGTCGCCGTCTGCCCGATGGGGATCGACATCCGCGACGGCCAGCAGTTGGAGTGCATCACCTGCGCTCTGTGCATTGACGCCTGCGACAGCATCATGGAAAAGCTGGGCAAGGAGCGGGGGCTGATCTCCTACGCGACGCTTTCCGACTACAACTCCAACATGGCCGTGGCGACGGCAGGCGGTACCCGCCCGATCGATCCCACCCTCGTTCGGACGGCCGGCGGCGCTTTCTCCGACAAATTGGCGCATTTCCACATTCGCAAGATCTTCCGGTTGCGCACCTACATCTATCTCGGTGCATGGTCGGCCATCGGGCTGGTCCTCGTCTATTCGCTGCTGACGCGCGAGCGGCTGGAACTGAATGTCCTGCATGACCGCAATCCTCAGTTCGTGACGCTTTCGGACGGCTCGATCCGCAATGGCTACACAGTGAAACTGCTGAACATGACCCCTGAGCCGCGAACCATTGTCGTCACGATGCGGGGCCTGGAAGGCGCGCAAATGAGCCTCGTTGGCTCTGACGTGCCGACAGGCCGTTCCTTCGCTATCCCGGTCGAGCCCGACCGCCTCAAAACGTTGAAAATCTTCGTGCGCCAGCCCGCCCGTCAGATCCGGGGCCAGACGCAGACCTTCACATTCATCGCAAACGACAAGGCCAGTTTAGAGTCAGACCGATACATCGCCACCTTCAACGCGCCGGAGAGGACCAAGTGAGCACCGCAACAGAGCAACCTCGCGAATTCACCGGCAGGCATATGCTGTTTACTATCCTCATCTTTTTCGGGGTGATCATCGGCGTCAACGCGACCATGGCGACGTTCGCCAGGACGAGCTGGACCGGACTTGTCGTCGAAAACACTTACGTAGCCAGCCAGCAATTTAATCAGAAGGCCAGGGAAGGCCGGGCGCAGGCGGCCATGGGCTGGACCGGCAAACTGACGATCGCGGCAGGTGAGGTCCGCTACTGCCTCAGCGCCGCCGGCAAGCCGGTCGCTCTGCACGGCGTCAGGGTGCTGTTTCGTCATCCCGCCTACGAGGCGCAGGACAAGACCATCACCCTTGCTCCCGCTTCCGGTCAGACATTCGCGGCGCGACATACGCCGAAGGATGGCGTCTGGATTGTCGAAATCGATGCAGATGCCGGCCTTGCGAAGCCCTATCGGGAAGTCCGCCGTGTCGTCGTTTCCAATGGGGCGTTGCAATGAGTTGCTGTGCACCTGGCGCCGGGACAGTAGCGGATTCAGGCAGGGTCAAGCCAGACCTGGCCTTAAACCAGGAAATCAGGTTGGCGAGTCGCCGTCTTGGCAACAGCATCATTGAGACTGACCTTTCGGTCCCGACGGTCCGCTGCGGAGCCTGCATCCAGGCGATCGAGGCAGCACTCGGAAAACTCGACCGTGTCGAGGGAGCGCGCGTCAACCTATCGACGAAACGGGTGACGGTGCGATGGCGCGAAGGTGAGGTGCCCCCGATCATAGCCACGCTCGAAGGACTGGGTTATCCGGCGCATCTGTTCGAAACCGACGGCCACGAGAAGGACGGCACGCTTTCGGAACTGGTCCGGGCAGTCGCGGTCGCAGGTTTCGCGGCGGGCAATATCATGCTGCTTTCGGTCTCTGTCTGGTCGGGCGCTGTAGGGGCAACCCGCGATCTGTTCCACTGGGTCTCGGCGCTGATCGCCATCCCCGCGCTTGCATTCGCCGGCGGCATCTTCTTCCGGTCGGCCTGGAATGCTCTGCGACATGGTCGCATGAACATGGACGTTCCGATCGCCGTCGGAGTGTCGCTCACTTACGCCATGAGCCTCTACGAAACGGTCAATCATGGCGAGCACGCCTATTTCGACGCATCGGCATCGCTGCTGTTCTTCCTGCTGATCGGCCGGACGCTGGACCACGTGCTGCGCGAGCGGGCCCGAACCGCCGTCAAGGGCCTGTCCCGGCTGGAGGCCCGCGGCGCCATGGTTCTGCGCGATGACGGCGCACGCGACTATCTGCCGGTCGGCGAGATCGAGCCGGGCATGCGTGTGTTAATCGCCGCTGGCCAACGAATACCCGTCGATGGCAGGATTGTCCGAGGCTCGTCGGATTTCGATTGCTCGCTGGTTTCCGGTGAGAGCAAGCCCAGGGCCGTGGTATCAGGGGAGACGGTGCAGGCCGGCATGCTCAACCTGACCGGCCCGCTGACTGTCGAGGCGACTGCAGCCGCCAAGGATTCCTTCCTGGCGGAAATGGTCCGCCTGCTGGAGGCCGCCGAAGGCGGCCGCGCCCATTATCGCCGGATCGCCGACCGCGTTTCCGCGCTTTATGCGCCGGTGGTTCATCTGACGGCCTTCGCGACGTTTCTTGTCTGGCTGGCGGCCAGCGGGGACTGGCACAGGGCGATGACGATCGCCATCGCCGTCCTGATCATAACCTGCCCCTGCGCACTCGGCCTTGCCGTGCCCATCGTCCAGGTTGTCGCCGCGCGACGACTGTTCGACAACGGCATCATGGTCAAGGACGGGTCGGCTCTGGAGCGCCTGGCGGCAATCGACACTGCGGTCTTCGACAAGACGGGCACTCTGACGCTGGGAAAACCCCGGCTGGTCAACAGATCATCCATCCATCCGGCCACGCTGGCAATCGCCGCCGCGATGAGCGCGCATTCCCGCCATCCGCTTGCGCAGGCGATCGCCGGCCTGGCGAGTCCGGCCGCGCAGCCGACATTCAATGAAGTGAGAGAGCATCCCGGTTTTGGCATCGAAGCGACAGCCGCAGGCAGCACCTGGCGCCTGGGTCGGCAGGGATGGGCCGGCTGCAAGGATCGGAACGATGCCGAAGGCAAGCTAGGCGAAACGGTACTGACCCGAAACGGAAGGATCGTCGCTTTCTTTGAATTCGAAGACGCCTTGCGGGCGGACGCGGACACGGCCATTGCGCGGTTGAAACATGCCGGACTAACGGTGGAAATGTTGTCCGGCGATACGGTCGTCGCATGCGCCCAAGTCGCCGACGCGCTACAGCTCGACCGTTTTACCCCCGCTCTTGTGCCATCGGGAAAGGTCGAGCGGATCAGGCAGCTGGCCAATGACGGTCACCGGGTCCTGATGGTCGGCGATGGCCTGAACGACACGCCCGCGCTGGGCGCGGCGCATGTCTCGATCGCTCCGGCTACCGCCGCGGACATTGGCCGCAACGCCGCGGATTTCGTATTCTTTCGCGAGAGCCTACTGGCGCTACCCCTTGCCTTGGACGTCTCACGGATGGCGGGACGATTGGTCCGCCAGAACATCGCCATCGCAATCGTCTATAATGCCATTGCCGTGCCGATCGCCATTCTTGGACACGTTACTCCGCTGATCGCTGCCATCGCCATGTCCGCGTCGTCGCTGCTTGTCATTGGAAATGCGCTACGCCTGCAAAGCCTTGCACCCGCCGAGGTGACGATGGCTCCGTCGGCAACTCGCTCGGGCATTCGCGCATGGGTGCGGCCGTCATGACGACGCTCGTCTACCTTATACCAGCAGCTCTGTTCCTTGGTGCGCTTGGGCTATCCGGGTTTCTGTGGGCATTAAGGAGTGGTCAGTACGAGGATCTGCACGGGGCCGCTGAGCGCATCCTCATCGACTGGGACGACAAGCCGGAACGCTGACCCGACTACTGTGTGGACGATTGTGCGGGTCGTCAGCCGAGTTGACTTGGTTGGGAACAGACGGCCAACGCTCCACAGCGAGCTCCCAAGCGACATTCGGCGTCGATTAGCCCTACCGCTCGAAGGACTTTGTAGCCCGTTCCCCATGCAGGCGGCTGATGTGACGAAGTAATCTCGCACGGCGGACAAGCGTGTCCGTTTGCTTAGAAATGCTGCCGAGCCGGCGCGAGCGGCGCGAAGAACGGATCAGGATTAAGTTTGCCGAACTTGCACCCGGAGGGAAGCACGTCATTCCAGTATGACGTGACCATATGGCCGACATTTTCTTAGGCGTTGAGCAGTCGCGCATGAAACCCGCCGCTGCCGGATTTGTCGCGTCTGGCTGATCCAGATCAAGGTTATCTCCTCACCGGCGTGGTTACGTCGACCAATCCTTCAAGGGAGAACGTATGTCTAACGGACAGTTTGGTCGTCACCATAAGCGAACCGCCCGGGTGAGAATCCCGCTTGCTAGCTGGCTGTGTGCCTGGCTGGGTGCGCACAAGGGCTGGGCCTGTCGACTGCGTTCCTGGCTGCATCCTTCGTTGCGGATTTATGCGCATTCTTGTGCCCAGCGGCTTGAGGCGATGCGGCGCACACTGGTAGCCGGGGCAATCGGTCCACGGCTTGCGGCTCAACTCAACCAGCATCTCACGCGGATAGCCGACGCGATGGCGGCGCGCTGATGGCCGGCTGCGACGACAGTTTCGACATCATAGTCGCCGGAGCCGGGCCGGTCGGACTTTCCTTCGCCGCATCGCTTGCAAAGAGCGATCTCAAAGTGGCGGTGGTTGAACCGCAGGCCCTGGAAAGGCTGGCGAATCCGCCTTTCGATGGTCGCGAGATCGCGCTGACCTACGCCTCGATCAGCATCCTTAGCGAGCTCGGCGCCTGGGACGCCATCTCCGCTTGTCACAAATCACCAGTGCAAGGCGCGCGCGTGCTCAACGGATCGAGTCCTTTCGCTCTGTGCTTCGATCCTCCAAGAGGATCTGCAGAACCACTCGGATTTCTAGTCCCAAATCGGCGGATCCGCGATGCCCTGTTCAAGATTGTCCGCTTGCACGGCCATGCCCAACTGCTATGCGGCCACTCCGTCGTTGGTGTAACCAACAGCCACAAAGGAGCGGTCGTAAAGCTTTCTGACGGCAGGCGGTTGACTGCTCGGCTTCTCGTTGCAGCGGATTCGCGTCTATCGCGCACGCGCGACCTGCTCGGCATCGCAGCCGACATCAATCGGCTTGGCAGCTCGATGTTGATTTGCCGGGTGAGGCACGAGCGCGCCCACCACCAGGTCGCAATCGAATGGTTCGATCACCATCAGACGATAGCGATGTTGCCGCTGATGGAAGGCGTGTCGTCGCTGCTTCTCACATTGCGCGCAAACGAGGCCAATAGACTTCTTGCTGTCGACGAGGATCTGTTCCTGATGGAATTGACGGACCGGTGTCGAGGGCGCCTCGGAAAAATGACCCTGGCAAGCACTCGCCATACCTATCCGCTGGTCACGACGTGGGCGCACAAGTTTTGGGCTCCGAGCGCTGCACTCATCGGCGACGCTGCCATTGGCATGCACCCGGTGACTGCGCATGGCTTCAACATCGGCCTCTGCAGTCAGAAGCAACTCGCCCGTAGAATCCTGACAGCACGTCGCGACCGTCGCGACATTGCCGATCCCGACATGCTCCACAGATACGAAAGCTGTCTTCGGCTGTCGGCGGCACCGCTCTATCATGCTACGAACCTACTCGTCGGACTCTACTCAGGCGAGCACGCGACGGCACGGCTTGCAAGGCATGTCGGGCTTCGCCTTGCCCAATATTTTCCCTTTGTCCGCCATGGCATTTCGGCCATGCTGAGGCGGTGAAACACAGGCATGGGTAGCTCCCTCCTGGCACGACGCCTTCTGCATCGCCGCTCGGTGGTGACGAAGCCGCCCGCGAGCGGGCTCTCAACGGCACTGAAGCGAGTGGTACGGCAGCGGAGGTCGGGTTGCCGAACACTTCGCCTGGTTCGAAAAAGCACCGATGACCACCGCTCTATCGAGCTGCACCAGGTTTCTGGACGTCACCTTTGCGTGCCCCGGCTCAAGCGGCCCCAGCCGATCTCCCCGCTACCGATCCTCACTAGGTACCGCGTCGCGCTCCTGCACGGTCCTGACAATTCCCATTTCACTGAGACGAAGGACAACGACATGCCGCATTCTCAAAAGTCCATGAAGGGTGGGACACGGTCTCTTTCGCCGCGCCGAAGCGAACCCAATCGGCCAACAGCAGCGGCCCGCGGTTCAGCGGCGAAGAAGTCAAGGCCCCACACTGATGTGCCGAATGAAAAAGTCAGTGAGCGTGCAAAGCGAGTCACCTTCAAGGCCGTCACCACTTCTTGTGTCCTGTTGTCGGCGCCATCGTTCGCTGCCGAGGGGAAGGGCCCATTTTACATCGACAATGGGATCATCGTGGTTTCGGGCGAAATCGGTCTTGCCGACATCAGGGCCCAGGACTTTGTCTACTGGACGGACAACGGCTGGCACAATCACAAGCTCAGCCAGCTGGATTGGAAGAGCATAGAGGTCAATCTGCTGTCGGTTGGCGTCAGTGCACGCATCGATAAGGACTGGAGCTTAAAGAGCAGATTCGATGTCGGTGTTGGCGGCGACGGGCACCTGCTCGATCGCGATTGGGCCAGCAAGCTCAACGACAGCTGGAGCGGCCGCGCGGTTATGCCCGATACCGATCTCGATCACTATTTCGCCGGTTCGATCGAGGTTGACCGGATCGTCGGCAGCAATGAAACCGGCAGTCTCGCGGTCGGTGCGGGCTTGCGCTATACCGATGTTAAGTGGACAGCCTATGGGGGATACGGCATCGAATCCAGCGGGGATCCGCTCTTTCGCGACCGACACGAAACCTGGTCGGGAGACCATAAAGTCATCAGCAATCGGCAGAAAATTCCGGTTGGCTTCGTGAGCCTGAGCGGCGAACAAGTCCTCGGCGACCTTAGCTTCAGTGGCGGCATTCGAGCTGGCCTGAGCATCGGCTTCGAGGACATAGACGACCACTGGGGTGAGCATCGCTTTTACAAGGACCTATACACAGCACCGACGATGGGAGCCGATATCGCGGTTAGTTACCCGGTAACGCCGTGCACCTCGCTGTATCTGCGTGGGTCCTTCGACCGGGTGTTTCACACCCGCGGCGACGAACAAAGCTTAGACACGGCCAAAGGGCAGTTGAAGGGCCCGTGGAAAGATAGTGTCGCAGCGACGTTCCAAGCCATGTCAGTCTCCCTTGGTCTCAAGGCCACCTTTTGAGGATGCTGACACATGCACCTTTGTCGAAGCGCCGGAGGAGGCCGAAACTGGGCGCTAGATTGCTTCCAGCCGTTGCCTCAGCCGAAGCGGCAGGCTCACCGAGTGACGTGTGCACGATCGCTGGGCGCCGGTGCGCTTACGACCCTTGACTTTCGGGCCGTGGTTTATCCATGGTCGCGCCAGCGCCGACAGCCTTGCCAAAGCCCGCTCCCGACGTACGATGATAGCAGGGTCGTTCACCGAACCTGTCTGGATTGCGCCACGCTTCACTTAGCTCGGACCCCCATCGGGGATGCCAGACATAGTGTCTGGCGGCCGACAAGCTGGCGCATCGCCGCAAACCACGCTTCGTCGCGAGGACGCGCTTTTCCGGGGGGCCGCTAAGATCGCATTTGTCGTGAGTGCGGCGCGGACGGTACCCGCCGCGGATCTTCACCGGCAGCGCGCTTCGTTATGCAAACTCAAGACAGTGAAGCCGTTAGATGTATGAAACGCTCGCGATGGAGGCTCGATTCCTCGGCCAAGA
The DNA here is from genome assembly GCF_049887195.1 of Mesorhizobium abyssinicae. NCBI lineage: Bacteria > Pseudomonadati > Pseudomonadota > Alphaproteobacteria > Hyphomicrobiales > Phyllobacteriaceae > Mesorhizobium > Mesorhizobium abyssinicae. Next base: position 26,498 of record NZ_JARAKC010000019.1, read on the forward strand.
CGCCAAATTCGGGCGGGGATTCCCCCACCAATCTCTAGTGGATCATGCTGCGCACCTCTTAGCACCACCGTCGCCGCCCCGCTGAAATCCGCCGGGCCTCCCTACCGCCGGTTCGATAATGATGATCGCCTCTGAAGAATGGTTCTTGTTGTCGAGCGCAGCGGTCTCCACCGACTTGCCGTGCTCTACCTTTTGCCAATGGCCGGCACGCGGCCGAGCGATGTCATAGGCATCGCATGCCTGCGCGACATGCTGGTCCCTGACGCCATACCGCCTTGCGATCTCGGTCATCGGTTTCGACCAGATCAACCGGTGAAGCTCGGCACGCGTCATTCTCAGCACGTTTCGTTCCCTCATATCAATCATCGGCAATGCCAGCCTGCTCTCGGCAGTTTACAAGCTCCACTGCCTTACCTGCACCATGTGAAGATTTTGTGGGTGCGCTCGGGTCGCGCCATCCATGAGCCTATCTTCTTGTGCGTGCCGCAGTGAAGCATCCAGTCCTATGGGTGAAGCGTAGAGAAAACAAAAATTGCCCGGTTATCTCGACAGGAACATACCGCGCTGGCGACGTGGGGCGAGCCGTTTCGATCGGACATGGAGTAATCGATTTTCCTGGCCGATGCGGAATTAACTATCGTTTCAAGAGCGGCAGAACCCTTGTAAATGCAGCAAAATTTGTCCAAACGGGCGTCCCAGAACCGGTCAGACGGCCAGCTGTTAACAGGAGTGGATATGATCTTTCGATTGAAGGAGCGCTTCGGCCGAAGGTTCGAAGAAGAAGTGCAATTCTTCAGGTGCTGGCAAAAGGACATGAAGGGCGTGGGCGCGCTCATGCCGACGTCTGTGCACGCGGCTCGCCGCATGGCAAGTGTGGTCAGGCCAGAGTCCGGACTACCGGTTCTTGAGCTCGGCGCCGGGACCGGTGTCATCACCAACGCCATTCTGGAACGGGGCGTTGAGCCGCGGCAGCTGATTTCGATCGAGTATTCCAGGGATTTCTAACAGCGGCTGAAGCGGCGCTTTCCAGAAGTCGATGTCCGGCTGGGGACGTGTTTTTTCTGGATGAAGCCCTGGCGGAGCGAAAGGCCGAACAGTTCGATTGCGTCATCAGCGCAGTGCCGATGCTGAGCTTTCCGATGGAGCGGCGCGTCGCCTTGCTTGAGGACTTGCTGGCGCGCATTCCTGCAGGTGCGCCCGTCATCCAAATCACCTACGGACCGTTGTCGCCGGTGATCAAGATGCCGAACCGCTACGTCGTGTCCCACTATGATTTCGTCGTTCGAAATATTCCGCCCGCACAGCTTTGGACCTATCGTCGAGCAGTCTGATTTCGTCCGGGTACATCGGGCCACCCCGGTGGTGACAAGCCGCGAGCCCGGTCCTATGTTCTAGGCCGCGCAGCAACCGACCCTGCTCATTTACACCCGCCCACAAGGGCTCGAACCGCCGCCAAACTTTACCCATGCTCCAAGCGCCCATGCGTCGGAACCACTGAATGACGTTGATCGCCCATTTGTACCGTCTTATTCATACAGAAGCATTGTTCATCCTCCTATCCCGCCAGAGACAACATGAGCAGATACAAAGATCATCGCCAACCACGTCGGCATAGAGGTGAGGACGAGCCGTTTGCAGAGGCGGCTTTCGTGCCGAGCTTCTTTCAGCACCCTTCTCCTGTGGCCGCCAACCCTGTCGAGGCGCAGGTGAAGTGGTTCAATGCGGGTAAAGGATTTGGTTTCGTTAAAGCCTCGGACGGCACCGAAGCCTATCTGCCGCTCCGCGTGCTGGAAGCTGCCGGAAGCCGCGATGTGGCGGACGGAGCGTGTCTCAAGGTTACCTTGGAAGCGACGCGTAAGGGACATCAAGTCGCACAAGTGTTGGAGATCATGGAAGCGAGTCGGACGCCGACCCCGGCGAGTGCCGCTGAAACTTCATCTTTCCGCCCGAGTGAGCGCGACGAAACCGCAGGGACTGTAAAGTGGTACAATCGCGAAAAAGGTTTTGGCTTCATCGCCCCTGAAACCGGAGGAAAGGACGTTTTCGTGCATGCCTCCGCGCTGTCGCGCTCCGGGCTCAGCGATCTGGCGGAGGGGCAGAAGGTGATTTTCGAACAAGGACAGGGCAAGAAAGGCGCGGAGGTTCAAAGCCTTCGCCTTGGCTAGTCTATCGCGAGCGCCGCGTGCGGCAGCAATGCTGCGACTGTCTCGCTCCACATTCGACCGGAGCATGCGCCGGAAGGTTCGACGGCGGCCGGCACGCGACCGCGCTTGGAAGAGAAGCTCGCGCTTTTAAGGGAATTCATATGGCTTTCAGCAAATACACCGGCATTTTCACGTCAGGCGAGCTGGCTTTTCTCCAGCGGATCTTTGATCGGCTGTGCGATGAGCATCACCTCGCTCTCCAAGAGCAGGGCCAAAGAGACCAACTTGCCCGTGAGATCATCCAAACGTTCGAGAGTGGCGTCACCGATGAAGTTGAGTTCAGGCAGCTCATTTCAAAGCGTCGCAAAGCTGGAGCGTAAAGCTGGGCGGGGCGCGTTGTTAAACGCGAACCAATCGGTTGTCGGTTGCCCCGGCCTCGTTCAGCGCAAAGACCGCTGCGCTCCCCCGAATTCATGTCGTTCATGCCATTGGCCATGAACGCCGCGGATTGAACCGCGACAAGCCGCCGGACTCGATGCTTGGTCTCGGCAAAAGATTGCTGCCATATGCGTCGGCCGCAAGGCGGCCGAAATGTAGCTGGCAGCCGTCGGGCAGGCGCTCGCGGCAGGCCTTTAGGACCTGCCGACGGAGCGCCCGCCCGGTGATAACGCGATGCAAGGTGCTCACTGCCGGCGCGCTTTCGAATTGCGCCGGCCCCGGAAAATCAACGTTTCTTCGCGCGCGACTTTGCCACCGCTGACGTGGTTGCAGCGGCAGCGGTGGGAGTTCCCCGTTTCCGCTTGGGCTCTGGTGTCGCTTCTGATGGCTTTCGGCCCAGACCGGCTGCTTTGGCCAAAGCAGAACGGGCGGCAGCATAGTTGGGGGCCACCATGGGATAATCAGCAGGCAATTTCCATTTGTGCCGATACTCATCTGGAGTGAGATTATAATGGGTGCTGAGATGACGCTTCAGCGACTTGAATTTCTTCCCATCCTCGAGGCAGACGATATAGTCCGCGGCGACGGATTTTTTTATCGCAACCGCCGGCTCCTGCTTGACCACCGTTTCGGTCTCGGGATTGCTGATCCGCTGCAAGGCAGCGTGAGTATCACCGATCAGCTTTGGTAGCTCCGCCACCGGAAGCGGATTGTTCGACACATATGCGGAAACGATGTCGGCAGCGAGTGATATGAAATCCTCCTGCTGTCCAGCGGATGCGTTCATGGTGCTTTCCTTGTGTCCATAAGTTTCTTTGGCCCCCCTTTGTGCAGTTTGTGCAAGTACATTGTCGAGATGGCATTTTCAACCGATTAATGAGACCTGTTCAGGAGCGTGTTTGCAAAAATAGCTCATTGATTGTTTGAGCGTCACCGCGCATTATGGCGCCGGGTGGGGCTATGGCAGAATTACCGAATGTTGCAGAATTCGACTTTGTGGTGGAGATTCCGCCGCAATTCGACAAGTATGTCGATTCCGCAATGCTTCGGCTCCAAGTTCACCATCCTGCGTGGCGCATCGCCAGACTTGACGGCGCGATCTCGATAGGCGTGTCGGGCGGTCTTGCCGAAGAGGAGCTTCGCAAGACTGTTTTGTATACCGTCTACCGCGAAAAGATCTATGCGGAGACGCTAGTGATGCGCCAGGCGCTCATGAGCGCGGTCACCAGTCGATGAATGTCTGGCCCTTGAAGTTCCGCGAGACGTCCGACGGTTCGATGCTGTTTTGTGATGACGCCGGCGGATTCTTCAAAGCCGGTCACAGCTTTCTTGATCGATATGCCGGCAACGACCTCTCCGTCGCCGATGTGGCCTTCCTCAAAGAAGGAGGGCATGGCTTCGACACGGATTTGGACCTTGCCTGGACATCGTTCGCCTACAGGTGGGCACGACGACAGTCCAAACCGCAAAGCATGAATTACGTCATTCTCGTTCCTACGCTCAGGTGCAATCTTACCTGCGCCTACTGCCAGGTCTCCCGAGCACCTTTGAACGCCCGTGGCTTCGATTGGTCGGACGCGACCCTTTCAGGCGTTCTTGCGTTCCTCGATGGTTTGCAGGGCCAAGACATCAAGATCGAGTTCCAGGGCGGCGAGCCTTTGTTGCGGGTCGATCTGCTAGAAACTGTCCGGGCCTTCTGTCGGGAAAGATTTCCGCGGCCCCAGTTCGTGGTCTGCACGAACTTGCAAGATTTGGGTGCGCGCGCATGGGCATTCCTGGATGCTCAAGATACTCTCATCAGCACCTCGCTGGATGGCGATCGGATGACGCATGAGCGTCAGCGCACCCACGCTAGCAAAGTCACCGAAGCCTTCTTTGACAATCTCGAAAGGGCCGTCGGTCGCTACCCTGCGGGCAAGGTTTCGGCTCTGCCAACGATCGACGTGGCCAATCCGCCCGATTTCGCAGGCCTCCTCGACAATTACGAGCGGTATGGAATCCGATCTGTCTACCTGCGCCCGATAAACCACCAGGGGTTCGCTCGCAGACTAGACCAAGGCGAGAACGTCCTTGCTCGATGGAATCGCCTCCATTCGGAATTCATCGACCTGCTTATCGCCCGCAATCACCGGACCGGGCGCTTCATGGAGGAATACTACTTCAGCCAGTGCTTGAAGCGTGTGCTTAGAGTTGGCGCCGACAACCACGTGGACATACGCAACCCAAACTTCTTTGCCTCCGACTATATCGTCATCGACCATGACGGCCGCTTCTACCCGACCGACGAAGCCCGCATGCTGTCCAGGATTGGCCGCATGGATCTTAGTATCGGCGATCTAGGGACAGGAATCGACCGGGCGAAGGTAGAACTCCTCAATTCCGGGACGTTCAACCACTTCGATCCGGATTGCATCCATTGCCCCTATCAACCGTTCTGCGGCACTGATGTGATCGATGACATTTCACGTTATGGACGGATCGACATTCCAAGGCCCGACACATGGTTCTGCGGACGGCACTTGTCGCTCTTCGACAAAGTCTTCGAGGTTGTCTACCGCAATGACGAGCCGGCCCGTGCCTCAGTGGCAGCGTGGCTCGGCGTGAACGCCTGGAGCAGCGATTTGGTGCCGGTGCATTCATGATCCCGCTGCGCATCAAGGTGGAGGCGAACGCGGATGTGCCTTTTGTCGTACGGCTTCGCTCGTTTGAAGCTGAAGGCTTGCAGCCCACATCTCGGCAGATGCATCCCTTCGAGGCAGCGTTGAAGCGCGTCAGTACGGAGGGTGCCGAGTACGTAGGCGAGGGCGGCTCAATACGGGTTCTTGGGATCGACCCCTCCAGGATCGACGGGGACGTCTTGCTGGTCAATCCGCGACGAGGAACCGCCGATCGCCTTATCCGTAGCACCTCGCCGCACAACACCTTCCTGGTTACCGAGAGATGCGACCAGGTCTGCCTGATGTGCTCCCAGCCACCCAAGAAGCACCACGTGGACCTGTTTCCATATTTCCAGGCCGCGGCGCTGCTTGCTCCCGAAGGGACGACGATCGGGATCTCCGGTGGGGAGCCAACGCTTTTCAAGGCTCAGCTATTTGCGTTTCTTGAGAGCGTCATGGACGCACGCCCGGACCTGTCTTTCCATGTACTGACGAACGGCCAGCATTTCAGTGAAGATGATTGGGGTGCGATGAACCGTATCGACCGGCGCAGGGTGGTTTGGGGAATCCCTCTTTACTCAAGCGAGGCGGCTGTTCATGACCAGATAGTTGGCAAATCAGGTGCATACGCGCAGCTGATGGACAATCTCGCGCTGCTGTGCCGTTTCGGCGCCTTGATAGAATTGCGCACCGTGTTGATGCGCCCGAATGCACCCGGGCTGCCTCGATTGGCGAGGTTCGTTGCGACTGCTCTGCCGTTCATACAGACATGGGCGCTCATGCAGATGGAGAATATCGGCTTTGGCCGAATGAACTGGAAGGCGCTTTTCTACGACAGTTCACGAGGCTTCGACTTCGTTGGTCAATCGATTGATTTCGTCAGAAGCCGCGGGATCAACGCACAACTCTACAACTTTCCGCTCTGCAGCGTCCCGGAGGCGTACCGCCATCTGGCGCCCCCCACCATCTCCGACTGGAAACGTGCCTATCGGGAAAGGTGCGAAGGATGCTCGATGAAGCCCGCGTGTGGAGGATTTTTCGAATGGCATCCGCGTGATCACGGATACAGCAACTTGGGAGTTCTCCAATGAAGAAGCGGTTGTTCGCGATACCATCGCTCCTCGCGGCAGGGTTCCTGCCGGTCAATGCGCAGGCTGCTGTCGTGAAGCCAACGTTAGACGGCGATCCCGCCAAGAGAAGAGCACTGTTCGATATCTTCAAGCTTGACCACCTGTACACGTTGGCTGGGCATAGCAGTCACAGCTCGCACAGCAGCCACCTCTCGCATTCAAGCCATCGCTCCTCGACGGGGGGGTATTCTTACATCCCGCCGGCAAACCCGACGCCCAGCGAACCTGCACAGCTGTATAGTGCTCCAGCGGCGCCGGCGCCGAGCTATCAGCCGCCCACTACCACACCCGCGCCCGCACCGCTCAAAACTCTTCCAGGCAATGCCTACCGGTTTAAGGAAATCGTTCAAGAAGTTGAATTCGCTTTGCTTGCGTTCGGTTACTATACCGGCGAGGTAGACGGTGAAATGAGTCCCGAATTGAGGGCGGGGCTCCAGCGCATGCAGACCGACTATGGCTTGAAGGTGACCGGTACTATCACCCCCGAAACACTGACCGCGCTGAGGATAGAAGCGCGCTAACGATGCCCGCTTCCCAGAGCGATTGATCGTCTAGAGAAGGCGTCGACCCGCTCCAATCCGTTGCTTTCGAGCAGCTGCGGTCGAAAACTGTTTCACATTTTTTCTGATTGCTCCAAGCATCTCCTTATGGGCGCGGCCCGCAGTGCCGTAAAACTGGGCTTTCGGCTACGGGCCGATGCCACAGCGATTTCTGCCACCATAGGGCCGCGGGTTCTCCAGGACGCGGCCGACAATATCCCCATTCTTACTTCCCGCCGTCTTTGGACAAAACAGGAGACAAGAGTTTCACTTTGGACAGCCTCATGCGGGTCAGCCTTTGCGCTGAATTCGCCTCCCGGCCCGCATCGATCAGGAAGATCACGGTCATCAGGTCGATCAGAAATTCGTCCACCGCCTCAGCGATCGCCTGGGAGCCGCCTCTGTGGTGACTGAGCAATGCGCGGGCTTCCTCGACTGCAGTTGCTCCGCCGGCCTCAATCAGCGCCTCGATTTTTTTGAAGCAATCCAATTTGCAATCCCCGCTAAGCGCCCAACAATGGCGCTTCTAAGAAAAGGTTCCAAGCTGAAGCAACGATCTATCTCGGTGGAGAAGGATAAGTCCGCAACTTTACAACCGTCCCGCTGTAAGCGCAGGGCGGCCGGGTGGTTGAGCACGTGGCAAACTGATCCGACGGTTGCGATAGTGCTCGGCCTCCCGCTCCGGCTGGCGCGCGCGCTGCGTTGGCCGCACACTGACGATTTCTTGCGCCGCCCACGTCGCGAAGCGCGTCTCGGCTGGACAAGGATGCGGTCTCTTTTGCAACTGGGTTTTCCAAGCAGGCCAGGCGGTGGAAAGCTCCCCCCTTGCTTTCAATCGTTTTATTCCGGTAAAGCTCGGCGCCGCAATGTGCCTCAAGGGCCACACGGTTCAACAGCGGTCATTGCGTCGGGATAAATGGGGAAGGACTCATGAGGCGGCAACTCCGACCGTTTATTGTAGAAGTCAGACAGAAGCGCAATCATCAAAAAATTGACCGTTCCATTTGGGCCGGGGTCGATCTGTCAAAAGCTTTCGCTGAGACCACAGGGCAACTCGAGGCCGACAACCCGCCGAATCAAAACCTTATTGACTCCAATTCCGTGACGCTTGATGCTGAACCGGCTCAAAAAGAAGAGGCGGAGCGTCATATGGCAGATCTAGAGCAGACGAATTCACTAGAAGTCGCTGCGAAAGTCGCAGCGGCACCAGATCCCAATAAGAAAGCCCGGCGCCCCCGCAACGCAAAGACAGAAGCAAAGCTGGGTGCCCGCAAGAATGGCGCCGCGCAAGCCACTGAAGCCGGTAAAGCGGCAAAACCCGTTCGTATTGCCCGCAAGATTTACTCCGGGGAAGAGCGCGCACAAAAGCTGAGCCAAATCGAGAAGCTTATCAGTGGTGGGGGCACTCTCAAGAGCGCCGTAAAGCAAGCCGGTACAACGGAGCAGACTTATTATCAGTGGAAGAAGAAGGCTCCGGCACCTGCGCAGGCGGGTGACGATCTGAAGGATCTTCTTGCGCTCGAGGAAGAAAACAAGAGACTGAGGAACCTGCTTGCGGAACGCTTGCGCAAAGAGAATGCGGAGCTAAAGAAAAGGCTGGGGCTGCAATAAGGCAAGTCCGAGTTCTGCTCACCCAGTTGAAGGCCAGCGCCGCGGGGCGCGAGGTAGCATGATCTGCTGCGCGCGTTCGGTCTCAATGAGTGGCCGAGCTTCCAATCGGCTGCAGCCCGCATAGAGTTCAGATCCTTGACGTGTAATGACGTGTCGGAACGTACCCTGTAATTGCCGACAGTTTCATACATGACCGAATCCGTTGAAACCTCTAAGCGCGACCTTGCCGTCAGTTTGATGACCGCCATGGGAGCATGAGCCTGTCGGATTTGAGCGGGCTATCAAACCGATTGCGCCAGCGAACCCGCTCGGGCTCATGGAGCATTCATCGCTTCCGCTCTGTCGAAGCCATTGAGCTTGTAGACAAAGGTCGAGACCAGCCAGCAGAGGACAAGTATTCCGACAACGATGTAGCCGAAGATGGTTAGGTCGCCATTGACGTTGCCAACGACATTCCACACCCTTCCTTGCAAGCTCAGCCTGTCGGCAAGCAGTCCAAGCGACTCGATACCGCCGATGAAGATGGCGACCACAACGGATGCGGCCGTAATCGTCATGTTGTACCAGAGCTTGCGTATGGGATTCACAAATGCCCAACCGTAAGCGCGGGTCATCAGCACGCTGTCGATCGTGTCCAAGAGCGACATGCCGGCGGTGAACAGAGCCGGAAAGACCAATATCGTCCAGAAGGACGTACCGGCTGCTGCCTGCGCCGCCGAAATGCCGAGCAGTCCGATTTCGGTTGCGGTGTCGAAGCCGAGTCCGAACAGAAAGCCGACCGGGTACATATGCCATGAGCGTGTGACGACGCGAAACATTGGCCGGAAAATGCGGGCGAAGAAGCCGCGTCCGGCCAGCAGCGCCTCCAGATCCTCCTCGACCATAGGCTCGCCGCGTCGAGCTTTCGAAAAGGTCTGCCAGATGCCTTTGAGGATGAAGAGGTTCGCGATGCCAATGGCGAGCAGGAATAGGGCCGAGATGCAGGTTCCAATGATGCCGCCTATTTCGTGAAACCTTTCCAGCCGGCCTTGAAGGGCCGCGGCCGTCCCGGCGATCGCCAAAGATGCCAGCACGACGATCGTGGAATGGCCGAGCGAAAAGAACAGACCAGCCGAGAAGGGAGCCTTCTTCTCCTGCATCAGCTTGCGCACGACATTATCGATCGCAGCGATATGGTCGGCGTCGAAAGCATGCCTCAGCCCAAACGTATAAGCGAGCAAGGCGGTGCCGAGCAGGCGGGATGATGGGAAAAGGCAAACCAGGCCCATGCCCAGGCGCCCATGTTGGCCGCGATCAGAAAAACGCAAGTGAGCACCGTCTTGCAGCGCAGATGATCGGGCCGGTCATCAAATAGATTGGCAATCATGATCTATGCCCCACTCGCGTAGCGCGCACCCGTGGCCAAGGACGACCAATCACCTGCGCAATCTTTTTGGCTTTTGCCTACTTTTTGTCTGCGGCGGACGCAATCGCAGATGACCGACCGAGGGATCGCCGATGGCTCCGCAGCCAGCTGTACCACTGGTCGACACCCTCGCCGTTGCGCACCGACAAAGCTATCGCCTCGATTGCCGGGTTGACTGCCCGTGCATTGGCCAGTGCGACATCCATCTCAAAATCGACATAGGGCAAGAGGTCGGTCTTGCTGATGACCAGGAGGTCGGCTGCCTGGAACATGTTCGGATATTTGAGCGGCTTGTCCTGTCCCTCAGTTACCGAGAGAACGATGACCTTCGCATCCTCGCCGAGGTCAAACAGCGCCGGGCAGACGAGATTGCCGACATTTTCGATCAGCACCATCGCGCCGCTAGGTGGTCTCAGCTCCTGGAGAGCCTGCGCAACCATGTTAGCCTCAAGGTGGCATCCCGTTCCAGTGTTGACCTGAACCGCCGCTGCCCCGGCGGCTCGAATGCGTTCGCCGTCATTGGCGGTGGCCTGATCGCCTTCGATGACGAAGATCGGGATTTCGTCCTTGAGGTCCTGAATTGTCCGTTCCAACAGCGTCGTCTTGCCGGCGCCGGGCGAGCTGACGATGTTCAATGCTAGGATTTCCCGCCCCTCGAACCAGCCTCGGTTGCGCATGGCGAGCGTGTCGTTCTTGGCAAGCAAGCGGGCCTCAAGCTCGACGACAGTCGTCCCGCGCCCATGGCCATGATGATGCTCATGGCCGTCATGCTCGTGGTGATGATGCAGGCTGTCACCCTCATCGTCATGAGAATGGTCGTGGCTGTGCGTATGATCTCCGTGCACGTGGCCGTGATCGTGGTCGTGCACATGCCCATCGCCATGGTGGTGGGAATGCGAATGGCCATGGTCATGCTCATGATCGTCGTAATGGTGGCCAGGGTCCTCACTGGTGTGACCGCCCAACGGCCGGACCATGCCCGTCTGTAAATTCAGCATCGTGGCGTTGGTGTTTGATCCGCATCCACAGGTCGCGCACATCAGGCAGCCTCCTCAAGTTCCATTTCCCTGATCTTCAGTTCCTCGCCAGCCAGCCGCTCAAGCAATCGCGAGCCGCAGCCACAGGCCTGGTAGAGCGCGGAAGTTTCGAATTCGGCGCCGCAGCCGCGACAGCGGCAGCGGCCGATGATTTCTCTGATCTCGAGCAACGCACCTTCAAGCGCCGTCCCCTTCGAGACGACATCGAAGCAAAAGGCCAGCGCATCCGGCATGACCCCGGCAAGACGCCCGACATCGAGCGTAACGCGTCTGACACGGCGGCCCTTCGCTGCGTCCTCCACGATCGAAACGATGTTTCGGGTGATGCCGAGTTCGTGCATGGCTCCTCAACAAATCCGCGGCAATTGCTCGCCGACCAACATGTCGACGATGCGCTTGCCACCGAATGCGGTCTTCATCGTCACGCGTCCGGCTTCCCCGGGATAAGCGTGCCCAATGAGCATGGCGCATGCGCCGAGGGCGTGCTCACGCATCGCGGCCAGCGCCGCATCGATCTCGGCCGGTGGAACAGCGAGGACGATCTTACCTTCATTGGCGAGATAGAGGGGGTCGAGACCAAGGATCTCGCAAAAGCCGCGGACCTCTTCACGCAGCGGCGTCGCCGCTTCCTCAATTTCGATCGCGACGCCCGATGCCTCGGCCATTTCGTTGAGCACAGTAGCGATGCCGCCGCGCGTCGCATCTCGGATGGTGCGCGTTCCGGGAGCCGCTTTCAAAATCACATCGATGAGCCCGTGCAGCGGCGCGCAATCGCTCTCGATCTCCGTTTCCAGGGCAAGATCGCCGCGCGCCGCTAGGATTGCCGCGCCGTGATCGCCGAGGAGACCGTTGACCAATATGCCGTCGCCCCGCCTGATGGCGCCAATGGCAAGTTCGATCCCCACCGGGATCACACCCACGCCTGTCGTGGTGATGAACAGCTTATCGCAGGCGCCGCGCTGCACGACTTTCGTGTCCCCGGTGACAATCGCGACGCCCGCCTGCCGCGCTGCAGCGGCCATCGACTGGGCGACGCGACGCAGTTCGTCAATCTTCATGCCTTCCTCGATGACGACCGCGCAGGACAGGTAGAGCGGCTTGGCGCCGCCCACGGCAAGGTCGTTGACAGTGCCGAAGACCGCCAGCTTGCCGATGTCGCCGCCGGGGAAGAACAGTGGATCAACGACAAACGAATCGGTCGTGAAGGCAAGCCTGTCGCCCTGAGCAGCCAGCGCGGCGAGCTCGAAACGCGCCTGGTCTTCAAGCGCCTGCGGCTCGGCAGACGCAAAGGCGCTGACGAAGACATCGTCAATCAAGTCCTTCATCGCCTTGCCGCCACCGCCATGAGCAAGCGTCACGGCGGGCACGTGGATACGGCCGAGCTTGCGGGGAGGGGGAGACATGAGGTTCATGGCGCAGCCGGCACCGTGTCGGGCCGTTCCTGCCTCTTCACGCCGCCATATTGATAATAGGCCGCGCAGGCACCCTCGGGCGAAACCATCAACGCACCAAGGGGCATTTCGGGCGTGCAGAGCGTGCCGAATACCTTGCACTGCCAGGGTTTGAGCACCCCTTTCAGAACCTCACCGCACTGGCATGATTTCGGATCGGCGATCTTGATGTTGGGAATGGCGAACTTGCGCTCGGCGTCAAAGCGAGCATATTCATCGCGCACCCTGACCCCGGAATGGTCGATGGAGCCCAGCCCGCGCCATTCGAAGAACTCCCGCAGCTCATAAACCTTTCCCACGGCCGCCAGCGCAGGATCATTTCCCGCTTCGGGCACGATGCGCGTGTACTGGTTCTCGATCTCGGCGCGGCCCTCCTTGATCTGCTTCAGGATCATCCAGATCGACTGCAGCACGTCGAGCGGTTCGAAGCCGGCGACAACCATAGGACGCCGGTAGAAGTTGGCGATGAACTCGTAAGGGGCCGTGCCGATCACCATCGAAACATGGCCGGGCCCGAGGAAGCCATCGAGATGGAGATCGGGGCTGTCCAGGATCGCTTTGATCGTCGGCACGATGGTTATGTGGTTGCAGAAAACCGAGAAGTTCTCGATGCCGTCGGCTTCCGCCTGCAGCACGGTGAGCGCAGTGGAGGGCATGGTGGTCTCGAAGCCGAGGCCAAAGAACACCAGCTCGCGGTCGGGGTTCTTGCGCGCCAGCGCCAGCGCGTCCGTCGGCGAGTACACCATGCGCACGTCGGCGCCGTCGGCCTTGGCCTGCATCAGGCTCTTGCGCGAACCTGGCACGCGCATCGCATCCCCGAACGTCGTGAAGATAACACCTGCCTGTTCGGCGATGGCCACGCAGTCGTCGACCCGTCCCATCGGCAGCACGCAGACCGGGCAGCCCGGCCCGTGGACGAGCTCGATTGCTGGCGGGAGCATGCCCTCCAACCCGTATCGAAAGATCGAGTGCGTATGCCCGCCGCAGACTTCCATGATGTTGAGCGGTCGGTGCTTCGTCACCTCGATTTGGTCGCACAACTTCTCGATCTCACGCACAAGCGCTACGGCCTTGTCGCGTTCGCGGAATTCGTCGGCAAATTTCATTGGACTTTTTCCTTCCTAGCCGCGGAGCCGCGATCATCGGCGAGCAGCGTGTGCACGAGGTCCCACATGATGTGGTACGCCGCGACGTGGCACTCCTGGATGCGGTGGATCGAGGTCGACGGCACGATCAGACAATGGTCTACGGCGCCGGAAGACTTCATCTTGCCGCCGTCGCCGCCCGCGAGTCCGATCGTGGCAACGCCTATCTCCTTGGCCTTTTCGAAGGCGGCAATGAGGTTCTGGGAATTGCCACTGGTCGAGATGCCGATCAGGGCATCTCCCTTGCGCGCATGCGCGACGAACTGGCGCACGAACACATGATCGAAGCCAAGATCGTTACCGACGGCCGAAATCATGGCAAGGTCGGCGACAAGGTTGGTTGCGGCAAGTGCCGGCCGCCCCGCCGTGACCGGATGAACGAATTCCACCGCGACATGGCTCGCGTCACAACTCGAGCCGCCATTGCCCATCGAAAAGAGATGACCCGCGCTGGAGTAGACATCGGCCAGCGTGCGCGCGGCGGCCATAAGAATCTCGGCCTGACCGCCGAAGAATGCCTCATTCGTTTCGCGCGAATCGCGTGCCTTTTCGGCCACCGAATGCAGCAGGGCCGTCTGCAGCTTGGCGGGATCCTGTGTCTTGCCGTGATGAAACGGATAGAGCCCGCTTAATGTGCCTTCATTCGACATAGCTGATCTGCCTAGTGAAGGGCGGATTGACGCATTGCCTCAATTTCTGCCTGCGCCTCGCCAAGTTCTGTCAGGATCTTTAGCGTCTCAGCCGCCTCGTTCTCATCGATACGGCTCATCGCAAAGCCCACATGGACAAGTACCCAGTCGCCGACGCAGCTCTCCACCGGGTGCTCGGCGTCGACGATGCAGGCGATGTTGATCTGACGCCGGACGCCGCTCACGTCGACGGTTGCAAGCTTACGCCCGGCATCGTCGATCCTTATGATCCGTCCTGGAATACCGAGGCACATGGGCTTCCTCCTTCTGACCCGACTTTGCCGGCGACCATAGAATGCGCGGCGGCGACTATCGCCTGACCGAGCGCGACGCCACCATCCCCGGCGGGCACCTCGGCGTGGGTGAGGACTTTGAAATCCATCTCCTCAAGCCGGCGCAGGGTCTCCTCGAGCAGGATGCGGTTATGGAAGCACCCGCCCGAAAGGACGACGGTGTCAAAGCGCGGACCCTGCTCGTCGTCGCGGCGCGAAAGTTTCAGCGTCATCGCTGCGAGCGTTTTGGCCAGTCCCTTGTGGAATCGCGCCGCCATTACGCCCGCGGGTGTATGCAAGATCAGATCGCCGAGCAGCGCATTCCACATGGCAAGTGGCTCGATGTAGGGCAGGCCGCTGCCCTTCAGATTGCGGATCGTGAAAGGATAGACGAGTTCGTCGCCCTCTTCGGTCATGGCTTTTGGACAAACGATCGCCTCCAGCCGCATCGCGGCCTCCCCTTCATAAGCCTGGTGCTCAAAACAGATGCCGAGCGCGGCCGCGACAGCGTCGAAGAGCCGGCCGCATGAGGATGCCGGCGCGGAGTTGACGCCTCCCTTGATCATGGCATCGAGCGTGACGCGCGGCTTGTCTGCAAGCGATTGAAACACTCCAAGCTCACTGAAATTCATCGCAAGCTGGGGCCAGCTCATCTCGGCCATGAGGTGCGCGTAAAGATTGCGCCAAGGTTCTCGCGAGGCCTGCGCGCCGCCAAGCATCCCCACGGGTTTGAACGTGCCGAGCCTGTCGAAACCGCGATAGTCGGCAAGCATGAACTCGCCGCCCCAGATTTCGCCCGCAGCTCCCAAACCGAGGCCATCGAGAGCGATGCCGAGCACCCCGGGTGCATCCAACGGCCTGTCGTTTTCGGCCAGGCAAGCCGCTATGTGCGCATGGTGATGCTGCACCTCGAAAAGCGGAAGGCCTTGTGAATGCGCGCGGTGACGGGCCAGCTTGCTCGAGACATATTCGGGGTGCCTGTCGCAGGCCAGCGCATCTGGCCGATGATCGAACAGATCGCGAAAAAGTGCGAGGTTCTTGCGGTAGTTGTCGAAGGTCGCCGCGTTCTCCAGATCGCCCTGGTGCTGCGAGAGCACCGCGCGGCCGTCCTTGACCATGCAGAAGGTTGCCTTCATCTGCGGGCCGAAGGCAAGGACCTGCGGTGCGGACTCGAAACCGCGCGGCAACCGAATCGAGGCCGGCGCATAGCCACGCGCGCGACGAAGCATCCGTGCCTTTCCAGCGGCCAGACGCACCACGCTGTCGTCAACGCGGTTAGCGATGTCGCGGTCGTGGATCAGCGCGAAAGGCGCGATCGCCCCCAGCTTTGCCGCCGCTTCGGCATCACCGGTCACCTGCGGTTCTTCGGAAAGATTGCCGCTGGTCATCACCACGGGACGCTTCATGCGGCGGAACAACAACACGTGCAGAGGCGTCGAAGGCAGCATGAAGCCGTAGCTCGCCATGCCTGGCGCGACGCTTTCGGGCAGACGCCGCGGCGCTGCAGCATCAAACAGCACGATCGGGGCGGCGGCGGAGCGTAGCGCCTGTTCTTCCCCAGGCGAGACTACGCAGTATTTGCGGATCACCTCTATGTCGCGCGCCATCAGCGCAAAGGGCTTGCGCTCGCGCCGCTTCAATTGCCTTAGCCGGTCGACTGCATCGGCGCGCGTAGCGTCGCAGGCCAGCTGATAGCCACCGAGCGCCTTGATGGCGACGATCGCGCCCTTCTGTATCAGGCTCATCGCGGCATCGACGTCATCGAGCATGGAGTGCTGCTCGTAACTCACCGCGCGTCCGTCGAAGCGGATCAGCCTCGCCTTCGGTCCGCAGGCGTGACATGCGATCGGTTCGGCGTGAAAGCGCCGGTCAGTCGGGTCGCCATATTCTGCGGCGCAATCGGCACAAAATGGAAACGGCGCCATGGTGGTCGAGGCACGGTCGTAGGGCACGCCTTTAACAATGGTCAGGCGAGGGCCGCAATGGGTGCAGTTGGTAAAGGGATAACGATAGCGGCGCGCGAAGGGGTCGAGCACCTCGGCCGCGCAAGCGGCGCAAATGCCCGCGTCCGGCGAGATCTCCGTACGAGTTTCGCCGGTCGTGCTTGCGATGATCCTGAAGCCTTGGCCCAGCCCGCCGACGAAAGGCGCCACCTCGATCGCCTCGATGGTCGCCAGTGGCGGCGGCTCGCCCCGCAACTGCTCGACAAGACGAGCAATAGCGTTGAGTGGTCCGCGCACCCGGATCAAAACCCCCTCGCCATCGTTCAGCACTTCACCATCGAGCAGAGCCTCTTGTGCGAAGCGCCACACCGTCGGACGAAAGCCGACCCCTTGCACGCGGCCGCGCACACGGATCTGCACACTTTCGTGCCGGTCCGCGGCCTGCCGGGCGGCGAGGGCCGTCATGGCGCCGGCTTCCAAAGCAGCACGCGGTTGTTCCCGGTGTCGGCCACCGCGATCAGGTCCTCATGAACCGCGATCGCGAAGGGCCAGCAGAGACTGTCGCGGGTGGCCGCCTTCCAGCGATTATCCCCCTTGAGGCTGAAGCCGTTCTGCCCTGCTAGCATGGTTGCCGGAGCGTCCATATCGAGGTCCGCGAGCGGGAAACCGACGATGCGCGAATTTGCGGTATCGGCGCAAATCAGCGTGCCTTCGCGAGCGGCGATGCCATAGGGCATCTGCAAAGCCCGCTCGCTCGGGTCGTATGCGGCGCGATTATGATCGATGGCCTGAAAGTTCTTCTGGCCGAGAATGAAACTCGCCGGCGCGCCGTCTGCATTGGGCATGCCGTTCCAGGCCATGATTCGGCTGTCTCCAGCATCGGCGACAAAAGTCCTGCCGCTGGTCACTGCAACCGTATGCGGCCACCGCATGCCGGAAGCACTTGCGCCGGATCCGGCGTTGTCGTCGCGTGCGAACATGTCAGGCTGACCGAATACCAGATCCGCCGGCTGGCCGTTTGTCTCGGGCAAGGCGTTCCAGATCAGAACGCGTCGGTTGCCAGTATCGGCCACGAAAAGACGACCGTCCGCAATCGTCACGCCATAGCACCAGTTGAGCGTATCGGGGCCCGCCCGGCGCTCCCCGCGATTGGCAAGTCCGCCGCCGAAGTCTTTCTGCCCGAGCACCAGGTCCGCCGGCTGGTTGGAGTGCTCGGGCAGCGACGTCCAGATCAGGACGCGGTGGTTCCACGCGTCCGCCACGGCCAGGACGCGACCGTCGCTCGCAACGCCGGTCGGCATGTTCAAAGTCGCGGGTCCGGGTTTGTCTCCAGCATTGCGTCCTTCCGTGAAGAAGTCCGGCTGGCCGATGACGAAGTCCGCCGGCGTGTTGTCGGCTTGCGGCAGCTGCCGCCAACCGAGCAGCCTATGATGACCGGTGTCGGCCACAAGGAACGCACCGCCCGGGGCGAAGCAGACGCCGCGCGGCCCAAACAATGTCGAGGGATTGGGAGTGATCGGCACCGGCAAGCCATTCGCGGCGACATGGTGGCCGAGCACGATGCTGGCGCCCGCAGGATCGAGCAGCGGCGCGGCCGGCAACGGTACCGCGCAAGCCGGACGGAAAGCGGATGCGAGCGAGACGCGCGTCATTTGGCGAGCCTCACCTCGACCCGGTTGCCGATCACCTTGACCATGTGCGGCTGGAGTTGCACCTCGGGAGCAGTGAGGCATTCGCCGCTGGCAAGATCATAGCGGAAGGCGTGCCACGGGCAGGTCACGATGCCGTCCTCGACCGCGCCGCCATCAATTTTCAGGCCTAGATGGGCGCAGGCATTCTGGAAGCAGGAAACAACCGCCCCCTGCCGAGACAAAATCACGTTTTCGCCGCCGACCACCTGGCGGAGCATGCCACCCTGCGGGATCTCGTCGAGCCGGCAGACCGGATGCCAGCCGTCCACCGCACCGAGCGCGAAGGGACTGACAAAACGCACGCTGTCGTTGGCGCCGGCACCTGATCCTTTGACTTGGAGGATGTCGGTGATTTCCGGGCAGGCCTCCTCTACCGCCTTTTTGACCCCGGCATGGAAGGTCAAGGCCGAGGCAGGACACCCGTCACAGGCCCCGGTGAAGCGCACCTCAATGGATGGCGGGCGCACCGATACGAGTTGGACATCGCCTCCATGCGAAGCAAGCATAGGACGCACACCGTCGAGCGCTACCTCGACGCGTTCGCTCAGGCTCGGCTTGAGGATGTTGTGGTGTCGCAGCACGGCATAGACGATCTCGTCAGCGGCCGCCGTCTTCATCGCCTGGAGCGCTGCCGGATCATCTTTCAGAGCACGGATCAGACGCCGGGCCTCGCCCTGGAGGTCTTCTATCGCGCGCCGGTAGGCTTCCGCGGCAGACCGCTGCGCCTCGTCCCAGGAAGCAAACAGCGCTTCCAGCCGCTCGATATCCCCGGTGTATCCTGCGAGTGTATCGCGTTGGGTCGGAACGAGATCGACGGCGTTCATCTGCCCATATTTCCTATCGGTACCGAAGGTCCTTGAAGAGATACGGCTGTATCGCGCCGCCGACGAGCCCGGCCACCGCCGCGGCGGCTACGACCGGGACCCCGAGCTTGGCCAGGATCACGAGCAGGGCGGCCGTTGTCAGGGCACCTATCGCGGTTTGTCTGTAGACCTTGACGGGGTCGGCAAAGAGCTTGCCCTTGAGGAATAGGATGATCGAGGTTTTCGCCATTTCCCACATGATTGCACCTCAGCCGATCAGCGCCAAAAGGATCAGGCCCGCGACAATGCCAGCCACGCCGCCGACCGGCCCGTAGAAGCTGCCCATCATCGCGGCCAGCTGGTTGCCGATCGCCTTGCCGCCGGTTGCCATGCCGCCGATGGCGCCGCCTATGCCCGACGTCACAATGCCGATTAGCAGCGCCAGCAACGCTACGCCTGCAGTAAGTTCCACTAATGTCACCTCGCGCTCCTTGTTGTCGTCAATTGAGATGGTGTTGGACAGACCCGGATAATCCGTTGGATTTCGCGGCCGGTGCCGAAAGCAGCTCTCGGTCGATCTGTTCGCAGGCCTCCGCCACGATGCGCGCCTTGTCGGCCTCGCCGTAACCCAGGAATATCTCGCGGCATTCGCGGTAATACGCGCGCGCGGCCGTCAGGTTTGCGCGATTGCCGTTGCTCGGATCAGCGGGATCGTCGGGAAGGTTCCAGAGGCAGTTCGCTTTGTTGGCGATGGTGTTGGCGTATTCCAGCGGCATGGCTGCGCGGGTACGCACCTTGAGAGCCTCGTCATAGGCTTCGAGCGCGCGCAGATTGTTTTCCACGACATGGCTGGACGAGGCATATTGCAATGCGTTGCCAAGGTTATTCTGCAGCATTGCGTATTCGGTGGGATGATCGATCAGGTTGACGATCTTCAGTCCCTCCTCGAACGCCTGCACGGCCAGCGCCTCGCGCATTTTCGCGCGACTGTCGGTGAAGGGCATGGACAGGAAGGCGGTCGCCACATTGTTTTGCAGGATGGCGAATTCCTTCGGGAACCTCGCACGATCGAAAGTGCGCAACGCCCGCTGGTAGGCCGAGATGGCATCGGTGATGCGCGCCCTGTTCAGGCCAGCGAGATTGTGGATCGCCAGTCCAAGATTCATCTCCGCCTCGGCCAGCTCTTCGGGTCGGTCCAGATCGGCAAAGTAGCGGGTCGCTTTTTCCAACTCTGTTCGGGCTCGTTCGAGAGCATCGGCACCGCCGTTTGGCAGAGCCAGAAGCGCGGTCGCCCGGCGAGCGGCAATTCGGGTACTCAGCAGATGCTCGCCGGTCGGACAGATAGCGCCGGCTCGTTCGTAGAGATCAATCGCCGCTTCGATCTCGTCGGGCGATTTCGGACGCTGCTGGAGACCCATGGCGATCTCCATGAGCATCTCGGCGCGATCCTGGGGCAAGGCGGAAGGGTCGTCGGCAGCCGCCAACGCGGCGCGCACTTCCTCGTCCACACGAGATTGCCTCACCTTTTACCTCCCATGCTGCTTGGTTGCAGCTTCTAACAACTTTTTGAGTATTGTCTACTTAAATTACGATGTGCAAACTTAGTTTGCAAATACGCCCCGACCGATGAAACCAGCCTGAGAGCTGTCCCACACCACTTGAAGCTCGCGCTCTTCATCATCCGCAATTCCGTTCGCCCGGAAGAAATCGGGAGCGTGCGCCACCCGGTCGCCTGCCAGGTTTTTACGCTTGAGCAGATACCCTCCTGCCTGCGCAAGCAGCACCGGCAGGATGAGCAGGTCGGCCTCACGTCGCATCAGCACGATGCCGCTGATCCTAGAGAAATGCTGCTCGTAGGCCTCGCCCGACAGATGCAAGCCGCCGCGGCTCACGCGCACGGTTAAAGTCGCCATCGTTCATTGCTGTCCGGCCGCAAGGCGGTCCGCCACGATTTCCCCAATGCGCTGGGCTACCACCAAGGCCGCCTTGGCTACAGGCACACTGAGACCAAGCCCCAAATCCAGTTGCCCGGCCTCGATCAGGAATACGGTGACGTCGACCGGGAAGGCTGCGCCGAAGATCTGCCGGCCGGCATGGAGTGCTGCATCCCAGCGGAAGTCGTGCAGATTGAGTCCTGGAGAATAAGGCCGCGCCAGTTCGCGTCCCGGCACCTCGTAGATCGCGCCTGGTTCGACGCCGCTGCGGGCTGCATCAACCAGGATCAACGACCTGCAGCCGCGGGCGGCGAACATGACCGCCATGCCATCCGTCCCGGCATCCAGCAGCTTGACGTCCGGTCCTTCCAGCCCGGCGGCGCGCAGCACACGGATCACATCTGGCCCGGCACCGTCGTCTTGCCTGTTGAGATTGCCGCAGCCGACGACCGCGATCATGCCAGCCGGCCCGTCATATTCGCCAAAGACGGCACGACCACTCTGGCTCGACCGGCAGGTCGAGCTCGGGAAGCTCACAGAACCTGCGATGCACCAGATAATACATGCAGCTCTCACTTGCCTGTTCTATTCCCTGATGCTCGACTGGCTGCAAGGTGAAGCCTGCGATCACGAGCTTTGCCGAAAGTTCGGCCCCGGTCGCTTGTAGACGGCCAATGACAGCAAGCACATCCTCGTGCGTGTCGGCTCGCGGGAAGGCTTCGGTTTGCGGCCATTGCGTCAACAATGCTTCAATCTGTTCACGCAAATCCTGACCATCGATCGTCGTCATTGCTGCCTCCCTTGTGGGGCGTGCCCGCGCCAGACGCGTCTCAGATGCGCCAGAGCCGGCACCACCAATCCGCGTCGACCGGCACTGCCAGCTCCGGCAAGTCTCACCACTCTCGGTGGACGAGATAGTACATGCACTCCATGCAGCGTTGCCCGTCAGGCCCATAAGGATGATCAACAAAGCCGCTGATGACCATCTTGGCCTCGACGTCGTTCGCATCGAGCTTGCGCAACTCGTCAAGAATCGCAGCGAACTCCTTTTCGGTTTCAGGAAAAGGTTCGGTCTGCGTCTTGAGCCCCGAGTTCATGACCTGCGTCAGTCATCTTGCGCAGCAGGGCGTGCTGTTGCTCATTGTTCATCGGCTACCGTCCCGACATTTGGAGAGCGGGCGATCGCCAGCTGGTGCAGACGATCGGGCAGCGTCGTAGAACCGGCAGATATCTATGCCGTGCGGAAACGGGCAAGCTCCTCGCCAGTATTGGCGTCGTGAGCGTGTACGGTGCACACAAGGCAAGAATCATACGAGCGACAGACATGTCCGACCTCCACAGGGTCGTTCATATCCGCAATTGGCGTTCCAATCAGCGCCTGTTCGATCGGGCCGAGTTCGCCGCCATCGGAGCGCGGCCCCACGTTCCATGTCGTGGGCGCAATGATCTGATAGTTCTTGATCTTGCCGCCCTGCACCTCGATCCAATGGCAAAGCGCCCCGCGAATGGCTTCTGTTGCACCCCACCCTTTGCCGTCCTTTTCGGTCGGTTTGACATACCAAGGATCATTCAACCGGAATTCCCTGAGTGCGTGTTCGGCTTGCCGATATAGCTTGACCCCTTCATGCATGCGCGCGAAGTGGCGCAACATCACGCTCGCGCCCCCAAGTTTCTTGTACATGTCCAGCACCAACGGATCATAGTGCTGCCAGCTTTCGCCATGCGTGCCGCCGGCGATCAGCTGGCGCGCCAACGGACCTGCTTCGAGCCGTCCGTTCTGGTCGTGGCGCACGGCAACCGACCACGAATACTGCTCGTCATAATCGACCGGATTCTTGCCGACTGGCTTGGTCACGCGCTCGAACGGATGCATTCCGCCCGGCTCGTCGTACCAGGCATGCCTGAGGTCTTCGCGCGTATAGACCTGGTCCATCAGCTTGTGCGTGTCGTTCGCGCCGTCATAGACGCCGCTCTTCATAAGGACCGCGGAGTTGCGGCCCTCAATCGTGGGACGGTTGTACCTGTCCTCATGGGGCAAATAGCCCCAAGAGACGTACTTGCCATGCCCCTTGCCGTATTTGTCGACGCCGACATCGAGGCTCATGCGCCAGAACATGCCAAGATCCGAATTGGCATGTTCTGGCCGCTCATCCAGCCAGGCCATGAAGTCGTCGTAGGACTGGATCTGCTCATAGCGCTCGAAGGAGCAGCCGAGCCAGACCGGCTCCATCCAGTTGCGGCGAAAATGCTCCAGAATCGACCAGGCTCGGGTCACATCCGTCAGTGTCGGCGCACACATGACGCCGCCTGGCACCATATAACTCGAATGCGGCCACTGCCCGCCGAGCAGCGCATAGATTTCGACCGGGCGACCGGAGATCGTCACGCCGAGTTCATAATTGGTCCCCGTGAATGGCGACCAGCGCTTGACGGCTTCCTCATAGTATTTCGAATGGGAGTAGTTCTTGTGCGTGTAGTCGATCATAAACAGACCGTAGTGATGCCTGGGCAGGCTCTGCAGGCTTTCCACGATCTGCCCCAGATTGCGGGCAAGGATCGCGTTACGAGGCACCTCGGCCTTCCACGCAGTGTCGAGCGCCCAGGCCGCGCAGGTTAGGTGGGAGGCGCCGCAGATGCCGCAGGCGCGAGGGGTAACAACGAGCCCCGCCTGCGGATCCTTGTCGCGCAGGATCACCTCAAAGCCGCGGAAGAGCTCGGCTTGCGTCCAGGCGTTGACCACAACGCCATTCTGGATGTCGACGCGCACGTCGAGATCTCCCTCAACGCGGCCGACGGGCGAAATATCAAGTGTTTGAACTGCAGCGGACATAATGTCTTTGACCTTTGTCGATCGGGTTCGGGAAAGCGCGCTTTAGACGACGAAGATGTCTTCTTCGGCCCAGCGCGGCGAAGCGGCCTTAGCGGCGGCGGTTAGCTTGATGTAGCCGGTCTTGTCGACGCCGGAGGGCATGTCCTTCGGGACCCCCATAACCGTCTGCGTCTTGAACACGGTGCCTGGTGCCAGATCGAAGAACGGGAATTCCGGCTCGGTGCAGCCAATGCAGGGCATGCCGGCGCGCGTCTTGGAGGATTGCCGGTTCCACAGCACGCGATTACACGGCGAATGGGCCATCGGGCCACGGCAGCCCAGGTTATAAAAGAGGCAGCCCTTGCGCTGGCCGAACTCGGTGGCCGACACCTTGTAGGCGAAGTGCATGTTGCGGGTGCAGCCAGTTTGGGTAAAGGAGGTGAAGAAGGTCTTCGGACGCTGGAACTCGTCAAGGCTGAGATCGCCCGCGCGCCCGGTCGCGACCGCAACGACAATTTGCGTGATCCAGTCCGCATGAGCGGGGCAGCCCGGGATATTGATCACGGGCAGACCGGCCTTCGACTTGTAGTCCTTGCCAAGGAAACCGCCTTGGCTGCGCTTCAGGAATTGAAGGCCCTGGCTCTCGGAGGGGTTCGGCGCCGTTGCCGGTATGCCGCCCCAGGTCGCGCAGTCGCCCACAGCGACGACGAAATTGGCCACTTTGCAAAGGTCGCTTACCCAGTCGCGCATAGGGCGCCCGGCGAAACGGTTCCATTCACCAGTGCCGTTGGGAGCGTTCACGACCGTGCCTTCGAAGACGAAGATGTCGAGCGGCATCTGGCCGGAGGTCAGCGCGTTCAGAAGCTTCTTGAAATTATCTCCGAGCTCCAGTCCTAGCGACGGATGCCAGAGCACGTTGATGCCGAAATCGGTGACGAGATCGCAGGCACTTGGCTCCTCCGCATTGAGGAACGACATCGTATTGCCCGCGCAGGCTCCGCCCTGGAGCCATAGAAGATTGGCCATGAATTTCCTCCTTCGCTACGCCGCTGACCGATAGGTGCAGCGCGTCTACGAAAGCGAAATTGCAAGCAACATGCCAATTCAGGGCGCGCAAAGAAAATCCTCAGCGGCTTAAGGAAACCAGCTGTGTTTTGCGGTGCAACATTCTTCTTCGCTGATGTGCAAACTAACTTGGCAGGTGGAAAGTTCGTTTATTGGCCCGGCTTCCCTCTTTCGCCGCTCACCCGTGACGGTTGCCGCATCCCGGGCACGCGACCTCGAGAAGATAGCCGTACCAGATACCTCTGCAGCGGCTGCACCAATGGCCCGTTGTCCGATGCTCCGGGGCGCCGACTACATTGGCGGCGCCCACTGCCAGATATCGCGTCGGCTCGGCGTGCCCGGGTGGCAACACACGCGACTGCGGAAAGCACAGGACGGTCGTGCCCTGATCTTCGGGTCTTCGGTGCTCATGGATGCCTCTCAACCGTTTTCATTTAGACTGTAGCGCTTGATCTTGTTGGCAAGGCCCACGCGCGACAAACCGAGCTCGGCCGCGGTGCGGCTTTGGTTCCAGTGGTTTCGTATAAGCGCGCGCCCCACGATCTGCTTTTCGAGACTCTCCACCTGGTCCTTAAGCGTAGTGCCTTCGGGCACAAAGCCCCTTAAGCCGTCGCCCTGCTTGCGGGCAGAGGCGGTCGCGAGCAGCGATGGCGCCATGTTGCGGGTAGTGATGTATTCACCATCCTTGGTTAGCGCGACCATGCGGCGAATTTCGTTTTCCAGTTCGCGCACGTTGCCGGGAAAGCTGCACAGCGCCAGCTTCTCGAGTGTGTTGGCGGTGATACCAAGAACCTTGCGGCCCATTGCATCGGCATGCTTGGCGGCAAAAAACTCCGCCAACGGCCCGATATCTTCTGGACGATCGCGCAGCGGCGGCACCTCGAACTCGAAGCCCTTCAGCCGGAAATAAAGGTCCTGACGGAACTTGCCCTGCACGACGAGGTCCTGCAGCGGCTTGTTTGATGCGGCGATAATGCGGACGTTGCAGTGGATGACCTTGTCGGCACCCAGGGGCTTGACCTCGCCTTCTTGGAGAAAGCGCAGCAGGCTGAGCTGAAAGGATGGCGACACATCTGAGATCTCATCTAGGAAGACCGTTCCTGCATCGGCAGCCCGAAACAGGCCGAGCCGGTCCGAAATCGCCCCGGTGAACGCGCCGCGCTTGTGGCCGAACAGTTCCGACTGGAGCAATTCGTCCGGCATCCCACAGTTCTGGACAAGGAGCGGGCTTGCGCGCCTGGGTGAATTGTAGTGGATGGCGCGCGCAAGCAACTCCTTGCCAGTACCGGTCTCGCCCTCGATCAGGATGGGCAGTTCGGTCGCAGCTGCCTGCCGCGCCAGATCGCACATCTCTGCCATTTTTTCGCTTGCATAGACGAGTTTTTCGAACTGATGGCTTTCCGGCCTCAACACGGGATCACGGCGCTCACCGAACATCAGGGCTCCCGAAATCTTGAATTCCCGGGACAGAATACGGTGCCGGCGATGAAGTTCACGCGCCTCCAAGGCCCGCTCAACGACCAGTCCGAGCTGCACCGGGTCGAGAGGTGTCAGAAGGAACTGATAAATCGCTGCCTTAGCAAGGGCTTGGTAAGACACTGACGCGGGCGCCTGTGCCACATAGACGCGCATGATGTCCGGGTGAGACACCCGCAGCCGGGTGAGGAAACCAAGACCTACGGTTTCACCTTGTCGATCCTCCGCGACCGCCAGATCGACATGAATGCTGCTCATTGCCGTCAGTGCCTCAGCCGGACTGCCGACCGGCAAGACCCGATATGCGTACCGTTTCGACAGCGCCTCAAGGCTCTCGGCCCACTCGCTGCCTGGACGAGCAACAATGACGACCGTGCCAGAATAGTCCATGAAACCATGTTTCCAAAATGTCTACTTGATTAGCAGCTTGCCGTCTCCGGCGCAACGTTTGCAGGCCGTGGCTGTCCTTGGTTGAAAACTGAAAACCGCGTATATTTTTTGACAGGAGACATGGCCATGCGGCGCTTGACTGAACAGGCGGTGAAATTGTTTTCAGGAAAAGGACAAGCGGTTCAGCTTCTTTCCTAAGACCTTCATTTGCACAAATCTGCGTCAGGGGGATCGCACATGCAGCCCGATGCGGCTTAGGGCGGGTCTTCACGAGCAGGAGCAGCTGCCGTTTCGCATTTTCGAGGGTTGCTGAAAAGCTTTACGTCAAAACAGGCGTTTTGTGCATCTTCTGTCGTTTTTTCGAAGCGCATGTCCGCGTAAAGTGATGGAGCTCACAACTTCAAGGCGGCTCAGACCGTCACGCTCACAATGGCCATCTCCAGAGGGATGATCATCATCATCGACCCGGCGCGCGGGAGGTTCGGCCGGTTGAAAGGGGCGATGGCAAATGTCGCGATCAGAAGAGCGATGGCAGGACCAGCGCACGGCAAGTTCACGGATCGTCGGCCAGAAATGGAGGGCCGGTATCGCACTTGAGGCACCCTCACGAGTTGTTCGCGGGTCCGGAGGCTTCGCCAACTTCTGTCCTCAGGGCGCAGCGCGCAGCAGTTGAGCCTTTGACCATTCGTGCGCCAGTATGGATTGCCGGTCGGTTCCGCCTTTGCGGCCTTCGTCTATAGATAAACCAGCAGGACGATGACCGCTTCGGCGCTGCCTGGGACGGCGTTCCTTGGCAGGCGACGATCGAGCCCCACGAGCTTGATTTCATCCAGTTCTGACAAGTGGTCTTTGATCGCTCGATCTCTTCGCCGAGCTTCGCCACCAACTCAACTGCGACGACCTGCATTTCCAATCCTTTTGTACACCCCCCAATGTAAGGCCGGACCCTTAGTACGCATGAGCTTTCGCGAGCAAGGATGGGCTGCTTCACTCAGAGCGGTGAAGGCGGTGCTTTGACAAAAATCCGCTGCAATGGGCCCGCTGACTCCGCCTCGTGAGCAAGGGCCAACCCAGCGGGTCTGACGCAGCGCAAGAGCCTGCTGGCCGCTGTTCATCACCAATTTCTCTACTGTTCAGAGCAAAGTACTTCCGGCTGAGCACAAGTCGCGTTAAGAAATCCAAGCTCGCATTCCCGGTGCACGCCACTCAGAATCGGATCCTAACTGCGACGATGGACTTGAGCTCCTTGTCGCACAGAGATTGATCGTCATGATTTCGACCGAAGAAGAAGCCGCCCCAGGCTTGCTGGCGCCGCTGAAGAATCCGACCTTTCGTTCCATCTTTCTGGCATCCCAGATCTCGAGCCTGGGCTGGCTGATGCAAACGGTGGCGCTCGGCTGGCTTATGGCCACGGTTTCCAGCTCCGACGTTTTAGTTGCGCTGGTCCAGGCCTCATCGACCTTGCCGGCCTTCTTTCTGGCTGTGTTCGTTGGGGCCATTGCCGACAACTATAGCCGCCGCGTGGTCATGATCGTCGGGCGCAGCCTCATGATGGCTGCCTCCGCAATGCTGACGATCCTGATGGCCCTTGGCATTCACGATCCATGGATGATTCTCACGTTCAGCTTTCTCGACGGTTGCGGCATCGCGCTCAGCGACCCGGCCTGGCGAGCCTCGATCGGCGATATCCTGGAGCGCCGGCATCTGCCGGCGGCGATTACGCTACTCAATGTCGGATTCAGCACCGTGCGCAGCGTCGGTCCTGCGCTCGGCGGCATAATCGTCGCCGCCTTTGGACCCCTTGTCACCTTCGCGCTCACTACCCTCGGCTTTGTCGCGCCTCTCACTGCCTTATGGCGAAACAAGTGGAATGTCCAAAGCTCATCGCTGCCGCGTGAAGCGCTGATGACGGCCATCTATGATGGCCTGCGCTTCACGGCCATCTCCTCGGAAATCAAGTCGACGATCGTGCGCGGCACGCTGTTTGGGTTTGCCAGCACCTCGACATTGGCGCTGCTGCCGCTGATTGCCCGCGACATCCTGAAGGGCGGCCCTGTCGGCTACGGCATCATGATGGGCGGCTTCGGCGCCGGCGCACTCGCGGCCGGGCTCATGAACCCAAGACTGAGACAAAGGCTGACGCAGGAACGGCTGGTGATCCTTGCCTGCCTGGCCTGTGCTCTATGCGAGATTTCGCTTGCGCTGACGTCCTCGCTTGCCATCGCGGCAGTCTGCCTTGCGCTCGGCGGGGCAGGGTGGGTAACGGGATGGTCCGGACTGGGCGTCAACGTGCAACTGGCAAGCCCGCGCTGGATCGTCGGACGCACGGTCTCGGTCTACAGCGCCTTCACCTATGGCGGGATCGCCGGCGGCAGCTGGTTCTGGGGCGCGATCGTCCAGAACTACTCGCTTCCATCCGCAATGGCATGGTCCGCGGTCGCCACACTGGGCGTCGCCGCGCTTGGGTTCAAGCTGCCGATCAGCAATCGTTCCGAGTCGGAACTCGAACCCGCCGGGGGCTTTTGCGCACCGTCGATCGCCCTTGATTTGAAGCCAAGGAGCGGCCCCATCCTTGTCACAACCGAATACACCATTCTGGAGGAAGATCTGGATCAGTTTCTCCAGATCATGCAGAAGCGCCGCTATGGCCAAAGCCGCGTTGGAGCCCGGCAATGGACACTCACACGAGACGTCCAGCAGCCGTCACGCTGGGTCGAGTCATTTCGCACGCCAACCTGGACCGACTATCATCGGCTGCACCATCGCCTGACAGAGGCCGACAGAGAACTGGGCAACGCACTGCTGAGACTCACTGCAACGACAAATCCGCCCCGAACAAACATCCTGGTCGGTGCCCAGCCGGAGCTGCGCGAAAATCTCATTTTCCGATGGCATATCTATCGCACAAATGAGGGAGAGCCCTTCCTACGTCGCGTGTGCCGGCGAGCGATAGACAACGAGCACGATCGGAAGCGAGTTGCGCCCGTCACCGCCGACAGGTACCCCAAACGGCTGATCTTTATCCGGCAGGACACAGAGCAGGCGAGGGGCAACGCCCCGCCGATGTCGTTCGCTTTTGAAAGACGGAGAATCAGAGAATCCGGCTGAACCGACCTAAGTTCGCTTGAAAGCGAAGCACCCTTGCGCCACTGTAATCTCCGTTCCATAGGCTGTCGAAGATGCGTAAGGACAAGGCCGCTCCCTTGGTGCCGACGGAAATCCATGTCAGCACGGTTCGCGATGAAGCAGGCGCGCTTGGCGTTCTTTCAATCCGAACCACGGAAGGCTTGCTGGACATAGCGCTTGACCGCCAGGCTGCCGATGCCATCATCAGTGCCATCGGGTCGATACGTCCGAAGCTATAGCGAAAAAGAAAGCCCGGGCGCAAGCCGGGCTGTGGGTCTTATACGGGAGCTCAGATGCGGGAAGATCTTCATCATCCCCTCCACGCCCTTAGTTTATGTCACCATCACGAAGCCTCAATGAAGCCTCGTTAGGCCACACTTGCCGATCGCCAAGCGTCAACCGATAGCCCTCGTTCAAGCTAGGTATGATGTTTAGTGCCTCGCGTGCCGAATAGAAAACCGCGATTGGCACGGCAGTTCCGTCGTGTTCCACACGCTCCAGGCGGTATGCCTCCCGGCGCTTCGGTTTGTCTTCGTCAGTCACCGAGTTTCCCCAACGAAGCATATTAGTCGCTGCTTAGTGACGCTTTGATGAGAGTGGGGCTGAGAGGTAAGCCGGGTTTCGCGTCGCAACGACTCTGGCTGAAGCGGCGGTGAATTCACTTGTCGGCAAGCGGATGAAGGTGCCACCACTATTCAAGCCCAAACCGCCTCTCCTGCGCGCCGCCTAAGCCCAGAGAAGTTGCCGGTCTCCATTTCATCCTCCCGCTCAATCGCGGACGGGCAAGAGGGCCATATTCCGAGACCGAGTTGGCACGCCTGAACCGGCTCGTGGAGGGCTTTTCCCACACATGCTCGTTTGCCCTGCGGCTCAAGTCGTCGACCGCGAGTCAGCTCTGGACACTCTGGGAGGCCAGCGCGAGGCAATGGCATTGCTCTCCGTCACCGGGCGCGTCCTGCTTATGCCGCCAGGCTGCGCACAGCTGCTTGGGGAGCGGCTGGATGTCCCGGGCGGGTCATGTCCATGCCGTCGATCCAGTTAATGATCGCGAGTTTCGCGCCCTGATCTCCCGCTCATGCGAGGGCACTTTGATGGTCGGTTCGAAACTCGAGCCAGCAGTCTTGACCCGCCGCTCGGGCGCACCTCTCGTCGCACACTGCTTGCCGATAGTCGGAACCGCCAGGGACTTCCTTGGCCTTGCCCGCGCGGTTCTCGTGGTCCACGACCTATCACCCGTTGCGTCGAACGGGCGAGAGCGGGCGATGAAGAAGGCCTATGGCCTGACCCAGTCGGAGGCGCGCCTTGCACCAAGAATTGGAGCCGGGGAGTCGGCGCGCGACGCGGCGGAGTACGGCTAGGACGAGGCGGAAATTGGTCTACCATAAGACGAACACCTGCCGGCAATCCGAACTCGCACACTCGTGGTGCGGATCGGCGCTCGCGCGTAACGCCAGGAGCGGCTCTGAGGGAAGTTGCCGTCGGGATCGGTTGTCTCCCGCCCGCCGGCGCAATCATGAGCCTTCCTGCATCCGGGCCGCTTCGATCCCTTTCGGTGTCTTCTTCGCCAATCACGGCGAAGCCATCGACGCATAAGTTGCACGATAAAATAGCCGGCCGATCTGGTATGCGACGGTACGGGCACGACGGCGCGCAATTCCGCCGATCCCCGATCCAATTGGGGTCCCCAGGATAGAGAGCCTGCGGACCTATTCCGACCGTCTTCGGCGCGAGGACATGCGCTGCTTATACCCTATCGCAGGGGGCGATGTCAGTTTCGAGAGCTTGATTGCGACCCCCAGATCACTAGGTTGACGTTGGTCGAACACCTGCATATATTCCCTAGGTCAACCAAAGAGATAATTATGGCTCGCACGGCGCCAAACACGAGTGCTCGAAAGTCCGATACCCTGCAGGCCGCCTTTCTTCGACGTGCCACGTCAGCGCTTGAGCGCATGACAGCAAACGCGTCGCGAAAGACCCTCTCCGAAGCACTCGCCGCTCCGACCGACGCCGGATCGCTCGCGCGTCTTCTGAGCCAATTAGATGTTGTCGGATCGGCGGTCATGGAACTCGATCCGCTCGTTCCAGCCCTTGCCAGGAATATCGAACATCGCAAGCTTTTGATCGAGCGCGCGGGTGGCACCGTGTCCGCCGAAGACGCTGGACGCCTGCTAGGCATCTCACGGCAGGCAGTCGACAAACGTCGGCGGGCGGAGGCTTTGCTCGCCATCCGGGAGGGAAGCGATTGGCGTTATCCGACGTGCCAATTCGATAACACAGACGTGACGGCCGGCATTGCAGACGTGGTGCGGGCCTATGCTTCGTCTGGGCCGTGGGTGGCGCTGGACTTCCTACTCGCGCCCGATTCTGCCCTTGAAGGACACTCTCCAATCGAGGCTTTGAAGGCTGGCAATCGGGAAGCAGTCCGGCGCCTGCTGCGGGGCGAGGCGCAGGACGGGTTTGCATGAAGTCTCGGAAACGGACCGCACGGCGCGGCCCATCCGGTGTGGCGCCTCCACCCCCTGCTTGGCTCGGAGAAATTTCGCTACCAATCGAAGAAATAAAGGCGGGACAGATCCTCCACCGGGTTCACCGATCGTCGTTCGATCCGATCTTCTTCGGTCCTGGTCCAAATGTGCCGCCAACAAGCCGCTTCGACAGTGCAAGCGGCCGCTTCGGCGTTCTCTATTGCGCATTGAGCCTTCGTGGTGCACTGGCCGAAACACTCTTGCGAAACCCGCAACGCCTCATGGTTGCTTCGACGGATATCGTGAGCCGATCTGCGACGAGTCTCGTCTCCGTTCGGCCGTTGCGTGTCGTGCGCCTCCATGGCGCAGGTCTTCAAATGGTGGGCACAGACAACGCTGTCTCGACCGGCCCGTACGAGCCCTGCGGTCTCTGGTCCGACGCGCTGTGGGATCACAAGGATCAGCCAGACGGACTGGCTTACCAGTCGCGGCACGACTCCAGTGAAATCTGCCTTGCGCTATTCCAGCGAGCGAACGTGCGATTATCCGCCCGGGAAACCCTTCCCTTGTCGCAAACCCTGAGGACAGTGGCGGACGTACTTGATATCTTCGGAAAGTCGGTCTCCGAGCCACCAGAATAGACCAATCGCCTATTCGGTGCGTGCTCTCGCAAGAGGGGACCTCAATCCCAACCCCGGCGTTTGCCGCGGGATGTTCAAGCTTTTGATCGTGGCTCGCATCGACTTCATTGCCGTTGGGCTGGCCGCAGGCGTGTAGCCACAGAAGAACTCGTCTCGCTGTGTGTGCGCCACGCGTCGCGGTCGGAACTGATATGATACCCCAGGAAGTCGAACACGACATTCGGGTATTCCCCTTTGCGCCTTTGGTCTTTGCAATAGACGATCTTGGTCTTTGTCGGGTGCATTTGGAGCCCGCATGCTAACAATCGAGCACCAAGCTCCGCCTTGAGGGCTTCTGCCTGCTGCTCATTCCGGCAATGCACAAGGCCATCGTCCGCATATCGACACCATGGAAGGTCAGGGTTTGTCCGCGTCATCCACAGATCAAATGCATAGTGCATGAAGAGATTCGACAAGATCGGGCTGACAACGTTTCCGCAGATGCTGCCGCTTGCAATCGGCACGCCGAGATTGAGCGCGAATTCACGAAATATTGCTTTGTCGTTGAAGCTGCGTGTTATCTCGGGGGGTGCTGTAACGTTCTGATGTCTAAACGTTACGGGGATATCACCCATAAACCGCGCGATGGAGAAAGATACCTCGTCGGCGATATATGGCTCCAGGCATGAAATGTGGTCCGAACGCAAGAAGCTCAGGGATCTGGATAAAACGCTACCAGCGTTGAGGTCCATTTTCGAGATTGGCAACGGACGCTTGGTTGATTTCTCGGAAGTCGTCAGTGATGCAATGTTGCTCCCGCCCTTCAGCTTGTTAACATAATCCAGAAATGGCTGTGAAATCGTTGTCGGAGTGACAAGTATATCGTCGCCGGCCGCGAGCCAAATCATTCTTTTGGCTTCCGCTGCATTGTTTTGCAAATACTTGTCCGATAACAGCGGAGCCGGGGGTGCCATTGCGTCGGAGCCGACATTTCCCAATACCAACGCGGTCATCGTTTTTCACCCTGCGATCGGGCGGCCGAGATGTCAGGAGGTGAGCGGCCTTCTGTCGCCCACCAGTCAATGCAAGCGTCGGCGAGAATATCAATCGGGTCGATAATATCGGCGTCGTTCGAAAGGTCCCCGCAGATAGCCGATAGTTCGCTACAACCGAGTACAATCGTGTCAAAGCCGATTGACCTTATGGATTGGATAAGTGCCGCCAGAGCGTTGTGCGCGTATGCCATGTTTCCAGACTTAACGGCATCAATGATCTTGGTGGCAGTATGCTGAATGTGATGGTTGTTGCGACGATATTCATCACCGAAGTCGCCGTCATATTGCCAAGCGTAGAGTCCATTTCGAATTGAGGCGCTCGTTCCTAGCGAAATTGAACGAAGGTTGCGTGCTTCGCTTCCGCATGAACCCTCTATCGCTTTTCGTGTGATCTCCACCATATCGATTAACTTCACGGAGAGTGCGCCTTTAATTTCGTTGGCCCAGAGATGTGCGGTGTTGCACGGGATAGCAATTGCTCCGCATCCGGCTTTCTCTAGCCAATACGTTCGTTCCAAAATTTGCCGCAAGGGAGCGTCGCTGCCGATTGCGATAGCCTTCGAACGATCGGCGATATTGGGAGCTGATAAACAAATAAACGGTATGTGATCCTGGTCTCGTTCAGCTCGGCTTTTGCGAGCTAGAACTTCCAGGAATTTGGCGGTAGCAAAGCTTCCCATTCCGCCGACCACTCCAAGTGGCTTTTGTCCCCCAAATAGTCCTAACGGTTTGGAAGTAAGTTGCCGGATGTCGTTGATCATCAAAAAAAGTTCCATGTTGAGATTCTTCGGTAAAGATCATCTGTTGGCGCAGCTGCGGTTGTTCGATTTTGGTGCTCTCGATGGCAAAATCTCTTCTCTTTCTGCTCTGCCGCCATCTGCGTGGCGTCTGGCATCGCGCTGGCTACGCGGATCCGACCTGTTAAAGGCAGGACGATCGCATCCAAAATCATGCCAGGTTTACAGAAAGGGGCCTGGGCAGGGCTTTGATGTTAAGATCAGATATTAAGCTGGGGCGCGGGCGAATTGGGCCAGACGGCACCATGTAGCAGGGGCGACAACCCGACAGACGATGTCGCTTGTCGATAGCGGGGTAGGGTAGGGCATCTCCTGGCCACTCTGCCGAAAAACGCTTCCCGGAAGCGCCGTTTTGGAATCGAGTTGGATAGGACGTCGTGTCGCTATTTCGGCGAAATGGTTGACTGCCTATTCTGGCATGCCGAGCGCGAGCAAATGTCGCGCGATCTTGTACGATTTGACCGGACATCGACATGGCTGGTTCGACTCGGGCCATGTCCTGAAGGATTTTTTCTTTGGTTGCGAAATTTGCTTGTAGTCAGGACACTTTTCGAAAAATGACGAAAACACGCCTGCCGTCAGCCGTCGGATCGCAGATGCTTCGGACTAAGAATAGGGAAGAACCACGACTTGCCAAAATGCAGTCGAGCTACAATGCCGCGGCTGGCTCTCTTGGACGGCGCCGGCTGTAAGGAACGGAATGCTTTGGCCTCTCCTCCCGTCTCAACGGTTCTCGCCCCCCTTCGGAACCGAGTATTTCGATCAGTGTGGACTGCCACACGCATAGCCGACCTGGGGCGTTTGGTGCAAACCGTTGCCATCGGCTGGCTGATGGCAACGGTTTCGGCTTCCGATCTAATGGTCGCACTTGTACAGGCCGCCTCAAACATTGCCAACGTTCTTCCTCTCGATTCTCGCGGGAGCTGTTGCCGACAATTTGAGCCGTCGAGGGGTGGACACTGGCGCCTTCTGGCACTGTAAAATGGTTCAACAGCACGAAGGGTTTCGGCTTCATCCAGCCCGATGGCGGTCGCGCTGACGTGTTTGTTCACATTTCCGCCGTGGAGCGTGCGGGTCTTTCAACTCTCATTGATGGCCAAAAGATCAAATACGAGATCGAGCAGGACCGCCGCACCGGGAAATCCTCAGCCGGCAGTCTCAGCAAAGCAATCTGACTGACTCTGGCGCATCAGTAGCAGCCGATGGCGAGCGTGGCGGCCCGCAGACGAAATCCTGGGGAGACGTGGATCGGCGGAGGCCTTTCGCAGCAGGCCGCGAACTGCGCAGCGAAGGCGGGGCACCCCCGCCTTTGTCCTCTGTGGATCAGACGACCGATCAGCCTGCGCCGTTTTTGCGGCCTCTCCTTGCAGGGGCAGCCTGTTCGGTCTGGCCAGGTTTTCTACCCAAGCCCATGGTCTTGGCCAGAGCCGAGCGAGCCGCGGCATAATTGGGCGCAACCATCGGGTAGTCTGCGGGCAAGCCCACTTGGCGCGGTATTCGTCAGGCGTGAGGCCGTAGTGGGTCGAAAGATGCCGCTTTAGCGATTTGAACTTTTTTCCGTCCTCCAGGCTGATGATGTAGTCGGGCGTGACGGATTTTTTTTATGGGAACGGCAGGCGGGCGGGCTTCAGGCTCCGCCACCGGGGCGCCGATCGTGCCTTTCAACGCGGCATGCACCTGGTCGATCAGACCCGGAAGGTCGCCCACCGGGACCGGGTTGTTCGACTTCGTAGGCCGACACGACGTCGGCGGTAAGCTCGATGAGGGCGTCAGTATTGTTCTCGACTTCTTCTATCACAGAGTGCTCCTGATTTGATGACGTAGGCAAAGATGCGCTTCATTAATGAAGGCGGGCGCAGAACGCAATGAAAGTTGCGTGAGGCGTCTCCGTAACGCCGTCTGCCGCAAGCGGGACCTGAGCCATACACGCCCGAATGGTACATCGCCGCCGCTTAAACTTGTAGCAGAACGATGCATTTGCCCCCTGAGGTCCTTTCGGTTTTGGATGGACAGGTATTCCGGCCAAACGGTTCGTTTTAGCTTTGAAGCAGCCGCACGAACATTACGTTGTCGATACCTTCAGTGCCCTGATCCTGCCACTCTCCAAAGGCAAGTGCGCCACAGCGAAATTTCCTACTAACGTGCACGAACAGGGAGGGCTTGGCCAATGAGCAAGGTGGCACGCGCGAGCCCGGTCGGCGACGTTCGCGCCGCTGGAGAACCCCACGATCTCGCGCCGAATTCGATCGACCGGACGATGAAAACGATGATCGCGGCTTCGGCTTCAACGGAGGGTCGTCCCTAAGCGAACTCTTGGAATTCCCGGCAAAAGATGACGAGTTGCGGGACATGTTCCGGTCACTGCCTTTGATCTAGCCAATGAACAGGCAATTTGCCCAGATGGTGGAAACGCTCCGTCCCTTATTCGAACGACTCGTTTCGATGCCTCTGATGGGCCAGGGCCGATATCCGAGGCCGATGCCAATGAAAGGAGTTTACCTCTTAAGTGAGGGCGAGCGGCACCTGTATGTTGGGCGTTCGGACAACTTCCGGCGACGTTACGGGCACCACAGCAATCCCGGTTCGGATCCAGTTCCGGCCGGCCCCCCAGTTCGGGGCCGTCCTCCGGGGCGAGCTTCCGCATCAACCGATGGCTACGCAAGGGGGCACTTAACGAATTCCGCCACTTCCTCCTTGAGGAACATGTCTTGGGCTCGAATGCCCTGATCCCTCAACCAAGCTGCGCGCCACGAGAGGAAGCTCCCGCAACGATCGCTTCACGTCGTCAAGGGCAATCGGGCTATCACTTTCCGGAGGATCGATGCGCAGTACGTTCTGCTTACCTGCGAGCAGGTATGCTTGTCCAAGCGCGTTCTTCGACTGGGCACGCGCGGCGGCATTGAACGAGCGCATGCCGGGTGAGCAGACTTCGTGTGTTGAATGAGCGATCTACCTTGACGTTGAGCGAGATTCAGTGACGCGTCAGGCACACGACGAACAGCCGAAGGAACGTTCTTGCTCACACACCGCATGGGCTGGGCAGGAATGAAAAGCCCCAGCGCTGAGGGGGATCAGCGCTGGGGCGTTAGCCATGTACGCGGTACCTACCATGTCTTCTTATGAGCGTGCGCTAATATCATGAATGAATGGTGAATCAGCCGCTTCCGGTGCTGCCTAAACGCAGGATTCTTTTTGAGCATTTTGGGCTTGGCTTCGACCTTTTCAAAGCAGTTGTATTTCGATGGGAATGCAGGCCTGTCCTCCGGTACAAGCCGGCTAGGCGTTGCACTTCAGGCCGTGACGCTCGATGCTGCTCGGGTTTTTTTGGACAGCTTGGCGCAGACGCCTTCAATGAAGGTGGCGATGAGCGCTACCGCACTTGGGGGCAAATGGGACCGTTCGGCTACAACATGCATCCGCGCCTGAAATCAGAGCTTACCGTTTTGCAAGAACGACACCTTTGCTGCCGATAACCACATCGGAAGATGGAGGGCTCGCACGACGGCCGGAGCCACTGGCCTTTGCGGGCTTGCGATATTGGATCACAGAATTTCCTCTACCGCTCGCCGGATGATATTAACAGCCCGGAACGCGGCGCATGCCGCGCCGTACCCGTTGTCGATGTTTACGACCGTAAGTCCAGGTGCGCACGAAGCCAGCGCCGCGTGAAGGGCGGTTTCTCCTCCGTTTGAAACCCCATACCCGGTCGAGGTGGGCAAGCAGATGATCACGCCGGGTATAAGCCCACCCAGGACGCTTGGAAGGGCGCCGTCCATGCCGGCGACGGCCACGATGACGGGGAATGTTCGCAATTCCTCGACACGTTCCATAAGCCGCCACAGGCCGGCTACGCCGATGTCTATGAATTGCTTTGTCGAGGCGCCGAGATAGGTGAGTGTTCGCATGACTTCGGCCGCCTGCGGCATGTCCGAGCTGCCAGCCGATACCACCGCGATCCGGGGCGGTTCCAGTTCGGCAGCAGGGATCCAGTTCAGGTAAGCCGTCCTCGAGACGGGATCATAATCCAGCCTTTCGCGATGAGTGCGCGCCATGCGGGCAAAGACTTCGGGATCGAGACGGGTCATCAGGCAGCGTACCCCGTGCTCCAGCACCCGGTTCATTATTGTAGCAAGCTGCGCGTCGGATTTCCGGGCGCAAAGAATGGCCTCATCGAGGCCCAGCCGCTCGGGACGCTGGAAGTCCAATTTAATCTGGTCGTTCACGCGCTTTGTTCCCGCAGGAAGGCGCTGCCGCGCCGGTACGCCTGGAAATGGATAAGCCGTGGGACGCCGAAAGCCTCAGAGATTTTGCGAGCCAACTCTACCCGGCCGTTGTCGGAGAGACGCGACAAGGTAGGCTCGTCCAGTTCGACAACGACGCCTGCCTGCCGGACGCGGCAACGAACGGTTTCTGGCGAGAGCTCGTCCCGAATCAGCGTCTCGGCCCGATCGACGGCGCGCAGGATTTGGGGGTCGATCCTGAGAGCCGTCTCGATGCGGCTCGAGAGGCAAGGCGCCGACGGCAGTTCGGCGAGGTCGTACAAACCATGTGCTGCCGCCATCGCCCGCACGTCGGCCTTGGACATGCCGGCCTCGACAAAAGGATGGCGCACGTTGCGGGCTTCGGCTGCCTTGAGACCGGGCCGCCAATCGCTTAGGTCATCCGTATTCGTGCCGGAAAAGAGCTGCGCTTCCGACAGCGACGACAATGCGCCGTAGAGATTCGACTTGCAGAAGAAGCAACGATTGGAAGGGTTGGCGAGATAGCGTTCGTCGGCAAATTCTCCGGCGTCGATGACCCGCAGGTCCCAGCGATGGCGCGCCGCATAGCCTCTGACCCGTTCGGTCGCGCTGACCGGCACGGCCGCCGACGCGGCGTGGAACATGGTTACATCCGCGCCCAACTGGAGATGCGCCACGAAGGCCAAAGTCATGCTGTCGACCCCGCCGGAGAGCGCTACGGCCGCGGGACGAGCGCTGTCGAACACAGCGTTGAGATTGGCAAGAAGCGCTTCAGTCCTGGCCATGGCTTTTCTCCAGCGCCTCGGCCTCGGTTCTGCAGCGCAACTCAGCTCGGGCTTTGTGGCTCTGGCGAAGGGCTTGCACGTCGTCCATCTCTGCCTTGGCGGTCCGCCCGCCCGGTCGATCGGCAAGCTTCACTCTTACTCTGTCGCTGGTCGTGATCGCCTGCCGCGGCAGGATCATGCGGGCCTCGGTTCGTCTGCGCAGGCCGAGCGTCGTGGTTTGTTCGAAGCAGAGGGCAGCGATCGTCTCGATCGCGTCGGTGCGCGTCAGAACCTGAACCGAAGCCAACATGCGCCCCTTCTT
Organism: Mesorhizobium abyssinicae; assembly: GCF_049887195.1. Lineage (NCBI taxonomy): Bacteria > Pseudomonadati > Pseudomonadota > Alphaproteobacteria > Hyphomicrobiales > Phyllobacteriaceae > Mesorhizobium > Mesorhizobium abyssinicae. Next base: position 66,520 of record NZ_JARAKC010000019.1, read on the forward strand.
GCCGAAGCTTGGCGTCTGGGTCACGTCGATGACGCCATCGGCGGAACGAATATTGTCAAGCGCGACGGCCAGTTCCTCGCCGGTCTGATCGTCGATTTCGAACTGGATGATGCCGACCCGTTCCTGCGCTGCCTCTTGATCACTGAATGCGAGAACGCGAAGCACGTTGCTCATGCCCGACAGGCGCCGTGTGCCAAAGCCGATGCCGGTGCGATCGAGCACAAGGGGGGAGGAGCCGATACTGGTCGAGGGAGAGAGATAGCGCAGGATCGCCGCTCCCGTCGGCGTGATGCGTTCGCCAACACGTCCGTCGTCATGAAAGGCGAACCCGCGCAGCAGGAGAGTGGTGGCAGGAGCCGGAACGGGGAGCCGACCATGGTCAGTCTCCACCCAACCGCGTCCGAGCGGAAGCAATCCTACGGACCAGCTTGCCTCGCCCACTGCCTCGATCAGTGTCGCAGCGGCCACGATGTCTGCAATTGAATCCCAGTTGCCGACTTCATGAAAGGCTACGTCATCCACATGGCTGCCATGCACAACAGCTTCGGCCAGGGCGAGCTCATGGAAAATCGTGGTGGCTGCGCGCTTAACAGCCTCGCCCAAGCAGCTTGCCTCGAGCATCGCACGAAGATCGCGCCAATGGGTGTGATGGTGGTGTTCGTTTCGGACGTCCTCATGGTTATGTTGGCCGCGTGCCTCGTCGTGATCGTCACGTTCATGGGCATGCCCGTGTGTGTGCCCGTGAGCATGCTGACCGGCATGAGGTCGGGCAGCCTCCTGTTCGGAGCCCATCTTCGTGACATCGAAGCGGCTGCCGGTCAGCACGCCGTCGTCATACGGCCGCACCATAGCCTCCACGTCGTCTTTCAGACCGGCAAGACGAACGTTTTGGTGCACGATTTCAGCCAGATCGGGCCAAGCGTCCAGCATCGCAGCGACGAACATGTCGCCGGCAATGCCGCCCAGGACATCAAGGTGAATATGCATCGGGCCTGCCATCCTTCATCGATCCACTAGCTGCAGACCGGATAGATCGACGCGCAAGGTCTCGCCCGGCTCATTCGATCCCACGATGGTCTCAATCGCTGCCTTCAGCACTGCCACCGAGACCGGCAGAAGGTCTCTCATATGCGCGGATATGGCGACAAGATCGTCATGTTCGGCCTTTGCACGCATGAACACGCCCTCGTTGAGGATGCGTTTGAGGCGCAGCGGAAATCTCGCCTCGCCTCCCGCCCATTTCAGTTCAAGTTGCGTCTTGTAGCGCCGAATGTCGAAGTGCTTGTGCTGGGATTCGAGAACCCGGTAGCCCCAAATCCCCAGATCGCCGACCAGAAGGGACGCGAATTCCGGCTCGTCCTCAGCATTAATGTCGACCAACAGCACAAAGGATGGACGACCTTTCTTGCCTAGGCTGGAAAGGAGCTGGACATTCTTGGCGCCCATCTCGGTCATCTTGTCGATGACATGCCCGAGCAATTCGCCGGGCGCATCATCGATCTGGGCCATGAGGAGAATGACGCCGCCTGCCATCAGAGCGCCATGGATTCGACAGCGACCAGCGCCGCGGCCTCCGCCTTGGCCTTCGTGCCCGGAATGCCTGCGGAAATCAGACCTGCCGATTGGGCCTCACTAGCGGCATCGGAAGCATTCATCCTGCCCATCGCAGCTGCGACCACGGCAGGGATGGTGACGTTCATGATTACGTTGCCAGCGAGCAGCAGCTCGCTTGCGATCGGCGCAAGCGCCGTGAGGAACGGTCCGCGTGCTTTGCCGACCCCTTGCGCAACTTCGGGAATGACGGCGTTGATGATGCCTTCCATATGAATCGTCTTGTCACCGACCGTCACTTCGGCATCGAGAGCCGGATCGAAGGCCAGCCAGCGCGCAGCCATCTTGCTCGAACGCCTGGCACCTTTGCCGATCCTGGTGAAATGGACCTTGATATTGGTACCCCTTGCTTTGCTGAGGAATTCCGACCCGCGCCTCTCCACCAGGAGCTGCCGCTCCTCGTCCATCGCACGGACGATTTCAGCAACGCTCTTACCGGCCATCAGATCGTCATAGCTGCGGGCCGCACGAGCGTGCAGGGCCTTGGTCACCATAGGCATGGAGGACAGGATCAGGGCTTCGGTCACCGGTCCGGTGCAGATCTGGGTGGCTTTTCGGGCAACGATGTTCATCGCCACCATTGCGGTCTCCGGGTCGAAGCTGAAGCCGAGCCGTCGATCGCGCAAAGCCCGCGCCACGCACTGTTCCGTCGAGCCGTCCTGCAACAGGCACATCAGCGCGATGACGGCATCGCCGCAAACATGGCCGAGCGGAGGATTGACCGGGCCGGCGCCCGCGCCGCAAATTCCCTCCTCGAACACCGAGAGGATTTCATCCAGCGCCATGATGCCGATAACGGTCGGACCGCCGATGTCCTTGAGGATCAGGCCGAGATCGCCGATCAGTCTCGCAGTCTCGACTTCCTTTCCCGTGATGCGCACATGCAGCTTCTCCGGCAGGCCGGCGGTACGAACGGCGGATCGTCCGGCGACAAAGGCACTGGTGACCTTGCCGTAAGGCCCGTACTCCTCCGCCACGTCGGCATCCGGATGGATGATCTCCAGGATCGCTGCCGCGCCGAAAAGTGCGGAGAGGAATTTCTGGCTGGGCATGCCAGCACCTGACATGGCATCCATCATCGCCTTGGTTCCGATAGCTGCGCCTTTCTCAGCCATGCCCGGAAAGATGAAATCCTCGCCGAGGGCTCCGTGTCCAACCATCACCCCGCCGCCAACGCCTTCCGGGATGTCCCTGCCTTGAATCGGCGAGAGCTCTCCCTTCATCATGGCATCGTAAACCGCAGCGACGGCCGCGAATCCCGAGATCTTGTTGTTCATCTTGGCAGTGGGCACCGCCGCAAGGCCTGAGCGGCTCACCCCCGCGATCATCCGCGCAGAAGAACCGAGCTTGCGGTTGCCTGCAGGGATGCCAACCTGTGCGTTGGCGCCGCACAGATAGAGAAGCGTGGCCGCGATCAAGGCCGCATTTGCTCCGTCGGCGCCCGCTGCCTTTGCAACAGCGATGCTCTTTGCCAGGAGGTCGTCGATGGGCTGACGCACAGCGTCGGCAAATTTGACCTCCGGGCTTACGCCACGACGAAGTTCAGCGGCGATCACGTTGCATGCAGCAACGACCGGAATGTTGAGCATCCCGTGCCCGCCGGTCAGTGCCTCGACGCGGTCGCTGGTCAGCCAGCCGGGATTGGCATTGGCAGCCATAACCGACGCCAAGATGACCCTTTCCCGTTGTGCAGACGCATTCGTCATTACTTGGTCTCTCCCTGTGGCGGCCAGACGAGTGGCTTTCTCGGTCTTTCGAAAGCTTGTAATTCGAACCGGTCGGGCCGCCGTTTTCGTAGCGAAAAGCGTTCGCCTGCCGGGCGTTGACATGCCGCAAGGTTGGTGCCGCGTCATGGCGGCGGCGCTGGCGAAAGAAATAGCACGGCGGTGTTATGATCGATAAACGGCAATATTTCATGAGTTCATGAGTACTCTTCATAACGGCTTCGGCCAGGGCAACAAGGCGCCTGTGAGCGCAGATGCGAAGCGCCCGATCGGATGACGCGTGCTCATGATTGCGTGAGAAGGTGCCATTTCTGCTCATGAAGCTTCTTGGATATGCATGCGGCGGATTCAGGTGATACCTCGCTTGTTTGCTCGCGTATTGCCTGATCACCAGTCCCGATTTCATGGAGAAGTTTCGAATGCTCGAGTGGGCGAAATACCGGAAGCAACTGTCGTCGCGGGTGAGTGAGCTGGGGCAACTGTCCCCCGCCACCCTGGAGGGGGTTCGGGCGCTCGGTGGTGCAGGCAACAAGACCGCCCGGCTGGACGCCAAGACCCGCGAGTTGATCGCGCTTGCCGTCGCGGTCACGACACGCTGCGACGGCTGCATTGCGAGCCACACCGCCGAAGCTGCAAAAGTTGGCGCAACGCGCGAGGAAATCGCTGAAGCGCTTGGCGTGGCGATCGCTTTGAACGCGGGAGCGGCTCTGGTCTATTCCTCGCGCGTACTGGATGCCTTCGACACCGCTAACGGCTGATAGCCTCAGCACGCAAACAAGGCGGGGAAGGGCGCATACGATCCTTCTCCGCCAGCACCCAAGCGCGCATCACCCTCTATCTCGCAGTGCAGGAGGCCTTCTCCCTCTCTTGGGGAAGGCTGGTGATCTCTCTGCTGCGGATCCTAGGTCGCCCGCTCGCTCCTTGCCGCCGGTGCTCCACCTCGCTGACGGCTTGGTCAGTGGCCCAGGATCTGCCCGAGGAAGGTGCGCGTGCGTTCCGATTGCGGCGCGCTGAAGAATGCCTTCGGTTCGTTCTGCTCCACGATCTGGCCCTGATCCATGAAGATCACACGGTCGGCCACCGCCTGGGCAAAACCCATTTCGTGAGTCACGCAGAGCATCGTCATGCCCTCTTCGGCGAGCGTGATCATCGTATCGAGCACTTCCTTGATCATCTCTGGATCGAGAGCCGATGTCGGCTCATCGAACAGCATGATGCGTGGCTTCATACATAGAGAGCGCGCAATCGCCACGCGCTGCTGCTGGCCGCCTGAGAGCTGGCCCGGGTATTTATGCGCCTGATCCGGTATCCTGACCTTCTCAAGGAAGTGCATCGCGATCTCTTTGGCTTTCCTTTCGGGCACCTTGCGTACCCAGATCGGGGCGAGGATGCAGTTCTCGAGGATCGTCAGGTGCGGAAAGAGATTGAAGTGCTGGAACACCATCCCGACTTCGCGACGGACTTCCTCGATCTTTTTGAGGTCGTTGGTCAACTCAATGCCGTCGACGATGATCTCGCCCGACTGATGGTCCTCGAGCCTGTTGATGCAGCGGATCATCGTCGATTTGCCGGAGCCGGATGGTCCGCAAATGACGATCCGCTCGCCACGCCGCACGGTCAGATTGATGTCTCGCAGCGCATGAAAATCACCATACCACTTGTTCATGGATGTGATCTCGACGGCCGTTTCTGAGAGGCCGCGGCGGTTTTCGGGCGAAAGGCCACGTAGCGTCTTGGTCATGCGCATTTCTCCTAACGATGAGCCGTCTTCAGCCGGCGCTCGAGATACATCGAGTAGCGCGACATGCCGAAGCAGAAGATGAAGAACACAGCCCCGATGAAGATGAAGAGTTCCCAGTAGATCCCTTGCCACTCCGTGTTGGCGCGAATGGCCGCGGCAAGGGCGATGGGGTCGAGAAGGCCGATGAACATGACAAGCGTCGTGTCCTTGAACAGACCGATGAATGAGTTCACGATCCCGGGAATGGAGATCTTGAGCGCCTGCGGCAGGATGATGAGACGCTGGGCCTTCCAGTAATCCAGCCCCAGAGCTTCCGCGGCCTCATACTGGCCGCGCGGCAGGCCGGCCAGGCCCCCGCGGATGACCTCGGCCATGTAAGCGCTGGCAAAGAGCGTGACCATGATCACCACGCGCAGGATGAGGTCGAAGTTGGTGCCGGGCGGCAGGAAGTAGTTCAAGAGCAGCGATGCGGTGAACAGCAGCGTGATGAGCGGCACGCCACGAATGAATTCGATGAGCACCACGCTCAGCACCTGAATAAGCGGCAAACCCGAGCGACGGCCAAGCGCGAGCAAGATCCCGAGCGGCAACGACATTGCGATGCCAGTCACGCCGATGATGATCGACAGCAGAAACCCGCCGATCTCGCGCGACGGGACAGCCTCGAGGGCGATCGGAACGACATCATTTGCACCTGATGAAAAAGGCTGGACGGCGTAAATCCACCAGAGCGGCGCTCCGAAAATGGCGATGCTCACGCCAAGCCCTCGACTGATGCGTGCTGTCGACGCGAACAGCGCGGCGGCGACGGCGAAGCCGAGATAGGCGGCAACGAGAAACCACAGGCTTCCGCCCCAGATGAGCCAGCACGCAAGGCCCGGGTAGACGGCGCTGAACCAGAGCGTGCGAGACGGCAGGACGCGGAACAGAACCGGCGCCAGCGCCGCCAACAGCAGCGCGAAGGCGAGAACCGGGCGCCAATAAAGATCCGCAGGGTAGAAGCCAAACAGAAGTTGGGGCCAACGGTCGCGAATGACACCCCAGCACGCGCCTGGCGCTCCGTCGAGGAGCTGCCGACATTCGGTGAGCGATTTGGCTTTCCAGATGGAATTGCCAAGCCAGGGAGCGACGGCCATGGCGAGCCACGCGACCGCGGTCACCGACGCCAAGGTCAGGACGGCGCTGAGCCAGCCATCGAAGAGGTTCTTCCTCATCCACTCCAGCGGGCCATTTTGACCGACCGGCCTTGCCGAAGGGAGAACCATCTCCTGGCGCACCCAGGAAACGTTGTGCAGGTTCATCTTAGCGCTCCTGCAGCCTGACGCGGCTGTTGTAGACGTTCATGACGCCCGAGATGATCAGGCTGATGCTGACGTAGATCAGCATCATCAGCAGCATCGCCTCCAGTTCTCGACCGGTCTGGTTGATGGTTATGCCGCCGAGCGTCGAGCGCAGATCCATGTAGCCGACCGCCAGGCCCAGCGACGTGTTCTTGGTGATGTCGAGGTATTGCGAAATCAGCGGCGGCACGATGATCCGCAATGCCTGCGGCAGGATCACCAGACGCATCGTACGTCTCGGAGAAAGGCCAAGCGCGTGAGCGGCTTCCGTCTGCCCCCGGGCAATCGCAAGGATTCCGGAGCGAACGTTTTCGGCGATGAAGGCGCCGCTATAGACACTGAGCCCGATCCACAGCGCAATGAAGGAATTGCGCAGCAGCAGGCCGCCAGAAAAGTTCATGCCTTTCAGGGCCGGATACTCAAGATGGAAACCCAACGCGTAGAGCAGAGCGGTCATTGGCAGCGCAAACACGCATAGGCTTTTCCACCACGTCGCCTGACGTTGCCCGCTTGCGCTTTGGATGCGTTGCGCGTGTCTGACCAAGCTCCGATGGGCGAGAAGCGAAAGCGCTAGCGTGCCGAGGATTGCCGCGTAGTTAAGGTCAAGTGCGCCGAATGCGCCACTCACTTGGCCCAGGCTGTGGGAGAAATCGGGACCTGGCAGATAGATGCCGCGGTTGGTGACAGCGATGCTGTCCCACAGGATCATGGAAGCCGTGGGATTGTCGCCGCGGAATGCGCTGGGCGTCGGCATGGCCTCCGACATGATCGCGGCGACCACAACGATCCAAAGCAGGGCCGGCACGTTGCGGAAGCTTTCGACATAGACGGTCATCAGACGAGCGACGATCCAGTTGTTGGAAAGCCTGAGCACGCCCGCCAAGACGCCGAGGACCGTCGCGGTCACGCAGGCCATTGCCGCAACGATCAGCGTGTTGAGCAAACCGACGATGGCGGCACGGGCATGAGTGCTCGTGCTCGAATACTCGATGGCGTGCGGCGAGATGTCATAACCCGCCGTGCTCCAGAGAAACCCGAAAGAGAAGTTCTTTCCAAGGGCAGCCAGATTGTGGATCGTGTTGTCGACGAGCCAGGCAGCCGCAAGGACGAGCATGATGAACGCGATGGCCTGGATCGATCGGGCTCTGTAACGGGTGTCATTGAAGAGCATGCTCAGGTGAAAGGGCTCGCGGGGAGCCGCGCTTTTCATTGCCATGAGTGATCTCCCTGAAAGTTCGCTGCGCTACCTTCGACGTGCGACTGGTGTGGGCTATGCGTGCCGGAAAACGAAAGGCGCGGGGCAAGCCCGCGCCTCGAGAAGTTTTCAACGGAACGGCAGCGGATACATCAGGCCGCCCTGCGTCGACAGAGCGTTCTGTCCGCGGGCCAATCCAATCGGCGTCTTGTCGCCAACGTTCCTGGCGAAGATTTCGCCGTAGTTGCCCACGGATGCGATTGCCCGTTTCGCCCAGGCCGGATCCAGCCCCAGCATTTCGCCGAGCTTATCCTCCTTGCCCAGCAGGCGATTGACTTCCGGGTTGTCCGTGCCGGTGGAGAGCTTCTCCACGTTCTCGGATGTGATGCCGAGCTCCTCAGCCGCGAGAAGCGCATTCAAGGTCCAGCGCGCCACGTCGGCCCATTGATCGTCGCCCTGGCGAACAAGCGGACCCAACGGCTCCTTCGAAATGACTTCCGGGAGAATGATGTGATCCTGTGGGTCCTTGAAGCTCGACCGGGTTGATGCGAGGTCGGATCCGTCGCTCGTAATGACATCACAAGCACCGGCAAGATATTTCTGCTGGACGTCGCCATTGTTCTCGACGGGAACCGGGTCATATTTCATGTTGTTCTTGCGGAAATATTCCGCGAGGTTCAACTCGGTGGTGGTCCCGGTCTGGATGCAAACGGTTGCGCCGTTCAGATCCTTTGCGCTCTTGGCGCCGAGAGATTTCGGCACCATGAAGGCCTGACCATCGTAGTAGTTCACGCCCGCGAAAGTGAACTTCAGGTCCACATCGCGCGAAAATGTCCAGGTCGTCGTGCGCGACAGAATGTCGATCTCCCCGGAGGCGAGCGCGGTGAAGCGCGTTTGTCCCGTCGTAGGGACGAATGTCACCGCGTTGGGATCTTTCAGGACCGCAGCCGCGACAGCCCGGCAATAATCCACGTCCATGCCATGCCAAGCCCCGGACGCGTCCGGAGCAGAGAAGCCGGCCTGGCCGCCGGTCACACCGCAATTCAGCTTACCACGCGCTTGAACGTCGGCCATCATGCCGGCCGAAGCGATACCGGCCGTCAGCGTTGCCGCTGCAATCGTGGCAAGAGCAATCGTCACTTTCATTTTCATTCTCCCGGTTTGTGATCCGGCAGCGGTGGCTTTTTTGCCGAATTCTCCGCTATTTGGATCGGTTGAGTTCCCACTTGTTCGGCGTCATCGGACCGAAGATGCTTATTGTTCTGGAGTAATCTCGATGATGGCTTCGATTTCGACGGGTGCATTCATCGGAAGCGCCGCTACACCGACGGCGGAGCGAGCGTGCTTGCCCTTTTCGCCAAAGACGGCGACGAGAAAGTCAGACGCGCCGTTCGCGACGAGATGTTGCTCAGTGAAATCGGCAGCCGAGGTGACGAAGACCGTGATCTTGACGATCCTGGCAATCCTTTCGAGGCTGCCCAGACAGGCCTTTGCCTGTGCGAGGATGTTCAACGCACACTGTTTCGCGGCGAGTGCCCCGGTCGCCACGTCAAGATCCTTTCCGAGCAGACCCTTGGCAGTCAATTTGCCATCGGCGAGCGGTAACTGGCCCGACGTGAGAACGAGACTTCCGGTCCTCACTACCGGAAGGTAGTTTGCGACGGACTTTGCCGCTGCCGGCAGTTCTGCCCCTAGCTCTGCCAGGCGCCTGTCAATCGTCTGAGACATCGGCTCGTCCTCAAAGCGCTGCGACGGCGGCAGTGATGCGCCCGATAGCCTCGTCGACGACCGCGTGCGGGCAGCCGAGATTGACGCGCATGAACCCATGCCCCTCGACTCCGAACTTCTGGCCCTTGTCGAGCCAGACACGGGCCTTGGTCAGCATGAACTTGTTCAGCGCTTCGGCATCCATGCCGAGGCCGCGGCAATCCATCCACGCCAGGTAAAGGGAATCGGTCGGAAGGACCTTCAGGCGCGAATCCGCTTCGTTGATCGCCTTGGCGAAGTGCGCGTGATTGGCCCGCAAATAGGCGAGCATTTCTTCCAACCATGGCTCGCCATGGGCATAAGCGGCTTCGGCGGCAACCATCCCCAGCACGTTGACCAGTTCGAAGACGTTGCGCTCGTACTGACGGTGCAGCTCTTCCCGGAGTCTCCTGTTCGGGACGAAGACATTGGCGCTCTGGAGGCCGGGCAGGTTGAATGTCTTGCTCGGTGCAGTGCAGGTGATGCTATTTTGGGCGAGCTCTTGGCCGAGCGAGGCGAACGGGATGTGCTTCTTGGCCGGGTCGAGGATGAGATCCTCGTGGATCTCGTCGGAAATGATCAGGACACCGTTGCGGGCGCAGATTTCGCCCATGGTCCGCAGCTCACTTTCGGACCAGACGTTTCCCGTAGGATTGTGTGGATGGCTTAGGATGAAGATCTTCGTGTTGGCACGGATAGCAGCCTCGAAAGTTCTCTCGTTGAAGCGGTAGCCATCGCCGGTGAATTCGAGCGGGGCATAGGCCAGGTGACGGCCGTTGAGCAGGACATCATTGTGGAAATGCGCGTAGACGGGCGGCTGGATCAAAACGGTATCCCCCGGCGCTGAAAAGGCCTGCACGGCCGTCTTCAGCGTGGTGATGATGCCGGAGGTCTGCAGGATCCATTCCTTGGCGACGTCCCAACCGAAACGTCGCTGCTGCCAACCGACGACCGCGTCAACGTAGGATGCGGTCGCGCCACCTGGATAGCCGAAGACGCCATGGTCGACCGCCGGATGGAGCGCGTCGATGACGGCCTGAGGCGCCTTGAAATCGGTGTCGGCCACCCACATCGGCAAGGGGTCGGCCGCCGCTTCGTCCGGCGCCAACAGCTTGCTGGCATAGGCCCATTTCATGGAATTGCTGTTCTTGCGGTCGACAACCTCGTCGAAAATCGACGGGCCCCGCGCTTGCTCGGGGCGGAGTTGATGGGCAAGGGCGAGCTTCGTCACGGCAGTTCCTTCCTGCTATTGGCTGCCCTTGGCGGGCTAATTGACGGAAGGTTAACGGCATCGCATTATGAGCGGAAATGGTATGATTTCATTTACTCATGAGCCAGCATCATAATGATTGACCGACAGCACCTTGCGATCCTGAGGGAAGTAAGCCGGCGGGGCAGCGTCACCGCGGCAGCGGAGAAGCTGAACGTCACCCAGTCGGCTTTGAGCCATACGATCGCCAAGTTCGAGGAGCGGCACGGTATCAAGATCTGGATGAAGACCGGACGGGGCCTGCGGTTGACGCAAGCGGGCGAGTACCTGCTGACCGTTGCCGAGCGTGTTTTGCCCCAGATGGAGCACGCGCAGCGTGTCCTGTCGGACTTCGCGCTGGGGAGGAGGGGGGCGCTTCGCGTCGGCATGGAGTGTCATCCCTGCCAGCGGTGGCTGACGAGAATAGCAACGCCCTATCTGACGCAATGGCCCGACGTCGACTTCGACGTGCGAACCGCCTTCCGTTTCGACGGCGTTGAAGCGCTTCTTGGTTACGAGATCGATCTGCTGATAACGCCGGACCCTGTGGAAACGCCGGAGCTACTGTTCACTCCCGTCTTTGATTACGAGCTGGTGCTGATGGTGCACGAGGCGCATCCACTCGCCGGCCAAACACGCGTGCAGCCGCAAGATCTTCTGGACGAAGAGTTGATTACGGTCCCCGTCACGTTGGAGCGCCTGGACATCTACACCCGATTCCTTGTTCCGGCGAACTGCAGACCCCGTCAGCATCGCACTGCTGAAACCATCGACCTAATGCTGCAACTGGTATGCGCGGGTAGGGGCGTGACGGTTCTTCCCGATTGGCTCCTGCAGGAGGATGCAGCCGGACTGCCAATACACTCGCTGCGCCTGGGAGATTCCGGCATCCAGAAGAGCATCAATCTTGGCGTGCGGCGCGGCGAGGAGACGACCTCCTATATCGACGGTTTTCTCAAGCTCGCCCGGGAAATGGGACGCTAATCCCTTGCCGGTGATTGCTCAAATTCAGTTCCGAAAGCAGCGTGGCAGCCCACCCAAGCCCGGCTTACAGAGACGATGACCGGCTGTCCTATCGAGGAGTTTGCGTCCATCATAGAGGTCCGACCGTCAACCAGGTCGATCCTGGTCGGGCCCGCGCGTAACGCGCCGAGATCAACGGTTGCCGCGTGAGCTTCGCGCCATATAAGAGGCACAAGAATGAGGGCCGCCGCCGGCGGCACCAGCCGATTGATTGCGCCCCAGCCTGAGCTGTGCAGGAGCGATCCGGCAAAGAACGAGGCGCAGGCCACAATACCGAACACCATGAAGTCGTTTGCGCCCTGGACCTTGCTGCGCTCTGAGGGAGAGTGGCGGTCGGCGACCATCGCTTTGGCGCCGACAAACCCGAAATTCCAGCCGATTCCCAAAAGAATGAGCGCACCCCAGAAATGCACGATGTCGAGGCCGCTCAGAGCAACAAGGGCCGAACCGCCGATCAGGAGGAGGCCAACCGCCGCGACGTGCTCCTTGCCGAACCGCGCCATCAGGCGGCCAGTGACGAATCTTGGTCCAAAAATGGACAGGACATGCCATTGGATGCCAAGCGCCGAACCGACTGAATGGCCGTGCCCGACCATCGCATCGGAGCAGCTGTCATGACGAAGGTCATCAGCCCGTAGGACATTACGCCGGTCGCGACCGCCAGCAGATAGCGTGGCCCACGCAGGATTTGCGATAGGGCCGTCCGTTTGCCAGTTCTGCGGATCCCGCCTTGAAGGTCTGCGGGCGACGGTGCACCGCCGGGAGTCTTCTTGAGATCATGCGTGATGCGGTCGTAGTGATTGGCGATCCGTCGGCAACCTCCTCTCAAGAGAAAGTCCCTGAGGATCCTTGGGTAATATCGACACCTATTCCCACGCATGATCGGGTCCCGCGTCGGAAATTGGCGTAGCGAAACTAGATTCTCTGCCCGCTGGCTTCGGTGGCGACCCTCCCTGTCGCTCTTTTTTGCAAAATGGCCAGAACCGACTGGGCCTGGCTACAGCAAGAATCTCACGATCAACAAAAACAAGCCCGTTACAACTGAAACCCCTTTCGGCATTGCCTTGGTCTGCTGGATCGGGATATCGCTCACCTGCGGCTCGGTTTGCTCGGTCTCACCTCGGTTTGAAGCGCGCCGGGGACCTCCTGGGAGTGGGCGAACCGGGCCACACCTTTGTTTCAAGGTCGTCGAGCGGGTACTAGACAGCGGAGCCAGAAAGTGGCCCCTCCGCGCGCAGAAGCGATCGGCTCACCGCCACCCCGGATCCCTTGTCAGCAGACCCGCGGGATCGGCTGTCTCCTCCTCTAGCGCAGCGCGCAAAACGACGCCTGGCGGAATCTCACCTGTCGTGGCCAGTCTTCATAGCGCTATCAATTTACGTGCCAGCGCCACGATCATTGTTTTGCGTGTTTCGGCGCGAACTGGCGTTTGGCAGTCCGGCCTTCTGCGATTTCTGGCACGCCCGCCATCGGGACGCATGTTCCTCATCCGCTATCAGGAAGATGGCGAGCAAACTTTCCCCGCCGGAACCATCCTCGACACGACGCTGCCCTTGTGGCGCATGGGCGAGGTCTTCTTGCATGCGCAAAGCCTTGCATCGCTGCTGCGGAAGGATCCAGATGCCTCCGTGGTGGTCCATTTCCGCGGCCTTGCCGGCCGCGTCCTGCGATCATGGTCAAACCCGCTGTATGACCTGCTTGTCCAGGGTCGCCCCGCAAGAAGCGATGAAGCGGTCCTGGAGGCAAGGCTCCCCGCCGATGCCATCGAGGACAGAATGGCCGAGTACCTGACGCCATTACTTGCATCCCTTTATGACAGATTTCGCGTGGCCGGCCTCTCGGTCAACCGCGTCGAAACCGAGGTGCACCGCCTGCTCGACAGCTCCGTCGGCAAAGAACGCGCACCAACTCCTTCATAAGACGGACGAGCACGCGAGCGATGCTCCTCGCACCGGTTGTCCTCGCCCTTCCGGAACTGCCAAAGACGGATGAAAATCGTGCAGCCGCCTTCCGCTAACACATGCGAGGTACCCGCACCTGAATTCCGGCATGAAATAGCGCGTGACAGCTCAATCGCGACTGCTCCCGAGCGCGTCCGCCAGCCGGGGACGGACGGCCTGGAGAGTTCCTACTGCCGAGATCAACGCATACGGATCGCCTCTGACCTTATCGTGGGAGACACCGGTTCCGCAGATCGCGGGCGCCGGCAGCCGCGGAGCGGTGGGACGAGAAAGAGGGGGGGTGGTGATCGGAGCAGGTTTGGAGGTTCGGAGAGAGGCTCCGGCCGGCCTGCTACGGAGAACTCACATGACAAAGGCCATTCAGAAGATCAAGCTCGACCGATCTGAGGATATTCCCTTCGACAAGCTCGAACTTTCACAGAAGAACGTCCGCAACATCAAGTCAGGCGTGTCGATCGAGGACCTCGCCGACGATATCGCCCTTCGCGGGCTTCTCATGAGCTTGAATGTGAGACCGATCCTCGGCGACAATCATGAGGAAACCGGTCGCTACGAAGTGCCTGCCGGCGGACGACGTTATCGTGCGCTCGAACTGCTGATCAAGCAGAAGCGGATGGCGAAGGCTGAACCCATCCCCTGCATCGTCAAGCGCGGCGGGTCGACCTCGGTCGAAGATGATTCGCTCGCCGAAAACGTCCATCGCCTCCAGCTTCATCCGCTCGACCAGTTCCGGGCATTCCAGACGCTGCATCTACAAGGTCTCGGCGAGGAGGAGATCGCTGCACGCTATTTCGTCTCGGTATCGACGGTACGACAGCGCCTGCGCCTCGCTTCGGTCTCGCCGCGCCTGCTCGATCTTTATGCGAACGACGAGATCAAACTTGAACAGGTAATGGCTTTTTCCATCACCAACGATCATGTTCGCCAGGAGCAGGTCTGGGATACGATCTACCGGTCGCATGTCCGCGAGCCGTACTACATCCGCCGGCTCTTGACCGAAACAGCGGTGCGCGCCGCTGATCGTCGTGCGGTCTATGTCGGGATCGAAGTTTACGAGGCCGCCGGCGGTGCCATCATGCGCGACCTCTTCGAACAGGATCAGGGTGGATGGCTTCAGGATCCGGCGCTGCTCGAGCAGCTCGTGTTCGAGAAGCTGAAGGCCGACGCCGAGGCGCTGAAAGCCGAGGAGGGTTGGAACTGGGTCGACGCGGCAATCGACTTCCCTTATGGCCATGCCTCAGGGCTCCGCCGCTTCTACGGAGAGCGCGCGGAATTGGGCGCCGACGAACTTGCCCGCTACGACGAGGTGAAGGCGGGATACGACAAGCTCGACGCGGAATATGCCGAGGCAGAAGACTATTGCGAGGAATCGGAAACCCGGCTCGAGGAACTCGGCAACGAGCTGGACCGGCTAAATGACCGGCCTTATGTCTTCCATCCGGCAGAGGTTGGCCGCGGCGGCGCTTTCATCTCGCTCGGTGCCAGCGGCGAATTGAAGATCGAGCGCGGATTCGTTCGGCTGGAAGACGAGCCGGTCGCCGAGGCCGGTGACGCTGGTGCCGGCGATCACGACGGCGATGATGAAGGTGCGGCTTCCTCAACCGGTGGCATCTCGGTCAACGGCAAGCCGGTTACCGTCGAGCCGACGGAAGAAGAGGATGACCGCATTCGGCCACTCTCCGACCGTGTCGTTGAGGACCTGACGGCGGCCCGCACGATCGCGCTCAGGAACGCGCTTGCTGGTGATCCGATCATGGCTTTCGTCGCCGCCCTGCACGTTTTCGTTCTCAAGACCTTTTTCGTCTATGGCTCCGACTCTTGCCTCGAGGTCACGATGCAGAGCGCGAAGTTCGGCCAGACGCAAGGGTTGGGCGACACCG
The DNA here is from genome assembly GCF_049887195.1 of Mesorhizobium abyssinicae. NCBI lineage: Bacteria > Pseudomonadati > Pseudomonadota > Alphaproteobacteria > Hyphomicrobiales > Phyllobacteriaceae > Mesorhizobium > Mesorhizobium abyssinicae. The sequence continues at coordinate 81,990 of NZ_JARAKC010000019.1, forward strand.
TCTGGGCGAAGGAGATCGAACAGCGTCATGAAGCATGGGGGCATGATCTCCCGAAGACCCCTGCGCAGCTTTGGGACTACCTGATCGCACTCGACGAGGCCAGCCGGCAGGCGCTGTTTGCTCACTGCGTCTCGCTGTCGCTCAATGCCGTTGTGCAGCCATGGAATCGGCGACCCGCGGCTCTCGCCCATGCCGAGGAGCTGGCCCGCTCGATCGGCTTCGACATGGTCGAGGTAGGCTGGACGCCGACGGTCGACAACTATCTTGGCCGCGTCACCAAGGCGCATATCCTCCAGGCGGTCCGGGAAGCGAAGGGCGAGCAGTCCGCGCAGCTCATTGATCACCTCAAAAAGGCGGATATGGCCCGCGAAGCGGCCCGACTGCTCGAGGGCAGCGAGTGGCTGCCTGAGCCGCTGAGGTCCGCGGGACAGAGCGATGACACCGTGGACGAAGTCATCGAGGGCAACGCAGTGGAAGGCGCCGACGTCGACCTGCCGGCATTCCTGACCGAGGGCGCCGAAAGCGAAGACACGGGATCTGAGGGTGCCGACGTCGAAGAGCATCGTCACCTCGACGCTGCGGAATAACCCTCTTCAAACCGCTCGACTCGAGGCCCGGCCCTGCGCGCCGGGCCTTCTTTTTTGGACATTGGAGAAAATGCATGTCTGTCATGAACATCTATGAGAACGCACTGCTCGGAAGTCTGGTTCGTTACTTGGATCCGAGCACACAGCCGCCAACAGATAATGAAGAAGCATTCGCCGCGTGGAAGAAGCGCAACGGCGTCGGCTGGCTCGTGCGCCGCAGCCCGCCGCGTCCCGATATGACCTGGTCATCTTCCGGCACGATCACACTCCAGCAGGGTGGTTTTCCCATGGACCTCGATGCCACGATCGCGGCGCGACAGGACTTCTCGCTGGACAGCGATCTGTCGTTCCATGTCATAGAGCAGCCTCTCCCCGGCAGTGTCCGCATTCTTCAGGTATACGGCACCAACAGCATTTTGATCTACCTCGCAGAGAACTGGGAAAACGCCGAGATCTGGCTCGAAGAAAGCCGCCATATCAATGTGCGCCTGGAGGAAATCGGCGTCGATGAGATTTGCGCGGATTTCGTCGAAGGGCGGGCCGCTCAAGGGACGACCCGACACCTTTGTATCCCGCCGCGCCCGGCAGGGAAGGCTCGGGTGCGGTCGGACGGAGAGGAAGGATGGGCCGGGGAGAGGGGTGAAGCTGGGCGGTAGAGAGGTTGCCCAGCCTGAACCCTATCGCCTCTCTGGAGAACAGATCGATGTCGATATCCGAGATCGCCCCCCAAAGCGCCATTGTTGTCCCCGACGAGCGCCGCCTGGAATTCCTGCCCACCCTGTTCGGACGCTCGCTTCTGACAGTCGCAGAAAACGCGGTCTACAGCTTCATGAAGCGGCTCAGTCCTCTCGATTATTGCGGCGGCTTCTGGGATTTCTACGAACATAACGGCAAGCCGCTGTTCATGGCTCCGAGGTCCAAATCGCGTTTTCGGATCACCGGTGGGCTCACCGGGTATCAGGGAGACGTCTCGGCTGAAGCCGCGGGGATTATCGCGACGCTTTTCAGCTTCTCCCATCTTTCCTTCCAGTACCAGTCAAAACACCTCTCGGAAGGCTACGGTCGACTTTACGCCTACTCTGCGGACCATCCAGAAGCCTCGGAGATTTTTCAGGCGATCGACTGAGGAACCTGTCCGCGCCGGCTTCCGGCGGCGCGCGCGCCTGCTCGCCTGCGTTGCTGCGTCGGACGGATGTCGCGGCGCGATCCATCATCCACCTCACCGCTTGGTTGTCGCAGAGCGACAGCCGGGCTCTTTCGTTTCAGGAGCTTCCAACATGAACACCATAAACATCAGCCCGCGCCCCGTATCGTCTAGCTTCAAGGTCGACATCTCGCGCGGTCAACGCATCGGCCGCGTCTCGTCCGAATGGTTCTCGCGCCCGGACGACGAGCGCTATCTGTCGCTCTCCGACCTTCATCGCGCGGTCAGCGCCAGAACAGAGCGCGCTCGGGTTCGAACCGTCGGAAGTGCTGAAATCCGCGTCGAGGCGAGCCGCAACAACGCCGAACGCCTTTCCCTGATCGTTCCCGGCGGCCGCGAGCCGCTGGCGCCCACGCACTGGAGCTATGGTCAGCTTTGCAGCCTGGTTGGGGCTCCGGCGAGCTATATGCGCCAATTGCCCGCGCCGCTGGCGGCTATCAACCTTCAGCACGGTCTCCTCAACCACGATGCTGAAATGGTCAAAACGCTGGAGATGGACGACGGGAGCGTCGAATTGCGTGCTGTAACTGGTCCCGACTATGGCCGCATCTGGGATAAAGACCTTGTCGCCGCCGTGATGAGCATCGCTGGCAACGGAACGGGCGACACGATCTGGAAAGTGCCGGGCGTGCTCGATTGGTCGACCATGAACCACAACCCCTTCGTCGATATCACCAAAGACACCACGACGCTCTATGCCAGCGATCGCGACGTCTTCCTCTTCCTGGTCGACGACACCCACCCGATCGAGGCCGGACGCTTGCCGAACGGCGAGCCGGATCTTTATTTCCGCGGGTTCTATGCGTGGAACTCGGAAGTTGGATCGAAGACGCTCGGCATAGCGTCGTTTTACCTGCGCGCGGTTTGTGCCAACAGGAACCTTTGGGTGCGCCGTGTCGGCGCGATCAATTGAGTGAAGGAGACTTCTCAGGAAACCAAGAACTGCCTGATGCCCACCCGACTTACCTTGGCCAGAAATGGCTGCGACCGGGAAACCGGCAGGGGACAAT
>NZ_JARAKC010000020.1:0-79841 GCF_049887195.1 Mesorhizobium abyssinicae
CGGTTACAGGCACGACTGGATCGTATGCATGCAAACGTAGGAGCCGGATGATGGGAAACTATCACGTCCGGTTCCGTGGGAGGGGTAGAGGTCAATCCCATCGGGAACCCTCGCCCCTACCCGACGGCACAGAAAACTTCGAGGAAATCACCATCCGGCACTCGAAGTTCGCAGCACAGCGTTTCGCCCACGAGGCGGCCCCGGCGCTGACGAACTTCGCCAATTCCTCACCCGCGCCCTTCATGGCCGGCATCCGGGCCGCCCGTGAACGGGTCGTTGCGCGAAACGATGAAGATCGTTCGGATTTGCTGCGCAAGCGCGGCTTCTCCAAAGCTGAAACCGGAAAGATCATCGAAACAGTGCTTTGCGAAGAGGGGAGGCCGCCCGAGAGCATCTTTGACTTTGTGCAGGGCATCACCGCGTTGGCGCGTGGCAAGGCTCATCAGGACACACGGCTCGAACTCGAAGGCAAGGCTCGAAAGCTGCTGGAGAGAGCAGCCTGACCGCGGTCCACCGAGCACCATCTTCCATCCGTTCCCCTAGTCGCCCGGCCATCGCGCCGGGCTGTCATTGTGGAGAACTCCATGACATCCGATTTTTCATTTCATACTTAGGTCACCGCGGAAGCCATCGAGAAGGTCGGCCGCCTGTTCAGCGCCCCGATCTACGACATTCTGGGCGAACTGCTGCAAAAATGCGATGCGCCGGGGCCACAAAGGTCGTGGCCGCGGCAGGCTCGCTGGACCGGGGGACGGAATGATCGACTGTTCCGGACGCGCTTCAATCGACTCGGCTCCAACAAGAAACAGGACGCCTATATCGCCCGTCTCAAGGCGAAGCGGCATTTCTATGTGAACAGATTGGTGGTTCCGAAGCTGGTTTACGACGCGATCAGGCGCTGATCTCGGCCCTTCTCCGCCGCAGCATCAGACGGTCGGATAGCCGCACCATTCTCGCCGGCCGTCTGCTCCGCGGCGACCTGATCGCTGGCGGCCTTCAGGTCGATTTTTCCCCAGATCGAGTGCTCATGGCGGGACAGGCGATGCCGGTTCTTTACCTCGACGACAAACGGCTTTCTCTCAGGTTTCATACTATTCCGATAAGATTGACGAGTTTCCAGAGCGTGACGTGTTGTTATTCGCGCCGTTCTGTCAACGCCCAGGGTGGCGCCATGTTCCCGGATCAAGGAAGCCGCGGTATTTCACCTTCCGCGACCCGCCATACCCAGGGTGTGATTTCTGGCCTCGCATTGATCATGTCGGTTAGCGCGTGTTCGTATTCCTCTCCGGCGCTCCCCGGCACGATGAACATTGCGACGGGGCCGGGCTTCTGTTCCGGCAATGTCACCGACACGATCGGTGCATCGCGCGGCAGGTTGAACCGCAGCCCCTTGACGCTTTTTCGCTTGAGGTGGCTCAGCTTCTCCAAAAGCCGCAGCTCGTTAATGTCCTCGAAGGGCAGCCAGTGCTCGTTGACCACCATCAGGGCAACCTCTTCGACCGACGCGATGCCGGCAGTCGAGATTCCGAAGGTTGCGATAAGAATGAGGTGAAACGCCTCGCTCGAGCGCCACAGTTCGAGTTCGGTCTCATAGCGCAGGGCGAGCCGCCGCCACGCGCCCTCCTCGATCATCAGCGGAAACGGCATGTGCCGCACGAGGATCCGCTGCCCCTCGCGCGCGGCGGAAAACTCCTTGACCTCAGCCACGATAAGCATGAGCTTGCGGGGTCCCGAGCCGGTCGCCTGTATGCTTTTGAGCGCCGTCGCGCGGCGGGCGGCGATCCCGTCCTTGTCCTCAGGATGAAACACTTCCGGCACGAAGAGCACGTCGCCCAAGGGACCGCCCCTTGCTGTCATCTGCGCGGCCGCATTGAGAAGGCTGGTTCGCACCCGGCCCCAGCCGCGCCGGCCTGCCCATGTTGCGCGCCATTCCGTCAATTCGCCGGCCTCCCAGAAATAATGCAGCATAGACCTGAGCGACAGTTTCCTGGGCTCGCTGCGGATGCCCGGCTCAGACGGTTCGGCCGACAGGATAGGAGCTGATCGTGGTCCACGTTTCGTCAGGGAAAAATCCAGCTTCAGGTCGGCTTTGCCGCTGGCGTCGATCTGGATCGCATTACCAATCAGCGGGCCGAGGCCGGAAAGTTCGTAGGGCGGCTCATAGGACGGGCAGGCAGGATCGTGGTCGCGTCCAGACAGCGGCATGCGTTTTATCAGGTACTGGTCTTCCAGCCGCGCGATATACATTGCAACCGCTGGCTCCTTGCACATACACATCGCGCGGTGCCCCTGCTCATAGGCATCTGCAAGAAGCGTCCGGAACTCCAACGCGGATTCCGCCAGCGTCCGCTCGCCGATCGTGAATGTTCGCATCTCGGTTCTCTCCTTGCTTGGGTCGAAGCTACCTAGGCAGCGCTCATTTTACTATCTAAAATTAGCTAGTAAAATCCGCGACACCCGTGATGCCTCTACGTCCGGTCGTCAACACCGATAGGGCCGGGCCGTGAAGCGGGAACGTCGGATGCGGCGGCGGTAGGGGGAAGAGTTCGGCCGGGAGAGGATGGCTGGCTCGGCCGGAGGAGAGGCCTCCGGCGGCCCGCCATGAAGGATGCAATGGCAATACCAACTATGCCCGGGCCAACTTTCAGACCCTGCTTCGTGCAGCCAGGGACGGCAACCTTGCACTCATAGAGTGCCTCGACGCCCACACGGAAGAACGTCGCTTTGTTCTTTGTGCTGTTGGGCGTGATGGCGCGGATGGCGTGTTCACACTCTTCGAGCACCTCGCCGACGGGAACCCATACGACGCTTATGTCCTTCCGGACCCCGACAATCCTTAAGGTTTTCTGGCAGGGAACCGTGCTGGAACCGGCAATTCCTCGTCGAGCGCCAGCGGCCAGGGAGGTGACGATGCAGATAAGACGTAAGCCTCGCCCGGGCGAGATGCCCCGGCATCTCGCCCATTCCCTCTATTCGGCGGAGCTCGGCACGCACGACCCCGGCCAATATCGTTCGACGCCGAGCGGCACGCCGGATGTCGCGGCCCTCGTGCGCCCCGGCAGGGTGCTCGCACATCCTATGGCACGGGCGGGGTCGTTATCGCAGTCGAGGGTCCTATGCCCATGTCGCGCCGGATGGCCGGGAGTATCCGCATTTTACGATCGTTTATGTGCCGTCCGACCGGTCCGGCAGGCATGCCAAGCCCGATCGCCAGTGGATAGGCGACGAGTGCGTCGCCATTGACGGCCGCATCCTGATGCTCCTCGAAGCCAACACCGACGAAGTCTTCATCGAGGCCGTCGCCCCTCCGGCCTGCCCTGACGGTCGGGGCCGCACGCTCGGCCAACCTCACCTTCAACTTTTCCCATCCAGGCCCGGTGCTCCGAATGGAGCACCGGGCCTTTGCGCGTTTTCAGGAGAGCAATATGTCCATCGCTGCACTCGACTATCGCCAACCGGCCGCTGCGGGGTCGTCCTCGATTTACGCGCGCAGGTCGCTCAGCCCGTCTGCTTCGTCGTCATCTATTGTGACGGTCCGGGCGACACGCTCTACGCCTTCGAAGACCGCGAAGCCTTCGAGCGCCAGCGCGCAACGGCCGAGCGTCATTTCGTCCATGTTCATGAGTTGTCCGCGCAGGAAGCCGCCGATTGGATCGCCGCCGGCGGCAATGCCGTCCTGCATGAGGTGTCGGTCGCCGGCACCACGGCGTTTGGCGATCTCAATCTCGCGCCCGGGTGAAGGCCGTCGCCGGCCGTCTAATCGCATCGGAGGAAGAGAGGGGCCGGAGAGGGGCGGCCTGCCGGGGCTTGGAGAGCGTCCGGGCTGGCCGTGTCCTTTCCCGCTCTCGACAGGGTTTCCCATGAACATCATCATATCCGGCGCCGCGAATGCAGCCGGCACCTCGCTTGCGCCCACCGGTCGTGCCGGCCGTGCCGGCAAGATTCACCGCGCCGGCCATGACCTTCTGGCGTGTCTCGAACGCGGCCAGGTAATTGGCGCTGCCGACCTCCGCACCATGCTAACGGACGCCTTTGGCGGCTCGGACGCCGAAGGGTTGTGGGCCTGGAAAGACGCCTATGAGGCGACCGAGGTCGCGCAGGTCCTGTTCCTGCGCAAGTTCGGCGCGGCGATTTCCGCTCGCGCGAACGCGCCGCAGCCAGCACTTGCGATGCTGACCAAGGTCGGGAGCCTGATCCCGACCCACACGCGGCGCTCCGAGGAAAGCCAGCAGCTCCAGCAGTTTTCGACGCCGATGGCGCTTGGCCTTGTCGCGGCTCGCGCCGCCGGCATCATGGCCGACGACACGGTGCTCGAACCGTCCGCCGGAACCGGACTCCTGGCGATCTTCGCCGAGCTCGCGCATGCGCGTCTCTCCCTCAACGAATATGCGCCGGTCCGTCGCGATCTGCTGGGGCACCTCTTCTCGGGATCGGTAGTGTCACAGCATGACGCCGCACACATCGATGACTATCTCGACCGATCTGTCCGCCCGACCGTCGTCTTGATGAACCCGCCGTTTTCCGCTGGCATTCATATTGAAGGCCGCATGGCCGATGCCGCATGGCGCCATCTTGCCTCCGCCTTCGCCCGGCTTGCCCCCGGCGGCCGTCTGGTGACGATCACTGGCTCCAGCCTTTGTCCCGATAATCTCAAATGGCATGACGCCTTCGTCCGCCTGCAGGAACGCGGCACGGTGCTGTTCAGCGCCGCGATCGACGGCTCGATCTATGCCCGCCACGGCACGACGATGGAAACTCGCCTGACGGTGATCGACAAGATCGCCACCGCCGATCCTATGAAGCTCGTCGCCTCGCACGGCGTCGCTCCGGATCTGGGAACGCTTCTCTGCTGGATCTCCAGCCTTCCGCCCCGCTCGCCCTCGACCGCGCCGAACTCCATCGGCGCGTTGTCCAACGGCATTTTGAGTGCCTGCGCGGCGAAGGTGGCCGTCCGCAAGGCCGCCGGCGCCATGCGTCCGGCGACGGTGACCGCTCCAACAAGCCGACCATCGCCCGCTGTCCGCGCACCGCGACCCGTGTCTCCGCCACCCGTTCGTGTCGACGATGTTGTCGAGCTCGACTACGAGCTTCGCGAGGCAGCGCCAAAAACCCGTGTCGATGTAGCCGACGGCATCTACGAACCATACCAGCTGCAGGCGATCCATATCCCCGGCGCCAAACCGCATCCCGACAAGCTGGTCGAATCCGTCGCCATGGCGTCGGTCGCGCCGCCCAAGCCCACCTACCGTCCGCATCTGCCGAAGCACGTCGTCACCAGCGGCGATCTCTCCGATGCCCAGCTTGAGGGCGTGATCTATGCCGGCGAAGCGCATTGCGGCTATCTCGCCGGCCACTGGTCCGTGGATGCCACCTTAGACAATCTGAAAGCGGTCACCCCCGAGACGGAGGGCGCTGTCCGCTTTCGCCGTGGCTGGTTTCTCGGCGACGGAACGGGTACCGGCAAAGGCCGTCAGGCTGCCGGAATAATTCTTGATAACTGGCTCAAAGGCCGTCGGCGTCATCTGTGGATCTCGAAATCCGAGACCTTGCTCGAGGATGCGCAGCGCGACTGGAGCGCGCTCGGCCAGGAGAAGTTGCTGGTCACGCCGCTCTCGCGCTTCAGCCAGGGCAAGCCGATCAAGCTCGATGAAGGCATCCTCTTCGTCACTTTCGCCACGCTGCGCACCGACGAGCGCGAAGGCAAGCGTTCGCGCGTCCAGCAGATCGTCGATTGGCTCAGCCATGCGGCTGGGAACGCAAGGGCTTTCGACGGCGTCGTCATCTTTGACGAAGGCCACGCCATGGCCAATGCCGCCGGCGGCAGGTCCGAGCGCGGCCAAAAGGCCGCCTCACAGCAGGGCCGCGCCGGCCTGCGCCTGCAGCGCGCTCTTCCCGATGCTCGTGTCGTCTATGTCTCCGCCACCGGCGCGTCCGAGGTTGAGTCTCTTGCCTATGCCGAACGGCTCGGCCTGTGGGGTAGTGCGGACTTCCCCTTCTCGACCCGCTCTGAGTTCATCGCTGCGATCGAGGACGGCGGCGTTGCGGCGATGGAAGTGCTCGCCCGGGATCTCAAGGCGATGGGTCTCTACGCATCGCGGTCCTTGTCCTTCGAGGGCGTCGAATACGACATCCTCGAACACGAACTGACCGAGGAACAGGTCCGCATCTACGATTCCTATGCCGAGGCCTATCAGGTCATTCATAACAATCTAAACGCGGCGCTCGAAGCCACCGGCATCACTAGTGCGACCGGTGGGGCCGGCAAGGGCACGCTAAACAAAAGCGCGAAGGCCGCGGCGCTCTCCGCCTTCGAAAGCTCGAAGCAGCGCTTCTTCAACCATCTGCTGACCTCGATGAAGACGCCGGCGTTGATCGCCGCAATCGACAGGGATGTGAAGGGGGGCCATGCGGCCATCGTCCAGATCATCTCTACCGGCCAGTCGCTCACCGAACGCCGGCTCGCGGAGATCCCGACTGAAGAGTGGGGCGACATCCAGGTCGATGTCACGCCGCGGGAGATCGTCGCGGAATTTTTGCACCATTCCTTTCCGACCCAGCTCTTCGAGGAATATTCCGACGCTGAGGGCAATCTGCTATCGCGGCCGGTCCAAGACGCCGCGGGCAACCCCGTCCTGTGCCGCGAAGCCGTCGCGCGCCGGGATGCCTTGCTCGAACGGCTTGGCAGCCTGCCCGCCATCCCGACCTCGCTCGACCAGATCGTCCAGCGACTTGGCACAGATCGCGTGGCCGAGATCACTGGGCGCACGCGCCGCATCGTCCGCTGCAACGATGGCGGCACAATCGACCGCTTCGCTGTCGAAAGCCGGCCAGGCAGCGCCAATCTTGATGAGACCCGCGCCTTCATGGACGACGAGAAGCCGATACTGATCTTCTCGGAAGCCGGCGGCACGGGACGGTCTTATCATGCGGATCGCAGCGCGAAGAACCGGCGCCTGCGCCTGCACAATCTCCTCGAAGCCGGCTGGCGGGCCGACGTGGCGATCCAGGGACTCGGACGCAGCCATCGCACCAACCAGGCGCAGCCGCCGCGCTTTCGCATGGTTGCCACCAATGTGAAAGCCGAACGGCGGTTCCTCTCGACCATCGCCCGGCGTCTCGACACGCTGGGCGCGATCACGCGCGGGCAACGCCAGACGGGCGGGCAGGGGATGTTCAGGAGCGAGGACAATCTCGAATCCCAATATGCCCGCGACGCGCTGCGACAGTTCTACAAGCTCATCCACCGGGGCGGGATCGCAGGCTGCTCGCTGGAAAAATTCGAGACGATCACCGGCCTGTCGCTGACCGCGGAAGAGGGAGGGCTCAAGGACGAGCTGCCGCCGATCCACACCTTCCTCAACCGGATGCTGGCGTTGACCATTGCCATGCAGAACCTGTTGTTCGACGCCTTCGAGCAGCTGCTGGCTGCCCGCATAGAAGGGGCGATTGCAGCGGGTGTTTATGACAAGGGCCTGGAGACGCTTGTAGCGGACCGCATGACGGTGAAGGACCGCAGGCTCGTCTACACCCATCCGGTCACCGGCGCGCAGTCGCATCTGCTGACCATCGAACGCATGGATCGCAACCAGCCGATGCTGCTCTCCGAGGCCTTGAAACTTGCCGCTTGTGATCGCCAGGCGAAGCTGATGGTCAACGGCAAGTCCGGTCGCCCGGCCGTGCAGGTTCCAACGCGCTCGGTGATGCTCGACGACGGCTCGGTCCAACCGCGCGTCGCGCTCATCCGGCCGATGGACGAAATCCGTTTCGAGGTGCGCCAGCTCGAAGAGACGAGCTGGGAGGAAGCGGACGGGCGGATCTTTTCCGCCGCCTGGAACACCGAGGTCGCCAGTCTCCCGGAATTTTCCATCTCGACCATGCATATGGTCTCCGGGCTTTTGTTGCCGATCTGGAAACTGCTCCCGCAGGATTTCTGCCGCGTCTATCGGCTGGAGACCGATGAGGGGGAGCGCATCGTCGGCCGTCTGGTCTCTTCCGAAAGGCTTGCCCGGCTCTGTAGGAATTTCGGGCTCGACCGGACCGAGGTCATCAGCGCCGACCAGGTCTGGCAATCGCTGCTCGGCGGATCCTCGGTCGTTGGCCTGGCCGGCGACATGGCGCTGCGCCGGGTGCGAGTGATGAACGACTACCGTGTCGAGCTTACCGGCTTCACCGATGGGATGCGTGACAGGCTGAGAGCAATAGGCCTGTTCTCCGAAATGATCGCCTGGAAGGTCAGGTTTTTTGTTCCGACCACGAATGAAGGACCGACGATCCTGGCGCGTCTCATCGAACGGCACCGCATCGTCGACGTTGCCGGTCGTGCGTGACCGTCATGTTGTCCGCCTCGCAACTGGCCAACCGTCTCGCGCGTGATGCCGAGGCGGTCTGCCGCCATTATCTCTCCGCCGGCCGTCGATCCGGCAATTACTGGATCGTCGGTGACGTCGCCAACAGCAAGGGACGTTCGCTCTATGTGCATCTTGCTGGTCCTCGCAAAGGTCGGTGGGCGGATACGGCGACCGCCCAGTTCGGCGACCTGCTCGATCTCGTGCGGGAAACCTGTGGGCTAGTCGATTTCCGCGACGTTGCAGATGAAGCACGGCGTTTCCTGAATGAGCCCCAGTCCAACCGGGGCGACGCCAGCGAGGATCCGCCGGCTGAAAGACCGGTCGCCGAACGCGCTCAACGGCTGTTCCGCATGACGCAGGCGCTTGCCGGCACGCTGGCCGACAACTATCTGCGCCAGCGCGGTATCCTGCGGGCATCGCTGCATCCGGCGCTGCGCTTCCACCCGTCCTGCTACTACCGGGATCTCGTGACCGGCCAGACGAGCAGCTATCCGGCGCTGATCGCAGCCGTGACCGACCGCTTCGGCAAGATCACCGGGGTGCACCGCACATGGTTGGACCCGCAGGGCGACGGCAAGGCGAAGGTGGACGATCCCCGCCGCGCGCTCGGCGGGCTGCTCGGCAACGCCGTGCGCTTCCGCTTTCCCGTCCACGGTCCCGTCCCGGTCATGGCCGCCGGCGAGGGACTCGAAAGCATCTTGTCGCTCGCGCACATGATGCCTGGCATGGCCATGGTCTCGGCGCTGACAGTCAATCACCTTGCCGCCTTCCGGCTCCCGTCCGGATGCATGCGCCTATACATCGCCGCCGACGCCGATGCCGCCGGCCGACACGGTATCGAGGGATTGAGCCATCGCGCGCGGGCACTCGGGATTCTGCCGCTCGTGCTTGCGCCGGAACTCGGCGACTTCAACGACGACCTGCGCCGGCTCGGACCGGCCCGGTTCACCGCGCATCTGAGGGCGCAGCTCACCTCGGAAGACGCCCGGGTCTTTCTGCCCGCGTCAGACGGCCGTGAGGGACGGCGAGGGTAAGGGCGCGGCGGTGGCGGTGAAGGCCGGTCCGGTGGGTCGCCGTTCGGGTGGGTGCGCGCCCGCGGGCCTGCCGAGAGGCGACCCTTACCATCCGGCGTTCGGGCCTTCAGCGGGTCAATCAGGTTTCTTCCCCTGCCGGGCCGGGAAAGCGGCCCGGCATTCCTCGCGCACCAAGAAACCTTCTTGTCCCCGCCCGGCGCTCCGCTGGGCCGCGGCGCGGGCGCCGCGGTTCCGGCCCGCCCGCCGGATGGAAGGGATCGCCGTCAGGCCGCGAGAGGCGCGGCCCAAACCGACGGAGACCACCATGAACCTTACCCTTCCCAACGACGATGCCTTCGAGCCCCACCATGCCACATCCGCGACCGGCCGCTTTATCTACGAGATGCAGATCCACGGCCATCGCCCCTTTCAGGACGAGCCCGATCCGCGTCCGCTTCCCGAGGAGCCAATGGTCCAGTCGTCGCTGACCGCGATGTTCGACGCCTTCTCGGATATGCTCGGCGACACGCGGTTGGAGCCCGATCTCGAAGACCTGCTCTGGTCGACGGTCAACCTCTTCCACCGCGCCGGCGAGCGCATCCAGCGCGAGCTTCAGCGCAACGAGGACGCGCAGCGCACCGGCCAGCGGGAGCAAGACGGCTCGGAAGTCAAGAGCGTCGAGCTGGAGCGCCACATCGCTGAAGGCATCACCCTTCTCGAGCGCCGCAACGCCTTCGAGTTCATGCGCGACTATGCGGCCGACCTCTTCGAGGCGCAGACCGGATCGGCATGGCGGCCGCGCACCGGCTCGAAGGTGAGCCACGCCAACATGACGGCGGCGATGATCGACAGCCGCGATTTCCTTTCCGCCCGCCGCCGCGCCGAGACCGAGGTGCTGATCCCGGCCGGCACCAAGATCGCCTTTGGCGGCGGCATGGATTACAACGATCATGAGCGCATCTGGGCCGCGCTCGACAAGGCTCACGCCAAACACCCGGATTTGGTCCTGCTGCACGGCGGCTCGCCCAAAGGCGCCGAACGCATCGCCGCCTGCTGGGCCGAGGCCCGCAAGGTCACGCAGATCGCCTTCAAGCCGAACTGGACGAAGCATGCCAAGGCCGCACCCTTCCGCCGCAACGACGAAATGCTCTCGGTAATGCCGGCCGGCGTCGTCATCTTTCCGGGCTCCGGCATCACCGAAAACCTTCGCGATAAGGCCCGCCGCTTCGGCATCAATGTCTGGGAACTGAGAGGAGACGGCGCGTGAGCGCCGTCTTCATACTGCGTGGAAGGAACGGATATCGGAGGAACACCGCGAATGCCGGGCCACTCTTTCCGGCCGCGATTCGCGGCCAGCCGCCCTCAGGGCTTCGGCCGAGGATATCCCATCAGCACTTCATATTCCCTGTCGTTCAATCGTTCGATTTCCAGCAGTCGCGCAGGGATGTCCATCCGCTCGTGCAAAACGGCGGCAATGACGAAGGTTCTATCGTCAACGGCAATATAAACGGCGTAATGGTGTTCGATCTTGTGGAGCCGGAACAGCGACTTCCCGACGCGCTCGTCCTCCTTTGTCTTCACGCGGGCATGGGCTTCGGGGATCGCATCGAATCCAGCTCGAAGCAGGCGGCCATATTTCTTTGCTTGTTCGGGGGACCATTTCCGCGCCGTCTCGCGAACCGCCAGGCGATAGTTATCGAGTGCGGTCGGCAGGATGAGAATGCGAGGAGCCACTATCGCAGCTCTTCATCCAGTTCCGCATCGACGGCGTCCAGAGCCGAAAGGGGCATCATCTCTCCGCGCCGGAATTCCTCTTCCGCCTTGAGCAGCGAGCGGATGGCATAGCGGCGGTCCTCTTCGCGCGCCATATCTTCGCGAATGAGCGCGCGTACATATTCGCTCGGTGTCGAGTACTGGTTTTTCCCGCTAGCGCGCATATCGACGAAGGCGCGCATTTCATCGGGCAAACTCACATGCAGGCTGCTGGCCATGACCGCGACCTCCTTGTCCAAATTGCTGGATAATTGGTCTGCATCCGGAGCAATGTCAATATTTGACATTGACTGCTTTCGTTTCGCGGGCCGGTATCGTCTTCCCAAACCGCAGCCTTCGGCGCCAGTGTCGGGAGACTTAGACAAGGTGGCACGCGAGCTTCGGAAAATCTGGATATTAGGAGATCGATAAAGGAACACGGTCATACGGCAATTCACGACGGGCGATCTCAACAAACAGGTTGGCGAAGTCACCAGCGCCGCTGCCCGCGAACCCGTCGTCCTTACCAAACACCGGAAACCCCGGTTCGTCCTGATGAGCTACGAGCACTACGAGCGGATGCGCACCAGTGGGGACCCGCATCGAGCCTACTACGTTTCCGAGATGCCGGAGGAGCACCGCGATCTCTTTGTTGCGGAGATCGGCCGGCTGGCCCACGGCGAGGGCTACGACAGTGAGCCGTGAACTCCTTTCATAGAGAGAAGCATTGCAATCGGCGTCGTGTATACAGTTGCAGCACAGGAGCGCGACATGGCCACCACGCCCCCAAGGAAGGAAACGCCTGTCTCGATGCGCTTCCGCGACGATGATTTGACGATCATCGATCGTGGCGCAGAACTGCTCGGCTTGTGGGGCACCGAATTCATGCGCCGTGCCGCATTGCACGAGGCGCAGGCGGCGATCCTCAACGAGACCGTCATCCGCCTCTCGCCAGACGCCTACGACGCCTTCATGCAGGCGATTTCCGCTCCGCCGCCAAAGGCGGCCGAACGGCTGCGACGGGCAGCACCCTGGGGACGCTAGGTGGCGCGTTCCGGCATTGAACTGCTCGATGACCACACGCATAGGCTCGAAGTTGTCGGCTATTACGGGTCTTGCTCCAAGCGTGATCCAGCGCAACAGCGCGCCGCGTGCGATCCGCACCGGGCGCCCCCGGACCCATCCCCTGACTGCTGATCGGACGACTCGCCGTCGATCATCGCTATGCCGGGCAGGGCATCGGCAGCGGGCTGGTCAAGGATGCGCTGCGACGCTGCATCGCCGGCGCCGATATCGTCGGCGGCCGCGCGGTCGTTGTCCGGGCGATCGACGCCGAAGCTGAACGCTATTGGCAGGGCTGGGGCTTTATCGCTTCAGGAGACAACCCATCTGTTCTCATGCCTTCCATGCAGGACGTGCGCCTGTGGCTGGCAGAGATGGCCCACTAGATCCTTGAGAGACTGCCCGCGCCGATAGGTGGCGAGCGATGGAAGCGGGGCAAGTGCCATCGATAGTATTCCGCGCAAAACCCTCCGACGAAGCCTTCCCGATTGCCCGGCGCCGGCTGCTTGCCGACAGCGGTGTGCCTGACGGGCACCTGCGGTCCGGGCGGCCAGCCGCTGGCCCGGGCGTGTCGACGAAGATCGCGCATCCAACACCGGCGCGAACAACTCCACCGGGTACACCTAGCGCAGTTTCCGGTGGCAGTGCAGCCGCCGTGTCGACCTCGAGGATCGATGAAAGGGTGATGCGGGCAGGGCGTGCTTCATGCGCTTGAAGCGGCCGGGAACGTGCGAGGGCAGGGTGTCGACCGGCGCGGGGGCGAAGCGTTCAAAGGTGCGTGGCCGATATCCGCAGTGCTGGACCGGACGGCCATCATGATTTGTCGCCTTCAGTTGCCCCGAACCATTCCCGTTTATGTCGCTCGTATAGACGACCGCCTGCTTTTGCGGCCAACCCCTGACGGGGTAAGACTCGCCCGAAATTTCTTGCAAAATTCGATTTCGGTTCGTCTTGTCCTGGCGGAAAATAGAATTTTGCAAGAAATTTCGGCCGAGCTGACCGCAGCAGTCGGCCGTCTCTTCGTGCGCCATCGGGAATGGTCCCGAGCAACCGAAGGAGACAGAACCATGGCCACCACGATCGCAACCCTGACGCAGAAGACCGACGGCTCTCTCGAAGGCGTCTTCGCCACCATCCGGGTCAACGCCCCGATCGCCATCGTCCCGAACGGCCAGAAGGCAAGCGAGGAAGCCCCCGACTTCCGCGTCATCCACCGCCGGACCGGCTTCGAGATCGGCGCGGGCTGGAACCGCGTCGCCCGCCAGACCGGCGAAGAATACCTCTCGGTGAAGCTGGAAGCCCCCGAGATCGGCGTGATCTTCGGCAACCTCGCTCCCGCGCCCGGCGGCGATCCCAGCAAGAAGGTGATCCTCTGGAACAATCCGAACTGAACGCCAGGCAGCCGGCCCCGAGCAATCGGGGCCGGCTTCGCTGTTCAATCGGTCCCGCGCGGTACTGGGAGCGAAGCGGGCATCGAGCCCGCTTTCGCTCCTCTCTCTCAGCCACACGAGGCGAGGACCTTTCCGCTCAGAACGCCAAGTCTGCCATGAGGCACTCGTGCCGCGTCAAGGACGAGCGGTACCCCCAAAATGCTTGCGCATTTCGGCTCCCCCGCTCGCCGCCTCCGGCGGTCGCTACGCGATCCTTGACCCGACCCGATCCTCACGACCCGCAGGCGTCATCTTTCACACTATCCAAGGAGATGACGACCATGACGATTTCCATCGAGCAGCACATCGAGGAGTTGCGGGCCGAGCTGCGGAACGCTGTCTACCGGGACGAGCGTCGCTGGATCGAAGCGGAACTGGCGCAGGCGTACGCGGAACTGGAGGCGGCGATCGCCGCACAGGAAGCCGAGTTCGATGCCGAGCCTCCCCACTAAGGGAGGCTTTTTGCTAGGACCCCTGGTTCGTCACGCCGGATCGACCGGCGTGGCAAACCCGAAGCTCCGCTTCGTCCGGTATCACTCTCTTCCGGCCATCAAGCGACGCTCGGCTGTGCAAGGGGTCTGGTCTTATATCCACGCGCTCGCTTCGCCCGCAGCAGCTCGAGAAACATCGACACGGCTTGTTCTTCCTGATCGAAGTGATGAACCATCGACTGTCCGCCGCAGCCGATGCGTCCCCAGCGGCGTGTCAGGCAGGGTGTGCCGAACAACGTTGTTTCGATGGAAAGCACGTAGAAACGCGCCATGTTTTGCGCGGCGTCCGAGCGTTCGACATAAAGCCGATAGGGCTGAGCCAGCATGGGGCAAGAATCGCCGATCGCGAAATGCTCGTCCAACGACACTTATGAATCGCTTGTCGCGCAGCGATTCATTTTCGTGATGGATTGTCCGTCCTCTCAAAGCCGTTTTCGGGCGAACCGCCTGCGGCGGCTGGGCTCTATTCGCTCGGCTGCGCGTCGCTCACGGAGCCCGCTGCGCAGTCTCCGCCTCCGGTTACGATCCCTTTCGCGGGGGCGAGGCGGCCGCCTCGCCGCACCGGAGGCGATAACTGGTCGCAGGAGTTCGACGACGGCGGCGCCACATACCATGCCACGCCTGCTGCGGACACTGCCCCGTCGGAGGTCGGATCGCGCCCCTACGGCCTGTGCTTGCCTCGATCTCTCTTGCGACTTAGACTCTCGCATATTCGATGGTTTGGCTATGATGGCTAATCGAGAAAACCTGCGCAAGCGATCACGCGAGACGAGGTGATGGGCGAAATTCAGCCTGCTGCCGGCAAGAGCCCACGGCCCGGACGGACAAACCCGGTTCTTCACCTTCTGCGGTTTTTCGCCCGCTTGCTCACCGCCATTGTCGTCGGAAGCATGCTGACCTTGTTTTACTGTGCGTGGCACCTGACCTTCTTTGCGCTTTGCATGTTCCGCCCTGTCGTCAATCTGCTTGTCCTTGCCGGGCTCGTCATGGCGCCGCTCTCGGTGGCGGCTTTTGTGAAGCCCGAAGCCGCGAACGGGATGCCGTTCTGGGCCTTTCTCCTGATGGCGGTCGGCTTCATCGGCTTTGCCATGGGCTATTCGAAGTTTGTCGACTGGTTCATGCCGCCGGGCGAGTCCGATCCTTTCGAACGCTATGACCGGCGCGGCTGCCGCTGACCGTTCGCGTGACCTTCTCGTGCTCACGGTTTGACGAACCGGTTGGCCTTGGCCGCCTCGTTCATCTCCTTGCGCCGGAAATAGATCGCGCGCCCGCAGCGGATCGGACTGTGGCCCTGCACGATGATGATCTGCTCATCCTTGCGCATGGACTGGGTAATCTCGTGCGGCATGATGAGCGGCCGGCGCTGGAAGTTCACGCTTTCCGATTTCCGCGAACTCGTATTTTTCGTGTCCCAGCCGATGTTGCGGGAGCTTCCTTTGACCTCGACGGTCATTTCCCCGCACTGCGCCGAGACGTTGCGCGCCGTGTCGAGCGCCTTGATCGCCGCATAGCTCGCGAAGGCGCAACCGTCGATCCATGATGTCGCGCCGTCTTTTCCAAAATGCCGCTCCATCTGACCAACGGATTGGTACATCAGCATCATGGAAATTCCGTATTTCCGGCCACGGTCGCGCGCCTCCTCCAGAACGCGCATGTAGCCGAGCAGATCGACCTCATCGAGCATGAACAGCGCCCGGCGCTTGAAGCCGCCATCGGCCTGGATCATGGCATTGATCAGCGAGCCGATGATCACGCGGCCAATGCCTGGATAGGAGCGCAGGATCGACGCCGGAATGTTGAGGAAGACGTCTTTCCTCGAAGATACGATATCGCTCGACCTGAACGTGTTGCCGCAGACAAGTGCCGCATAACTCTCGAGAGACAGCCATTGCGTATCCTTCGATGCGGTCGAGTAGACGCCCGAGAACGTCTGCTCGGTCATGTTGGTGAAGACGCCAAGGGTCTCGCGGATGAAGGCCGACGCCGAGTGTTCCTGAATGTCGCGCAGCATCGCCAGTACCGACGGCTCCGGCTCGGATACGATCTGCCGCAGACTGCGCAAATTGCGCCGGCCGGCATATTCCGGCGACAGCATCACATGGGCGAGAAGCCCGGTCAGGAGATTGTGCGCCTGGTTCTGGAAGTAAGCGCCAGTCGCGCTTTCGAAGCGCATGCTTTCCGACAGCAACATATGCGCGACGCCGACAATGTCCTCTTCCTTCTGACGCGAGTTCTCGATTCCGTCGAGCACGTTGAAGCCCGTGATCGGGTTCGTTGGATCGAGCACCATCACCTCGCGGCCGAGCGCGCGGGTTCTGTGCTCGACCACCATCGGGGCGACCTCGGTAGAAGGATCGAGGCAGATCAGCGGCCCGGTATAACGCAGCGCCGTCGGCACCACATTGCTTGTGGTCTTGAAGCCACCGGACCCTGCGAAGAAGAGCATATGGGTGGAATCGAAATCCTGTTTGTAGGTGAGCAAAGGTGACTTGCCGCCTTGCCCCCAGGTCGCCGCATCGTTCGGAACGAACGGCAGCCCGTGGACGATTTGCTTGTCGACCCGATAGCGCTCGCCGACGACGATCTCGCCATCCGGCGGAAACAGTTTTTGCGCCGCCGGCATCGACAGCCAGTCCGCGTCCCCGAAGGTTCCGCGCCTGGCGCGTTTCACAGGTTCGGGCACGACGGTTGAGATGCGCGCGGCGACCGCCACCGTCATGAAGCCGGCGACCGCGCCGATGACGGCAACCATGTCGAGATAGGACAGCGCCTGGTCCCATGACACCGCGCCGCTCTCCACCGATGGGGCAAGCCGGGCGAACTCGCGCAGCGCGTAGAAGCCGACGACGGCCAAAAAACAGACAAGGCTTGCCATCGCGACCGGCCTTCGCCGGTGCAATGGCAATGCCCAAACGGCCAACAGGCCGACGAGCGGCCCGAACACAAGCGCCGGCACGGGCGATGCCCGCATGAACCAATACTCGGTCTTCCCTGACATGCTCGCGGCCAGTTCCGACCAGCGCCAGCCAACCACATAAACGGCGAATGCGGTGACTGCGACCGGCGCGACAACGAGCAACAGGCTTGGATGTGGTTTTGCCTGCACAGTCATTCCACCGTCTCCACAATTCGAGGTGATCCGCGGTCCTGCGCACCAGCCTTGAACGCTTCCTCGCCGATATCGCGCAGCCGTCGATGCTCGGCCGTGCCTGGCGAGACGCTCGCCAGTTCGAGAAGGCCTCCTAGCAGAAATGCCCGGTCCGCTTTCGACAGACCTGCTCTGACCACGATGCCACCGAGCAGGAACTTTTCTCGGGCCTCGCGCTTACGGTCAGCCATCATGAGAAACCTCCGCCGTCGTTCCAGTCCCGCGATCTGCCGATCGACGCGGCGGAGCAGCTGCGCCGGCCGGCCCTTCCTTTTCTCCTTTGCGAAATCGCGCCGCGACTTCTTCGAATATTCGGTCGACCTCCTCATCGGGGATCTCCATTTCCGCCGGACCGGATTTTGTCGCTGCACGGGCAAAGCGTTCGGCGGATTTCGCGATCATCGTTCGCTTGCGCTCGCGCAGCTTTTCGATTTGGGCGTCGATGTCGGAAATCGATGATTTTGCAGCCATTCCAGCTTCCTTCCGTGTTGGAGCATCTGAACGCTGGCGACCATACTATCTGTTTTCTGATAGTAAAATAGGCTAGGTTGGATCACCTCGAAACATCGCAGCCGGAAATCTCAGCCGTGGCCGTGTTCCGGAAGGCGGCATCGGCCCTTCGGTCCGATCGATTTGAGGGCGCAATATACGTCGCTCACGCGACGTGCTTGGGAGATTGGCAAGACCGTCGTGGCGATCATGTTCGTCAGAGCGCAGGTGATCAGCAGAGGAGCGGGACGCAGCATCGTCTCGGCTGCCGCCTATCGCCATCGCGCCCGCATGGTGGACGAACAGACCGGCACATCATTCAGCTATCGCGGCGGCGCATCGGAGTTGGTGCATGAGGAACTGGCGCTGCCCGACGACAGTCCCGCTTGGCTGCGGATCGCCGTCAAAGGGAAGTCCGTTGCGGCCGCCAGCGAAGCATTCTGGAACGCCGTCGATGCCTTCGAGACCCGCTCGGATGCCCAGCTCGCCCGCGAGTTGATCATCGCGCTGCCGGAGGAGCTGACGCGGGCGGAAAACATAGCCCTGGTGCGCGAGTTCGTTCGCGACAATCTGACGTCGAAAGGCATGGTGGCCGATTGGGTGTTTCACGACAAGGACAACAATCCGCACATCCACCTGATGGCCGCATTGCGGCCACTGACCGAAAAAGGCTTCGGGCCAAAGAAGGTGCGGGTGCTCGGCGAAGACGGCGGGCCACTGCGCGTCGCCACACCCGATAGGCCGAACGGCAAGATCGTCTACACGGTCTGGGCCGGCGACAAGGAAACCATGAAGGCCTGGAAGATCGCCTGGGCCGAAACCGCCAACCGGCATCTGGCGCTTGCCGGACACGAGATCCGGCTCGACGGACGCTCCTATGCCGAGCAAGGCCTCGACGGCATTGCGCAGAAACACCTCGGTCCGGAGAAGGCAGCGCTCGCGCGCAAGGGTATGGAGATGTATTTCGCCCCGGCCGATCTCGCGCGCCGGCAGGAGATGGCGGACCGCCTGTTGGCCGATCCCAAGCTTCTGCTGAAACAGCTCGCCAATGAACGCTCCACCTTCGATGAAAAGGATATTGCCAAGGCGCTGCATCGATATGTCGATGATCCGGCGGATTTCGCCAATATCCGTGCCCGGCTGATGGCCTCGGACGACCTGGTGCTGATGAAGCCGCAGCAGGTCGATAGTGAGAGCGGCAAGGCATCGGAGCCGGCGATTTTCACCACGCGGGAAATCCTGCGCATCGAATACGACATGGCACAGTCGGCGCGCGTTCTTTCCGAGCGGCGGAGTTTCGCTGTCTCTGATCTAGCCGTTGCGGCGGCGATCGAAACGGTCGAGACACAGGATCCGCAAAAACCGCTTCGCCTCGATCCCGAGCAGGTTGATGCCGTTCGCCATGTCACCCGTGACGATGCCATCGCGGCCGTCGTCGGACTTGCGGGCGCGGGTAAGTCGACGCTTCTCGCGGCCGCTCGCGTCGCCTGGGAAGGCGAAGGACGCCGGGTGATCGGTGCAGCCCTTGCCGGCAAGGCGGCGGAGGGACTGGAGGACAGTTCCAGCATCCGGTCGCGCACGCTGGCATCCTGGGAACTGGCGTGGGCCGGGGGACGCGAACAGCTCAACCGCGGCGATGTGCTGGTCATCGACGAGGCCGGCATGGTCTCCTCGCAGCAGATGGCGCGCGTCCTGAAGATCGTTGAGAACGCCGGTGCGAAGGCCGTTCTGGTCGGTGATGCCATGCAGCTTCAGCCGATCCAGGCGGGCGCGGCGTTTCGCGCGATCAGCGAGCGGATCGGTTTCGCTGAACTTGCTGGTGTGCGTCGGCAACGGGAGGCGTGGGCGCGCGAAGCCTCGCGTCTTTTCGCCCGAGGTAAAGTCGAAGAGGCTCTCGATGCCTATGCCCAGAATGATCGCATCGTCGAGACCCAAACGCGCGCCGAGCTCCTCGAACGCATCGTTGCCGATTGGACCGGTGCCCGCCGCGACCTGCTTCAGAAATCCGCCGATGGCGAGGATGCGCCCCGTCTTCGTGGTGACGAATTGCTTGTGTTGGCGCACACCAATGAGGATGTAAAACGTCTCAACGAATCCCTGCGCAAGGTGATGATGGAGGAGGGCGCCCTGACTGAGGCGCGTGAATTCCAGACCGCGCGCGGGCTTCGTGAATTCGCCGCAGGCGATCGGGTCATCTTCCTGGAAAATGCCCGTTTCCTCGAACCGCGGGCAAAGCGGCTTGGGCCGCAGTATGTGAAGAACGGCATGCTCGGATCCGTCGTTTCGACCGGCGACAAGCGAGGCGGCGCACTGTTGAGTGTCCGGCTCGACAATGGCCGCGACGTCGCCATCAGCCAGGACAGCTATCGCAACATCGATCACGGCTATTCGGCGACCATCCACAAGTCTCAAGGGTCGACCGTAGACCGAACCTTCGTTCTCGCCACCGGCATGATGGACCAGCATCTGACCTATGTGTCGATGACCCGCCATCGCGATCGCGCCGACCTCTATGCTGCGCGGGAGGACTTCGAGACAAAGCCGGAATGGGGACGCAAGCCGCGTGTCGATCACGCCGCCGGCGTCACTGGCGAACTGGTCGAGACCGGTCAGGCGAAGTTCCGACCGCAGGATGAGGACTTTAAGGAAAGCCCCTATGCCGATGTGAAGGCCGATGACGGAACCGGCCATCGTGTCTGGGGTGTGAGTCTGCCGAAGGCGCTGGCCGGAGGTGGCGTCTCGACCGGTGACACCGTCACGCTCCGCAAGGACGGTGTCGAAGCCGTCAAGGTGAAGGTGCCCGTCATCGATGAAAAGACGGGGGAGAAGCGCTTCGAGGAACGCGAGGTCGAGCGCAACGTCTGGACTGCGAAGCAGGTCGAAACCGCCGATGCGCGTCAGAAGAGGATCGAGCGGGAAAGTCATCGGCCGGACCTGTTCAGACAGCTGGTCGAGCGCCTTGGTCGATCCGGCGCCAAGACGACGACGCTCGATTTCGAAAGCGAGGAAGGCCACCGGGCGCATGCGCGTGATTTTGCGCGGCGACGCGGCATCGACACGCTTGCCGGGATCGCAGCCGGGATAGAAGAGGGTGCGGCGCGGCGGCTGGCGTGGATTGCGCAGAAGCGGGAGCAGGTGGCGAAGCATTGGGAGCGGGCGAGCATCGCTCTGGGTTTCGCGATCGAGCGGGAACGCCAAGTCTCGTACAACGAGCAGCGAACCGAATCCCTCTCGGCAGAAGTCTCGTCGGCCGGAAAATATCTGATTCCGCCGACCATCGCGTTCGCCCGCAGCGTTGACGAAGATGCGCGCCGCGCGCAGCTTGCCTCGGAACGGTGGAAGGAGCGGGAAGCGATCCTGCGGCCGCTGCTGGAGACAATCTATCGCGATCCGGATCATGCGCTTTCGGCGCTGACCGCGATGGCATCGGACGCCACAATCGAACCACGCGGGCTTGCTGATCATCTGGCGAGCGCGCCGGAGAGGCTCGGCCACATGCGCGGGTTCGACCGGTTCGTCGATGGCCGTGCTGCTCGCGATGAAAACGCCGCCAAGGCCGCCCTGTCGGAATTGTTGCCGCTCGCTCGCGCCCATGCGACCGAGTTCCGTCGCCAGGCCGAGCGCTTCGGTATCCGCGAAGAGCAACGCCGCGCGCATATGTCCTTGTCGATCCCGGCGCTCTCGAAACCGGCAATGGCGCGTCTGGTCGAAATCGAGGCGGTCCGCGACCGCGGCGGGGACGACGCCTACAAGACGGCCTTCGCCTATGCCGTCGAGGACCGCCTGCTGGTTCAAGAGGTCAAAGCCGTCAACGATGCATTGACCGCACGTTTCGGCTGGAGCGCCTTCACCGCGAAAGCGGATGCGGTTGCCGAGCGCAACATGGTCGAGCGCATGCCGGAGGATCTTGCCCCCGATCGCCGCGAGAAGCTCGCCCGACTCTTCGCTGTCGTTCGGCGCTTTGCCGAGGAACAGCATCTGGCCGAGAGACAGGACCGCTCCAAGATCGTCGCCGGCGCCAGCGTCGCATCGGACAAGGAGACGATTACCTTGTTGCCGATGCTCGCTGCCGTAACGGAGTTCAAGACGTCGGTGGAAGAGGAGGCGCGGGAGAGGGCACTCGCCGCTCGGCACTATCGTCATCATCGCGCGGCGCTCGCCGAGACGGCGACGCGCATCTGGCGCGATCCGGCCGGCGCGATCGGCAAGATCGAGGAGCTGGTTGTGAAGGGCTTTGCCGGTGAGCGGATCGCCGCGGCCGTCAAAAATGACCCCGGCGCCTACGGCGCGCTGCGCGGAAGTGATCGTGTGCTCGATCGCCCGCTGACCGTCGGCCGGGAACGGAAAGGAGCGCTCAAGGCTGTGCCGGAAGCGGTGAGCCACGTGCGGTCGCTCGGCGCTTCCTTTGCCTCCGCTCTCGACAGCGAAACCCGAGCTGTCGCCGAAGAGCGTCGGCGAATGGCGGTTGCCATTCCCGGCCTGTCGCAAATGGCCGAGGAAGCCCTCAGGCAACTCGTGACGGCGAGCAGAAAGGGGAGTGTCGAGCACAACGTCGCCGCTGCGTCGATCGATCGTACAATCCAGCGCGAGTTCGCGGCGATCAGTCGGGCGCTCGACGAGCGCTTTGGCCGCAATGCACTACTCCGCGGCGAGAAGGACGTCCTCAATCGCTTGGCACCGGCGCAGCGGCATGCCTTCGAGGCGATGCACGAGCGTTTGAGGGTGTTACAGCAGACGGTTCGAACCGAAAGCACCCGGGGGATTGTTTCGGAGCGACAGCAGCGTGTCATCGATCGCGTGCGCGGCGTCACCTATTGAGAACCGCAGGGAGCAAAGAAGTGACCATGAGCCGAACAAGTGAACCGCACTCGAGAGGTCGTCTGCCCGACATTGTCAACCAGATCCTCACCTCGGCCCCGGCCGTCGGCACGGTGCAGAACTATGAGCTTGATGAGGCAGGATTCCGCACGGCGGAGTATTTGCGGGGAGGGTCCGTCATAGCCCGCAAGAACTCGTTGCTAGGTCGGTCTAGGAGGATTTCATGCGCCTGAGTTCGAGGAGTCTGAGACATAAGCGATCCAATGACAGACTTGAATTCCTCGTGAGCCGCCGATGCGGAACCGCGCTGGGAAGCACTCGCCGGTGATGCCGCTGCCGCTTATCGAGGGGGCTCCTCTATTGTATAGCCCGCGGAACGGATGGTGCGGATGAAAGTGTGGGGTAAGGCCGTCTTGAGCACCTTCCTGAGGTGACTGATATGGAGGTCCACGGTGCGGGTATCGACATTGTCCCTGTCGGTCCAGACCGTCTCGATCAGTTCATCTTGCGAAGCCGGCCTCCGCCAAGATGTGGCCGGAGACCAGGTAGAACTCAGGATCAGTGGCTTCATCAGCGCGCCTGCCTTAAACAATGTGCTCGCTCTCCGGCGCGCAGGCTGCAGGTTGCGGAAGGGTCCCAATGGCCCTTGCCAAATCGTTCTTGCCAACCACTCCAGTCAGCGCTCTATAACGATCAACAATTCGACGTTGCCGTGTAAACCCATATGCTGGTCATGAAAACTCCTGCAGACGTCTTGTTGGAAAGGACTCCCAATTTGTTGGGAACTCTAGGGACAAAGAGCCCGTGCGGCCTCACCGGTCAGGCGTGAGGGTGCTGACGTGCTCTCCTAACAGACCTGCGTATCCCAACGCGTGGGCAATTCTTGCTATTGCGAGGGGCAAGATTGGGCGACACAAGCAAAGCAGGCCTCGTAGCCCCATCCGCCTCCCTTCGCGCAGCGATAGGAGAAGCGTTCCAGCCGGCGTATTACTTTAATCCGGATTGTAACCCCACCAATGATGAAGACCAGCATCGATCATTTGCCGGAGAAAAAGCAGCGTGAGCTTGGCCGGATCATGGAGCTCATCCATGAAGAATTCGACGACGCCATTGCGGACGGCACGACCGAGTTCAAGAAGAAGGGCCGGATCCTCAAGGTGATCCTGTTCGGCTCTTATGCGCGTGGCGATTGGGTCGATGAACCGCATACCATGAAAGGGTACCGGTCAGACTACGACCTGCTGATTATTGTCAACAATCGGAAGCTCGCCGATTTCGCTTATTGGTACAAGGCAAAGGATCGTCTTATTCGCGATCGAGGTTTAGAGACGCCGACAAACTTCATCGTGCATTCGCGCCGCGAAGTGAATACGGCGCTGCGCGGAGGACAGTACTTCTTCACCGACATTCGCCGCGACGGCGTCGTGCTTTACGAGCTTGATGACGAGCCGCTGGCCGAGCCGAAGGCGCTTAGTCCTGCGGCAGCCTATAAGTTTGCTGACGAGTATTTCGATGATCGCATACCAAGCGCAGGGGATTTTCTCGAAGCCTTTAGATTTGCTCTGGAGAAACGACGCCTTAAGAACGCATCCTTCCAGCTACATCAGGCGATTGAGAACGCCTATGCGGCGCTTCTTTTGGTGCTCACGAATTATAGCCCGCCCTCACACAAACTCACATTCCTTCGGGCGCTTGCGGAGGAACAAGACCGGCGGCTCGCCGAAGTCTGGCCGCGCGACCAGCAGCGTTACCGCGCATGGTTCAACACGTTGAACGAGGCCTATGTCAAAGCGCGATACTCGAAGCACTACGACATCAGCGAAGAGGCGCTTGGCTGGCTCGGGGAGCGCACCGCAAAGTTGCACAGGCTGGTCGAAGAAATCTGCCGTGCCCACCTGGCGCGGTTGAAGGATGCCGCGGGCGTCTGAGCTTGGGCCGCCTTTAAGATTGTTCAAATGGCCCGCGTCTTACGGGATTTTCCAAAGGCAACGGCCCTGATCTCAGGTTCAGGGAATTCGTGCTCCGGCCAGAATCGGCCTCTTTTCCAATGCAGCAGACCGGGGGTGTAGTAGCCGATCCCCGGTGTCGCGACCCCGATCGGTGTGCCGATCCCGGCGAAATTCAGCTTGTAGTAATATCCGATTTCACGACGACGAAATCCTGGGTCGAGACATCGATGCCTTGGCTGGCAAAAGCTTCCGGATCGTGCGTGAAGCCTGGCTTGCACGTCAGCACAATGTTGGCCAGTCATCGACAACCAGCACCAGGGTGCGGCCAAGCGATATTTCTTCCCCAGCACCGAACGGTCCACCGATCACAAAGGGACCGTCGCTGATTGCCGCGACCACGCCGGAAACCTCGAGTGGCACGAAACCTGGCGTCGACCGTCCGCCGATATCGAGCGTGACCCAAGCGCCAGATTCCGGATGGGCCTTGGCGAGGGCACGCCCGCGAGCATGGAATTCGGCAAGAGGGCCGCTGCTGGTCTCGGCGGCTCCTGGCAAGATCATTGGCACCTTGGCCATCGCAGCGCGGCAAGATTCTGTTGCTCAGCTGCCATTCGCATAATCAAGCATATAGCCGGCGGACCGGACCGTTCGGATGGAGACGCCGGGCCCCACCTTTCGCAAGGATTTGCGTAACCGGCTGACGTGAACGTCCACCGTGCGTGTGTCGACGTGGATGTTGCTTGGCCATGCGGCCGCAATCAGGTCCTCGCGGTTGAAAACTCGCCGCGGATTCTCGAGCAGGTGTCGCAACAGGCGAAATTCTATCGCCCCGAGCTGGATCTCGCTTTCGCCACGCCGCACGCGAAAACTGTCAGGGTGCATTTCCAGGCCCCCGAAACTAAGAACGTGGTGGCCTTGAACATTGCCGCGGGCGACAGAGATACGCTGCGACCGCAAGGAAGAAAGCAACTTTGCCGGCACCAGGGGCCGCACCAGGCTGTCGTCCATGCCCGCTGTCAAGAGTGCAATGTGCTGGTCTTCCGCGCCCGGTGCGATCAGGGCGATAAGCAGGATGGCACGGGTGATCGGGTCCTGTTTCAGCCGGGCACACAGCGCGGCGGCCGGAAGCCCGCCCGGACGACAATCCAGGATGACCGCCGCGGGGAGTGTCTCCCTCGTCCGTTCAGCCGCCTCCTCGATATTGCCGGCGAGCTCGGTTTTGTAGCCGTCCATGCCAAGGATGTGTTCCAGGATCATGTAGAGTTCTGCGTCTTGTGAGCAGATAATTGCCACTGGCTCCATCGACAGCCCTGCTCCCGGTCGAAAGCGAGCGAGTCCTGATATTCGAGAGCGCGCGCGGTCGCTCTCCTCTCGCCGGAACTTTAGATTTTGTTGCGTTTCCGAGCTCAAAGGACACAGTCAAAGTTGACCGTTACCGCAATCGATGACGGAGGCAAAGGTGGTAGAATTACCACCTTCGCAAGGCATCTTTTTCAGGTTTGGAGCACTTCCCGCGATTTGCCTTTGCCGCCTCGATCTGAAATACTCTTTGTCACGCCAAAGGGCGCTCTACGGCATTCATGCCGCGCGCCTTTAACTGCAAGGCTAGGGACGGCACGACTATGTCCGGGCAAATGCCCGAGACCGTGGCTCACTTCCGTGGGTGATCAACGTCCGGCCTGCTGGCTTATACTCAGCCCCGCGCCGGACGCACCCTGCGGGAGATTTTGGCGTGGCACAACACGATAACGAAGACCTACTGGCCGGCGGCAATCCGCTGACACTTTGGCATTTTGCCGATCCTTCTGAGGCCGTCGACGCGGCTATTGCCCTTTATGGCTCGGGAGCATCGCTCGCAGCTGCATCGGCGGCCTTCACGGCGCGTTATGCCGGTCGCGACGATGATTTTCGATTCTGGTTTGCCGTCTTTTCACAATTGAGATATCGGGAGGGTGAGGGGTCGTCAAAGCAAGAAATTGCACCGCCTTTCGAGGAGCCGCGCGCCCCACAGCATAGTAGAAGAAAAAACTGAAATCTTCTGGCTTTTTGAATTTTCAGCACCGCTAATGCTGCCGGTTTTAGCTTGCGTTGTAGGTCGCGGCGGCTCAAAAGTCACCTTTGACAAGCTCTGTACATCAGAAAGCTCACATCAGTTCAGTGGCATTCAAGCAAGGAGAGCGCGGCATGAATACCACGCACGTACTTCAGGACGCATTGCAGCTGGCCAACGCCGCGACCGTCCAATCGCTCGTCGAGCTTTATCGCGCGGCGGTTCGCCATTTCGGATTTAGTCACTTCATTGTGACGGGGTTGCCGAGCCAGGGGCAGCGTTTCGAAGACTTGATTCTAGAACACTTCTGGCCCGAAGACTGGATGTCGCATTACGTGTCCTGCGATTATATCCGGCGCGACCCGGTCGCGATCGCCTCAGGGATCTGTAAGGCGCCCTTCGCCTGGAAGGAGGCTAGGATATACACCGACAAGCTAAGCTCTGCAGGCGATCGCATCATGATGGAGGCGGCCGACGTGGGCCTTAAAGACGGCGTGTGTGTGCCCATACCTGTTCGCAACGCGCTTGCTGGCTGCATTTCGCTGTCAGGGGAAGAGCCGTTCACCCAGAAGGATGCCCTAGAGCCCGTTAACGTTCTTTCACTTACATTCGCCAGCAGACTTCAACTGCTGGTCAACCACAGCCGGCCCAAAATTCTAACACTCTCAGACCGAGAACGCGAAGTGCTGACCTGGGTGGCCGAGGGCAAGACGGCCTGGGAGATATCCCAGATCCTTGGCATATCAGACTCCACGGTGAACAAACACATCGCCGGTGCAATGCGGAAGACGGGATCCGTCACCCGTTCGCAGGCAGTAGCTAAGGCTTTGACCGCGATGGAGATTGCCGGCTGAACGGACCGTGCGCGTCAATGGCTAGTGCTGGCAATAGCCGGTGCGAGAATTCCCCCAAAAATGCCGCTCCGAACAGGAGTGGCCAAAATCATGATTCGCCTGATCACAGGTATCGCCGATCCTCGCAACCAGGACCTCCTGGAGGAACATTACAGGCTACGCCATAAGATATTTGTCGGCGAGCGTGGCTGGGCCGCGCTCGCCCGGCCTGACCAACGCGAGATCGACGCCTACGATACTCCCAACACTATTTACGTCCTCTCAATCGAGGACGGGCATGTCGTCGGCGGCTATAGGTTTCTGCCGACCACCGCTCCCCATCTTCTCGATGATCATTATTCGCAGTTGGTTGACGGACCGGTGCCGCGTGGCCGTGGGATCCACGAGTGGTCACGGTTTTTCATAAGAAAGGATCGACGCGGAGGGAAACTTTTCGGGCAGCTGATCGGCTCCGTTCCCGGGGCGTGTAAGCTCCTGGGCATTTCCAGCCTAACAAGTGTGATCGAGCCTAATTGGCTGTCGCGGTTCGAAGCCGCAAGTTTCCATTACCGGCTACTCGGGCCATTGATCGAGGCCGCCGGCAATCAGTTAGCAGCGGTGCAAATCGATATTCAAAAAGCTTCGGTCTCGGGCCTCGCAATCAGCTGCGCCGGCTGACACAGGCTTCTGCGAGCGAGCACATGATTTAGCCGAGGTCCATTCCGAAAGCATGTCCGCGACCAGCAGTCTGAGCCAGTGATCGTCGCCTTCCTTTTCCGGAGGAGCGCCGATAAATCAGGAGGTCCGATGTCGAAGTATGCCGCCGAAGCATTAGTGACGACCCCGGATGCGGGCAGGGTACGAGAGAGGGTCTGCGCCCGGTCTCGCGAATATTGCAACCACATCGCTGTCATCGGCACCGATACGCTGCTCCAGATCGCCGAGGGCAGCGCAACTTTGAGACCGACAGATGAAGGCCTGCGGTTCCGGGTCGAGGCAATGAGTCTCGTCACCTTCTACGCTATTCGAACGTTGGTGCAGGGGAGTCTCTCTGCCACTGACGTGGCTTTCGGAGAGTCCGTCGAATGGCGCCCAGTCGAGGGCGGTTCGGAAGACGATCTCACTTCGGGGGGCGAGGCGAAATTCCGCGGCGACTTAAACCTTTGAGCAACTGCTTGATACTCCTGATAATCAGGAGTTGCGCCCTCGCCATGGCAAGGTCGCTTCCCGGTGAGGATGGCATTCAGCAAAGGCGACATTCCTACTTTGCAGAAGTGGGACATTTTAACTTTGCGCCTACAATTTTTGTCAAAGCGATTTAGAGACGCGACACCGCCAGCCAGTTAGAAATGCGACACTCATAGGGCAGGGGTGTTCGGTTTTTAGCAAAGTTGAAATGTCGCACCGACGGTGAAGCCGCAGCTTCTTGGCGCCGACAAGAGCGCCCGATCGGGCGTCAGCTGGTCCGGGTTGCAGAGCCCGATCGGGGGCGTTCCAGCGGAGCTCCCTCGGCTTTAGCTTTGAGAGCTGCTGTCGCCGTCGGCGGCGGACGTGTTCAACTTGCCGTGCTCCCGGCAGCCTCATAGGATCGGCTCGACGAGCTTAGACGAGGCAATGATGGCGCAGAACTGGCGAACAGCGGTCTGGAACGCCCGGGATCTTCTGGAGCCGTTCTCCTGGTTCCACGCCACCGTCGTGCAGGTGGCGCCGGATCTATTTGAACCGGAAACACGCGGGGCGGTGCGCGACGAGGTGTTCGCCACGATGGCTCTCTGCCGGAACCACAGATTCCAACTGCGCACGGCCTATCCCGAACAATACCGCCGCTACGTCGACGACATAGCCGGCAGTCGCGACGAATACCTTGCCTGGCGCGTGACCACGGCCATGACTTTGCGCAAGCTCGGCCGACAGGACGAAGCCGCGGGCGTCGGTCCGCAATGGCCACTGATCAATGTCGAGTTGCTCGACTGACTACCTCGCTGGTAGATCGCATAAGCGTCCCGGGCTTCGCTGCCGGCGACACCCAGAGCACGTTCAGCAGGATTGTCACTCGGCCGCGGGTAGCCTCGCCAACGCTTGCTGTCGACGCGCAACGACGACAGGATCGTTCATGAAGTCCGTCCTCTTGCCGGGCTTGCGGCCGCGCTTGACGTAACCGTTGCTGTGGCTGCCATCGGGGATACCGAAC
This sequence comes from Mesorhizobium abyssinicae, assembly GCF_049887195.1. Classification (NCBI taxonomy): domain Bacteria; kingdom Pseudomonadati; phylum Pseudomonadota; class Alphaproteobacteria; order Hyphomicrobiales; family Phyllobacteriaceae; genus Mesorhizobium; species Mesorhizobium abyssinicae. The sequence continues at coordinate 29,575 of NZ_JARAKC010000020.1, forward strand.
ATGTGGTTCGCCTGACCCGTGCGGCGCGGGCCGTGCTGGCTGCGCTGAAGATCGCGACCGGCCTGCATCTCGGTCACCATTGCAAGTGCTTCGTCCAGGCGCTTGTTCTCGACGACGTCGGATCTGTGAACCGAGCGCAACTTGTCGAACGTCCTGTAGGGCAGGGATGTGCTGCCTTCCATGATCTCGAGCCGGCCATCGGGATAATCGCACACGACCACCTTCTTGCCGGCCAGGCGCTTCGCAAAATCGCTCGGATCAAGGATGAACAGCACCTTGTCATAGCGCAGCGTCAAGGCTTGCGACAGCGTGCGGAACTCCTTGCGGCACATAGCGCTGTCCAGGTTCTCGTGCTTGGCCAGGGGACGGTGCATGTTCTTCGGATTGCGGGGCTCCTTGCCGAAGCGGGCGTTGAAATCCGCGATGAACTCCGGCGCGAAGGCGTTGGCCGCCTCGATCGTGCTGATACCGCGAAGGCGCAATTCCTTGACGAGCCGGTCCTGCAGAGTCTGGTTGGCCCGCTCGACACGGCCTTTGGCCTGCGGAGTGTTGGCGCAGATGATGTCGATGTTCAACTCGTAGAGCGCACGTCCGAATTGTGTCAGGCCGCTCGTCCGATCCTTCTCGGATCCATGCGTCGTGCGGAAGATGCCATGCTTGTCGCTGTAGAATGAAATCGGCTTGCCGCACTCCTGCAAATACGTCTTCGTGGCGATCAGGTAGTCGAAGGTGTTCTCCGAACCGGCAAATCGAAGATGCAGCAGCTTGCCCGTCGCGTCATCGATGTAAACGAGCAGGGCACATTTGGGGCCGCGGTTCTCGAACCACCAATGGTGCGAGCCATCGATCTGCACCAACTCACCGAGGCAGTCGCGCCGACCCCTTGGCTGGTGAAGCTGCTTCCTGCGCTGCCGGCGCGATGTCCAGATGCCGGCTTCCGTCATCCATTTGCGTAGCGTCTCAGTGCTGACGGCGATCTGGTGCCACTCAAGCAGCTTCTCGCGGGCAAGCGTTGGGCCGAAGTCCCGGTAGCGATCGCGCACCAGATCCAATGCGGTATTGCGAAAGTTCTCATCATGGCGCCGATTGCTCGGCCGGCCGCGCTTCTTCGATACCAGGCCGCCGGCGCCGTCCTGGTCATAGGCGTGCAACAGCCGGTGAACCTGACTGCGGCTGAGATGAAGGAGCTCAGCCGCCTGGACGACGCTCAGCCGTCGATCGCGGATCTTCTGGATGGCTTCAAGACGATGCAGCTCTTTTTGCGACAAGGTGACCAAAGGCATGACGGCTCCGCAATGGGCCCGGTCTCACGCCAGGCCCTGTGGGTCGCCAGCCTTCCTTTCCAGCTTCATGTTGACCAGCCTCGGAAGCGGAAAAGTGTCGCATCTCTAACTGGGGCAACTGTCGCATTACTAAATAGCTGCTACAATTTTAAGTTGCATAACAAACATTATGGAACTAGAGAATATCATTATAAAGCAATGCGTTATCGTTTTACTTGCCAAGCTCGCTTGTCGCCCGTCGGTGAATGTCCGCTTTTCAGGGCTGGGGCGAGACCGCTGAAAATGGACTGAGATGCCGAAGGGTTTCGGATGCAGTCAGGCGTACGAAAGTCTCTCATGCAGGACCCGCGGCCGCAGACGATTTTCTATGGAGCTTTATGACAGGCGTTCGAGACATTCTGGCGACTCCGGTGCGCTTTTCCGTATTGGCAACAGATGACCGTCATGAAATATGCTTGGCCTGCTGATCTGCCTCTGAAAATGGCCAGCGGTCGGTGCGCGATCGTCCTGTAAACGAAGGAGCTCTTTATGGCTACCGGAACGGCAAAATGGTTCAATTCGCAGAAGGGTTTTGGTTTCATTCAGCCTGATCAGGGCGGCCCCGATGTGTTCGTGCATATTTCGGCCGTTGAGCGCTCCGGCTTGCGGGGTCTCAATGATGGTCAGAAGATCAGCTACGAACTGGTGCAGGACAAACGTTCCGGAAAGACGTCAGCCGGCGAGTTGCGGACGATTTGATGGACGGTGGGTGGCCGGCTACGCAGCAGTAGGTCTCATTCCTTCCACTGAGCGGAGAAGAGCCTGCATGTTTCGAGTTCGCCGCTCGCCTCGATCTCCAAAAGATAAAGGGCCTTGGCCAATCGAGCCAGCAGTGCCTTTCTCTGCTCGGCTGGCTCTGTCGTGGTCGGGGATGCAGCCGCCTTGCCGAACACCGCGTATGCTGTTTTTCGCTGGATGGCTCTCGCTCTCGGCGCAATGTCGTCTGTGACGAGAGCCGAAGCCGCAATCGTCTTTCTCGACATTCGCTGAAACTTCGGTACACGATGGCTGTGCGGGGTGGGTTCAGGTCTCAATTTTAGGAGTGAATACTTGAACGAAGAAAACGATGCCGCGACCGCCGATCTTGTTGGGCTGACGGCGGATATTGTCTCAGCATACGTCAGCAAGAATGCGGTCCCCGTCGCCGGCCTGCCCGAGCTCATCGCTTCGGTTCATTCATCCCTTTTGGGCGTCGGTCAGCCGGTCGCGGTGGAGCAGCCGAAGCAGCGGCCGGCGGTCAATCCCAGGCGGTCGGTGACGCCGGACTACATCATCTGCCTCGAAGATGGGAAGAAATTCAAATCTCTGAAGCGGCATCTCGCTGTTCATTATGGGCTTTCGCCGAACGAATACCGCGAGAAGTGGAGCTTGAGGCCAGACTATCCTATGGTAGCACCGAACTATGCGGCTCAACGATCGACGCTCGCGAAGGCAGCGGGCCTCGGACGCAAGGCGAAGCCAACGCCAGCCAAGAAAGCTCCGGTCCAAGGCTGAGGTGTGACAGCCGAGATTTGTAGGACGTATGCCCGCACCACGCGGTGAAATGGCGTGGGTGACGCAGCGTCAAGACTCAGGTATGGCTGTAGCGTACACTCCCTACTTGGCCGGCGCCTTCAGTTCAGGCAAGCCTCCACCAAATCGGCGCCGGTCGTTTTCTGTCGGGCTGTTGCGCGAGATGTTGCGGCGTCAAGCCAATGTTCCAGACGATTTTAAACACCTTCGGACCAATTGTGCAGTCTATTTTAGCCTGCTGTCGCCATTTCGTCCTTGAGAATAACATAACACTCTGCTGACTGTGTGTTGTTGGAACGCACTGTTCATATAATACTATGAACTTCTTGAAAAAAGCCAGATAAAATTGAGGGTGATTGGCATATTCTCTATAAAGACTGACGGTAGATTTCTGTCACACGGAACCGTTCGCCTACACGCTTGCACTGGACGATAATGTCGATGGATACCCTGAGAAGGCTACGGATGTCGTCATGCTCAAGGTTGCGACCGCCCTCGGATTCCTTGATTAACAGAGCCAATTGTTCGATGGCCAGCTTCGCCGAGTGGGCGTGCACGGTCGTGATCGACCCTGGGTGGCCGGAGTTCACGTTTCGGATGTAGTAGAACGCGCTTCCGTCGCGGAGTTCCTGAAGCAGGATTCGATCCGGGCGCATGCGAAGGCACGCTTCCAGCAGTTCTTTCGGTCCGGCTAATGACAGCCCCTGCCCTCCTTTGGAATAAAACAGGCGAACGTGGTTATGCTGCGGGATGACGAGTTCAGGTGTGTCCTCGATGGAGATAATGCGCTCTTGCTCGGGAATGTGCCGGATCAACGCTTTTGACAGCGTCGTCTTTGCCGATCCTGTCGCCCCCGAGATTATGATATTTTTCCTCGCAATCACTGCTTCGCGCAGGAAATCTTTGTAGCGGCCTTCGTCATAAAGGGCTTTCAGCCTCTGGTCGCTTGCGGCGTCTCCCTGCCCCGTGGCCTTGACTTCGCTGAAGAACCCACTTCCTTCCAGATCATCGAGAGTAAGGTTCAATGACGAGGGTTTTCGGATTGTGAGGCTCACCGTACCCTTCGTTGTCGCGGGCGGGATGACGATCTGGATGCGCGCGTCGCCTGGAAGCGTCGCCGAGAGGATTGGTCGCCTCTCGTCGATTGACTGATTGGAGAAAGTCGCCACTGCGCGGGCAAGCCGCATCAGCTTCTCGAAGGTCAATTCCGGCATGTCATGGGTGCGCCATCCATTGGTACCTTCCGTCAGCATCTGACCAGGCCGATTCACGATCACTTCGTATAGAGACCCATTGGTCAGGAATGGCGCCAATGGTGAGAGGAGGTGGCGAACGACTGCCGCGTCGGTTCCCTCGGCCATACGCCCTGCCCTACTTCGTCACGAGCGTCGTCCGCGGGCTGAAGTCGCCGAGCACCGCGCGGTCGAAGATGCGGTTCCTGGGCTCCGTCACGCGAAGTCTGTAGACCCCGGAAAAGTCGAGATCGCGCGCCACGAAAATCGAGACGAGTTCGCCCTGGTGCTTGTTGAGTGTAGGTGGAATGTTGATCGACTGCTCGACGGCGATGGCCGCGGCCTGTTGGCCTGCGCTCGTCGTGTTCTGCGCGTCGACGCCACTGTCTTGCAGACGGCTGCTGGCGTAGCTGGTCGCATCACCGACGACGGAAAGAAGGAGTGCGCTTCCGAACCGCTCCCACCAATGGGTGTCGACATACCCGTCGACGCCAGCACGGCCGAGGGCGTCCGTCGCCGGCGATGCGAGTGTAACGATCACGCCTTTGGGCGTCTTTGCCCGATTCCAGAGAACGAAGAGACGTTTCTGCCCCCGCTTAAGGCCGCCACGGTATTCGCCGACGACCTGGGTCCCCTTCTCCATCAGCACGACCCGTCCATTGTCCGAGAGGACGTCGCGGTTGATCACGCAACTCGCAAAGCCCGGCTGATCCGACGCCATGGCGGTCTCCAGGACGCAAGGTATGGAGGTTCCCATGGCGACGATGTAACTCCAATTGCCGAGCGTGCCGGCACGCGAGCCCTCGAGCCGGGTCGGCCGCAGCAGGCCGTCAAACCGCTGTTCATCGGCGTTGACCGCATTCTGTCCCATCATGTTTCCGTTGAGCGGCAGGTAGTTGCCCTCCGTCGATGTCGCTGAGCCTTCGGTATCCCGGCGCGATGTCTCGTTCTCCTGTCCACCGCTGTATGCCATGACGGGCGCACGGCGCGCCGAGTCGAGCAGCGGGTCTTCTTCCTTGGCCTCTTCGGTTACGACAGGGGTCGGCAGCTTCACTTCCGGGCGCGCCTGGACCGGTTCCACTTTCTCCTTGGCCGGTTCGAAATTCGTCGTCTGGCGAATGACCACCCGCTCCGGCTTTGTCGTGTCCGACGGTGCCTTTTCTCCGCTCATGGACCACAAGGCGAAGGCAACAAAGGCGACCACCGCCAACGCCACGGCGCCTCGCTTCAGGGTGGGATTGTTGTCGATCCGCCTGGCCGCAATGGTTTCCGCCCGCTCGCCCGGAATCCGGCCTTCGTTTTCCTGTGTCATGACCACCTCCTATCGCGTTGCGCCGGCGTCGGTCCGCACGACGCGCTCGACCGATGGCGAGGTCGTGTTGGTATCCGGATTGATGCCAACGCGGTCATAGGCCTCGTTGAAGACGCAAAGCACGTCCCCTCCCCTGCGCAGGATGAACTTGCGGCTGATCGCGTGTACCAGGACCAGGTTGCCGTCGACGGATTTGGGCACCAGGCTCTCGCTGCCGTCCGAGTTCTCGATGTAGATCGCGGGCATCTCCTGATTGCCGACGAAGGCGAACGTCGTCACCTTGCCATTGTCGTAGACCGTTTCCGGTTCCAGTGCCTGGGAGCCCTGCGCCGAATAGCGCCAGTTTCGCGGCCCATAGGCTTCATGAAGGGCGAGCACATTGTCAGCCTCCTTCGCCTGAGCCGCGACGGCTCGCGCCGCCGCAGCCTGTCGCCGTCGTTCGGCCTCGTCAGCCGGATAGCGATACTTGACGTAGAAATAGGTATTCTGGCCCACCTCCACCGTTCCATCCCTTACCGTCAGCTCCATCTGATAGCTGCGGGTTGAGCCGTCACGACGGGTGGTTACGACAGAGATGTTGGTGACCGGCTGATTTTCCCGCGGTTTGAGAAACAGGATGTTGCCTGCCGGCGCGACCTCCCAGGCGACGCTATTGCCGAGCGCGACGTGGGCGATCTCCTCATCGGCCGAGAATTCCACCTGCACCGAGGAGCGCATCGACCCGACGATGCGGGTGATGTCGTAGGGCTGGTAGTCGACAAAGCGCACACGGCTGTCCTGCGATGCGCCGCGGGGAATTTCGAGGGCAAGCGCGGTGGAGGCGGAGGCCGCCAGAAGGAGGGTGGCGATTGCGATTGTGCGCATCAGTTGATGGCCTCCGGATCGGCCCGGTATTCGCTGACCACAAAGCCGAGAGGGTTCACCAGCCGATCCGTCGAGGACATCGGCGCATTCACGTAGGAGAAGGTTAGCGTCGCAACCCAATGGGTTGTCCGAACCTCCTCGACGCGAGTAATCGTGCGCATGTAGCGGACGGACACGACATTCGGATTGATCAGCGAGATCGACGCGATGCTGATGCGCACCGTGGCGCTGCGCCCGTAGGTGTTCTGCGGCGAATCTGGGTTGCTGCCACGATAGTATGTGGAAAATCGCGTCTGCTCCGGCTGTGTCGACAGCAAGGCGACGGTGCGATAATTCTCCTCCGCCTCGCTCCAGACGTAGCCTTCCCGCGCACGCACATATTTGGCGGCGAAGTATTTGGTGACGGCTTCGTCATAGGTGCCCGGCGTCGACGTCAGCGCCGAGACGACATCGACGATGCCTGTCGAATTGTCCACCCGCACGACAAACGGCTCCACCGTCTTCAGCGGGGTCAAGGCCGCGACGGCAAAGATCGATACGCCGGCGAGGATGCCGGCGACGATTGCCACGGACCAGGCGATGCGCGCCGAGCGTTCGACCTGAACCATACGGTCCTGATCGAAGCGTCGCGCCTTCTCGAAGTATGTTTTGAGTTCGTCCCTCGAGACCATGGGTCACGCTCCGCAAGGACGATTGGATGCAGCGATGTCAAAACGGGCGAAGGCGGGCGGTTTCCTGCCCTCTTCGACATAGGGTGCGGCCGCCGATTGGGAGATCGCCGGTTGTGCACTCGAATGCTTCTGCGTCAGGTTCTTATTGTCCTCCCATTCCCACATCGAGCGATTGAGCGGCCGGCGCAAATAGCCGTCGCATTTGGCGAGCGGGTAGCTCAGCGATGCGCAGCCGCTTAAGATCGCCGCCATGCAAACCAGCGGGAAAATTCGGATCATTCCAGAAAAGCCTTTTTCTTGTTGGTGCGAAAAGCGTCATGAGCCGGCGCGTTTCGAGGTGAAGGTCCGTCCGACCGCGCGGAGGCCGCGGCCGGCGCCACGGACGGTATGGGATGCCGTCCAGGCGAGTGTGCTTTCGTGGGCGTCGCGTGCCGCTCCGTAGCCATAGGTCAACGACGCCCCGCCGGCGGCGAGCGCCGAAGCGATGTTGGGAAGCTGATAGAAGACATAGAGAGCAGCGAGGCAGATGGCGCAAAGCGCGATCGGCCGCATCAGCACATCACTGTATCCCTCGATCGCCGTGAAGGTGGTGTCAATGCAGGTGATCAGCAGGGAACCAACGGCGACGACCAGGACCTGCAGGGTCACGAAGTTCACAAGCTGCCCGATCCAGGCCTCGGTGAAGCGCCGCGTTGCCTGGAACATGGCGAGGGCCACAAAGATCGGGCCGATCGCCAGCACGATGGCGAGCGCCAGGCGGGCATAGAGCGAAACAATGTAGCCGATCGCCGCGACGATGAAGCTCGCACCGATCACCATCATGCCGCCGACGCCCGTGACGATATCGACGGGCCAGGAGGCGCGGGACCAGATATCGGTGGCGGAGGCCTGCCCCTTGTCGAGCAGGCTGTCGAAGGTGGAAGCGCTCGGCGCCGTGCCGGTGTTGAGAGCCTGGGAGATTTCGCGCGGCAGCACATCGAAGAAGATGTTCGTGACGTAGGTCTGGTAATCGCCGGCATTCTTCACCAGCATCATGATGATGGCGAGCTTGATCGCCCGGTAAGCGAAATCGAGGATCGGTTCCTGCACCGAGCCACGAAGAACAAGGTAGCCGTAGAGCACGATGTAGAGGGTGACAGCCGCCGTCAAAGGCCCCGAAACCCATTCGGAGATGTTCGACGTGCCATCGGAGATGAAGGTCTCCAACGGAGTTCTGAACTGCTCATCGACGAAGGCGAACACCTCATACATGGTCAACCTCCCAACGACTGCCGCATCCGTTGAAGCCGCATTTTGCCGTCGGCGGCTTCGGCGTTTCTGCAGTTCGTCGTGTCGTTCAGCTCACCCGGATTGTTTCGGCAACTCGTGACGAGGCCGGAAAGCAACGCTTCGTCCGCCACCAGTTCATCGACGGTGTAGGTTCTTTCCGCCTGCTCCGAGCAGGCCGCCAGACCAGCTATCGCAATGAGGAGCAGCAGTCTCCTCATTGTAGCGCCGCCTTGATCGAGTCCATGCGTTGGCGCCAGTCTTCGGCCTTGCGCTGCTCATCGACTTGGGCCTGCGCCTGCTGCACCATGCGCAGGCCTTCCATGCGGAGCACATCGGTCTGGAGGAAAGCCGTTTCGGCCTGCAGCCGTGCCTGAAGGTCGGCGATATCCTTGGCGTCGCCCACCGTCGATATCTTCTCGCGCAACTGATCAATGCCGTCGATGCGCTTGGTCGCGGTGTCGTAGATCAGCTGGCCGAGGCTCATCTGGCCAGCATTCTTGTTCTGGATGCGGGAGAGCTCCTGCGCGTAGAAATCGTCGGCGCTGGTTCGATAGGTGGAGTTGCCTTCGAGGAATTTCGAGGCTGAGTCGCCGAACACGCCGGCGCCCTTGCCCTTGAACAGCCCCTCGATGGCATTGAAGTCCGCCGGCAAGGCTTTTCGGATGCTTGGATCGTTGAGGATGCTTGCGACATCCGCCATATCGGTGAGCTTGTTGAGCGAGCCATAGAGCTGCTGCGCCTGTTCGATTTGCTGATGGAGCGCATCGAGCTGCGACTTGAGCTGCGCGATGCTCTCGATTTGCTTGGCGATCGCCGTCTGGTCGATCACCGGAATCCCCTGCCCTGCGGCGCCGCTCGCGGAAAGGAAAAGCGCCGCGGCAATCGCCGCGCCGTGAAGTCTGTAAGAAGCCATCAGCCCGCACTCCTTCTTTGGTGGAAAATGGGAAGCCAGTCCTCGCCCTGGCCGACGACCTCCGCGCGGATCGCTTCGGCAAGCTCGACATTGGCCGTACGGCCGGAAAGGATAGCGAGTTCGTCATCGAAGCCCCTGAGGTTCAGCTCGGCGACGACGCTATTGTGGCCCTGCTTCAGCACGAACCGCCGGCCTTCGACCGAGAGTTCGCGAGCGATCAATTCGTACTCGCGTTCCGTCAGCTTGAAGCCGTCCACATAGTCAGCATGATTGCCGCGGGCGTTCGGCAGGAAGATCTGCGTCGGGCACTGCTCGATGATGGTGTGCGCGATCGGCGAAATGAGCGCATCACGCGGGCTTTGGGTGGCGAAAAGCATCAGGCCATTTTGCTTGCGGATCGTCTTCAGCTTGTTCTGTGCGAGGTCCCTGAACCCCTCATCCTGCAGCGCCTTCCAGAACTCGTCGATGACAATGATGATCCGCCTGCCGTCGATCAGCTGCTCGACGCGATGGAAGAGGTAGGCCATCAGCGGCGTGCGGATTTCTTCATTGTCGAGAAAGTCGGTCATGTCGTAGCCGACGAATCTGGCGTCGGCGCCGAAATCGCCGAAGCCGATATCCTCGGTCACATTGTCAAACACCCAACCGAGCGGCCCTCCCCTCTCCCACCGTCGCAGCCTGGCCGCGATCCCCTCCGGGTCGGTGTTGTTGAGGAAGGTTCTGAGCGCGCCGATCGTGCGGCGCTCGACCGGCAGGTCGGCAAGGCCGTCGATCGCGGAAGCAATGTCGCGAAGCTCGGTCACGGTCAGTTCCCGTGTTGTCGAGCCGACAAGCTTGCCGACCCAGCGCGTCAGGAACACCTTGTTCTCGGGCGTGAGCTCGAGCGCCTTCAGGGGCGCGCAACCGGTCGGAACACCATTCATGAGGGGCAGATAGGCGCCGCCAGCGGCGCGCACGAAAAGATCGGCGCCCCTGTCTTTGTCAAAGAACACCACATGTGGATCATGCTTCTCGAGCTGCGACAGCATGAAGTTGAGCAGCACGGTCTTGCCAGCGCCCGACGGCCCGCAAACAAAGGTGTTGCCGAGATCGCCGTAGTGAAAATTGAAGTAGTACGGCGATCCTGACGCCGTCTTGAGCAGGGCAACGGCCGGCCCCCACTCGTTGCCGTCCTTTTGGCCGATCGGATAGGAGTGGAAGGGTGACAAGGCGGCAAAGTTCCGTGATGTGATCGCGCCGGACCGCGCGCGATAGCGGAAGTTGCCCGGCAGCTGCGCCCACCAGGCAGCCTCGAGACCCAGATCTTCGCGCGCGACGACCGCGCCGCCGCTGGTCAGGCTGGCGCGTGCCTTGGCGAGATTGTCGGTCAGTTCCTTCACCGAGGCGGCGAAGACGCAAAGCGTCAGATGGTGCTCGCCGAGCACGAACCGATTGGACTCCAGATCGTCCATCGCCTCGTCCAGCTCGTCGATCTGCGAGGCCGCCTTGTCGCCGCTGCTGACCATCTGGTTCTGCTTGCGGCCCATGATGACGCGGGCGTCTACCTTCGAGGCGAAGGAGAATGACTGCGTGAGGATAAGTTCGAAGGGGCTGGTGAGTGCGCCGTCGAGCATGCCGGTCCTAGTGCGGGCCGGATATTCCTTGAAACTCAGCATACCAGCATAGCGGCTTGCGGCCTCGTGCCGGATCTCGAGCGTCTCGCGGCCGACGATGACCCGATCGGAGTAGATCGCCGACGCGACGCGCCCTTCGGTCAGCGGTATTGGTTCCCGCCGTCCGCCGACGATCTGGTGCAGCACCTCGCTCGGTTCCGAAAACAGCAACCCATCATGTTCGTAAAGCGACAGCAGGCGCGGCTCGAATCGCTTCAAAGCCGCCATGACATCGGCGACCTTGTCGTGAAGCTGCTTCAGCGCTTCCTCGTCCAGCTCCGTCGACCTCCGACGGGCGCGACGCAGGCGCGACAACAGCTTTGCCGCCATGTCTGCCGGATCGCGGGCTGGAGACCAAAGGATCGTTAGATAGAGATCGTTGCGAAACAGATCCTCGTCCACCATGCGCGCGCGGTATTTGTCGTTGAGCGCCTTCGAGAACGGCGTGGTGAACGTTCCTTCCGGGTAACTGCTGTCACGACGACGGATGAGATGGGTCCACACGGCAAGCCGCTCGTCGGCGATGTTCCGGTAGAGTGTGTTGAGATCGCGATGAAGGGCATTCAGGTCGAGAACATCGGCGGTCTCGAAGGAGACGCCTTCGAGCGCGATCGTCACCATCAGCGCCCGCGAATCGAGCGCTATGGTCGACCGGTCGACGTGGCGGACATAGGGGATGAAGGTCTGCGGATCGAGTTCGCGAGACCTCAGCGTGGCTAGACTAGGCAAAACCAAGATCCCTTTCGTCGAAGCGTCGGGCGAGCCTCAGGGGCGTAAGAGTTGCGCCGCCCCAATAGGTGCTGTTCCGGGACCGACCACGTGTCTCCACCCAGGCAAGCAGGATGCGAAACATGTTCTGGTCGTGTTTGACGAGCGCGCGGAACAACAGGTGGAAGGCCACGCCCACGAGAGCGTAGGCGATCGAGCCGGCAACGATGTAGAGGATGGTGGTGAGCATGATGTTCACGCCCATGGCTTCCATCGTCACCCCTGCGATCATCGCCGGCCGGGTGCAGGCGATAAACAGCGTATCTTCCTCAACTGTCGGCCGCGAACTCGCCATGGCGTCAGCCTCCGACGATGGTGTTCACTAGTTCGGTGGCGCCGAAGATACCGCCGATGCCTATGATCCAGAACCCTGCCCTTCTGAGATCCATGTAGCCGAACATCCAGGCAATGCAGATCACGATCACCGCGATGGTGGCCAGCAGCTTGGCGATGTTGCCGGTCAGCATGTCGACGATGTTCTGCAGTACGGTTTCGATGCCGGCGGCTTGCGCGAATGCAGGCTCGATCATGGTCGCCACGATGGCCGCCGACATCAAAGCGGGGGCAGCAATCGGCCGGATATGGGAACTGAAGATCATTCACTCTGCTCCGTTTGACTGTTCTGGAAACACGAGGACGGAAGATCGCCGCCGCGAATTGAAGACATCCCAGGACGGCGCGGATGCCGCCTGATCGAAGGGTGGGTCGCCTGTCTGCTCTTCGACCGCTACTTCGACTGCGGCAGGCTCGCTGTCCCCCCTCCCCTGCCCGCCATCCTCTATTTCGAGCGTCGCAAGGGATCCGCCAATCCGCTTCACCTCCTGGCTGACCTGCTCGTCGTACTTGACCATGTCGCCAACGGTGGGATCGCCTCGCCCGTACCAGGATTGCAGCATCACCTGCCCCGCCCGGTTCGGTTCGGCACCCGCGTTAACGGCGAGCCGGTAGTAGCCATCGAGAAGCGTCGCGGTTGCCCGAAGATTGAGGCACGGATCGAAGGCGTCGGAGATCGAGAGCTTCAGGTTTCGAAGCTCTTCCATGCCGATACCACCGAGACCGAGCTGGATATCCTGCTGCTCAGCCGCCAGCGACGTGGCGACCTCGATCGCCTCCGCTTTCGTGGACGGCTGCTTTGAAAGCGGCGAGCCGCTGTTGATCCGGATGGCGAACGGCACGAACCGGCTCTCAAGGCTGACGACGCCCGCCAGCGTCTCGGCCGCGACTACGGGTGCGCAGGTCTGCGCAAGATCGACGAAGAGAACAGGCATGGGGTCAGTACCAGACCCTTTGCTTGCCGACACCGTCGACGGTCACGTCGATAAAGTGCGGCTGCTCCCGGATGTTGGGCCGGGACGTAACCTTGGCCAGGCACTGAGACCGGCCACCCTCTCGTTGCAATTGCGGAGACAGCACGGAACTGTGATCGCCGCCATTGTCATCGCGCCGGAATGAGCAGAAGCGCCTGTCAACGGGCTGGAGAGAGGTCGACACGCACGTGGCGACACGTCCGGCAGACCCGAACGAGCTGGTGAGTGTAAAACCTTCATTGCAGTAATACGGATCATAGCCTGGGCGCGAACTCTGGAACCGGACGCCACGGCATGTGGGAAACGAGCGGCCCTTGGCAAGCCAGCGCCAGAGCTTGTTGATGGGCGGTCGGCACTCGGCGTACTGCATCGCACCGCCTGGATTGGAAAGGCACAGGATAACCTGGCAGCCCCACTCATCAGCTTGCGCTTTACTGTCGAAAACAAGATAGAATGACGCTAGGCTGGTTGCAGCGACGATTGCCCTTACGAGCGAGTTTCCCATGACCATTTTCCTTCAAACGCGTGACGCGTCCCTTGGCCAGCTGGCGCGGGTGGTCGCGACTCTTAAACTATCGAATAACTGATAGTATAGCCGATGGCAAGGGTGATCGACGCACAACGGCAAGAGCAGAGGTTTTCGGCCTATGCCTTGCAGGAAGTCCTCGACAAACCGATCGAAGGAGAGACGCCGCAATCGCGGTTGAAGCAGGTCGGCATGATGACGGTGCTGTTTATGATGCATCGGAGCGGCGAGAAGCTAACGCTTGCGAACATCAAGGAAACGACGGGGATGACGCGCAACACGGTGAAGGAGTCGATTGATCCCCTTGTGGCGCGAGGCATTCTGACGGAAACGATTGTGAAGAATTCAGCGGGACGCGGAACGGCCTGGCTGTATGAGTTCACCCCGGAAACTGCCAATCGATTGGGTGTGGGTGCGAATCGCTGAGATGGAACCGTTAAGCACCCCTCCGGCGTCAGGCTTTCCTTTCCTCGTGTGCCTGCGCTGGCGGTCAGCTATCCCCCCAATCGTCTCCGCGGCTGGAATAAATGCATGCACGATATCCGACGCATCGATAACACGCCTGGCGGCACCACCTTCCGCGCGGTCGCGGGGGCACCCGCTTGGCTACATTGAGGTGCGTTACGATCCTCGCGACATCAGCCAGGTCTCCGCGAGCGGCTATCGGACCGTAGAGCGGCGTGACGGAATACTTGCGGCGACATTATTGTGGAATTGCGAAGCCGGCTGCATTTCTCGACGCGCCACAAATGGGCGATCGAGCATCGAAGAGTACGCCAAGCCAGGAAAACCAGACTGGCGAGCAGCACGTTGAGAACCTTCGCCCCGTGCTGAGGCAACACTATCCGAGTGTGGGGCCGTTGAGGTGGCTCATGATAAAACCGGCGTTAGACCCTTGAGAAAGATTGCGGTGATGAGGGGTCGGTGGCAGAAACTCCACCCCGTCGTGAACCAAATGACTTCGAGATGCCTGGTGGGACCATTGATCAATCCGGGGAGTCCGAAACGGCGGCCGGATCATGGCGCGTTCCCCTATTCGTCGATAACGTCAGCACTACTCTCCCCGGGGTCCGAAAACCCCGGCATGATGTCGCCCGCCAACAGCTTTTCCCTCGACAGCAGGCCAGCATCCTCGAGCGCCTCGAAATCGGGCAGCTGGCGCAGCGTGTCGAGCCCGAACTGCGACAGGAAGGTCTTCGTCGTCACATAGGTGTAAGGCGCGCCCGGCCGCGGGCTGCGCGGCCCTGAGGCGATCAGCTCCTGTGCGCGCAGCACGCCGATCAGATCGCGCGACACCTCCTTGCCGAAGAAGCTCGAGAGTTCGCCGCGCGTGATTGGCTGGAAATAGGCAATGCACATCAGGACGAGAGCCTCCGACTGCGTCAGCTCTCTTGATCCCTCGGTGCCCTGCCGCGCTGTCCCGCCGAATGCACCGCGGATGACGTCGGCAAAGGCCTTCTTGGTCCGGTGCTGCCAGCCGCCTGCGACCGCGACCAGCTCATAGGGGCGGCCGGCGAGCTCGGCGCGGATGTCGTCAATGACCAGCTCGAGATGGCAATCCTTGCCCACAACCCGTGACAGCACCTCTCGCGACACCGGCTCGCTGGCGGCAAAAATCACCGCTTCGACGCGGCCCATCCATTCGCGCCAGCGCAGTTCTGCAGGCAGATGTTCTAACTCGGTGTCGAGCAACGCCGGCTGATCGTTTGCCTTGCGGCGGGCGGCCCCCTCGCTCATCGCTAAAGTCCAAACAGCCGGAAGCTGGGGCGGCCGGAGAGTTCGCGCAGGGCTTCCAATTGTTGTAACCGCTCAAACAGGCGCCGCGCAGCAAAGCGCGACAGGTTTTTGGTCGTTACTGAGCCCGACACCGCATCTTCATTGAGCAGCAAGAAGATCACGTCGCCGGCGCCCTTGGCGCGCAGTTTTGGCGCCACCGCCAGGAGCTTGTCGGCACGACGTAACAGCTCCGCAGCCATGCGGCACGCTTCCGCCGCCGCTTGCACCAGCGCCACGCAAACGGCGCGTTCGAATCCATCTTCCCCGGGTCGGATGCGCTTACCGCCGCCTTCCGCGCGGAAGGCCGGTCCAAAAGCCTGCGCCATCAGCAGCGGCAGCGGGCGCGGCCAGCGCAGGCTTTGTGCCAGAACCAGATCGGCCAGCCACCAGGCAAAAAGCTCGGAGTCGGGCAGCGTGGCGACTACGTGAGCGGCGATTGCTGAGGCGGCGAACGGCGCCGGCCGCTGGGATAGATTTTCAATCGCTGTGCAAAGGTCGCCGAGCTTCTTCCCGTCCCAGTGGAGGCCAAGCTGGTCGACGATCTTTTCCAGCCGGTCGGGGTAGTAGATGTGGGGCTGCAGCACCAACTGCCGCCATGCGCCAAGGATGGCACCGGCGGGACCGGGATCGGCGGTCGTCGCGCGGAGGTACCAAGCGTCGCGTAAGGCGGCAGCGTCCTCGACGCGGCCGGCGAGCCGCATGCTGGCGGCGGCGCAGTTCAGTGCCAGCCGCTGGCGCCACACACCGGCCGAGGGAGGCTGCGCGCGGGCAAGCCTGTCGAGCGAGGCCAGGGCTGCGCCGGCCTGGAAGGCGGCATCAGCTTCACTGGCGCGGGAACCAGGCGTGAGCGCCCAGGCCGGCACGGTGGGCGGCGGGGCGAGGCTGTTGGGCACGGGATCAAGGCGAATCATCCGTTACCAGCGTAGTGCGCCTGTGCGCTTTATGCTATGGTTGTTAGGGCTAAACGCACAAGTCGTTGCTGGCCGGTTATGTCCGATAACATTGCCTTATCGGACGTGATTTGTTAGCGTCGCGTTCATGATGGTGAGTCCCGGCGAAATCCCGCCCGCAATCGACGACAATGCCGTCGTTGAACCGGCGCCACAATTGGGTCAAGCTTCCGGCCCGCCGGGGCGGCTGGAAGCTCTTGAGACGGGAACGAACAACGTCAAGACCGCCAGTTCTAGGAATACGCTGGACGCCTACGCCAAGGACTGGCGACACTTCACCTCTTGGTGCCTGCGCCAAGGCTTTGAGCCCCTGCCCCCGGATCCGAAGATCATCGGTCGCTATATCGACGCCTGCGCAGCCGACGACCCGAAACACGGCGTGCCAGCACTGTCGGTTTCCACAATCGAGCGCCGGCTTTCCGGTCTCGCCTGGAGCTTTACTCAGCGCGGTTTTGCCATTGACCGCGCTGATCGCCATGTTTCCTCGGTCCTGGCCGGCATTCGCGGAAGGCACCCAAAGCCGCTTCGGCAGAAGGAAGCTGTCCTTGGCGAAGACATCAAGGAGATGGTCAATACGCTCGGTCATGATCTCAGAGGTCTGCGCGACAGGGCCATCCTACTGTTGGGCTTCGCCGGCCGCCTGCGGCGTTCCGAGATTGTCGGTCTCGACGTCGTCCGCGACGACCGCAGCGGCGGCAATGGTTGGATCGAGTTTTTTCCAGATCAGGGTGTACTGGTGACGCTACGCGGAAAGACTGGATGGCGCGAGGTCGAAGTCGGCCGCGGCGCGTCCGACCAGACTTGCCCCGTTGCTGCACTTGATACCTGGATCCGCTTTGCCCGGGTGACAAAAGGGCCCCTCTTCCGACGCATCTTCAAGAACAACAGGAGTGTTGACGGTGGGCGGCTCTCTGACAAGCATGTTGCCCGTCTGGTCAAGCGCACCGCACTTTCAGCCGGCGTCCGTTCTGATCTGCCGGAAGGGGAGCGAGCTGGCTTGTTCTCAGGACAATCGCTGCGCGCCGGTCTTGCCTCTTCGGTCGACATTGAAGAACATTACCGTCAAGAGCAGATCAGTTACGCTGCGGCCGAGATGACGAGCAAACATAAGCGGCGGCGTGTCCGGTTCGGGACCAATCTCACGAAGGCGTCCGGGCTGTAGTGGAGCCACCCCCCTGTCCCAATTCAGCCGCAGCATGGCGCATTCGGCAAGCTGAATTGTTGCCAATAGAAACAACATGCAGTTTCCGTTCGTGCCATCGGTTGAGGTGCTGGCTATTGGTGGTGAACTGCCACCAAGCGTCGCGAAGCCGTATTCCAACCCTCCGGAAGATCGTCGAAGCGCTCCGCCATTGAGGCCTGCGCGGCCAATCAGAAGATGGGCGTTAAGGCCGGCGTTAAGGTTACCAGCGTGTTAATTGTGTGCTCCAGGGTGGGGCTCGGTGCCCCAGTTCATTACAATTGGTTGCGTGGAACTGACCTCCTTCTGGAGAGATCTACCCCGCTATTCCCTGCATGGGTGAAAGCCCGCCAGAGAATATCGCGGATGCGAGTTGCGCCAGCGGGATACTGTCCAGTGAATGTTGGCTCATGTGCGTTCTTTGTCGTAGGCGCAAAGTCCCGCGGCATATCTCGTTCGGCTGAAGACGCCGCGCCGGCAGTGTTAGCGGCCGGGCCCCTCCCCCCACTGCGCCCTTCACCGAGACGGCAGTCGGCAGATCTCACGTTGCCTCTAACGAGCCCAGCGACTATGGAGACGCGGGCGTCGTGAGCGAGTTGCACGTGTACAACTGCGTGGCGGTCCATTCGAAGTTGGTTAAACCAACAACGCGCTGCCGCGCCTAGCGCGTCCCCCGCACTCACACGCAACTGCAAAGAGGTACCCGGGGTGCAAATGTTCTCACTAGGCTCTGCCCCGCGGTAGTTTCCCGGTGAATTTGTGTGGCGGTGGCTTGGCGCAAATTGCGCGAACATCAGTCGCCACTGTGCACCAGGGCAAGGACGAGTATCGGGTGACCATTCTTGCAATGCGCGATGCCCGCTTAACCAGCCGCTCGCACCGGGGTGTCAAAACGAAACCCTGCAGACGACAGCTCGGCGTAAATACGCACGTGCAACTTTTGCCCGATCGGATCCGCCGGAGGTTGCTCCGGGGCGCGATTGCGTTGGGGCCAGCAGCAGAGGGCAGTAATACTGGCCCGCAGAGTTGCATCCGTGGGTGCATAACTCCGCGAAGAGCGCGGTGGTCCAATTTCACCAAGACAACGCAGACAGCGGCGCGCACCGATTTGTCACGAGCTCTGGACCTCCAAACGCGACCTGAAAGAAGGTCGGCGCGCCACTGGGCCAATGCAGGACCTTCGCAGAGGTGTCCCGCGAACGCTGCCCACTGAAGCAAAACTGAAAGCGCATTGGGCAATTCCATCCAGCCGTAGCGGCCGCGCCCGTACTGTGACGCCGCCGCAACGCACCGCAGGCAGCCAAATTGCCAAGTTGCACACGTACAACTTGAGCGAACCGCGATCTGGGAAGATCGTATATGCACGGTTGAACATGAGCGACTGCGCGCGACTGCGTCGGTAGGGGCTGGCCCACCATTCACCGCTTGGTCCAAGGTCCGTAGGCGCCGGCCAAGTCCATTAGGGCGGTAATAGTGCCGGAAATGTCTGTCGGAGGGCCTCACACGCCAAAGAGTTTGCGGGTAGGTCCGGCCTGGCGGCGAAAGTTGTACACGTGCAACTCCGTCTCGACGCTCGCCCGGGAAACTAGAGTCCGGGCAGCGCCCCAGTGCCTTGCGGCGACAATTTAGCCAAGGGTCGAGCGTGTTGCCTCAGCCGCAAAGCCGTTGGACTTAGCGAACCCAAGATCACAGCGCGCTGCAGCTTGATATTATTTACGGCTGAAGCGCCTTTGGTTTAAAGTTGCCGGCCACGCGAGACTCATCTAGCCGTTTTGCAAGTTAACTTTTTGGTAACCAAAAAGGATTTGTCCGCATTCCAGAATCAGTCCATCTTCATCAGCGCATTTACGTCGCCCATTGGCCAAAATGCGCAGATTCAGGATGGGGCCGATGTTGGAGAAAATCAACCATAGCATTCCGGCGGGCGAAAGCCTTCGGGAACTTATTGCCGCGGACGCCGCAGAGCTTTCACGCCAACTCCAGGCACATCAGGCGAGGATATTTCCCCCGACCGCCCAGAAGGGCATGCGCCTGTTCACCCCAGGTGAGGCCGCGGATTTCATCGGCATTCACGAAGGCTATCTTCGCCAGATCGTTGCCGACGGACACGGTCCGCAACCGCAGGCAAATGGACGGCGGGTGTATTCGGTGGACGACATCATTCGGCTTCGCCAGGTGCTCGACGAGCAAAACTCTAAAGGGCCGGGAAAATACGTACGCCATCGCAGGGCAGGGGAGAAGCTCCAGATCCTCTCCGTAATGAATTTCAAAGGCGGTAGCGCCAAGACCACCACGGCTGCCCATCTCGCCCAGTTCCTAGCGTTGCGCGGCTACCGCGTGCTCGCGATCGACCTTGACCCACAGGCCAGCCTGTCAGCTATGTTCGGCCATCAGCCCGAATTGGATGTCGGATCCAACGAGACCATATACGGGGCGATCCGCTACGATGAGGAATGCCGCAGCATTCTCGAAATCGTGCGTTCCACCTATACGCCCAACCTGCACCTTGTCCCCGGCAATCTTGAGCTGATGGAGTTTGAACACGAGACGCCGAAAGTACTGGCGAGCCGGCAGCCAGGCACGATGTTCTTCGCGCGGCTTGGTGAATGCCTGGGCGAGATAGAAAGCGCCTACGACGTGGTCGTCATTGACTGCCCGCCGCAATTGGGGTTCTTGACGCTGTCTGCCTTGTGCGCGGCCACCGCAGTGATCATCACGGTGCATCCACAGATGCTCGATGTCATGTCGATGTCCCAGTTCCTGCTGATGACCTCGGACCTGCTAGCGGTCGTGGAAAACGCCGGCGGCAATACCGACTATGACTGGATGCGCTATCTTGTCACCCGATTCGAGCCAAACGATGGTCCGCAAAGCCAAATGGCCGGGTTCATGCGATCGATCTTCGGCAATCGGGTGCTTGAAAACGCCATGCTCAAGTCGACCGCGATCTCCGATGCGGGACTGACCAAGCAAACCCTCTATGAAGTTGAACGCGGCCAATTCACGCGTGGGACCTATGACCGCGCCTTAGAAAGCCTGACCCTCGTCAACGGCGAAATCGAGGAACTAATCCGAAAAACCTGGGGGCGGAAGTAGCCATGGCCCGCAAGAATCTTTTCGAAGTGTCCGAAGGCCCTAGTGACCAGTCTCCGCCGGACGGTGCCAGAACGGCGCTGGTCAGGCCTCTCATGGGCCTTGAGCGGCCGCTCAAGCCCGGCCGGCCTGTTGGAGCCATCTCGCAGTCGCTTGAAAACATCAATTCGCGCGCGCAGCGGGCTGAAGAGATCGAACGCAAGCTGTCTGAAGGGCAGGCGGTCATTGAGCTCGATCCCGTCCTGATCGACCAATCGATCGTGATCGATCGTCTGGGCGTGAGTGATGAAGCGCAAGCGGGTCTTGTGGCGCAGATCCGTGAGCACGGACAACAGGTCCCTATCCTGGTCCGCCCACATCCCGAGGACGGCGGCCGATATCAGGTGGCCTACGGTCACCGTAGACTGCGCGCAGTTAGACAGCTCGGCCGGATGGTCCGCGCCGTCGTCAGGGATCTGACGGACGAGCAACTCGTCGTCAGCCAGGGTCAGGAAAACAACAGTCGTAGCGACCTTTCCTACATAGAGCGGTGCTATTTTGCGGCCAAGCTGGAGGCCAGGGGCTTCTCGCGCGATATCATCATGGCTTCACTCGGCGTCGACAAGGCGGCGCTTTCAAAGATGATTGCGCTGGTTGCCCGTCTGCCGGCCGAAATCATCGAGGCCATCGGCACGGCAGAATCATTTGGGCGCCAGCGATGGGCCGAACTCGCCGACCTGCTTGAGGAGCGGGGAAACCGCGCCAAGGCGTTGAAGATGATCCATGAGCCGGAATTTGCCGCTCGCATCAGCGATGAGCGCTTCCAGGCTATCCATGACTTAGTCAAGGCCACCGCAAACAAGCCCGACCGGACGGTCTGGACTGCCGCCAACGGATCCCGCTTGGTCAAGATCAGTGATAGCGAAACGAAAACGACCTTCGCTTTCGACAAGCGCAGCGAACCGGAATTCGCGAGCTTCGTGCGGGAGCGCCTCCAAGCGCTTTATGACGAGTTCCGGCAACAGATAACGGACTAAGGAGCACTGAACCGCAAAAGAAAAAGGCCCCCGAACGTCACCGCGCGGAAGCCCTTCTCAGTCGTGTAGCAACTCTGAGAATCGCAAATCCACGAATCACTGTCAAGAGTCTTGGCGTCGTTTTGGCGAGCAGGTTTCTTTTGCCTAGCGATAGGTGAAGGAAGATGGGGACGCATATTGCAACGACGCCCTTTGGGCGGCGGCCGATGACGCTTGGCCTGATTTCAAGCCAGGTAGCGGCCAGGAACGTGGAACAGGAAGCCAAGGTCTCGAAATGGCAGGTCTTTCGCGACATCAGAGAGGCCAAGGAACCCCTCGGGGCAACCGATCGCGCGCTAGCGGTGCTCAATGCCTTGCTGACGTTTCATCGTGACGACGAGCTTGCCGGGGAGGGCAATCTGGTCGTCTTCCCGTCAAATGAGCAGCTCATCCGCCGCGCCAACGGCATGCCGCCGACCACGCTCAGGCGTCATATCGCAGTCCTGGTGGATTGTGGTCTGATCATCCGCCGCGATAGCCCGAACGGCAAGCGCTTCGCCAGGAAAGGGCAGGGCGGCGTGATCGAGCAGGCCTACGGCTTCGACCTGTCGCCGATCCTCGCTCGTGCCGAGGAGTTTCGGGAGCTCGCGGAGGCGGTTGCGGCCGAGCGCAAGGCGTTCCGCCTGGTCAAGGAGCGGCTGACGATCTGCCGGCGCGATGTGGTGAAGATGATTGACGCCGGCATCAACGAGAGCGTTCCTGCCAACTGGCGAGGCTTCCTGCGCCGTTATGAAGCAATTATTGCCAGCCTACCACGCACCGCCCCCCGGCAGGTACTCGAGGGTATTGCATCCGACCTCGAAGACCTTTGGATCGACGTGCATCAGACGTTGGAAACATTTGTAAAATCACAGAATCCGGACGCCAATGAGTCCCAATCTGGACGCCACATACAAAGTTCAAACACAAATAATAATCCTACCGGTGAATCCAGAAACTGCACAGAATATAAAGATGAAGCCGGCCGCGACGCCGAGCACGACGAGAACGTGCGCAGCCTGCCACAACGGGACGTGCCGTTAGGAATGGTGCTGAGCGCTTGCCCAGACATCGCAAACTTCACGCGGGGGGCACAAATCCGGACCTGGCGGGACTTCGCAGCCGCTGCGGACACGGCGCGGCCGACTATCGGCGTTAGCCCAGGCGCCTGGCAGGACGCCGTGGAGGTCATGGGGGCGCAAAACGCGGCGATTACGCTGGCCGCGATCCTGCAACGTGCCGAACATATTCGCAGTTGCGGCGGTTATCTGCGGGATCTCACGGAAAAAGCGCGCGCTCAGAAATTCTCGGTGTGGCCGATGGTTACCGCGTTGCTCAATGCCAGGGTGGGGGCGCTAGAGAAGGCTGCCGCCGGAAAAGGGGCGAAGGAGTCCCAGACCGGGCAACAGCGCGGGGCGGAGGCCGCGGGCAGCGCGCTTGATATCAGCGACGCGCTGCGCGACCGCATGAAGAAGAAGGGCTGGTGAAGTTGTCTTGCGGCAACGGCGCGATTGCTGGCAACGCGGCCCGAGCGACCCGCACGATCGACCGGATTCTTGATCGGGCTGACACAGGAAGAGGGCCTTGCCGACACGCGACTATGACTGCTCGCTTAGCAGCGATGCCAATTCGATGAGCCCGACAGTTTGTATTTTCGGGGCTAGCGGATAGGACTCGGTTCCGGCGTACACGACGAAAGTGCGGTCGGGCCGAACATCTTCCAAGGCCATGTGCAGACCCGTTCCGAGTGAAGGACTGCGTTTTATTTCGACTGCCCAGACGCCGCGATTGGCCGGAAGCTGAAGGACAAGATCGATCTCGGCTCCGGCGGCCGTGCGGAAGAAGCTGGCGAGCGTCCCCTCAGGCGCCACCGAGGCAAGATTCTCTAGGCGAGCGTTGTCTTGCCGACCTGACGGGGACGGCCGTGACGAGCAAGCGCCTGACGAATTTGAGGTAGCACACGGCGACGGATCATCCCTGCAAATTAAAAGTTGCGCTTTGAGATTGCAAGGTGAGCGGAAGCTGCGTTTGAAGAGCTGAACGGATATCCAAGGTATCCGTCCGCTGAGAGCCTTCCCTTCCTGCCGGTGCAACATACCGAGCAGGGTAGGGGAGGGGCTTTTTCTATAATCCGGACGCTTTAGTGAGGTTGACGCGGAACCGATCGCGCCGGCGCTGATACTTCCGGGTCATTTCGGCGCTGGTGTGCCCGAGCTGCTTCTGCACATAGCGTTCGTCGACCTCGGCCGAGGACGCCAGGCCGGCTCGCAGCGAATGGCCCGCAAACAGCTTCTCTCGCTCGCCCTCCGAAAGATCGCCGCGCACGCCGGCGGCGAGCGCGGTGCGCTTGACCAGACGCGCGACCTCCTGGTCGTTGAGCCGCTCGGCGCCGACCGCCTTGCCCTGGCCGGTGACGCGGCGGAACAGCGGACCGTGGGCGATGCGCCCGAGCTTCAGCCAGGTCTCCAGCGCCACGACCGGGCAGGTCGCGTCGGACGAGCCGTGCCCGACCTCGACCTCCCGCCAGCCGGTTTTGCCACGCAGGGTTACCAGCAGGCCCTTCTCCAGGATCTCGATCCAGCCGGAAGAATCCTCGGTCTGGTCGCGGCCGCAATCTAGGCCAACGATTTCGGAGCGGCGCAGGCCGCCGGCAAAACCGAGCAGCAGCATGGCGCGGTCGCGCAAGCCGCGTAAGCTTCCGCGGTCGAGCGTCTCCAGCATGGCGATCAGATCCTCGGGCAGCACTGCTTCCTTCTGCCGGGGCGGGGCGGCGTGCTTGTTGCGAATGCCGGCCATCACCGTGGCGATATGCCGGTCTTTTCTGTCCAGGGGCTGGCCACGCTGGGAAAAATTCCAGGTCAGGGAGGAGAGCCGGCGCTCGATCGTCGACACGGAGTTTGGCTTCTTGTCGCCGGTCACCGTGCCGGACGCTTGAGCCGTGATGTACAGCCCGACGACTTGCGGATCTGGTGGAAACATTTCCAGGCCTTGACGCCGGCACCAGCTCGCAAAATGCTTCCAGTCGGCGGCGTAGGCACGGCGCGTGTTGGCTGAGCTCGCTGCCTCGACGTAGTCGCGTGCGCGGCCGGCAAGCGCGTCGAGATGCGCCGGCAAGCGACGATTGGCGATGGCTGGAGGAGGGGAGGGGGCTTCGGCGGGCGGTTCTTCGGGCGTCCTGCCCATCTCCATAACGACGTCGACGAGGTCAGGGAGGTCGCTGGCGCCAAGCGCCTCAGCCTCGGCCGACGGCTGCGCCGCCGAAATGTGATCCCCGGCGTCCGGGCTGTATGACGGTCCGGGGCCTCGCTCGGCGTGGTTTTTGGGCTTCTGCTCGACGAAAACGGCCATTTCTCATATTAAGCACAAAACGAACGATAAGGCAACATTATCATTCGTTTTGTGTCGCCGACAAGCTGTGCGTTTGGGCGTGAAAATCATGGCACAAACCGCACGCCCGATTTACCCTCGAAAGCATGATTCGCCTCGACCCCGCGACCGCCAATCCGTCCGCGCCGCCGACCGTTCCGGTTTGGGCGCGCGCGGCCGATGGTGCCATGCATGACGCAGACGCCGCTTTCCGGGCCGGCGCCGCCTTGGGCGCGCTTGACACGCTTGCCCGGGCGCAGCCGGCCTGGGCCGGCGCCTGGCGCCAGCGGCTGGCGCTCAAATGCGCCGCCGCCAGCATGCGGCTCGCCGGCCGCGTCGAGGACGAAGCCGCCCTGCGCGATGCCTGGCTGCTTTGCCCGGCCGGCGCCGATCCCGGTCCGGCCGGCGCCATTTTTGGCGCCTGGCGCCAGCTGGCGCTGCAGCCGCCGGCGGTCAGCGGCGATCGGCTGGCAAAAGCAGCCGAGATGCTTGGGCTCGCGTGGGACGACGAGGCGCTCGCCGACCTGTGCGCTGAGATCGAGGACCTGACGGGGTCGCGGCGGCCGGCGCCGTTCGCCGCCGCGGCGATTGCCGCCCG
This sequence comes from Mesorhizobium abyssinicae, assembly GCF_049887195.1. Classification (NCBI taxonomy): domain Bacteria; kingdom Pseudomonadati; phylum Pseudomonadota; class Alphaproteobacteria; order Hyphomicrobiales; family Phyllobacteriaceae; genus Mesorhizobium; species Mesorhizobium abyssinicae. The sequence goes on from NZ_JARAKC010000020.1 coordinate 54,920, forward strand.
CGTCGTCGCCATGCGCCCCGATGCCGAGCTGTTGGCCTGGTGGCTCGCCGACCTGGTGCTGGCGCAAAGCCTGCGCTGGCCGCGGCCGCTGCCGCTGCTGATGGCGCAGGCCTTTGGCCCGGCGTTTCGCGGCGAGGCCAGCGGCAAGCGCATCCGACCCGGCGAAAAAGGTTTCGAGCGCGCGGTTTGTGTCGCGCTGGTTCAAGCGGCGGCCGAAACCTGCCGGCTGGCCGCCGAGCTGTCGCGCCGCGCCGAAAAACTCCTGGCGGCAGCGCCAAAACTGCGTGCCAAGGGCGCCGGCGACGTGATATTTTTGCTCCTGAATGAAGATGCCGTCCCCGGATCGCTGGTCACAAAGAACCTGTCGCGTTTTGCGGCGCGACGCCTGTTCGAGCGCCTGCAGCAGTTCGAGGCCGTGCGCGAGCTGTCGGGCCGTCCGACCTTCCGGCTGTTTGGGCTGTAGCGATGAGCCAAGCCTCGGTCCGCCGCAAGCCGAACGTGCAGCCGGCGCTGCTCGACACCGAGCTCGAGCACCTGCCGCCGGAACTGCGCTGGCGCGAGTGGATGGGCCGGGTCGAAGCGGTGATCTTTGCGGCAAATGAGCCTGTGTCGCGCGAGGTGCTGGCGCGGGTGGTGGGAAAAAGCTGCAATCTCGAGTTGGTCATCGACGACATCCGCGCCGAGCTCGCTGGTCGCCCCTATGAGCTGGTCGCGGTCGCTGGCGGCTGGCAGCACCGGACCAGGAAAATCTTTGGCGACGTCATCCACGCCGCCTTCGGCCCGCCGGCGGGGCAGGGGACAAAAGAACTGACGCAGTCGGAGGCTCTCGTGCTGATGTGCATCGCCTATTTCCAGCCGATCACCCGCGGCGAGCTGTCATCCTTCTTCGGCAAGGAGGTGTCGCGCGATCTGATCGGCGTGCTGCGCGCGCAGGATCTGATCGCCTCGGGGCCGCGCAGCCCGCAGCCGGGCGCGCCCTACACCTATGTGACGACCAAAAACTTTCTTTCGCAGTTCGGGCTCGACACGCTGCGTCAGCTGCCGGATTTCGAGGCGCATCGAGGATGCTGGCCTGTTGTCGAAGGAGAAGCTGCTGGCTGGCGACATCATGCCAGGGTTTGCAGATATCGGCGATGATGGCGCTAGCGCCGCGCTCGACGAATAGATGAGTCTCGCCGCCTAGGCCCCTCGCGTGACGGAATGGAGGTGGCGGGCGCGCGTCCGCTTGTCGATGAAGGTCACGCGAGATTGCAGTTTTCGCGCGTTCTGGCACATTGATCCGCCAAGTAGGGGGATAACTAATGTACTGCTCACGGCTTTCTATACTGGCTTTGGTCTTGGCTTCGGGGATTCTTGCGGCTCCGCCTACTCAGGCAAAGGATTGCAAGGATGGTGATGCCCCACAGCCTCATCATGTAGGCAACTTCAACTTTCTTACCAGTTCCTGGGTCGAGACGGTGGACAACATGCGGCGCTATGTGTCCTGCGTCTCCAACCTCGACCCGAATAGCGACCTGATGGTGACGTGGTTCATAGCCGGCCCTTTCCAGTCGTACGTTCCCGCGACGGAAGAGGCCAAGACGCCTCGGATGAGCGACGACCTGAATTCCAGGCCGATCGACGGCTGCATCGAGTACGGCCGTAGCGGCGAGCGCACGCCTGCGCAGTTCATGGGAACGGCGCGCGACGAGGAGCGCAACAACGAAGGCGATTTCTGCAAGCAGGGCGTAGCGGCCAAGCAGGTGAGCTCTTCGGATGGCGAGCTACCCCCAAAGGGCTGGGCGGACGAGGTACGCATCTTCTTTCCTAGCGACCCGGACAATCCTCATGACACCATGCTGGAGCTAGTGGGGACGATAGGACTCCGCACCGAGGGCACTAGCCAGTTCAAGACGTTCTTTTCGTACTCCGCGAAACAGTACTCGGGGCGGATGAAGGGCAATATTGGCGATGTGAAGGTCGTGCCGAGATTTCCCGACCAGGAGCAGTTTTTCGCTCCGGCATTCTACGCGGCCAACAAGGATGGCGTGTCGCTGTCTGCCGGCGGATCGGTCGAATGGAACGTGACCGGTGATTTCAAAAACTGGGTCCCGGTGCCGGCTTACTACGAGTTCCGTGACAAAAAGGACCGTCTGTGTCGGCCATTCCAATGCCCCTGTTCGGCGAAGCCAAGAAATGAAGATCTCCGGTTTTCTAGGAACGCTCGCCAGCGTCACGCCTAGCTTGATCATCTCATTTGTCACGGCGTGGTTTGATGTGTTCACGGGCACATCGATCCTGCGACCTCAATATGCCGGACATGCAGAGCAGACCGGCATTGCCATCGCATCCTTCCTGGCCATCACCTGCGCGCTGCTGTTCCGAACAAGGCCCGCCGACTGGCTAATGACCGCAGCGTTGAAGTTGCTGCTGATAACGGTGATCCTTGGCATTTTTGCTATCGGCTGCTCCATGTACCTGAACCATCCAAGGTCACGCGTGCTGCAAGAGGTGGTCGTGCCAATGTGGGATCTCACCGGTGCAGGTTGCATCGTGGCGGCGACGATGACGATCCTGTACGCCACGATGTTTGCCCTTGCGCAATGGGCCGAGTTTGAAGACTAGCCATCGCTGACCTGAAAGGCTCGGCTCCATAAACCTCCAACGGCCCTACGCTGGCGACGGCCTTCTTCGCAACAAACTGCCGTAAACGAATGAGACGTGATGGACAATTCCGCCAAATCCCCATTGTTCTCGTATTTGATGAAGCCGCAGTTTCGGCTGAAATCCCCGGACCGGGTCCTCTCGGAAGCAGACTTCGATCTTGCTCGGATCACGGTGGAAGATTTTCGGTTCGTCACCAGGGAAATGACCGAAAACCTGGCGGAGGTGCCTGCCGAAATCCGGGCGCGAAGCACTATTTTGCGACGCCTACTGTCCGAGAAGGACTTGTTCAGTATGGGGCGCCTATTGCCGCCGAGAGCCGAGCTGAGAGTTCGCGCGCGGATGCTGGATTTCAACCCGATCCATCCTGCAGTGCTGGTGACGTGCGGCAACTATCCTTGGGCGGGGGACCGCCTTGAAGGCGTGGCCGCTGAGTTCTCCGTGAAGGGCGTTCCACCGTTGACTGGAGATGCTTGGAGCTATCGCGACAATGCCGATGTCTCTCTTTCCGAGTATCTGGAAGGCCTAGCGATTGTCGTTTTGGGGACGCCAGTGCGAAGGCGAGAAGTCATCAAATACGTGGCGGACAAGAAGGCCGCTCACGTCTCGGATCGCCGGAAGCACGCAAGCGAACAGGCAATTGATCGAGCTTGGTCGCACATGTCGATCACCATTGAGAGCTCCCGAAGGGAACGGGTTCAATTGAACCACGTCTACCTTGAGATTCTCGCGACGATTGAGGCGTTGAGATCCAGCCCATCCATCAATCGTTATATTGATGAACTCGGAAAATGGGTGAGGTCGGCGGAGATTGTCTATCCGGGCGCCGCAAAAACCGTGGACCTAAATCTGCCCATGAGACCGCGCTAAGAGACGACTTGAACATCCGTCGCTGGAATACCCGAGCCCAAAGCGGATTTTCCCAGTTGAGGCCGCAAGGTCTAGGGCGCGTATTCAATTGGGCCGAAGCCATAGGGGACGCTCTCGGCGACGCGAAAGCCTCCATCGAATTCCTCGATCGCCTTCCATGACGACAGGGATGCCAACAGGGCCGAAATCTCGTTGCCGTTCTGTCCCTTCACATATCCGTAGAAATCAACCAGAACGCGCCCAGCGTCGGCGAGGTCTTCGAGCGAAACCTTTCCCTTAATAGCAGCTATTTGATTCATGTGGTGCAGCAACGCTGCCTCCCCGTAGCCAATGGGCTGTGCAAACGCCCGTACCCATGCAAGTGCAATGCTCAGCAGGAAGCTGGGGAAGGTCACCGGGGGCGCTGCGATCAGGGTGGGAAGGGCCGACGCTCCAGTGGCACCCAGTGCTATCGCCGGAATAGAAGCGAAGGGATCTCGAGCCAGGTTGGAAAGCTTCACGGAATAGGCGAGTTGCCGACGCTTGCGGACCAACACCATCCCCAACATATCCGAGCGACCTGGCGTGACGTATTCGGACGGTCTTTCCTCCCAACGGTTTTCGGCGATCTCGTCGAGCGCATTCATCGCGTTGTGAAGATCGCTGCCGTTTACCGCGGCCGACGCAGAGGACGCAGGAAGTTGGCCGAGCAATGCCCTGATCGAAGCGATATGATGTGGAGTCAGAGACTGCGCGTTTTGCATTGTATCCGTTTGCCGCTGATCAGTGCATTTAAGAATGGCCCAGTCTGATAGCATTAGCCGCTGGAAATGCTGAAGCCCCGCGTCTACCAAATCGGAATGGACTCTGATGGCTTTCTCGAACGGAGAGCGGATCGTCTATCCTTGGGTTTGACAGCCAGAATGCAGAAAGCCGCCAACAACGAAACCGTGCCCATAAATGAGTGCTTGTAACCGAAGCCCCGGTTAACGGCCTCTGCTCGATGGGCTCCGATTGCCGCCACGCCAGCGATCCTCAAAACAACGTGAGTTGCTTGGCTTTGGGCAGCTCTACCTTTCGACGTCGCTGACGCGTGGCATTGATCTCACTTCGGCTTTCTATGAGCAGCCAAGCGAAATTCCGCATATCGCGGATGTCACGCGCATATACCAGCAGCCGTGCGCCCTCGTGGTTCGTCAGGCCCACTGCCGATGCCTCGGCACAACGAAGCAGCAGTTCGATCACAGCCGAAGGAGCGTAGAACGCAACCAACGGATGCCATTCGTGGTGCGTCCCGCCACCCAGCGCACCTGCATTGCAGCTGGCAAACGGGACACAGCGAGAGGCGGAAAGCGCAACGACGGTTGAAGCCACTCCTATATCAAGCCCGTAGATTCCTTCTGGATCTTGGTAGAGCTCTTCCTCAATGGCCTCATACTCCTCATCGGGATCGTCGGCAGCCTCGATCCTTGCGATGAACTCGTCTTCGGCGCGATAGACGCGTTTGGCCTCTGTCCATGTGAGGCCCCGTAGGTCGATATATGATCGATTGCAGCCGAGCCCACTGTCCATGTCCGCCTCGGCGCGCTCCGGCCAACCCAAAAGCGTCACATCCACTTTGCGCTCAATATCCACCTCGAAGGTCGGGTATTCAATCATCTGGCGCTCCATGTCGGCTGGATGAATGCTGTTACTATTAAGCCTCTGTAGATTCGTTCGATCAACAAACCTGAACAAGCTATGAGCATCAATAAGAACCGGAAAGCTTTATCTCAGCCCCCTGATGCGCGTGTTAGCACCCAAATGCGCCTCATCCGGAAAAAGGATACGAAACCAGAAATCTTCGTTAGGCGAATCGTTCACGGGATGGGCTATCGATACCGGCTTCATCGAAGCGATCTGCCCGGTACTCCAGACTTGGTTTTTCCGGCGCGAAAGAAAGTGATCCTCGTCCACGGATGTTTTTGGCATCAACACGACTGCCGACTAGGCCGTCGGCAGCCCAAAGCGAATCCCGAATACTGGCTGCCGAAGTTGAAACGCAATCGAGAAAGAGACCTGACGGCAGAAGAAGCGCTTTCGCGCCTCGGGTGGAATGTTTTGACAATCTGGGAATGCGAGACCCGCGATCCGGTTGACGTCGAGGCCAAGGTGCGAAGCTTTCTAGAGGCATTTATTTGAGGCTAAACTATTCGAAAAAAACCATCTTTCTTTTGTAGCGATTTTTCGACCTTCGGCTAAGATGCGCACGCGCGAGGCGAATCGCGCACGGGGGGACAGTAAGCAAAGTCGCAGTTCTGAACCTTCCCAGAGCCTATACTGTGAGGGAATGCCTGTTGTCGGCACTGCGTTTTATTGACCTTTTCGCCGGCCTTGGCGGATTCCATCAAGCTCTTGCACGCATGGGGCATGAATGTGTGTTTGCGTCCGAAATAGACACAAACCTGGCTGAGCTTTACGAGAAAAATTTCGGCCTCAAGCCTTCAGGCGACATTCGCAAGTCATACGACGAGATTCCGCCGCACGATATTCTCTGCGCCGGTTTCCCGTGCCAACCGTTCTCAAAGGCGGGTGAGCAGCTTGGGTTCGATTGCCCGCAGTGGGGCGATCTGTTCGAGTATGTCATCCGTACGCTAGAGCGACATGAGCCCCGTTTCCTGCTTATTGAGAATGTTCCTAACCTGCTCCGGCACGATCAAGGGCGAACTTGGGAACGCATCTGCCAGCGGCTGCGTAAGGCAGGATATTCCATCGACTATCGACTTCTCTCACCGCATATGTTCGGCGTTCCTCAGACGAGAGAACGTGCGCTGATCGTAGGGGCGCGGGAAGGTCTGACTAGCTTCTCATGGCCGATGCCGACCCACAGCGCTGACCAGATAAATGTCGCGTCTGTCCTAGATCATGCACCTGCGGACGCACGGCAACTGACGACGGCGGCGATCGGCTACCTTACTGCGTGGCAAGCGCTGCTCGACAAGCTTCCAAAGGACGAGCAGCTACCATCGTTTCCAATTTGGGCGATGGAGTTCGGGGCCACTTATCCGTTTCGGGTTCAAACTCCCTTGAGCTTGTCCGCGAAAGACTTGGGTTCGTTCAAGGGCGCTTTCGGTCAGCCCCTGCGCAATGTGAAGAAGTCTCACATGGCAGCCCTTTTGCCTGCCTATGCTCGGTCGGATAAGCGAGAATTTCCCGATTGGAAGGTCGACTTCATAGCCCAGAACCGAGCATTCTATCGCAGGCATCGCGCCGTTATCGATGCCTGGCTTCCTACGATCAGGGAGTTCGCCCCTAGCTTTCAGAAGCTGGAATGGAACTGGAAAGACGGGCCAAGAGACCTCTGGCACACGATCATTCAGTTTCGCGCTTCAGGAATTCGAGCGAAGCGCCCGAATGCAGCTCCCTCGCTGGTCGCCTTGACGACCAGTCAGGTGCCCGTGATTCCTTGGGAGCGGCGCTACATGACGATGAGGGAATGCTCGCGCCTGCAAAGTATGGGTGATTTGGAGCATCTGCCAGCAACCCAGTCAGCTGCCTACAAAGCGCTGGGCAACGCGGTCAACGTGGACGTTGTAGCGGCCGTTGCGACTCGCCTCTTGGCAAAACAGATGCCCTTGAACGCGACGGGTGAAAACCGCGCACAGCTTCTGATCGACCTCGCGACCAATGTAGGCAGAAGGAAGACCGATGAGGTCAGGATTGCGAGCTAGCGAGGCATCATCCGATCCTGGATTGCTGCAAACGGTCAGCATCCGGCCTGGCGTCAGCGTGCTGTCCGTCCTTCGCCATTTGAATTATAAGCCGTGGTTCGCACTGGCAGAATTCGTGGACAACGCGGTTCAAAGCTTTCTCGACAATCGAACTGCTCTTGAAACCTCGGTCGGCAAGCTGAAAGTCGCAATCTCTATCGACACGTCGTCTCCTGGACGTATCACTATTCGCGACAACGCTGCGGGCATTCCGAAATCCCTGTTCCCGAGAGCATTTCGTCCTGCCGTGGTTCCGCTAGACCGTTCCGGGCTATCGGAGTTCGGGATGGGGATGAAAAGCGCAGCGTGCTGGTTTTCTTCTCGGTGGCATGTTCGGACAAAGGCTCTTGGCGAGGATGTCGAGCGCACGGTTCGGTTCGACATTGCCCACATCGTGCGAGATGAAATCGAAGAGTTGAAGATTGAGGAGCGCCCCAGTCAAGCCGACGCGCACTACACCGAAATCGTGCTGGACGACCTTCATCATATCCCGTTGGGACGTACCCTAGGAAAGATCAAGGAGCATCTTACCGACATCTACAGGGTCTTCATTCGCGAAGGGATTCTCGAACTGAAGCTAGGCACGGACACGCTCAGCTACATCGAGCCGCCAGTGTTGATAGCCCCCTACTACAAGGAGCCGTCGGGCAAGCCGGAAATTTGGCGCAAAGAAATTGATTTCGAATTGGGCGGAGGGCTGTCGGTTCGAGGGTTCGCAGCGTTGCGCGATCCTGGGAACTATTCGCGCTCCGGCTTTGCGTTGTTTCGTCGTGGTCGCCTCATCGAAGGAAGCGGCGAGGAAGGCTACCGGCCGACGGCGATTTTTGGCACAAGCGGCAGCAGCAGCTATGCCCGGCTTCGATTGTTTGGAGAACTCCATCTCGACGGGTTCGAAGTAAGCCATACGAAGGACGGCTTTCGATGGGATGAGAATGAGGAGCCCTTCGTCGAGCTCTTGAAGGAGCATCTCGACAGCGACGAGTTGCCGTTGCTGAAGCAATGCGAGTACTACCGCTCCCTTGCATCGAAAAGGGATCGTACCGAAGCAGCCAACAAGGCGCTGCAACGGACCAGCGATGTCATCGCCGACACCGTGCCTGATGTGCTGCCAGGCATTGCGGACAAGGAGCCCGTCGAAACGCTGAGCGTTCCGCTGCCAGACCAACCGTTGCTGGCCACAAGGGAACTCCGTTTCGACTTCCGAGGCGTTCCTTGGCTTGTGACAATCACGCTTTCGGACGATCCGGCTGAAGGCGACTGGCTTGCCATAAGCGATCAAGGTCAGACCACACAGTCTGGCCCAGATTCCATCGAAATTCGCGTGTCGATGGCGCACCCTTTCATGGTCTCGTTCGCGCAGACCAATGCTGATGACATCGAGCCGCTTCTTCGGGTCGCAGCAGCGCTGGCGATTTCCGAGAAGCTTGCGCGGCGTGCCGGCGTGAAATCCGCGGGCACCGTGAGGAGGAATATGAACGATCTTCTGAGGGAGGCTTTGTCGCAACCATGACACAGAAATGGCTACCTGTGCGCGGCGAGCAAGCCCTCGGTGTCGCTGCGCGCGCCAAGCTTGACCCAGCAGCCCAAGACGCGCTGCTCCGTTCCGCAACCCAAATCCTGGGAGCGGGAATGGACCCGAAAAAGCTACCTGGTAGGGCAACCGGCCTGGTGGTCGGCTACGTGCAAAGCGGAAAGACGCTGTCATTCACCACGGTGATTGGGCTCGCACGTGATAACGGCTTTCCGCTCATAATCCTGGTTGCGGGAAACAAGGACAATCTGCTCACCCAATCGCATCAGCGGCTCCACAAGGATCTGGATGTCGACGGTGGCGAGGGGTTGCCTGCATGGATAATGGAAAAGAACCCAAAGGTGCAGGACGGTCAATACGAACAGCTTTTGCGACAGACCATCGCAAACTGGCGCGACACCACACGCGATCCTGATGAGAAGCCAACCCTCCTTCTGACGGTTCTCAAGCAGAATCAGCGCCTCAATGCTCTCACCAAACTGCTGCGCAAGCTCAATTTAGCGGATGTGCCCGCTCTCGTGATCGACGATGAGGCAGACCAAGCTAGCCTCAACACGAAGGTAAACCTAAACGACGAGAGTACGACCTACACGAGGCTGCGTGAGCTTAGAGATGCGCTGCCGTGCCATACGTTCCTACAATACACTGCAACCCCGCAGGCGCCTCTGCTCATCAACATCGCGGACATCCTGTCACCGGACTTCGTGCACGTGCTGGAGCCGGGCACGGGCTACGTCGGCGGCGAGGAATTCTTCCAGCCTCAAAGCCCTTACGTCAAAACGATACCTGCGGCAGACATTCCGCCTCAAAACGCGGCGCTTCCAGTTGACCCGCCTGATAGCCTCGTTTTTGCTATGCGCCTATTCTATGTGGGTCTGGCCGCAAGCATCATCGCGAAGTCTGGGCGCCGATCGATGCTGATTCACCCCGCCCGAGAGCGTTTGGTGCATTTGGCCAACGTCCAATGGGCAACGGCAGCCAAGGACGCGTGGTCCGGTGCGTTGACGGCCCCTGCCAATGACCCAGACCGAAAACAGGCAATCTCTGAGTTTAAGAAAGCCTACGATGAACTCGCGACGACGGACCGCGCGTTGCCTGCGTTCGATCAAATCGTCGAGAAGCTGCCTCGCGCCCTGCGAGGAACGACCATCATCGAGTTCAATACGCGCGGTGCTCCCAAGACCCCCGAGATCAATTGGCGCAATGCCGAGGGCTGGATATTGGTCGGAGGCCAGGCGGTTGACCGCGGGTTCACAGTCGACTCGCTTTCGATAACCTATATGCCGAGAGGCATTGGGGTTGGGAACGCCGACACGATCCAGCAGCGCGCGCGCTTCTTCGGCTACAAGCGGAAGTATCTGGGCCTGTGTCGGGTATACCTGGAAGCGAATCTTAGGGCCGCGTTCGAGGATTACGTCGAACATGAGCAGACAATGCGGACCGAGTTGAAGCAACTCGCGGACTCCGGTGCCAATCTTCATACATGGCGACGTCGGCTTATCCTCGATCCCGCACTGCGCCCTTGTCGCAGAACGGTTATTTCGGACCCCTACACGCGCGCCAGGGCAGGCGGTGGCTGGACACAGCAGCGTGGTGCGTTGGTGTCCGATGCTAACAGCCTGGCCAATGCCGCCGTGCTCGATAAACTAGGAAAAGCAGCACCATTTGTTCCCGACACGACATACGTGTCGAAAGAGCCGGCACAGCAGCATCTTGTCGCTAGCAGTGTTCCGATGCAGGCCGTTGTCGATGCCCTGGTGGACTATCGCTTCGAAGAGGCCCGGGACACGGCAGCATTCACTGGCCTCCTTGTCACGATCGGCGAAGCGTTGCGAAGGAATCCCAGTCTTGTCGCTGCCGTGTACAAGATGCGACCAGCGGCATCCGGTCGGCGTGAAATTCGTGACGATGGCACGATCGACAACTTCCTGCAGGGTAGGACCGACCGCCAGGGCGGCTACCCTGGCGACACTTTCTATCAGCAGTCAGATCGCGTGACGGTCCAGTTGCATACTTACGACTTGGTGTTCGCGAGCAATAAGCAAATCGCCTCGAAGAGAGCACCGTTGCTCGTCTTCCACGTACCACAAGCGCTCGCGAAGGATTGGTTGGTTCAGGTCCAGAGCGGGCAACCTTAGCTTGGGCAAGCCTCGCGAGCGGCGGTGTCGAGAGTTCGAAGCGTCCGCCGCAAGAATAGTGGCCGCGGCCGAACATCTTATGAAGCGCGTTCAGGGGGAACCTTCGTTGGAATGGATCGCTCGACTCAAGCCGACGCATACACCGCAAAACGCCGGGGACATAGGAGCTTTCCTCGGGTGTCGGCATCTCGGAAACCGAATGGCTCCCATTGAAGGCTGACCGGCAGTAGCCGCAAGACGCTAGGTGCCCCGAGGTGATGGACAGGTCGACTGCAGTTGAATCTACCGATGTCGGGATCGCCCGCGAGCGCGAGCCCACCGAAGCGGCGGCCGTCGATCCGCGTAGCCATGTCGAAACTATCGCCAGCCGCAAAATCAAAGGCTTTCTGGGAACGATCGACGAGAGCGGCAAGTATTACGATCCCGTCCATAAGCAGAATCAGAGCCTCTCCCAGCACATCATCGCCGATTACCATGGCCGCTTCCTGATCGAGCTGATTCAGAATGCTCACGACGCGCATGACCGGGAGCGCCGGGATGGCGAGATAGCGGTGCGGCTGGCAAGCGACGAAGGCGATTGCGGCACGCTGTACGTCGCCAATCGGGGGCAGCCGTTCGGCCCCGACAACGTCGACGCGCTGTGTGAGATGGGGCTTTCGAGCAAGCCGCCGGGGGAGGCGGTGGGGAACAAGGGCCTCGGCTTTCGGAGCGTACGACACGTGACTGACGAGCCACAGGTATTTTCCCGGCTCGTGGAGGATGCGCCGGGCGAGACGTTCGATGGCTATTGCTTCACCTTCGCTCGTGGTGCGGAATTGGATCCGTTGCTGCCCACTGAGATCACGCGGAGTTTGGCGCGCTCGGACCTTCCCGCCTTCTATATTCCGCTTTGGATCGAACAGGTGCCCGATGCGATCGCGGAATTTGCGCGTCGTGGCTTCTCGACCGTCATACGTCTGCCGATCCGCAACCCGGCGGCTTTGGGCGCCGTCCGCGACGAGATGCTCGCGCTAGCCAAGGCTGACGCACCGATGCTGCTTTTCTTGCGTCGCATCGGTCTGCTCGAGGCGGAGATCGATGGCGAGCGGCTGTCGGAGGATGCCATCGCTCTCACTTTGAAACGGGAAGAGACTCCGCTAGCCGAAAGGTCGGGGCCTTCCCTGGTCGACTTGGGCGAGAGCGGTCGCTTCTGGATGGCGCGCGCCGAAATTCCAGAGCAGGAGATGCAGGCTGCGGTGGCGGAGGACCTCGAGTCGGGGGCGCTTCCAGAGAGTTGGAGAGGGTGGAAGGGAGCGGGTGAAGTCGCGGTGGCAGTGCCGACAGGCGACGACAGCGCTGGCTTCAATCCCAGGCTTTACACTTTCCTGCCGATGGGCCGCGGAGCGACCTCCCCGTTCAAGGGCCACCTTCACGGCAGTTTCTTCCCCAGTTCGAACCGGAAGAGTCTTGATCCTACGGTCAAAGTGAATGCCTTGGTGCTCACCCATGCGGTGACGCTCTCCGCAGACGCGGCCCACTGGCTTGAAAGGCGGGGATCGGGGGAGACGGCCGCATCCGTTCCGGCCGCTACAGCAGCCAGGGCTGCGGTTGACCTGCTGGTTTGGAAGACGCCGTCAAGCCTACTCCAAGGTGGCGAGGATGACGACCGCGACGAAGGCGCCGTCGATTTGGGTGCGAGTATGGCGACAGCGATCGCGAGACGCTGGTTGGCATCGACATTTGCCGATGCCGAGTTCGTGCCCTGCCTTGGGGATTGGAGCGACGATCCGCTGGCCCGCCCGGAATTTGGTCCCATTCGATGGTCGTCGCCCGGCTCGGCGCGAAGGCCTTCGGCGAGTGCCAAATCGTTCTCGCTGGATGTCATCGCGCGCCATGGCAGACCAGTGGGAGTAGAGGCGATGTGGCCGGGGCTCGGGCAGCGCCGGGCCGATTCGCTTGCGGAGTTCCTCCGCGCTCACGCGGATGGTCGTTTCGCAGACCGCTTGTCATCTGTCGAACGCGCCGCGATCGTGGAGGGACTGGCTAGGTCGCTGGCGAAGGCTAAGCAGCCAGATTGGGCTCGATGGCGGAATTTCTACCGCGATCTTTCGGCTTTCATGGAGGCCGACGGCGACGCGCTCGCGGGCCGAGAGATCCTCATTTGCCAGGATGGAAGTCTTCGGTCGGCAAGATCGAACCCGTCAGTCGAGCAGGGGGCAGGTGGACCGCCCAAGAGACGGCGTCGGCGCAGTCCGCACGAGACCTCGGTTTTCGTGCCGCCGCGTCGCGGCGATGCCGAGGAGAGCATCGGCGACGAGTTGTACCCGCCGGCGCCGGTCCGCGAGTTCTTCGCCTTTCTGCATGATGCGCTACCCTGGTACGGCGACCTTGCGGATGCGCGTCAGTTCCTTGAGAAGAGGCTCGCGCAGCCCTTCGAAAGCGAGGCGCTCCTGACCCGCATCTCGCAGATCGTCGAGCGGGACCAGACGAAGAAAGTGCGGATCGCCGGCCTGCGCTGGGCGTTTGCGATCTGGCGCAGGTCGGTTGCGGTGAAGCGCCCGGTGACATTGAGCCCGAGCTATCGCCTCTACCTGCCGACGCTCGATGGCGTGTTCATCAGCGCCTCGGATGCCATCTTCTCATCGTCGTGGCCGGACCGCACCCTCGGCCACAAGCTACAGCAATTCCTCGAACTGGCGCCGACCGGATCCCGCGATATCGAAGAGGTTCGGGCGCGTCGGCTCGCTTCGCCGTCGAATTCCGTGTTCGGCACAAGGCACTTTGAGGAATGGACCGAGTTCCTCAGCGGCATCGGCGTTCAGCGTGGGCTCCAGCCTAGGTCCGTCAGGCTCGAAATCTACGTCCCAGCCTGGCGCATCACGAGCTTCCAGTTCCTGAAGGATCTGGGCTTCCCGGATGCCGTCGGCTTGCTGCTGAAGGAGCATGTCGGTAGCCATCCAGGCCTGCCGACGTCGACCAACTATGAGGTGGCGAATCCGATCTGGTGGTTGCCCGGACAGTCGGAAATCGGCGAATTCACTGACGATGCGCTGGAAGCCTACGCGACTCTCGTCGTCGAATGGATCGGTCGGGTCGAGCAAAAGCATCTTTGGATGGAGGTGCGCCACCAACACAACTATAGGTCGGATACCAGGAATTGGCCCACGCCGCTCGCTGCGTTCTTGCGATCCGCGGCCTGGGTGCCATGCGAGGAACCCCGCTTGGATGGATTTAGACGTCAGCGCTGCAAGGCCGCCGACGTATGGCTCTCGTCCGGCTCGGATCGCTATCCGCCATTCCTGCGGCGCCCGTCTTTTAGGTTGACGCGTGCCATCGATCGGGCACCCGAGGCAGTGGTCGACCAACTGCGCAGACACGCCGGCTTCAAAACATTCCACGCGAGCGACACATTGCTGGATCAGGTGGGCTTCCTAGCGGAGCAGTTCGCCGATGGTTGTGTCAGGCGCTTCTACGAACGCGAATTGGTCAACATCTACAACCGCTGCTGGGTGCGCCTAGCCGAGCGTCACAATCCGAACCAGTTGCAGATGCCTGCCGCCAAACCCCCGGCGCTCCTGCTCGTACGGCGACGCGGCGAGCTTGGGTTCGCCAAGGCGGTCGGAAGCAACGCCGAGACCGTGTACGTCCGCGACAGCCCGGATTCGATCGCGGCAGGCCTGGTCGAGGTGATCGGGGATCCTCTGCTCGACGTGCGCACCACAGAGCCTGCAAAAATCGGGAGGCTTCTGCAGCAACTCTATGGCACCCAGGTTCGCCGGACATCGGAACTAGCCTATGCCATCCATATAGGCGGTACGCCGCTGGGAGAGCTCCCGCTCGGCCCGCGCCTAGTGGACGCGTGCCTTTGGCTCCGCCCCATGCTTGCCGTGGCGCTCGAGGCCTTGGACAGCGTCGACCTCAACCGACTGCCTGCGGATAGGTCGAGCATCCTCCAGTCTCTCGACCGCATCGAGCTACAGATGAAGGAACGAGTCAGCTTCGTGCTCGAAGGTCGCGACGTGACACCGCCGGCAGCCCGCCCGGCCTACGCGTTTCAGAGGACCGAGGGGGAGCCGCTCATCATCATCGTCGGTGAAGGGGGACTCAATTGGTCTCGCGTGGAGGCGGCGCTGCCGGCTATCGGCGACGCTATCCAGCATTCCGCCGTCGTACCGCATATCAAGCTGTTGATCCGCCAACTGTCGCTCGAGGGGGTCCCCATCGAAGATAGGCCCATCGGGAATGATGACTTGCTGCGGCTCGGTAGAGTGCTCGACGTCGGCGACGAGGCGATCGCGGCTGCTCGCGAGGCATTGGGCGAGCGAATAGACCGTCAGATTCCCTGGCTCCGGGCCGTAGTTCACCTGTACGGCGGGGAGCAGGCTCTCGAGAAGTGGCTTGGGGGTGAGCTCGCCGCCATGGAGGACCGCACGGCCCTTATTGATTTGCTGCGCGATTGCCTCTCCGAGGGCGCCGTTTCGCCGGAGGGCCTCGTCGAGTCGGTCAAACAGAGTTTCTCGACCGAGGAATTGCGGGAGCGTCTGGCGCTTGATTTTGGTAAGTTCAACTCCAGCCTCGTTGCGACGGGCAGCGCGCCCGATGTCAACCCGGAAGGACAGGCATCGCAACTCGCCTACTTCGTCGACGATCGTCGCATCGCCATCGGTGTCGCGCTTCGGAACATGGTTGCCCCTGCGGTCCTCAGCTTCGAGCCGGATGAGCGCTATAAGGCCGCTCGGGAGGAGTTGTCCGACTTGCGGCCGGATCAGGATTGGCTGCTGCGCTTCCAACGCGTGCCGGACGCGCAGCTTGAGGAGTACGTCGAGACATGGCTCTTCGCGAAGGGAGCTCCGCCGATGGGAAGCAACCCGAATGGGCTCGAGGAAATCGCCGCTGTCCGGGTCGCTAACACTAAGGCCGTCAGACATGTGGGACAAGCGGCGCAACCGCTCGTCCGGGCGTGGGGAATTCAACACGCGGTGGCAGTCCATGACCTGTGGCGTAATCTTGAAACGGTGGAGCAGGACTTGCGTCGTCGGCTCGACGACGCAGGGTCGTTCGACTGCCGGGCTTGGAGCGAAGGCGAACTGCTCAAGTGGTTCAGTCGGATGGGGCTCTGGCCGACTGCGATGGAGTTGACGCTTGACCGAGCGAGGCTCGGTGTTCCGGAGACCGAGGTTCAGGCCGAGGCCCAGAAGGCGCGCGAGGATCGGGAACGCTTGGATCGCGAGGCGCGGTCGGTGCGCTTGAACGGCGATCTTCGCGATCCACGGGAGGTCGATTGGCTCAAGCTGTCCGAAGAGATTGCGGCTGGGCTCTCGAAGGGCGTTCTGAATAGGCCGATCGGGAGCTTAGCCAAGCTTTCCCTATCGGGAGAGGCGCGGAAGCGCCGCCGCGGCTCCGGCGGCGGGAGCGGCGGCGGTGATGGCAGCCGCATTCCGCAGGAGAAGAAGGACATGATCGGCCGGCTCGGCGAGTTGACGGTCTATCACTGGCTGAGGTCACGCCAACCTGATCACGACATCGATCGCTGTTGGGTGTCGACCAATGCTGCGCAGTTCAACGGACAACAGGGTGACGATGGACTGGGGTACGACTTCTGCATCAGTTTCAATAAGCAGACCTGGTACATCGAGGTGAAAGCAAGCACAGGGGATCCGTGCGAATTCGAGCTCGGCGAAACAGAGGTACGGAAGGCGCGAGACGTCGCGCGATCTAGGTCGGCGGAGCGCTACGTCATCGCCTACGTCGCGAACGTCGGGCAGACCGGCGCGACCACGGTCGACGTTCTGCCCAATCCGCTTGCGCCCGATGCCGACGGGGTGCTCAGCATCGTCGGCGACAGCATCCGCTACGCATTCAGCCGCCTCCAATAGAGGCGGTTGTGTGGCGGGTTCCTATGGCGGCCAGACTCGTGGCTAGCCTTGTGGAGATTGGCAATCATGACCGTCGGCGAGGCGACCACCCGCTTTGGCGCTGCCTTGCCTGCGAACGGACCTAGACGGCCGGCCTTGTGCGTCAATTGGATTGATCATCGCCCACGCTGCGCTCACTGTGCCCAAATTCGACCTTCGAAGAGCCAGTCCGGGACTTCGACGTTGCGGCACCTAGGGTGGGTGGCGAAACATTGCCGAAGAGTTCTCACGGACATGTACGCAGCACGGATAAGCTCGCGCTGTCGCTGATAGTAGCTCTCATCGAAAACATTGTCTTCGATCAGGTGAGCGGGGCGCTGTCGAGCTTGGCGGACGGTCCGAAAGCCAGTCAGCACATCCCGCTTGAAGTCCGCATCATCCGTTTGGAAATTCTCATCCAGCCACTCGTCCAATAGTCTGATGGTCCCCTTCAGCTGCACGATTTCTCGCCCGTCGTCCATGCGGCCGCGTTCGTCCAAAACCAAGTCTCCTCGGAAGAAGTCGCGACTGAGATCGTCGGACAACAACTGGTCTAGGAGCAAGCAGAAGGAGGAGAACTCCGCTCGTGTAGGTCGAATGAGAAACCCGAAGCCCGCAGGACGACGATAGGCGTCGAAGTCCGAGCGAAAGAGCTCTGGCTTGCCCATGCGCCCCGCCATCTCGTTGATGATGCGCTTTTCCCTCAGGAATGCATCGAAGGAATGCATCGAAAATTGAAACCCGCTCGGGAAACTGCCCGAGGATCGAGGTCCGAAAGTAATCTGGATGCAGCCAGAAATCTCCTTCGGCTTCGAAGTGACGCCAGCTTTGTTGCTGCTCCGGCGAGAGGTTGTGCAGATATCTCAGAAAGGATGCCACATACCGATTTATGTCGTGGTCGAAGGCAAAACCGAATTGGTGAAATTCGTGTTCTCCCTCATTTGGATGCTCGCGATAGATCGTCCCGTGTATATCGTCGACTTGGTATCTGAACCGCGGATCGTTCCGATATTGCTCGAGTACCTCAAGGCGAAACGTGCGGAAATTCAGCTGGGGTGCTCCGGCGCGAAGCGCTGAGGTATATGGACGCGCAGGATCATCCTCCACTCCATGCAGACGAAGCGCCACCGGCGTGGGGTATAGGCATCCATGGGCGGGCTCGCCAGGTCGTCGGAGCCGCTCTACCTGCACGTCAGGTGGCTGTGGAGCATGCCTCTTGATGTGGATGTTCTCGTCATCCTCGTGCGTGACGATGTCGACCATCCGATCCTCGATCAGGCTGATGACGGCTTCAATCTCCTCTGGTCGCACCAGCCCAAAGGTGCCCCAGCCGTTGAAGTCACCCGACTGGAGATAACGGTGGAGCGTTGCTTGAAGTATTTCATCCCGATTCAATTTTGATCCGTCCGTCGCGGCCGATGGCTGCTCGTTATTACCGCTTAGCAAGCGCCCTTCCAAATTGCCCGCCGACCTTGATGTCCTTGGCAGCAGACTGCATTTGAGCAAGATCTAGTTGGTGCTCGGGTCTGACTGATGCAAGGAAGGTCGCCAATTTCGTGCCACAATGAGGGATTGATTTGCCGTCTCTGGTGATCGACAGCAGTATGCTGCAATCGCAGGAATTGCGATCCTTCCTTCAAGCGAGTCCACGCAACTTCGCGGTGCTCGCCGACTACGCCTGGTTCGAGATCTACAAGCAACAGTCGCTGGAAGCCGTCAAGCGCGGCTTGTCCGTTGTAGGCGACTTCCCCGATCAACTGATCCTGCTGCGGGCCAATGGGGAGATAGTTTGGCTCGACCCGACGGAGCCGGACTTGCTTGAGCGTATGCAGTTCAAGGAAACAGCCGACAGCATTCGTGAGATGGCCGCCATAACCAGAAGCGCCGCAATTGATGATGCGGCCATCTTGGAGCAACTACATGGCCATTGGTGCTTTGCGAGGGGTCTGCTTCCGAAACTGATCGAAGGTGCGATCGAGATAGCGGCGTCTCTGCCCGAAATGGAGGCGCAAATGTTCACCAAGGCCGAAATCCAAATCATCAGGACGAGCAGCCGATATCCGGGCGCGATGATGGACACCATTTACGGCTCCGCCGTGCAGATATGGGAGCACCTCGCGCACGCCAACGGCCTGCCGTGGCAGAACCTCGGGGACAATCGCGTCGCTCGGTCCTATCTCTTTCGATACGCGCTTGGGCTTGTCATTCATTTGCTTTGGTGGATCAGCAGAGGCAGTCAGCCGATCAGGCGGATGGACAGGATGCGCAACGACATCGTCGACCTGAGCTTCTGCGTCTATGCCTCTTACTTCGACGGCTTCATGACCGCCGATGAGAAAGCGCGTTGGATCCATGTAAACTTGGTTGCTGCCTTGGAAGCCATGTCGCGTATGGATGGCGCCGCGTGAGGGAATGCGTTGGTTCGTTTCAGCAGGCAGTAGGACCGACGCGTCTTTTGCGTCCAGCAATGTCCTTGGTCGGCTGGTAGCCTGGAACCTGGCGGCGTCAACCTAACCATGCTAACTTATGGAAATGTCGGTACGATTCCAAAGCGGGCGCGCCTACATGCAGGATTCCAACGATTCCTGCATGGCCAGCCTACCCGCCACTCTCTACGTTAGGTCCGTGGAACTAACAGGAGAAGGCAAATGACCCTCACTGGCATTGGGCCGGTCTCGTACGCGAGGCAGCCCTTGGTCTTTCACCAGAGTCGCTAACGCGGCCAACGCATTCCCGGAAAGGGCGCCTGAAGGCGCCCTTTCTCATTCTACAGAACCGGATCAGGAATCACTATCCTGAACGGCTTCGGCCGCCACTTCTCGAGATCCGGCGCTGTCCCGTGATAGTGTTTGGCATTGCCAGCCCCGTAGACGTACCCCGCCTTCTTCGCCTGCTCGACCACGCGCCAGCCCCAGGCCTTGAGGCTCCTCTGCGACGAAAAGAGCGGGTTGAGGTAGTTCAGGTGGTTGCTTACCGACGAGGGGGTCCCGGCGGCACGTGCGGCGAGCCAGCGATCGACCTCGAGGGCGACCTTCCGCTTGATGTGGGTGGCAGGCATCTTCTCGAGCGTGCCATAGGCGTGCTTGAGGTTGGAGTTGATGCCCGAGAACTGCCACGGCGCGTTCCCAACAGCCCCGACGGTCGAGCCCCATTTGCCGGAAGCCACACGGTTCAAGATCGTGTCGACGACACCGTGCGTCTGGTTGGTGAAGGCGACGCCCTTCAAGGAGGCCACGACTTCCGTCGAGGCGATCTTCTTCAGGTTGAGCACGTCGGTCTCGGT
This sequence comes from Mesorhizobium abyssinicae, assembly GCF_049887195.1. Taxonomy (NCBI): domain Bacteria; kingdom Pseudomonadati; phylum Pseudomonadota; class Alphaproteobacteria; order Hyphomicrobiales; family Phyllobacteriaceae; genus Mesorhizobium; species Mesorhizobium abyssinicae. The sequence continues at coordinate 74,986 of NZ_JARAKC010000020.1, forward strand.
CAGATCGACCGTGTTCGTCGTCGTCTGCCCGACCGGGCCGTTGTCGGTCGGCGCATTGTCGATGAGGACCAGAGGCCCGACGACGGCCGCCGGAACCAACGGCAACATCATGCCGTACAGGAAGGAACGGCGGTCGATCGTCTTGGAAGTAAAGTTGCCCATCTTTAGTCTCCGGTCGAAGACCTATCTTCGATGAGCGGAAACTAAGCTTGCATGAATCAGATTTCATTGCAGCTAATACTATGTAAACGCATGAAGGTATTGAGAAAATATGACAGGCGTCTTCGATATAAATCTTGCATGAAACAGCGATAATACTCATGCATGCAGGAAGCTTGGATTTCCTGCGGCGCGCGGTATCGTGTGACCTGATATGAAGGAGGATGCCCTTGCCGAAGAACCAATCGTCTGTATGGACCGGCGTCACAATGACCCCCGGCCATGCGAAGGCCGCGATGCGGATCCAACTGTTCGAAAGGTTTCCTCCCGACGCGCCCGACTGGGAGGCGGATTCCGAGAGGACGTCCTGGCTCCCGCGCGTTGAGGTCTACGAGGCGATCAATAGCGTCTACAAGCCAAAAATGGGAAGAAGCGTGCAGCCCGCCAACGTGGACCGGATATTCACGAACGAATACGGGCTGGTGGGGGTGCAGAAGGGGACCTCGCCGACGATCGCCGCGGTCATGGACCTCGTTGAGCAAAGATTCGCGGCGCCTACGAGTACGGCCACGGCACTCTCTCTCGATGGCATGGATGTGGTCGCCCATTACAAAGTCCCTGAGAACGAATCCCCGCTTCGGAATTTCACTGACACCTATGCCGGCTTGATCGCTCTGCTGAGAGACGCGGCCCAGCCGTCAATCGACGCGCTCGCGCTGATTTGCCAATATGACGGATGGGTCGCCCATCTCACGGCATGGGGTGAAACCGCCCAGGACGGCGTGGCCACGCCCGTCGATAAGAACGCGCTCGTCCAGGCCATAAAGAACGCTTCGCGATCAAGCTATAGGCTGCGCCACGAGCTAGGAGGCGTCGACCAAGAAGGCGGTGAAGCCGACGAGGAGAGCGAGAGCGGCGATGTCGAAGAAGTGGAGAGAGAAGAGGTGCCTCGCGCGAAATCGCCGCTTTTCAGTCTGTCTTCCTTTCAAACCCTCAGCAACGAACTCCAGCTCGAATGCTTGCGCTCGACCATCGATCAGTCGCATCTGGCCAGCATGAAAAGAAAGATGCAAAAGGAACTATATTTTGACCGGGCTAAACGATTCAGCGAACTGTTTCCTTGGCGTGTGACCGAGATGATGCATGCGCTGCGCGCAGCTTGCGTTGCGGGCAATGAAGAAGACCGGGCCGAATTCGGCGTCCGCCTCGTTAAGGCGATGAGCCGGGTGCTGGACATCGAAGCGCGCGCCGAGAAATACACCAAGGAAGATCCCCCTCCGCCGGCGCCGCGTAAGGAGATCCTGGAGTTGCGAAACCGTCTGTTTGCGGGAGATCCCAGCCCTCACACCCTCCCCGATTTCAAGAGCTACATCGACACGGAGCACGAGAAGGTTTTGGCCAAAGCGCTCGCCGACAAGAACTTGGGTTCGGCAACTGCAGCCGTGGCCTTGACGAATCCTTGAAGGACAGACGCGGAGATCAGGATTTTGGGCTCGCGCCGAGGTGTCGGTCTATGCGCCGTGATCGGTCGCTCTGCGCTGCGCCGTGAGACTCGATCCGCGAACAGACGAGGTGCTCACCGAGATTGGCCTCGTCAGCGTAACAGAAGTTGCAACGAGGATTCTTGACCCTCTATTTGCTCTCGTCGCGCCCGGCGGGGCAACAAGCCAACGGTCAATCGGAGAGATGACGACTTTCCTGCTGAAAGCGAATTGCGAGTTGCATTTCAACGGGGCTGAACCGCGGCCAACCGATGCTTCTCAATGGGAAGGAGCAACCGTATCGGTCTTGCCCCCTGGCAAGCCAGGGGGCGGACCCGGCCAGGAAATCGTCCCCGGTGACCTGCTGGTCATTTGGACCCACGAAGATCCGGAGTACGGAAAGGGGCGAGGCCTGACGGCCACGGCGACGGTCGACCTCGTTACGGATCGTGGAGAAACCCTGGATGTGGTTTTGACGGACGTGGAACTGGTACGGCCTCATGTTCGGCTGAATGACCAGCCGCCTGGTCCAAGCGGAAGCTCCCTCCTGGATTTCCTGAAAGGCAACCGCCACAGACGGACCATCGAGGTCAGCGACGAAGACATCTCGCAGTTCTGGAAGGCAATTGGGGAGACAGAGCGCCAAAGACAGGCGCGAATTGCAGCTTATGCGCGATCGATGCCGACAACCGCCGAAGAGGATGCTCTCAAGGTCGATGCCGAGCGAATTGCCGAAGGGTTCGAAAGGCGGTTTGCCACTGTCGAAACGCGTCCTCAGCAAGCGGCTTTCAGGCTCGCCCTTGTTCGTCTGTACGGAGCAAGATGTCTAGTGAGTGGAAATCGGGTGGAAGCTGTCATAGAGGCAGCCCACATCGTTCCATTTTCAGAGGGCATCGAGTTTCGAAATGACATTGGTAACGGGCTGCTTCTTCGAGCCGACATACACGCTCTTTTTGACAAGGCGCTGATTTCCATCCGTCCGGTAGACGGCAGATTGGCCATCGCGTCACCCCTGCGGGGCACGTCTTACGAAAATCTTGAGGGACGACTAGTGCGGCACAAGGCCAAGGGGGAGTTCTTGGCCAGGCAGTACGAGGAGTTCGCCCGTCGTTATCCGCCGCGAGAATCGTAGGTCGGCCTAGCGAGCTAAAGAGTATGATGACCCAGAACGACAGTTTTCGGGTCGTCGACGCTGTAGACTGGGAACGCGCTCTTGAGTCTCGCAAGGTGGCTGCTCCAGGTTGATACCTGCCGCTCGAATTTTCCCGCCTCTAACTCGGCTGGGAATATCAGCAGCCTCGGCATCGGATCGACAACAGGAATTTCGCCTCCCGCCGCAATTCGGGACACAAGGTTGCCAAGCTGCGGGAGTGCTGTTTCTCTCCGAAGCCCCACAGCCATTTGATGGATGGTCTCCAGAAGCTTGCAAGTCTCGACATAGGCTGCGGAAGCCGCGTCCCGGTAGGCAGGGCGGCTGAGGTATTTGTTGTAAACCTGCAGCTGCCGGATGACCTCTGGATTGCTCCTGCTGCGCAGCCTGCCGTCGCCCAGAGTTTTCGCCTCCCAGAAAACAATGTCGATGCGTTCGGCAGGGCCATCCTCCAATGCTATTATATCCATGCGTGGAGCGTATTTGCCTGTCCGTTCCGGGGTGCCGGCGTCCGTCGACTGTTCCGGCCACCAAGGAATTCCCATCTCGAGATCTATAACGCCGTCGTTTGCCGAGACGACGCACTCCACGCCGGACTTTTCGTAACCGGAATATTTGTCCGCGCGCTCGATCCAGGCCGCTATGGTTTGAAGTCCTTGATACGGGACTTCGCTATCGTTTCCCGACCTATAGCGGACGGTCTCGTCGGATAGGGTCATGTACGCTTGGCCGGGCACGTCGTCAAAAACGTACTTGTGGTGCACCTCCAGCCTGGGCCGTGCCATCCTGTCTAGGGACACCCTGGCGACGGACTGTCCGCAATGATAGAAGTTGAGGTATTCGTCGCGGACCGCCAGTCGCAGTTGTCGTTCCCCCTCCAGCGGCGCTCCGGACGGCGCCCAGGATCGCAGAAGGTCCTGCCACCAATGCCCTTCCGGCCGCATCGTCAAAGCCCACAAGGATTCGATCTTCTTCTCGCTCAAACCTCGCACAAGTACGCCCGGACCCTTTGCCATCAATCCTCCTGCCAAACACCATCTTCGGTAAGTGCGACGTTCTGGAACAGCTCCTTGAAGCGCTCCAGAAAGAAAGTATACACCGGCACAAGTCTCGCTGCATTCGCGCGGACCGCTTCAGCTCATAGATGTCTGCTGCCCTGGCGTGTGTGCTACAAAACAGCGCTTCGCCGTCGATCCCCGCGTCATCGACAGAGTCGTCGAAGCAAAGCGGGCAGACACACCCATGCGCTTCGCCAGAACCAGGACCGCGCCCGATACGAGATTCTCCATGTTCACTTTTTGTGCTCCGAAAGTCGCATAAAAGGCAGTCTGGTATGGCGTCTGGAATTATCTGTCGTGGTGAGGAGCAAGCGTCCAGAATTATCTGTCGTTGGCCGGACTGCTAAGCGGATGATATCCCGCCGCTTTCGCCCGAAAAGGTTACCAATGCCCTGCGGACAAGAGGTTACCAATGTGCCCCAACGACAATCAATTCCCGACTGGCCTTAAGGAGATGTTTTGATTGAGCTTATTTCGGCCCCGATTGGGAACCTAAGGCCACCAAACACGCGCATTGGTAACCCCCAGCGACAGGTTTGGTAACCCTCATCGACCAAGGTCCCGCTCTGCGCTGCCCCCACACTCGCGTTGTGACAGAAGGCGTCAGCATCTCAGCGTGGGCACGTGCGCAGGCTTCAACGTCCTGACTTAATTCCGGACAGCGACAGATAATTCTGGACTGCACACTTGTGTGCACAGCGGTGGCGGACGCGGCGTTATGACTCGGGTGTATCGGGTTGGGGTGGGTGGCGGTTTGGCGGGCGGCGTGATTCCATCAGGCCATGTCGGAGTCTCCCGATTCTCGAACGCTGACCCCTGCGGGGCTGCTCGACATGATCGTGCAGTTGCGGGTGGAGGTCGCCGGGCTTCGCGCCGAGAATGCGGCTCTGAAGGATGAGATACGGCGTCTGAAAGGTCTGAAGCCACGCCCGACGCTGAGGCCGGGCGGGATGGAGCAGTCGTCCAAGCGGAGCTCGCCTGCTGCAACGGGTCCGAAGCGGCGTGGCT
>NZ_JARAKC010000021.1:0-78141 GCF_049887195.1 Mesorhizobium abyssinicae
ATGGACCAGCCCGTCCCGGGCTGTCTCGGCAACCCTGAAGCCTTCCGGCGGACGCTTGCCTATCATCGCCGCATCAACAACCGATGGAGACAGCAATGCGCAAACCACGTGACTTCGACGCCGAACTTCACGCCCTGGAAGAAAAGGCGCGCGAGCTCAAGACGCGAAAGGTGCAGCAGCTTGGCGAACTGGTGATCGCCACCGGCGCCGATCAACTCAGCAGCGAAGAGCTGGCCGGCGCGCTGGTCGCAATCGCTGAAACGAAAGACACCGCAAAGCGTGAGGCATGGGCCAAGCGTGGGGTGATGTTTTTCGAGAGCCGGTCCCGGCGAACTGCTCCGGCATCTCAGCGCAACCCTCGCAGCGCTCCAGCGCAACAAGGCAGCCCACAATCGCCGGCAGGCAGCTCTGGCTCGCAATGACATGCGCACTTGGCAGGTCGAGCGCCGCAAGCGAACTCGTCATCTGATTGAACTCGGCGGACTCATCGTCAAGGCAGGCATCGTCGAACTGACCAATGACGATCGCGCTATCATCTACGGAGCGATGCTCTGGATCGCCGCCAAGCTGCAAAGCCATGAAGGCGATCATGCGCGGCACTTATGGTCCGCGAAGGGGAAGCAGGCGCTCGACGCCGAGCGGCATGAGGGGCAAAAGGGCGGGTTGACGTAGCGAGGGTTGGTGCGGGTGGCGGGCTGCGCGGAGACCTCCACTATCGCAGCACAGCCCGCCACCGCGATTCGCCAAGCCGAGTTGGTTCATCCATCACCGGCGATCTCTACGAAACCAAATTAGTTCAGCCGAACAACTACCGTTGCCGCCCCTCCTGCCGCCCACGCCCTAACATGGAACTTGGAAAGCTACGGAACATGCATGAGTCTCGCAAACGACGGCAGACGCCTCGCCCTGCGGCTCTGTTGCATTTGAGCTTCGCTGTTCGATGCCACTCACCTAACCATCAGTTGAACGCGACCTCAGTCGGATAATCGGGAGGTCCGCATCAGACCTGAGCATCGGCGGTGTTCTGCAAGAGTCGGAAGATAACAAATTCAGCGGGACGAACCGGAGCAACGCCAATCTCACAGATAAGGCGTCCGTTGAGAATATCGTCTTGGGTCATCGATGAGCGGTCGCAAACGATTGTGAACGCTTCGTCTTCGGTCAGCCCCTTGAGATGACTTGCTCGCCATTGTGCGCGCAAGAACGAGTGAATTTTATCTTTGACACGCTCCCATAGCACTTCGTTGTTCGGTTCGAACACAACCCATTGCGTGTCCTCATCAATCGCTCGCTTGAGGAAGGTGAGAAACTGCTCAGTGTCGACGAATTCGACGGGTGGCATAGGCATAAAACTCTTGCTCGGCGATGGATCAATTCCGCTACGCATCGTGGCTTAGCATAGTGCCTTGTGAACTTGGTACGAAGTCAAGAATGCACCTTCAAGGCCGGTTGAGAAAACGCTAGATACACAAGCCGGCGGAAAACCAGCCGTGCTACAAACGATTGCGCGCAGCTTCGAAGGTTACCGCTAACCACGAGCCGGCGACTGCTATCGGCACCAAACGCAGGTTAGGGCCCTGCATTTTCGGATCGACGAAGTCGGTCCCCATCGCTTGATAATGCTTACCGTCCGCGTGAACGGGAGGGTCGTTGACGCGTTCGAATGGCAAGCTCCCATCTATTTCTTTAGGTCATCAAGGACCGAAGCAGTATGCGGCCAAGGAAATCTGACGACCGTCGATATCGCGATCTGCGCCTGCAATGACATCGAGCGTGGCAACAATGCCAAGAAGAGACCATGCTTGTGTGTGAAGGACTCTATCTTGAAGGTTTTTAAAGCCGCACTTGTGGCCTGGACCTCGGGTGGCAGGCGATCGAATAATCGACCCGTTTCTCCCTCGCTTCCGAGCCTCGGCAAGTCGGCAGGGCGATCGACGAATTCCGCGCCGGCATGTTCTCGCCGGTTGAGACGACTGCCTACGCGGCAGCGTATGGATCGACCCGTGCTGACGCTCGAATTTGGGTATTTCAGACTTTCAGTCCAACAAGAGAACAGCGTACAAGAGGGTCTGGGATTCACGTTTGCTAGCACGGCCAAGCGGCTAGTCGGATCATAGCGGAGGTTAACCGATCTGGCACACAGGTCGTGCCGACCGTTACGCGCCAATCGCGGCAACCGCCCATCGACCGCGGCTTGGTACTTCGGCAGGAATTCCTTGGCGTCTGGCCTTGGCGTCGCCCTCGGCCTGGTTTGTTAGGGCATGCCCCACATGGCCTGGATGAGCCGAACCGAAAGAAACGGATCCGGAGTTCAAGTGCCGATTGCAGCAAGCTCTGCATCCACTGCAGCCCGGTACCTCTCCAGAGAATCTCTCCCGCTTGATGTCCCCCGCACTTTTCGCCTCCGCAGACGCAGTGTCTTCGAGATGAGGGACGCCCAGTGAGAGACAGTGAGCGGCGTTGCGATACCGGCCCCAACTTTTATTCGCCCAGCAGCGCGCCGGCGCCGTCATATTCGGCGATCACATTGCCGTCGAGGTCATGGACGTAGTGCAGCACCGTCGAGGACGCCGGCAGCTGCCGCGCCACCAGGCGCGAAAGATAGTCGTAGGCGTAGGTCCCCTTCGACACGCCGCCGATTTTCACCTCGCCCAGCTGGCCGGCACCGTTCCAGGTAAAGGCCTTGCTGGTCGCGACATCGGTGTCGGCGGCGATGTTGCCGGCGGCATCCGAGCTGAAGGAGCGGCTCGGCGTGCCGAGGGCTAAGGTCAAGGATTAAGAGGCTCGCAAGAGCGAGCCGAACACCGCGGATGGCCATCGTCAATGCGACGATTGAGCGAGCATTGAGGCGGCTTCCTTGCTGCCGGCACCAGCAGCTAGTTTCAGCCACTTGAGGCTTTCGGCGGGATCCGCTTTCACCCCGTCTGTGCCATTGGCATAGGCTTTTGCAACGGCAAGCTCATAAGGCGCTGCGGGATCAGCGCCGTCCTCGATAGCCAGCGGCCCCCACGAGCCAATCCTGTCGAACCAGTAGACCGCATCCGCGTCACTCTTCGGAATGCCGCCCCACCCATATGCGTAGATTGAACCAACCAAGGTCTGAGCGGTCTTGTCCCCAAGTTGTGCCAGCGGTTTTAGGTGCTCCAACGCGGTAGCGCCGTCCTCCTGCTTCAGCGCGTGCACGCCCCTGTCCATTTGATCATTGCGAAGCAGAAGCAACCCAACACCGATTGCTATTAGCACCCCGAAGCACAGAATGACCCTATAAATCCTTGTCATGGAACCACCTGCAGGTGATTGTTGCCGTCCTCGTTTTTCAAAAGATCATTTATTCCTTGATACTGCTCCATCGCATCTGGATCCTCCTTGTCTGCAGTAATGCAACCCAACGAAATGCCCCCAGGATGCAATTCGAATCCGCAGCGTTTAAGCCCGAGCCGGCACATCCAGCCAGGAATCTTAGGGTTCGGCTCTAGACGCCAGAAACCTTCATGCCCCGGTCTGTCATCCTTGTTCATTTTTGTATTTACCGGGCACTACTGGCCCCAAATCATTATAGCCGATACAGCCCGGATCGTTTTGGCAAGAACCAACCCCCGAAAATACTCCTTTCGGGCCCAACGCCTTAGGATCGCCACCGGCATTCGGAATACAATAAAGTGTGTGTGTCGAAATTGAGTAAGTGCAGCTCGCCAACCCCTCCCAATCCACCGACATCAGCGGACTATTCCCCACATAAGCCCATCTCGACGGCCCGTCCGGCATGCCGAGCGGGTCGGGCTGCAGGTAGCGGCCGGTGGTCGGGTCGTAGTGGCGGTGCCAGTTGTAGTTCAGGCCGGATTCGAGCTGGAACCACTGGCCGGGCAAGCGGTAGTCGAGGCTGGCCGGCCCGGTGATGGAATAGACCTCGCCATAGGGCAGGTATTTCGCCCGCCACACCACCGCGTCTGATATTCTCGCCGGCCGCTCGAGGTGGTCGGTATGGACCCAGTAGGTGACCGGCGTCGTGCCCGCGGCGATGGCCGCGACCGGCCGGTCCTCCAGCCAGACATATTCGCGCAGCAGCGCGCCGGCGCCGTCATATTCGGCGATCACATTGCGGTCGAGGTCATGGACGTAGTGCAGCACCGTCGAGGACGCCGGCAGTTGCCGTACCGCAAGGCGCGAAAGATAGAGGAGGTATCCGAGATTTCGAAACCGGCCTCAGTCCTCAGCGCCTAGTGCGAGTGCCTTCTGCCGCCAAATGTCGGCCAATTCTCTGTCGACTTCCGTTCCAACCCCGTACCAACAACAGCGGCATACCTGCTGAATAGACTGCGCATCGCCAAATAAAGCTGCCTTAACATATAGCAGAAAAGCTTTCCGTTCGTCTTTTGTCACACCATTGCCGGCCTCATAGCTGTAGGCAAGATCGTACATGGCGCTTGCATTCCCGGCATCTGCAGCAATACGAAGCAGGTTCAGAGCCCTATCAACATCCATTTCTACGTTTGTTCCATGGAGATACCATGTCGCCAGCGCGTACGTCGCCCTGTCATCACCAGCGGCCGATGCTGCATTCAGCTTCTCCAGTACCACAAGCGGGTCACTCGACACGGTATCGGCTAGTTGAAGCGCCTCATCGTAAAGCGTGGAACGTATCAGCTCTTTCGAGGCCATGGCCCTTTGTATCCTAGCGGCTTCTTTCGAGGTAGATCACGAGAGGTGTCGCCTTTTTCACCACCATAGTCGCGTTTCTTACGCGCCCGCTGGAAGGCCATACGGGAGATTCCGGCTGCGGAGCTTCCGTCAGCTTTCGATGCGGTTGATGTATATACCTGTAGTGGACGATGATGAGAAATGGGCTCGACCGGCCCCTTTGGGCGAAATAGAAAATCCACCATTTTGACCATCATTGGCCGCAGAAAGAAAAATCTCTGACATCATTTTTAAAGCAGACTCCGTTCCTTCAATGAGGAAAATGGGTGATCCTCCGTCATCCGCATCAATTATTCTTGTCGATATACGGACGTCTTCCATATTGTACTTATCGACTACATCTTTGTAATTCATGACATCACACATACCATTTAGAATTTGCGCTTAGGCCGCCCATCGAGCCACACATCCCGATCCGGTCGTCCTCTCTCGTAGTCTCTTCTGTTCTTGTAAACCTCGTAGTGATTTTTATGCAGTTTGTCCTTTTCCCAGATTTCACCTGTTTTTGTATCCTCTTTGCCTGGAAGTGCCCCTAACAGGTTTGAAGTTCTCAGGATTCGTCGTTGGCGTTTGCTCAGGCTCAGCTTCTGGCTCACCGCCCTCGTCGTTGTTCAGAATGGGCTGCCTGGCTGGGTTCAGCAACGGCCCCGCGGGCGGAAGATAGGGCTCATCCGCATTTGGCGAACAATACGGCGGAAACAGCCAGTTCCACAAATCGTTCATACCACCTTTGAGAACGCCCCATCCGATGTATGGGAACGGTATGTACTGTCCGCTAGGATCTACCCCCATCAGCGGCGAGTTCTGTACGTAAGCATACCGACTCGGCCCGTCCGGCATGCCGAGCGGGTCGGGCTGCAGATAGCGGCCGGTGGTCGGGTCGTAGTGGCGGTGCCAGTTGTAGTTCAGGCCGGATTCGAGCTGGAACCACTGGCCGGGCAAGCGATAGTCGAGGCTGGCCGGCCCGGTGATGGAATAGACCTCGCCATAGGGCAGGTATTTCGCCCGCCACACCACCGCGTCGGTCTCGTCGGTCATCATCGCCGGCCGTTCGAGGTGGTCGGTGTGCACCCAGTAGGTGACCGGCGTCGTGCCCGCGGCGATGGCCGCGACCGGCCGATCCTCCAGCCAGACATATTCGCGCAGCAGCGCGCCGGTGCCGTCATATTCGGCGATCACATTGCCGTCGAGGTCATGGACGTAGTGCAGCACCGTCGAGGACGCCGGCAGTTGCCGTATCGCGAGGCGAGAAAGATAGTCGTAGGCGTAAGTGCCCTTCAACACGCCGCCGATTTTCACCTCGCCGAGCTGGCCGGCACTGTTCCAGGTAAAGGCCTTGCTGGTCGCGGCATCGGTGTCGGCGTCGATGTTGCCGGCCGCATCAAAGGTGAAGGAGCGGCTCGGCGTTCCGTTGCTGGTGATGCCGGCAAGCCGGTTCGAGCCCGCGCTGACGCTGTAGACATCGCTCGTCGCCGGCAGCGTGCCCCACGGACCATTCGCGGCCTGAAGAAAGCCGTTGTCGCCATAGGCGTAGGTCTCGTTGTTGGCCGCATCCAGGACATCCGTGATGCCGGTGAGGTTACGCTTGTCCGAATAGGTATAGGTCCAGTCGATCAGATGGGTGCTGGGAGCGTCGGCAAGCGGGAAGGTTCCGGACCCTTTGCCGCTATGGTGAAGGATTGATGAAGAGCCGGTCGCCTGGGAACCCGACCAACCCCTCCCGATCCACCGGCATAAGCGGCACGGTCGCCCGATATGACATAGGGCAGGTATCGGCGACCCAACGCCGTCGCGCGCGGGCATTGAGGTGACCAAGCAGACCGTCGACACCGTAAACCGCTCGGATCGCCATCCACGACCATCTCATCATCGGCGGGAACGGCAACGCCTTGGTGAAGGGTTTGCTGCTGATTTAATGGACAAGTTCGGACGAGTGAGCGATCGCACCTACGTGTAGCGTCATCGTCGTTCAGGCGCGGGCCGGCGAGGCTCTGGGCAGAACTATCCAACCGGGCCCAGGATGCGGATTAGGCCAGGTCATCGAGATCTTTGTACACTCGATATATCTCTCCCAAAATGTCAGTTTCGATACGGCCCATAGCGAGGCCAATCGCCTTTCTCATCCGCTTCATTTCATCGCTTTCCCAATCGTTTGATAGTTTTGCTATTTCGTTCAATTTCTCAACGGATGAGATCGCCAGATCTCTAGCATCCCTTGCAAACTTCTTATCCATTTACAGATCTGCTCCTATTTTGACTTGAAGTGAGTATCACCTATGGACCCAGAAACTCGCCCATGCAGCGGCGAAAACAGCCTCTATACTCGTTGCCATGCCCCACCCCCATAAGATGTTGGCATTGCTGAAAACAGCGCTCTTCTTTTTCCACTTTGGTTTCGCAAAATAGAGGACCATCCGGCTCATCCAGCTTGGGCACGCTCATCAGCAATGACGGTTTAGGCGACGGAAGTAGGGTGCGCGATAGCCCATCAGTTTTCAACCCCTCCCGATCCACCCCCATCAGCGGCGAGTTCTGTACATAAGCCCACCTCGACGGCCCGTCCGGCATGCCGAGCGGGTCGGGCTGCAGATAGCGGCCGGTGGTCGGGTCGTAGTGGCGGTGCCAGTTGTAGTTCAGGCCGGATTCGAGCTGGAACCACTGGCCGGGCAAGCGGTAGTCGAGGCTGGCCGGTCCGGTGATGGAATAGACCTCGCCATAGGGCAGGTATTTCGCCCGCCACACCACCGCGTCGGTCTCGTCGGTCATCATCGCCGGCCGCTCGAGGTGGTCGGTATGCACCCAGTAGGTGACCGGCGTCGTGCCCGCGGCGATGGCCGCGACCGGCCGGTCCTCCAGCCAGACATATTCGCGCAGCAGCGCGCCGGCGCCGTCATACTCGGCGATCACATTGCCGTCGAGGTCATGGACGTAGTGCAGCACCGTCGACGACGCCGGCAACTGCCGCACCGCAAGGCGCGAAAGATAGTCGTAAGCGTAGGTCCCCTTGGACACGCCGCCGATTTTCACCTCGCCCAGCTGGCCCGCACTGTTCCAGCTATAGGCCTTGCTGGTCGCGGCATCGGTGTCGGTGGCGATGTTGCCGGCCGCATCCGAGGTGAAGGAACGGCTCGGCGATCCGTTGCTGGCGATGCCGGCAAGCCGGTTCGAGCCCGCGCTGACGCTGTAGACATCGCTCGTCGCGGGAAGCGTGTCCCAAGGACCATTCGCGGCCTGAAGGAAGCCGTTGTCGCCATAGGCGTAGGTCTCGTTGTTGGCCGCATCCAGGACATCCGTGATGCCGGTGAGGTTACGCTTGTCCGAATAGGCATAGGTCCAGTCGATCAGATGGGTGCTGGGAGCGTCGATCAGCGTCTCCAGTTCCGTGATGCGGCCATCCTCGTCGTAGTGGCGCCATTCGCGCATACCGTTGCCGAACACGACGCCGGAACGCGGGCCGAAGGGCGTGCGCCCGACCCACTGGACCAGCCAGCCCATCGAGCCTCCTTGCGGCAGAGTGCGGATGACGCCGACCTTGCCGTCGGGATCGCGATCGAAGAAGACGATGCGTCCGGACGGATAGGTCTCGGTCACCACATTGCCAGCAGCGTCGTAGCCATAGGCGGTCGTATAGGTCTGGCTGCCGATGACCCGCTGTTCCTGGATGACCCGGCCGAGCAGGTCGTAGACATAGCCAACCGTTCCGGCAGCATCGGTCACCCCGGTCAGCCGGCCAACGCCCTTGTTGCCGCTCGCCGTCGAATCGTAGGTATAGGTGACGTTCAGTGCTGTTTCGCCGGGATAGGCGACGGCCGTGATGCGGGCCGCGTCGTCATAGGTGAAATCCGCCACGACGCCGCGCGCGTCGGTCCGTTCGGTCACCTGGCCCTTCTGGTTGCGCTGGTAAACGATCGCGCCGATGTCGTTGCTCTGTTCCTGGATCGCCTCGCCCCAGCCATTGCGCACGTAGCTGGTGACGACGCTGTTGGGATCGGTCGTGGTTGCCGGCTGGTCGGTGTCGCCATAGGTGGAGCGCGTGATGCTCGCCCGTTCGTCGACGAAAGTGATCAGCCGGTCGAGGCCGTCATACGCCATCGAGGCGGCATTTCCGTTCGGATCGGTGACGGAGGTAAGGTTGTTCGCCTTGTCATAGCCATAGGCCCAGCTTGCCGGTCCGGCGCCGGTAAGCTCGATGACGCGGCCGAGCTCGTCGAACGCCTGCTGCCACTGGAAGAACAGCTGCGGAAAGCCGTTATAGGCTTTGCGCGAGGTGACGTTGCCCATTGTGTCGTAGGTGAACTGGATGTTGTCGCCGAGGGCGTTGGTGATGGAGGCGACGCGGCTGTTGTCGTCATACGCCATCTGCAGGAACGAACCGTCCGGTCGCGTCACCTTGGTTGTGTTTCCAGCGTTGTCGTATTCGATCGTCGTCTCGGCTGCGACACCGCTTGGGTCCGAAACCGTCGAGATCACACGACCCACTGCATCATAAGTGAGAGACGTGACCAGGCCGTTGGCATCTTCTACCTCGGTCGGTTGGCCGCGGCCGTTCACGGAATTGACGGTCGTCACGAACCCAAGTTCGTCCGTGTAGGTATGCACATAGCCGGCCGCGTCATAGGTGTACGAGACCGTATCGCCAGTTCCGGGCAGCGGGCCGTCGATCGTCGCGACAAGACCCCCGGTCGTATAGGTATAGGTCCAGACACGGGTCTGGCCGTTGGTCGGATACGGCAAGGTGTGCGTGGTGGTATCGGTCTCGGTCAGCGAGACAAGGCGGCCGGCACCGTCATAGACGCGCGTGGCGGTGAGACCGGGCCTGGCAATCACTGCCGGAACGTTGAATGTCGTGTCCCAGGTGATCGATATCTGCTGCGTTTCAGGACGCCCGTATGCCAGTGTGATTTGCGTCGGACGGCCGCGCGCATCCCGAACATATCTGGTGATATGTCCTCCGTCATCGATCGTCGACGAGATGAACCCGTCGACGCCGTAGGCCACCTGGGCAGCGGTGGACGGACAATGGGTCGTCATCTCGCCGTCGACGCCGACCAGCCTGATGTCGGATGCGTTCGATCCGATCTTCTCGAACTTGTAGACGCTGTCGCGACCGAGCGGATTGGTGACGGTGCGCGTGACCAGACCGGCTGACGTGCCGTAGGAAACGGTGACCTGTTCCTGGTCGTCGGCCCCCTTCTCCAGGACTGCGCGACCCAAATCGTCATATTGATATGTCGCGATACGCACATTGCGATGATCGGTGATGCCGGTCACGGCGAAGGTGAAGTCGGGATCTTCATAGTGATAGGTTGTTGAGTCTGCCACCGCGAGAGCGGAATCCCGCAGCGTCACTCCGATAAGCCGTTCGATCGCCGTCGTCGACGGAGGCGTCGCCGCCGGCGGCGGATCGTAGTCGTATTTGACCGACGTCCCGTCGGGGAAGGTGATCGTATCCACAGCTTCGGGATATGGCAGAGAGCCCGAAATGCCGGTCAGGAACGTGATGTAGAAAAGATTCCAGCTAAAGGTCGCGGTGCGGCCGAACGTGTCGACAATTGTGCTCAACGAGCCGTCGCTCGCGTAGTTGAGTGTCCATTCGTATCCGTCGCGCTCGGTGATCTCTGTCGGGCGTCCGAAATAGTATTTCGGCGGGCTGACGTTGTAATTGGAGAAGGTCTTGAGGGTCCAGACGCGATCGTCAGGCCCGGTAATCCTCCATTCGGTCTGGCTGTCGTAGATCGTCGACAGGGTCGAAGGAAGCGTTCCAACGAACTCGACCTTGTAGTCGTAAGACACTGCGCCACTGGCTGTCCGAGGCAGGAACTGGCCGCTGGCATTCAGCAGGAAATCATAGGCCGAACCATCCGGAGCAAGCAGCGTCACGTTGCCGGTTGGTGAGGATGGGGAGCCACTGAAAGTGCCGAGATGCAGTTCCATCTCGAAATTGAACTGCCAACCAGTGGCAAGCCCGAGCGGCGACCGACGAAGGCTGGTGTTATAACCCCCAGGGAAACTCCTGTAGCTGCGGCCAATGCGGAAGCGGCCGTCCTCTGATACAAAGTCCGTGGCCGCAAGTATCTTGGAGCCGGTGCTCAGGATGATCGGTTTGCCGGTACTTGCGTTGGTGTTCCCTCCGTCATTGTAACATTCCGGTCGCTCCGGGGTTAAGCCGGCATCCGGCTTGCAAACACCGGGAGACACCCGCGTGTATCCTGAAGCGCAGGTGAAGGTCGTACTCCCCGGCCAAGTCGTGCCGCAGCTTCCGGGCTGCCCGGGCGTTTCCTCTGGACAAAGATACTGAAATTGGGTCCACGAGCAGCGATTGACCCACCAGACGTCAGAGGGGAGCGCCCCGATAAAACGGCTTCGATTGTTGCCATACCCAGCCCAAATCCACTGCGCGTGGCATGCCTCCGATGCGGTGGGATAGCTGCCGGCGACGCCAGAACTCCAAGCCCCATGGGGATCCGCGCAAGCGGGGCCAGCAGCAACAACAGCCAAAACCACAAGAAACTTGGCAGGGAGCGGCACCTCCAAGAACTTTCCTACACCGGCTCGAGGGAGAAGCGACCGGAAGAACGTCAAAATTCCTGACATGCCCTGTCTCCGACAAAAACCCAGCCAACGCCGACTGGGCCGCAATCGCCAAGCAACTCGCAGACTGAGAGTTATTGCGACGTCCAAAGGAGGCAGCCCCAACTCGCCGCCCCCCAGGTTGATGTCGAGGGAGCGGTCGTCCTGGCCGTCCGGTTCCCTGTCCCGTCATAGCTGAACGTGATGCACAAATCGGCGGAAGCGGACGTTGCATCCGAAGCGATGGCGCCCGCAGATATGACCAGCATGGTCAGCACTATCCTCGCACGTCGAGTTCGAGCACTGGTCATCGAAGCCTGCTCCTTGTCCTGAACTTGCGACCCGATTTTGCAGCCCGACTCGACTGACCAGATCCACTCCCCGTCAGGCGTCTTCTCACTATGGGTTAAGCCGCCCGGATGCAGGGTCGTCGTCTATGTCCCAGTAAGTCACAACTCCTCCCAGCGTCGATCCAGGACGCCCGGAGGAGGTGCCCGTCAGGCCGCCGATCCCCACAAGCGCGAGCGTGCCGTTGAGGAAAGTTGTGTTGGTCTCCGTCCATATGAAGAGCCAATTCTGGCTGTCCCATGAGACGTAAAAATTGATGTTTGTGCCATCATAGCTGACACGAAACCAGTTCGGTGCATCGCTAATAGATTGGACGTATGGATTTGAGCTGTAACTTGTATTTGAATTGCATCTCTTTACGACAAGCGAAGCACTACTGCTGCGGGACTCCATGATAGCACCCAGCATCTTCCCCGAGCTATCCTTGATCCACACCCCGAATGAGGGATAGTTGCCCATCAGCGTGGGATATTTTGCCCGAAATGTCAGCGTCCAGGGCGCGACCGGCACGGCCCTGTAAGCGCCAGGGAAGGATGTTGCATTGCTCGTCAGTGGCACTGAATAAAGGAGACCGACCTTTGCCACATCTGTCACGGTCGGGGTGATCGACGACGGTGAATCTATGACGGTAAAACTGCTTGCTGTTGGCGGTGCAAATGGCCCAAGCTCCCGCAGATCGTTGGGCAACGCTACCGCGTTGATGCAGTCTATCAGCGCATTGTAGTTCGCCATGACCTGCGTGGCGTCTGCCGGCTGACCATTTGTAAGCTGATACGGCAACGTGCATTGCGCCTGTGCAGCACCGCTGGCGCCGAGCACTAGAACGATGGCGCACACCGCCAAAGCGAAAACACCATTCCTTTGCATGCTATTGTCCCCCAAGTGCCAGATGGAGAGCGAACTTCATGAATGCGGCTGCACCGATTCTACGATAAGCTGTTGGGAAGGCTGCCTTTTCAGGTGGTTGGTTAGCGAGGCGCGGATTCTTAGCGCAAAGCGGCATCACCAATCGTGCGACGGCCGATTTGACGAATTGGTTCACCTAGAATTGGATTACAAGAAGAGTGACATTACAGAAGACCATGCGCAAGAGGACTTTTTCTTCAAGTTTCTTGGTTTCAATAAATTCTATTAACTATCACCGAATAAATTAGGAGCGACTAATTTAATTACTTACCGCGGTCGCTTAGCGGTCTATCTCCATCCGCCCGCCCTTGCGCGGACATCAAGATGAGCAACAGATACCGCCAACCGCTCGGCACTCCCGTCCACGCGACTCAGGGTCGGATCGCTAAAGAAGGTGCTGAGCGGTTTGGCGGTATCAGGATGGCACCATTGCCAGAAGTCGATGCCTCCCAAGCTGCCAAAAACCGAATCTAGTGTCCGACGTTGTCCATAAGCACGCGCAATTCGAGCTGGGGTACGAGCCAGAAAGTTCGAAAAGCTTCCAGGAAGCCAGGCAAATTGGATGCTGCATCGGACAACAAGCGGCACGGATATCATAGCGAACGTCCGCGATGGAACGGCCGATATCGTCGGCAAAGAGCGCCCCAAATAGGGCCGCCGACAGCTCCGTCGTGGGAACGAAAAAAGAAGAGAAGCAGAACTTTCGTGTGCGATTTTTGCACACGACATCTCATAACTAACTGATTTTCTTTAAGTATCTGTCCAGTCCATCATGGGGGCGATGGCGAGGCGCATCTTCTTGTAATCGCTGCTCTTCATATCCGGCGGTTCTCGAGTCCTCGGTCAACGAGGCGTCGCGCTCACATAAGCGATTTTGCAGCGATTTCCTACCCGGCCGCGAAGAGCAAGCGTGCCCCGATCTCGACGCGGAACTCTGGATTGCGAACGGCAGAGCAGAAATGGGCCGGTACAACCGGCCCATTCCCAATCAATCCTCCTCAACCGGAGCCGGGATCTCATCCGGTAGGTTTTGCCGTCCAACCCGGTCGGCGACGAGCATCGAAAGCATCATCTCGACAAGGCCATTGGCGCCCCCCTTCTCGCCGCCGGTAGCGCCGATCTGGATCTGCGGCACGAGCGGTAGCTTGCCATTTTCGATGGCCTCGGCGAAGCGCATGAGAACCTGCGAGTTGAGCTGATAGTCCGGTCCGCCGAAAGCCGCGACCTTCTTCTCGGTGGCCTCGGCCTCCGCCAGGCCGACAGCGCGCACCTTCTCGGCCTCCGCAAAACCGGTCGCCTTGATGCGTTCGGCATCGGCAAGCGCGACAGCCTTGATCATGTCGGCCTCGCCCTGGCCGGCGAGGCGCACCTTCTCGGCTTCTGCCTTGGCATTGACCTGAATGGTTTCCGCCTCCTGACGGGTGCGGGCGAGTTGCGCCTTGCCCTCGTTCTCACTGATCTCGATGGTAAGTGCCGACGTCGTGATCTTGGCTTGCTGTTCGGCAAGCGCCTCCTTCTCTCGCAACGTGCGTTCCTGAGTGGCCGCCCTCTCCTGCAATTTATAAGTCTCGACCTTTTCGACTGCGATCTGGCGGTCGCGCAGCTGGATCAGGATCTGCTCTATGCTGTTCTGGTCATTGGCGGCACGGGGTGTGCCAATCAACACTTCCTGCAGCTCGAGGCTGTAGGAATTGAATTTTTCGCGCATCTCCTCGCCGGATTTGCGCTGGATATCGCTACGCTCCTGCAAAAGCTGGATCAGCGTCTTTGTCTGGGCGATATTCTTGAAATAGGCAGAAACCATCGGGTCGAGCGTCTGTTCGACCAGCCGCTTGATGTCGCCGAAACGCTGCACCACGAGCGGCGCCTTCATATAGTCGATATGCACGACGACGGAGAGCGGCAGCACAGGCTCGAACGCATCCTTGGTGATCAACGAGACTTCAGACAGGTTCTCGTCCAGCCTGTGTTCGCCAAACTGCTCCTTCGTCCATTTGAGCACGAAGTTGGTGGTCGGCACGGTGACGATATTGCCGGCATAGGTATTGAACGCATACTTGCCCGGCAGCAGCGGTGTCGACCAGACACCGCGTGCGCCGACTTCGACCAGTTCGCCATGACGGTATGCCTGCCCGGATATATCGGCGCCGTGGCGGCCGTTATAGGAGACGACGACACCCACCGTGCCAACGTCGATGATTGTCTTCTCGACCAGTTCGACGGTCGCGAAAATGCGATTGAGGAAGTAGCTGCCGTCGGCCAGCACCTGCAACTGCCGGCCACGGTAGCCACCGGCATTGAGAAACTTCTCCGGGTCCTGAAAATTGTTGTGAAAGTTCGGGTCGTTCGGATCGTTGGCGACGGTCGGTGCGATGATCTCGCCGTCCGGCAGGGCCGGACCATCATGGATGGTGACGATTCCGATCATGTCCTCGGCATTGTGGATGACGACCGGCTCAAAGCCGCCCCGCTCCGAGATCACGCTGGACATATTGGCAAAAAGATTTTGTTCCGACGGGCTCAGATTGACGGCATGGATCGACTGGGCGGTCAGCACGATGAATTGCGCGAGATTGATGGCATAGGTGCCTTCACGCAAGATCTTGCGTTGCGGTCCTTTCTGCCCGCCTTTTTCGAGAAAGCCGCGCACATCCTGGAAATCGTCGGCGTCGGTGTTGGAAGCAAGTGTCTGCGTCGGAGGCAGCGGCTTGCCATCACGGGCAAAGACATAGCCGATCTGACCCTGCGGATGGTGACAAGATTGGCGCGATGAATCGAATATTGGAACGGCATGAAGAAATGGAGGCCACCGCGCACGACTTCCGGCTGGTAACCTGCCTCACGGTTGAGCGCGATGAAGCCATTGCTGACGGAACCGCGAAAACTCCATAGTTTTTCCAAGATGCCGAGCCTGTCGTTTGGGATGTAGCGGACCACGCCGCTCCGCCAGAACAGGATTGCCAGCACGACGACCGGCACGGCTATCTCGATTGCCGTCCATGTCATCGGCTCGAGATATTGTAGGGCTTCCATCTCTTCTCTCCTATGGGGCGCGCGGGTTCGTTCACCCGAGGGCCACCCGGTTGGTGTTTATTGATGAAGCGGGGAGATCGCGCACCGGCACGCTCGACGCACCAAGGGCTTGTCGAACGTTTGGGCTGCTCATTGTATGGGAAAATGACCGCGCATCCCGAGTCCCCAAGTAAGGGAGGCGTGGCCGTGAGCGATGTTACATCGGTGTTGCCTTGATAGACATAACAATAAATGACGTAGGTATCGCACCTACAGGTTTAAAGATACTCCGCGCGGGAATCGTATAAGTTATTTCCAACGCTTTCGCTATTTCGAAGCGTGATGGTTGCTTTTACAGTTACCAAAAGCGCGAAATGGCGTTCTTACGGGTTAGCCGCCGGCCCCCGGATCCGACTGGCTGGGCCGGCTGCAAGGGAGGAGCGAGCGCGGAACGGGAACATGTCTTCGGCTAGCTTCCAGCGGCGAGTGAAATTGGAAGTCGCAACCGTGGGAGCGCCCTTGTCTTCCGTCTCAGTTAGCGGTCCGCCCGTCCCTCGAAGGGCTACCCAGGTGAAGGGCCGCATGATATTTTAGGCGCCTCTAAAGGACATTCGATGCGCGGCTTGTTTGCAATGGTCGGTCTGGCTTTCGCGGTTGTGACGGCTGCGGCAGACCCGTTGTTCGATGCCGTTGCCGCAGGAGATCCCAGCGCCGCCAAGGAGGCTTTGGCCGGCGGCGCCGCCGTTGACGGTCGCGCGCGCGACCAGGCAACGCCCCTCATCAATGCCGCGCTTGCCGATCAGCCGGCGATCGCCGAACTGCTGATCGCCAAGGGCGCCGACGTTATGGCGCGCAATTCCGGTGGCTTCACGCCCCTTCATGCCGCAGCCTATTCCGGCAGCCTGCCTGTTGCCAAACTCCTGCTCAACCGTGGCGCCGTGCTCGACGACGCGGCCAACAAGGCAGGCGTCACGCCGATGATGGTGGCGGGCGAGGAAAACCATCTGGAGGTGGTCGAGTTCCTCATCTCCAAGGGCGCTGACGTCGCCCATCCCGAGGTCCACGGCTACGCGCCGATCAGCCGCGCCTTCTGGAAGGGCAACTTGGAGATCGTTCGCCTCTACAAGCGCCACGGCGCCGCTTGCCAGAAGCCTGAAGTCATCAAGGATACAGAAGAGAACTACAAACGGTGCATGGACATTCACGATTGATGGGAGACGCGCGATGTACGTGGCAGACGCAAGCAGATCTCTGAGCAACCTTATCCTGGCGGGCGCACTAGCCTTCTCGGTTGTCGGCGCGGCCCCCGCGCATGCCGACGGCTCGGTGAACACCGGTTACTTCGGCGGCGTGGCCATCATGGGCTATGATCCGGTCGCCTATTTCACCGACGGCAAGGCGGTCAAAGGTTCGGAGAAAATCGCTTATGACTGGCTCGGCACACCGTGGAATTTCGCAAGCGACGAGCACCGCAAGATGTTCATGAGCGAGCCTGTCAAATATGCTCCGCAATATGGCGGCTATTGCGTGGGCGAGGTTTCGCTAGAATCGGTGACGGTCAACGTCGATCCCGAGGCGTTCAAGATCATCGACGGCAAGCTCTACCTAGCCTACGACAAGCCTGATATGGAAAATATCGCCGCCCACGCCGACGACGTTTTGCCAAAAGCGGAAGCTGCTTGGCCGGCCGTCAAGGCAAGGCTGGAGCGCGACCAGATCAATTGATCCGACCGCTCGGGCGCTTTGATGTCTCCGCCCTAAAGTGTGCGGCGCTTAGTCGAGCGGCGAGAAGTGAAAAACGACGCGCGAGTTCACGAAGCTGAACGCGAACTCGCCTTGGCGCCTATAGATCGGGCCGCAATCCGGTCGCCCAAATGCGTTTTCGCTTTGCTCGCAAAGCAGATCCTCTTTAACGGATATCGTCTCGGTAATGAATTGAGCGGTAGAGCGGAAGGCCGCCTGGCCGTCATTGCCGATCTGCATGATTGCCGGCCGGGGCCCCGGCTCCGCGACGCCCTTCAGCGTGTGACCGATGACCAGGGCGCTGATGTCCTCACCCTTAAGCCGATCGCTCTCGTCGCCCTTGAAGGCATAGGGCCATTCCGGCAGACCCGCCTGCTTCAACGTGCCGATCAGGGTTTCCAAATCCTGCGGATTGCGAAAATGCCATCCCATCCTGATTGCGGCGATAGAGTCGTTGTTGGGAAGAAGTCGCAGGCCCTGGGCCACCGCCGCCCGCGCGTCTGCGATGCGGCCGGTCTGAGCATAGGCGGCGCCGAGCGAGACCAGGATGTTGCCGACCCCAGGCGCTTCGTCGCGAGCGCGTTCCAGCGCCGCCACCGCGCGTTTGCCATCGCCGTTGAAGAGAAAGACCGTGCCGGCGATCTGGCGGTTGATCGGCGACATGTCGGGGTCGAGCCGCAATGCCGTTTCGACAGCCGCGGCGGCTTCCGGAAACTTGCCGTCGAATAGGTAGACGTATCCGAGCGCGACCTGCGCTTCGACGTCACCCGGTCCGAGCGCCACGGCCCGCCGGGCCGACTCGATCGCTTCGTCGAAGCGCCGGTCCACGCTCTGCAGGATGGCAAGCATCGCGTAGGGCAGCGACAGATCGGGATTGAGCTGCAGGGCTCGCCCCGCGCTCTCATAGGCGCGCTTTCGCGCCGGGGCGGACTGCAGCACATCGTCATAGGCATTGCGCCAGACATAGACAGCAGTGCGCGCATCGGCGGCGAATGCCGCCGCGAACGAAGGATCCAGCGCGACCGCCTTTGCATAGAAGTTCAGTGCGTCCCGCATGCCCGGCGGGCGGCCGGTGAAGGCAGCGTGCTCGCCGCGCAGGTAGTAGTCATACGCCTCGAGATTGGCGGTGGGCGGGCGCTCCATCCTCTTGGTTTCCATCGCCGAGGGCTCGACGTCGAGCGCGGCGACGATTTCCTTGCGCATCTCATCCTGGACAGCGAACGTTTCGGCCGCGCGCCGGTCGAAGCGGTCGGCCCACACATGCTCGCCGTTTGCCGTATCGATCAACTGCGCGTTGATCCGGATCAGGTCACCGGTCGGCCTGACGCTGCCCTCGACGAGGAAGTCGACGCCGAGTTCGCGCCTGACGTCGGCGAGATTGGGCGGCTTGCCCTTATAAGCGGCGACCGAGTTGCCGGCGATCACGTCGAGGCCCGAAAGTTTAGCGAGGTCGGTGATCAGGTCCTCGGTTATGCCCTCGGCGAGATAGTCCTGCGCAGGGTCGCCGCTCAAATTGGAAAACGGCAATACCGCGACGGAGGGCCGTTGCGGCGCCCGCAGCCACTGCCAGGCAATCACGGTGCCGGCAACCGCGGCGGCAACGAGCAGCGCCGCACCCGTCGCTAGGATCGCCGGCCGCAGCGGGCGGCGCGGGCCGCTCAGAACCTTGCCCGCCTTCGAAGGTTCGAGGAGAATCCGATAGACGCGGACAGGGTCGGCGATGTTCTTCAGCCGCTGCTCGCCAAGGCTGGCGAAGCCGACGTCGCATTTGTGCACGGCGTGGTCGAAGGCCGTGCCAGAGATGCACACGCCGCCGGGCTCGGCCTGCGCTTCCAGCCGCGCGGCGATGTTGACCCCGTCACCATAGATGTCTTCACCCTCGACAATGATGTCGCCGAGGTTGACACCGATGCGAAAGCGGATGAGCCGGTCGTCCGCGATACCCTTGTCACGCTCGGCCATCTTGCGCTGGATGTCGGCCGCGCATTGCACCGCATCGACGACGCTGCCAAATTCGACCAGCGCACCGTCGCCCATAAGCTTGATCATACGGCCGTGATGACGGGCGATCGATGGATCTATCAACTCGCGGCGACAGGCCTTGAGCCGCTCCAGCGTGCCGACCTCGTCCTCGCCCATCAGCCGGCTGTAGCCGACTACATCGGCCGCAAATATGGCAGTTAGCCGCCGCTCCATGCGTCGCCTGTGCTCCGTTGAGGCGCGTGATGGGTCACCCGACGCACTCTACAACGGCAACCGCCGCAACGCACCCGGTCCGAGTGGAGTTGGCTACACGGGACTGAAGGTGAATCCGCTTTGGCCCGGGGCGGCAGTCACTTGGTCTGGCCGGTTCGGGCCCTAGCCGATTCTTCTTTCGCTAGCTGACGCAGAACCGCGGTCCGCGCCGCTATGGCGCGAACCTCGACAGTTCTGGAGTTAGAGCGGCTAGCGCCGCAAGGCGTAGACGTTGTCCATCGCCTCGCCGCCGAGCGGCATGGCCATCTCGTCGTCGAGGAGGCGTGTGATGCGGGCAAAGCCGGTAAAAGCTTTCCTTGCCTCCTCGGCCGACATGTTGCCGGCCATGGCGGCGGAGCAGCAGTTCAGGGCGCATTGATAGACCGGTCCGCGCCGACCTGCTGGCCATTTCCGCAAAAACACCATCGCTTCGGCGACGCTGTCTACTTCTTCTACGGGGTAGCCTTGCCCGGGCAGAATCCGCACGGGCGTAAAGAAATGCAAGCGATCCATCGTTTTCCTCCCGGCGATCGCGGTGCACAGAACCTCATTAAACACCCGGTGGGCCATTTGGTTCCACAAAAAAGCGGATGCGCGGCAAAAAAAATTCAACCGGACCGGATGCCCGGGATTTCGACCGTCAGGCAATCGATCCACGGGTGACCCGGACTGAGATCCGCTTTGCCGACTCAGGAGCGAAATGTCGATGATGGGCCGCGGTGCGCATGCGTGATAAGCGCGATTCTCGTTGAATGTCTTTAAGGTCAAAGCCGGCAAATGGTTTGCTTGCCGGTTCCCCTGCGTCAGGCTTAACCTCGCCGAATTAACGCGTGAGGGCGCGTTTTGCAAAAGGGGACACTTGCAATGACGATACAAGGCGCATCGCCCGACCTTTACAACGAGGACCTCGCTCCTGCGAAAGTACGCAACTGGGGGCCGTTCTCGATCTTCAACGTCTGGACGTCCGACGTCCACAGTCTGTGGGGCTACTATCTGGCGGCCAGCCTGTTCCTGTTCTGCGGCGGCTTCGTCAATTTCATCATCGCCATCGGCATCGGCTCGCTGATCATCTACGCGCTGATGAACATGGTAGGTTATGCCGGGGTGAAGACCGGCGTGCCCTACCCCGTTCTCGCCCGCGCCTCCTTCGGCATCTGGGGCGCCAACATTCCGGCGCTGGTGCGCGCAATCGTCGCTTGCTTCTGGTACGGCGCGCAGACGGCCGCCGCCTCCGGCGCCATCGTGGCGCTGCTGACGCGCCTGCAATGGTTCGACGAGTTCAACAAGACCTCGCACCTTCTCGGCCACTCCACCCTGGAAGTGATCTGCTTCGTCGTCATCTGGGCGTTGCAGCTCTTGATCATCCAGAAAGGCATGGAAACGGTGCGCCGCTTCCAGGACTGGGCCGGCCCCGCGGTCTGGGTGATGATGCTTCTCCTGGCCATCTATCTCTGCGTGAAGTCAGGCAGCTTCGCCTTCACCAGCGACATCCCGATGGATGTGCTGCGCGAAAAAACCGCCGATGCCGGCATCCCCGGCGATCCCGGCTCCTGGACAGCGCTCTTCGGCGTCGCGGCGATCTGGGTCACCTACTTCTCGGCGCTCTATCTCAACTTCTGCGACTTCGCCCGCTACGCGCCCGACAATGCGGCGCTGCGCAAGGGCAACATCTGGGGCCTGCCGGTCAATTTGATCCTGTTCTCGCTCGTCGCCGGCGTCACCACGATCGCCGCCTACGATGTCTACCACGAGGTGCTGCTCCATCCCGACCAGATCTCGGCCAAGTTCGACAGCTGGTTCCTGGCAGCCCTTGCCGCCCTCACCTTCGCGGTGGCGACGCTCGGCATCAATGTGGTGGCGAATTTCGTCTCGCCGGCCTTCGACTTCTCCAACGTCTTCCCGCGCCAGATCGACTTCAAGAAGGGCGGCTACATCGCGGCCGTGATCGCGCTGGTGCTCTACCCCTTCGCGCCCTGGGAAGGCAGCGCCGCGCACTTCGTCGGCATCATCGGCGCGACGATGGGACCGATCTTCGGCGTGATGATGGTCGATTACTACCTGATCCGGAAGGGCGAGGTCGACGTCGAGGCGCTCTACCGCGAAGACGGTGAGTTCCGCTTCCAAAGCGGCTGGCATGTCAACGCCTTCATCGCCGCCGGCATCGGCGCCATCTTCTCCTCGATCCTGCCCAACTTCACCAACTGGCTGCCGTCCTGGTGGGGCGTCTATGGCTGGTTCTTCGGTGTGGCGATCGCGGGCGCCGTCTACTACGTGCTGCGCACCATGGCGCTTGGCGCAGGGGCAAAGACGGCGAAGGCTTGAAATAAGGCAGTAGGCAGTAGGGCTTAGGCAATAGAGAATACCCCTACTGCCTACTGCCTACTGCCTACTGCCTACTGCCTACTGCCTACTGCCTACTGCCTACTGCCTACTGCCTACTGCCTACTGCCTACTGTCTACTGCCTACTGTCTACTGCCTACTGCCTACTGCCCAACCATCTCCGCCAGCCTGCGCACCGTGTTCCAGTTGCGCGAAGTACCTATGCCCATGCGCTTGTGATTGCTCGCCGCCAGCAGCCGTGAGCTTGGTCGCTCGCGCGAAAAGACGAGCCAGATGTCGCCGCCGACCGAAAGCACCTTTTCATCGTCGGCGGCATAGGCATCGAGCGCCGCGACGGCGTCCGCCGGCGCAGGCTTGCGCATGACGCGCACCGCGACCTGATCGCCGGCATCGGCGGACTCGGCCGGGAACGGATTGCCGCTCGCGAGCTTCAGCCAGTCCTCGGCGCGGCGCACGATGATATCGACATGGCGGCCGAAGGTCTTTTCGAACGCTGCTTCCAGCCGTTGTTCGAGATCGGCGATCTTGGCCGCCCGCGCGTCGAAGACCAGGTTGCCCGTCGCCACCAGCGTCCGGACATTCTTCAGGCCGATGCTCTCCGCCATCGCCTTGAGGTCGGACATGACGAGGCGTCGCCCCTCGCCCAGGATGATGCTGTAGAGCAGCGCGACGTAGGTCCGCATCAAACGAGGCGCGACTGGTCCACCGCGGCCGAGATGAAGCTCGCGAACAGCGGATGCGGTTCGAGCGGCCGGCTCTTCAATTCAGGGTGATACTGCACGCCGATGAACCAGGGATGGTCGGGGTATTCGACCGTTTCCGGCAACACGCCGTCGGGCGACATGCCGGCAAAGACCAGGCCGCAATCCTCGAGCCGCTGCTTGTAGTCGATATTGACCTCGTAGCGGTGCCGGTGGCGTTCGGAAATCTGGGTGTCGCCGTAGATCTCGGCAATCTTGGAACCCTTGCTCAGCTCTGCCTGATAGGCGCCGAGCCGCATCGTGCCGCCGAGATCGCCGGTCGCCCTGCGCTTCTCCAGCATGTTGCCCTTCAGCCATTCGGTCATCAGGCCAACGACAGGCTCCTCGGTCGGGCCGAACTCGGTCGAGGAGGCGTGCTCGACGCCGGCCAGCGAACGCGCCGCCTCGATGCAGGCCATCTGCATGCCGAAGCAGATGCCGAAATAAGGCACCTTGCGCTCGCGCGCGAACTTCGCCGCCAGGATCTTGCCTTCCGAACCGCGCTCGCCGAAGCCGCCGGGAACGAGGATGCCATGCACCTTCTCCAGCCAGGGCGTCGGGTCTTCCTTTTCGAAGATCTCGCTCTCGATCCAGTCGAGCTTGACCTTGACGCGGTTGGCGAGGCCGCCATGCGAAAGCGCCTCGATCAGCGATTTGTAGGCGTCTTTGAGGCCGGTGTATTTGCCGACAATGGCGATCGTCACCTCGCCTTCCGGATTGTGGATGCGGTTGGAGAGCGCCTGCCAGGGCTCCATGCGCGGCTTTGGCGCCGGGTCGATGCCGAAGGCGGCAAGCACCTCCGAATCGAGCCCCTCCTTGTGATAGGCCATCGGCACGTCATAGATGTGCGGCACGTCGAGCGCCTGGATAACGGCGCTTTCGCGCACGTTGCAGAACAGCGACAGCTTGCGGCGCTCTTCTTTTGGAATGGGCCGGTCGGCGCGCACCAGAAGGATGTCGGGCGCAATGCCGATGCCGCGCAGTTCCTTGACCGAATGCTGCGTTGGCTTGGTCTTCAGTTCGCCGGCGGTCGGGATGTACGGCATCAAGGTCAGATGGACATAGACCGCGTTGTTGCGCGGCAGGTCGTTGCCGAGCTGGCGGATCGCCTCCAGGAACGGCATCGCCTCGATGTCGCCGACCGTGCCGCCGATCTCGCACAGCACGAAGTCGTAGTCGTCATTGCCCTCGAGGACGAAATGCTTGATCTCGTCGGTGACGTGCGGAATGACCTGCACGGTCGCGCCGAGATAGTCGCCGCGCCGCTCGCGCTCGATGATGTTCTTGTAGATGCGGCCGGTGGTGATGTTGTCCTGCTGGTTGGCCGAGCGGCCGGTGAAGCGCTCATAGTGGCCAAGGTCGAGGTCGGTTTCCGCCCCGTCGTCGGTGACGAACACCTCGCCGTGCTGGTACGGCGACATCGTGCCGGGATCGACATTGAGATAGGGATCGAGCTTTTTGATGCGCGCGCGATAGCCGCGCGCCTGCAGGAGAGCCCCAAGAGCTGCCGCAGCAATGCCTTTTCCGAGTGAGGAAACCACGCCGCCAGTGATGAATACATATCGCGCCATGGGAGTCATCGCTTAACGCGGCCGGATTGATTCCGCCAGAGAAAAAACCGCCGCGAAGGCTTTTTCCCAAGAAGGCGCGACGCCCCGAAGGGCAAGAAATGTTGCAGTCAAAACAAAAGGGCCGGCTGGGCCGGCCCTTTCGGCATGATGGGTGGAGGCCTCAGATAATAACGCCTGGTTGTTATATAATAACAACCTTGGTGCCGACCTTGACCCGGCTGTAGAGGTCCATGACGTGCTCGTTGATCATGCGGAAGCAGCCATTGGAGGCGCTGGTTCCGATCGACTGCGGCGCGATGGTGCCGTGGATGCGCAGATGCGTGTCCTTCTTGCCGTCATAGAGATAGATGGCGCGCGCGCCGAGCGGATTCTCACCGCCGCCGGGCATGCCGTCCTTGTACTGGCCATAGTGCTTGGGCTCGCGCTTCTGCATGTCGAGCGTCGGGATCCAGCGCGGCCATTCCTGCTTGTCGCCGACAGCGACCGTCCCCTTGAACTGCAAGCCTTCGCGGCCGACGGCGATCGCATAGCGTCGCGCCGTGCTCGACGATTCGACGAGATAGAGACGGCGGGCGCTGGTGTCGATGACGATGGTGCCGGCGGGGTAGCCGCTGAACTCGACGTCCTGCGGCACGAACTCCGGCTTCACCTTGAACGGCCGCTTGGCGTCCTTCTTGGCGAGAGCCGAATCAAGTGCGCGCGTTTCGGGCAGATAGCTGATCGATGACGACGACGAACCGCCGAACAGGCCTGCAAACAGGCCGCCGCTTGCCGGCTTCTGGCCAGGAGCCTCGCTGCGCAGCTCGCCATTGTTGCCGGTCAGCGCGACGTTCATCGCCTCGGCCGGCATCGGCTCGGCCGACTGGATCGGTTCGACAGCGGCGATCGGCTCGATGATCTTGACCGTCTTCTTGCCTGTCTTGGCATCGGCCACTTTCGTCTCGGCCGACTGGCCCTTCTTCGCCAGCCATTCCTGCCGGGCAGCGTCCGCCTTGGCCTTGGCTGCGTCGCGCATCGCCAGCTTGCGGGCTTCCAGCGCCTTGGTCTTGGCGGCTTCCTTGTCGGCCGCGATCTTGTCCTCGAGCTTGCTGATCTGAGCGAGATCGGCTGGCGTCGGGTTCTTCTTCTTCTTGAGAAGCTTCAGCTGCGATGCGTCGCTTTTGACGGCGACATTGATGGCGCTGGTAATCTCGACTGACGGCGATGCGGCTATGTTTGCCGGCGTACCGGCGAAGGCTGCGGACCCCATGCCGAGCACGGCAAGGAATCCCATGAAAATGAAGCTGCGAAGCTGCATGGCGAAGATCCGATCGTGTAATGCTTTGTTGCCACGGCGTCGCCCGGCGTCCCCCAAGGACGCCGAAAGTGCCGCGCGCAATGTATAATCGATCTGGCCGAGCCGCCTCAAGCGGGCCGTCGGCCTACGCCCGGTTGAATCTTCGTGAATGTGCGGCATTTGCCGCGACTGTGTTCAAACGACAACAGATCGCGGCCGGATAAGCTTGTCCGGCTACTGGTTCGGAACCTGCGGGGTGACCGGCAAGGTGACGCCATTGGCCGCCGGCGGGGTGGCCGGATTCGCGGGTGCCGGCGCAGGCGCAGGCGCAGGCGTCGCGGCGCCGTTGCCCGACGAGGGCGGCGTCGCCGATCCGCTGGCGGGTGCCGCCGGCGCCGTCGAGGTCGACGGAGCGGCCGGTGCGGTGGCGCCGGCCGGCGCGTTGCCCGGCAGCTGGTCGAGCACGCCCTTGCCGGCGTTGCTGGACGACGCCGGGACGCGATCGAGGATGTCGATCGGCTTTTCGCCGTAGCGCGCGACGAGCGACAGAGTGAGCGAGGTGGCGAAGAAGGCCGCGGCCAGGATCGCCGTTGCCCGCGTCAATGCATTGGCGGCGCCACGCGCCGTCATGAAACCGGAACCGCCACCGATGCCGAGACCGCCGCCCTCGGAGCGCTGCAGCAGCACCACGCCGACGAGCGCGAGCACGACCATAAGGTGAATGACGATCAGTACGGTTTCCATAATTTATCCTGGCAAGGCCTTGCGCGGCCGCGGATACGACCGGTGATTTGGAGGCGGCTCCTTACAATGCTTTGATGGCATTTCCAAGCCCGTGGCCGGAATATGGGGAGCAATGCGGCCTTTGCAACGATTTCGGCCGCGCCGGCCTGTCGGCCCCGCGGCTAGGAGATATTCAGATAGGCCTCGGCGATGCCCAGAAAATCCGCCGCCTTCAGGCTGGCGCCGCCTACCAGCGCGCCGTCGACATTGGCCACGCCGAGCAGCTCGACAGCGTTGGACGGCTTGACCGAGCCGCCATAGAGGATACGCATCTTCGCCGCAGCGCCGCCGAGCAGCTCCGTCAGCTTGGCGCGGATATGCGCATGCGCATCGGCGACATCGTCAGCGGTCGGCGTCAGGCCGGTGCCGATCGCCCAGACAGGTTCGTAGGCAATGACCGTGTTGGCCGCCGTGGCGCTGGTCGGCACCGACCCGGCGATCTGGCGCGACAGCACGTCGAGCGTCGTGCCCGCCTCGCGTTCAGCCCTTGTCTCGCCGATGCAGATGATGGCAACCAGCCCGGCCCGCCACGCCGCGGACGCCTTGGCGTGAATGGTGGCGTCGTCCTCGCTGAGGTCGGCGCGGCATTCGGAATGGCCGACTATGACGTGACTGGCGCCGGCGTCCTTCAGCATCTCGGCTGAAATGCGCCCGGTATAGGCGCCGCTCTCCTTGGGATGGCAATCCTCGCCGCCGGCTCGGACCGGGGTGCGCGACAGGATTTCGGCCGCGTGCGACAGCAGGGTCGCGGGCACGCAGACCAGCGCCTCGGTCTCGGCGTCGAGCCCGCTCATGAAGCCGTTGCCGATCATCCTCAGCTCATTGAGCGAGGCGCTGGTGCCGTTCATTTTCCAGTTGCCGGCGACAAGCGGGCGGATTCCAGGCGTCATGAGCTTTGCTTTCTCCAGGCGATATTCGGCTTCCGCCCTCACTATCAAAATCAGGCCACAAAGCAATCGACAGTAGGCCGGAAGGGCGCTATTGCGCTTGTTTCAGACTCGGGCGCACGCAAAATGCGCAAAAATCGGAAGTAGGCATGCTTGGTATCTTGAGAAACGCGGCGGGCACCTGGGTCGCGAAGGCGTTGCTGTCCTTGCTGGTGATCAGCTTTGCCGTGTGGGGTATTTCGGGGCGTCTGTCAGGAACTTTGGGCGGCCATCATTCCGTGATCACCGCCGGCGGCACGACCGTTTCGATCAATGAGTACCGTCTCGCCTACGACCGCCAGATCAGCGTCATGTCGCAGCAGTTCGGCCAGCGCATCACGCACGAGCAGGCGAAGGCGCTCGGCATCGACAACCAGGTGCTGGCGCAGCTCGTCTCGGGCGCCGTGCTCGACGAGCAGGCCCGCAAGCTCGGCCTCGGCCTCTCCAAGGACCGGCTTGCCGAGCTGACGCGCGAGGACCCGGCCTTCAAGGGCCCGAGCGGCCAGTTCGACCGCAGGACGTTCGAATATCTGCTGCGTCAGGTCGGCATGCGGCCCGAAGACTATCTGAAGAACCGCTCCCAGGTGGCGGTGCGCCAGCAGATCGTCGAGGCGGTTTCGGATGGCCTCAAGGCGCCGCAAACCTTCCTCAAGGCGGTCGCGCTTTATCGCGGCGAGGATCGCACCATCGACTATCTCACGTTGCCGAAGACGCTGGTCGAACCGATCGAGACGCCGGCAGACAGCGCGCTCCAGACCTATTTCGATGCCAACAAGAAGACCTACGCCGCGCCCGAATACCGCAAGTTCTCCTATGTCAGGCTCGAGCCGCAGGACATCATGGATCCGACCGCGGTGACCGATCAGCAGATCAGCGACGACTACAACAAGAACAAGGGGCGCTACACGACGCCGGAGATGCGCACCATCGAGCAGCTGGTGTTCAAGACGCCGGATGCGGCCAAGGCCGCGTTCGATTCGCTGAAGGCCGGCGCGACCTTCGACAAGCTCGTCACCGCCGAAGGCAAGACCCAGGCAGACACGCTGCTCGGCACGCTTGCCAAGGACAAGATCGCCGACAAGGCGGTGGCCGAAGCGGCCTTCAAGCTCGCCGCCAATGAGGTCAGCCCCGTCGTCCAGGGTGCTTTCGGCCCGGTGCTCCTGCGCGTTACCGAGATCAAGCCGGAGGTGGTGAAGTCGCTGGCCGAAGTCTCCGACCAGATCCGCAAGGACCTGGCGCTCGGCGAGGCAAGCCGCATCCTGCTCGACGTGCACGACAGTTACGAGGACACGCGCGCTTCGGGCAGTTCGCTCGCCGACGCCGCCGCCAAGCTGAAGCTCAAGGTCGTCACCATCGACGCGATCGACCGCACCGGCCAGCGTCCCGACGAGACCATCGTCAAGGACCTGCCGGAATCGGCGGACCTGATCAAGGCGGTGTTCGCCGCAGAGCCCGGCACCGAGAATGAGGGCCTGACCACCGCCGACAATGGCTTCGTCTTCTACGAAGTCGGATCGATCACGCCGGCGCGCGACCGCACGCTGGACGAGGTTCGCCAGAAGGTGGTGGCCGACTGGACAGCGGCTGAAACGGAAAAGCGGCTCGACGCCAAGGCGCAGGAACTGGAAAAGCGTCTCAAGGCAGGCACCACGCTCGACGTGATCGCCGGCGAATTGAAGCTGGAGAAGCAGACCAAGCGCGGCCTGAAGCGCGAAGCCGATGACGCCGATTTCGGCAAGGAAGGCGCCGCCGAAATGTTCGGCGTCGGCGAAGGCGGCACCGGGCTGATCCCCTCGCCCACCGGCGACGGCCAGATCCTCTACAAGGTGGCCGAAGTGTTCGAGCCGGCCGGCGCCGATGGCAGCTCCGTGCCCGACGACGCGCAGAAATCCTTCACCGCCGGCATGTCGGACGACCTGCTCGACCAGTTGGTGGCGCAGTTGCAGACGCAATACGACGTCCGCATCGACCCGGCCGCGGTTTCCCAGGCGCAGGCCCGATGAGCGCGCTGAAGACCCATATCGCCAAGGTCGCCGCCGGCACTCCTCTTTCGTTTGAGGAGGCGCGCGAGGCCTTCGACATCATCATGTCGGGCGACGCAACGCCCGGTCAGATCGGCGGCTTCCTGATGGCGCTGCGCGTGCGCGGCGAGTCGGTGAGCGAGATTTCCGGCGCCGTCGCCACCATGCGCGCCAAGATGCTGCGCGTCGAGGCTCCGCACGGCGCCATCGATATCGTCGGCACCGGCGGCGACAATTCGCACAGCGTCAACATCTCGACGGGATCGGCATTCGTCATTGCAGCGAGCGGCGTGCCGGTGGCCAAGCACGGCAATCGCGGCCTGTCCTCATTGACCGGCGCTGCCGATGTGCTCACCGCGCTCGGCGTCAAGATCGACATCGGACCGGAGACGATCGGCCGTTGCATCCATGAAGCCGGCGTCGGCTTCATGTTCGCGCCGGCGCACCATCCGGCGATGAAGCACGTCGGCCCGATCCGGGGCGAGCTTGGCACGCGCACCATCTTCAACCTGCTCGGACCGCTGTCCAATCCGGCCGGCGTCAGCAGGCAGATGGTCGGCGTATTCCTGCCGGAATGGATCATGCCGGTTGCCGAGGCGTTGAAGGCGCTGGGCGCCGAGCACGCCTGGATCGTTCACGGCGACGGCTATGACGAGATCACCACCACCGGCGAGACGCAGGTGGCGGAACTTGCCGGCGGCGAGATCCGCACCTTCGCGCTCACCCCCGAAGCGGTCGGCCTGCAGCGCCACACCAAGGACGAGTTGCGCGGCGGCGACGCGGCCTACAACGCCAAGGCGCTGCGCGACATGCTGGCAGGTGCTGCGGGCGCCTACCGCGACACCGTGCTGATGAATGCGGGCGCCGGCCTGGTGGTGGCCGGCAAGGCGACGACGCTCGCCGACGGCATGGCGAGCGCGGCGCAAGCCATCGACAGCGGCCGCGCGCTCCAGGTGCTCGGTCGGCTGGTCGAAATTTCGAACGAGTAGAGCCCTTGTCCGACATTCTGCGCAAGATCGAAGCCTACAAGCGCGAGGAGATCGCGGCGGCCAAGCAGCGCGTGCCGTTGGCCGAGATCAAGGCGCGGGCTCAAGCCGCCGAGGCGCCGCGCGGTTTTCTTGCCGCGCTCGAGGCCAGGCGCAGGGCCGGCGGCTTCGGGCTGATCGCCGAGATCAAGAAGGCGAGCCCGTCCAAGGGGCTGATCCGCGCCGATTTCGATCCGCCGGCGCTCGCAAAGGCCTATGCGAATGGCGGCGCCGCCTGCCTCTCCGTGCTGACCGACGCCCCGTCCTTCCAGGGCGCGCCCGAATTCCTCACCGCCGCGCGCGCCGCCGTCGCCTTGCCGGCGCTGCGCAAGGATTTCCTGTTCGACGCCTATCAGGTGTTCGAGGCCCGCGCCTGGGGCGCCGACGCCATCCTGATCATCATGGCGAGTGTCGACGACGCGATGGCGCGCGAACTCGAGGCGACGGCGCTCGAACTCGGCATGGATGCGCTGGTCGAAGTGCATGACGAGGCCGAGATGGAGCGGGCGCTCCGGCTCTCGTCGCGGCTGATCGGCATCAACAACCGCGACCTCAGGACGTTCGAGACCAGCCTCGGCGTTTCGGAGCGGCTGGCGGCGATGGTACCGGCCGACCGGCTGCTGGTCAGCGAGAGCGGCATCTTCACCCATCAGGACTGCCGCAGGCTGGAGAAGAGCGGCATCGGCACCTTCCTTGTCGGCGAGAGCCTGATGCGGCAACAGGATGTCGCGGCGGCGACTCGCCTGCTTCTGACAGGCAAGGCGCCGGCCGAGGCCGTCTGACGATGGCGGCCGCCCTCACCCATCTTGGCGCCTCGGGCGAAGCCAACATGGTCGACGTCGGCGACAAGGCCGAAACGGTGCGCACCGCGATCGCCGAGGGCTTTGTCTCGATGCGCGCCGAAACGCTGGAGATGATCCTTGCCGGCGACGCCAAGAAGGGCGATGTGCTGGGCACCGCGCGCATCGCCGGCATCATGGCGGCCAAGCGCGCGCATGAACTGATCCCGCTCTGCCATCCGCTGCTCCTGACCAAGGTTTCCGTCGATATCGAACCGGACAAGTCGCTGCCCGGTCTCAAGATCACCGCGCTTGCCCGTGTCACCGGCAAGACCGGCGTCGAGATGGAAGCGTTGACGGCGGCCTCTGTCGCCTGCCTCACCATATACGACATGGCCAAGGCCGCCGACCGCGCCATGGTGATCTCCGGCATCAGGCTGGTCGAAAAGACCGGCGGCAAGTCCGGCGACTACAAGTCGGCCGGGGCGGGCGCCTGATGGCGCTGGTTCCTGTGGCCGAGGCGCTCGAGCGCCTGCTGGATGGCGCGGCGCCGCGGGCCAGCGAAAGCGTCGCACTGATCGACGCCGCCGGCCGGGTCCTGGCCGAGCCTGTGGTGGCGCTGCGCACGCAGCCCCCCTTCAACGCCTCAGCCATGGACGGCTATGCGACGCGCGCCGCCGATGTGGCATCCGTGCCGGCGCGGCTTCCGGTGATCGGCATTGCGCCGGCCGGCCGCGGCTTCGAAGGCAGCGTCGGCACGGCGCAAGCCGTGCGCATCTTCACCGGCGCGCCGGTGCCGCAAGGCGCCGACACCATCGTCATCCAGGAGAATGTGCAGGACCTCGGCGGCGGCACGATCGAAGTGACCGAGCCGACCGCTGAAGGGCGCAACATCCGCCGCGCCGGGCTCGACTTCGTAGAAGGCGATGTGCTGCTGGAAAAGGGCCGGCTGCTCGATCCGGCGGCACTGTCGCTGGCGGCATCCGCCAACCACCCGCGCCTCATTGTAGTGAAGCGGCCGCTGGTCGCCATCATCGCCACCGGCGACGAACTGCTGCCACCCGGCAGCGAACTCGGTCCCGACCAGATCATCTCGTCCAACGCCTATGGCGTCGCCGCCGCTGCGCAATCGGTCGGCGCCCGCGCGCTCGATCTCGGTATTGCCGCCGACCGCAGGGAAGCGATCGCCGCGCTGGTCAGGCAGGCCGTCGAGCAGCAGGCCGATGTCATCGTGACGCTTGGCGGCGCCTCGGTCGGCGACCACGATCTCATTCACGACGTGCTGACCGGCGAGGGCATGACGCTCGATTTCTGGAAGATCGCCATGCGCCCGGGCAAGCCGCTGATGTTCGGCCGGCTGGGACCCGCGCGCTGCATCGGCCTGCCCGGCAATCCGGTAGCGAGCCTGGTCTGTTCGCAGCTGTTCCTGAAGCCGTTGCTGGCGCGGCTCGGTGGCCGCGCGTTCACCCAGGACATTCGCGGGGCGCGGCTGGGCGCCGCGATGCAGGCAAACGATCTGAGGCAGGATTACGTGCGCGCCGTCGCCCGCGAAGAAGCCGGCTCACTGGTTGCGACGCCCTTCGGCATCCAGGACTCCTCGATGCTGCGCACGCTGGCCGACGCCAACGGCCTGGTCGTGCGCGAGCCCTTCGCGCCTGCGGCCGCTGTGGGCGATGCCTGCCGCGTGCTGATGCTACGCTGAACAAAACGTCAACGCATTCATTAAACTTTAAACGGTTGCGGAACACAACTGGAACAGATAGTGTTTGTTCTGGGTTTGTTTTTCTGATTCTGGTTTCAGAACCCGTGGGGGCCGCCATGCTGACGCGCAAACAACATGAACTCCTGATGTTCATCCATGAACGGCTGAAGGAAAGCGGCATTCCGCCCTCTTTCGACGAGATGAAGGAGGCGCTTGATCTGGCTTCGAAGTCGGGCATCCACCGGCTGATCACGGCGCTGGAGGAGCGCGGCTTCATTCGCCGGCTGCCCAACCGGGCGCGTGCGCTGGAAGTGCTGCGCCTGCCCGATTCGATCGCGCCTGGCCTCAATGCCGCGAAGAAGTTTTCGCCGAGCGTCATCCAGGGAAGCCTCGGACAGGGCAATCTCGGCCGGCAGATCAAACCGGCGTCGCCGTCGCGGACCCCCAGCAATGACGACGACGCTGTGTCGGCGGTGTCGATCCCGGTAATGGGCCGCATCGCCGCCGGCGTGCCGATCGACGCCATCCAGCACCAGACGCATTCGATCTCGGTGCCCCCGGACATGATCTCGGGCGGCGAGCATTATGCGCTGGAGGTGAAGGGCGACTCGATGATCGAGGCCGGCATCTTCGACGGCGACACCGTCATCATCCGCAACGCCGACACGGCGAGCCCCGGCGAGATCGTTGTGGCGCTGGTCGACGAGGAAGAGGCGACGCTGAAGCGCTTCCGCCGCAAGGGCGCATCGATCGCGCTCGAAGCCGCCAACCCTGCCTATGAGACCCGCATCTTCGGCCCTGACCGGGTCAAGGTGCAAGGCAAGCTGGTCGGCCTGATCCGGCGCTACTGAGCGGACGGCGCCAGTTTGACCACCGGTTTTTCGGGTCTCTGGTAGGGCGGCAGTCCCCTCGCCTCGCGAGAGTATTTGCGCTGCTCGTGCCATGGCCGGTAGGGCTTTTCGACAGCGTAGCGGATTGTTGCTTGCGCGGTCGCCGATTGCGGATCGAAGAAGACGGCGGCGCTGCCGGAGCGGGCGAGCTGACGTTTGGTGACGACGAGGGCCAGCGAATTCCAGCAGGGACTGTAGGCGGTGGCGTCGTCGATGACGATCAGGTCGGCGAAGGCGCAGGCCGGCCGCGCCGTCTTGCGGTTTTCCGCGAGCGCCACGATTGCGCCTGACGGATGTCGGGCAAGGCATAGCCCGTCCCTGCAGTAGAATGGCGAGCCCGGCGGCAGGTCGAGCGGTTCGATATCGAAGCGTGCATCCCCTGTCTCGAAGGTCTCCGGCTCGACGATGGTCTCGGCCACCAGCGCGCGTTTCCAGTTGTCGGTGGTGAATTCATTCGACCGCACCCGGTTGACGGCAAGCTCGCCGCCGCCGATCGGCATCGCCACCAGATGAGCATCCTCCGAGATCAGCACATCGGGCGTGCGGGTATTGGAAACCGTCATCAGGCCGGCCACAGCGAAGGGGATCGCCGCAAGTCTCAGCCAGGTCGTGGCCATGGTCGCGATGACCAGCGCTATCGTCACGAAAAGCACCGACTGGATGGAGATCAGCCCGACGGCATCGACCGGCGAGCGTTCGGAGATCCACCCGGAAATCGCAATCATCGCGGTCAGGCCCTTGCCCATCAGATACAGGAATGGCCAGTCGAGACCGAACGGCATCGTCAGGGCGCTGGCGACCCCCAGGAACATGACCACCGAAACGATCGGCATGACGGCCAGGTTGGCGAGCAGGCTGAGCGGCGACACGCGCTGGAAGTGCCAGATGGCGAAAAGCGCCGTAGCGCTGCCGGCGATGATTGAGGTCATGGCAAGGCCGCCCATCCCCATCACCAGCTTTCGCGACGCAAAGTGAAGGAACGATCGCTTCGGCACCGGCGCGGTCGTCCTGTCGGCCCGATAGTCCGACCAGCCGGCATAGGCGCCGACCAGGGCGGCGGTGGCGGCGAACGACATCTGGAAACTCGGGCCGACCACTTCGTGCGGCGACACAAGAATGACGGCGATGGCCGAGATCGCCAGATTGCGCATGGTGAGCGCGGCCCGGTCGAAAAGTACGGCGACAAGCATCACCGCCAGCATGATGAAGCTGCGTTCGGCGGCGACCACAATGCCGGAGAAGACGAGGTAAGCGGCGATCGAGAGGAGCGCGGCGGCGGCGGCATATTTCTTGACCGGCCGGCGCGAGGCGAAGTCGGGAAACAGCGCGAAGGCGCCGCGCAGCAGAAGCATGATGGTGCCGGCAACCAGCGCCATGTGCAGGCCGGAGATGGAGATGATGTGGTAGATGCCGGTGCGCCGCATCGCCTCGTTGATCTCATCGGGAATGCCT
Organism: Mesorhizobium abyssinicae; assembly: GCF_049887195.1. Taxonomy (NCBI): domain Bacteria; kingdom Pseudomonadati; phylum Pseudomonadota; class Alphaproteobacteria; order Hyphomicrobiales; family Phyllobacteriaceae; genus Mesorhizobium; species Mesorhizobium abyssinicae. Next base: position 35,019 of record NZ_JARAKC010000021.1, read on the forward strand.
GCGCGCACGCCGACGATCAGCGCCGCCGCGATCTCGCCCTCCGGGCCGCCAACCAGGCCGCGAATATGGTCGGCGATGCTCTCCCGCGCCTTCTCGATCGCGGAAGCGAGGTTCGCCGTCGCTGGCGCCTCTTGGCTGGCTATTGTCTTTGGATTGCCGAGGAAAAAGCCGCTGGCGCCAATGCCCGAAAAATAGCTGTCGAAGGAGAAGTCGTAGCTGTCCGGCCGCACCGGGCCGGTCGGCTGCAGCAGCCTTGCATAGCCCGTCAGCAGCGAGCCGGCGGTCATGTCGGCGGGTACTTTCCGCGCCGAAAGCCTGACCCGCTCCGGCGCGTAGCGCAGTTTTGGGTGGGCGGTGGAGATCACATCGATAGTCAGCCTGACGCGGCCGTTCTCCATCTCCTCCAGGCTTACGAGGCGGCCGGTCAGGCGGGTCTGGATCTCGGAACCGAGCATCGGGGTCGCGGCGCGCCAGGTCTCGACCTTGGCGGCGAGAAAGCCCAGGGCGCAAAAGAACGCCGCCATGAAGAGGAGATGCGTCTTTGGCCGTGAGCGCGAAACCAGCGCGCAGACAGCCATGAGCGCCACCGCCGCAAGCGGCCTGTAGGGATCTGGCTCTGCGTTCAGCGAGAAATAGAAGATCACGCCGGTCGCCAGGAATACCGGCACCAGCAGAAAGCCGATGCCGCGATCAAGCTCGGTCGTGGCAGCGTTGCCGATGCTGCGGTGAAACGCCGGCCATGACACGCGGCCAAGCTGCTTGCGGAGCCGCGTGATGGTTGCCGTTGGCGAGGCCGGGCGGAATCCGTCGTCATCGGTCGGCAAAATCTCTTTGGCCGGACGCGGCTCCGGAAGTGAAACCGGCGCGGCATCGGCAGGCACGGTGTCGGCAAACAGCAGTCGCTCGCTGACGCCAGCTGTCGTCCCCTCGCCCTCCTCCGCGCCCCGGCCTCGTCCAGCCATCAGATCTGCCCCTTGCGCCCCAGACCTCCTATGCTACATGAACGCCGAAAACGCGAAAGTCCGCGCCACCACGTCTGCTTCCTGTGCCAGCCTGAGAGTGCCATGTCCGACAAGGTCGTCACCCGTTTTGCCCCCTCGCCGACAGGCTACCTGCACATTGGCGGGGCGCGCACGGCGCTGTTCAACTGGCTCTATGCGAAGCACACCGGCGGCACCATGCTGCTGCGCATCGAGGACACCGATCGCGAGCGCTCCACCGAGGCGGCGACCGCTGCCATCCTGGACGGACTGACCTGGCTCGGCCTGTCATGGGACGGCGAGGCCGTGTCGCAGTTCGAGCGCGCGCCGCGCCATCGCGAGGTCGCGGAGGAGCTCGTGCGCCTGGGCAAGGCCTATTACAGCTACGAGACGCCCGCGGAGCTCGAGGCGATGCGCGAGGCGGCGCGGGCCAAGGGCCTGCCGCCGCGCTACAACGGCCAGTGGCGCGACCGCGACCCGTCCGAGGCGCCTCCCGGCCTCAAGGGTGCCATCCGCATCAAGGCGCCGACCGAAGGCGAGACCGTCGTGCACGACCGCGTGCAGGGCGAGGTGCGCTTTCCCAACAAGGACCTCGACGATTTCATCATTCTGCGCTCGGACGGCAACCCGACCTACATGCACGCCGTCGTCGTCGACGATCACGACATGGGCGTCACCCACATCATCCGCGGCGACGATCATCTGACCAACGCAGCGCGCCAGACGGTGATCTACAACGCCATGGGCTGGGATGTGCCGTCGATGTCGCACATTCCGCTGATCCATGGCGCCGACGGCGCCAAGCTGTCGAAACGGCATGGCGCGCTCGGCGTCGAGGCCTATCGTTCGATGGGCTATCTGCCGGAGGCCCTGCTCAACTATCTCGCCCGCCTCGGCTGGAGCCATGGCGATGACGAAGTCATGTCGATCAAGGACATGATCGGCTGGTTCGACATCGGCGACGTCAACAAGGGCGCCGCCCGCTTCGACTTCGCCAAGCTCGAGGCGCTGAACGGCGTGCATATGCGCAAGATGGACGATCATGCGCTGTTCGACATCTTCGTCGCCACCCTACCCTATCTCGAAGGCGGCCCGGCGCTCGCCGCCCGGCTCGACGACCAGAAGAAGGCGCAGTTGCTCGCGGCCCTGCCCGGCCTCAAGGAGCGCGCCAAGACGCTGGTCGAACTGGTCGACGGCGCGGGGTTCCTGTTTGCCGAGCGGCCGTTGCCGGTCGACGAGAAGGCGGCGGCGCTGCTTTCCGGCGAAGCGCGCGCCGTTCTGCGTGGCGCCCATGCGACGCTGACGGCGGTCTCTGGCGACTGGACGGCAGCTACCGCCGAGGCCGCGATCCGTGACTTCGCGCAAGCCGGCGGCCACAAGCTCGGCGCCGTGGCGCAGCCGCTGAGAGCCGCGCTGACCGGCAGGAGTACATCGCCCGGCGTGTTCGACGTGCTTGCCGTGCTTGGCCGCGAGGAAAGCCTGGCGCGCATCGCGGATCAAATCGATTAGGAGCGAACTGGCCCAAGAAGATTGGCATTGAAAGGCGCGTTTCGCAGTGCAACATTAGGCCTTGGCCCAATCTGGCACGCACCTCCTAAAATGCGGTGGCGAGTACGCGCATTCCGGTGATTTCGACGTGTCGTTTTGCAGGAATTTGCCTTGCCGGCATGAGGAAACAAGAAGGAGTTTCTAATGAGCGAAGCTGCAACAAAATTGGACTTGGGGGCCAACCCGCGCGAGTCGACCGCCAAGCTGGAACTCGCCGGCAAGACGCATGAATTCAAGGTGCGAAGCGGTTCGGTCGGGCCCGACGTCATCGACATCGGCGCGCTCTACAGCACCACCGGCGCCTTCACCTACGATCCCGGCTTCACCTCGACGGCAAGCTGCGAGTCGGCCATCACCTTCATCGACGGCGACGCCGGCATCCTGCTTCACCGCGGCTATCCGATCGACCAGCTCGCCGAGCATGGCGACTTCCTCGAGGTCTGCTACCTGCTGCTCTACGGCGAATTGCCGACCAAGGCGCAGAAGGACGACTTCGATTACCGGGTGACGCGCCACACCATGGTGCATGAGCAGATGTCGCGCTTCTTCACCGGCTTCCGCCGCGATGCGCATCCGATGGCTGTCATGTGCGGCGTGGTCGGCGCGCTGTCGGCCTTCTACCACGACTCGACGGACATTTCGGATCCCTACCAGCGCATGGTCGCCTCGATGCGCCTCATCGCCAAGATGCCGACGATCGCGGCGATGGCCTACAAGTACCACATCGGCCAGCCCTTCATTTATCCGAAGAACGAGCTGAACTTCGCCGCCAACTTCCTGCACATGTGCTTTGCGGTGCCGTGCGAGGAGTACAAGATCAATCCGGTGCTGGCGCGCGCCATGGAGCGCATCTTCATCCTGCACGCCGATCACGAGCAGAACGCCTCGACCTCGACGGTGCGTCTTGCCGGCTCATCGGGCGCCAATCCGTTTGCCTGCATCGCCGCCGGCATCGCCTGCCTGTGGGGCCCGGCGCATGGCGGCGCCAACGAGGCGGCGCTCAACATGCTGGGCGAGATCGGCCATGTCGACCACATCCCGGAATTCATCGCCCGCGCCAAGGACAAGAACGATCCGTTCCGGCTGATGGGCTTTGGCCATCGCGTCTACAAGAACTACGATCCGCGCGCCAAGATCATGCAGAAGACCGCGCATGAGGTGCTGGGCGAGCTCGGCATCAAGGACGACCCGTTGCTCGACATCGCCATGGAGCTGGAAAAGATCGCGCTCACCGACGCTTATTTCATCGAGAAGAAGCTCTATCCGAACGTCGACTTCTATTCCGGCATCACGCTGAAGGCGCTGGGCTTCCCCACCACCATGTTCACCGTGCTGTTCGCGGTCGCCCGCACCGTCGGCTGGATCGCGCAGTGGAAGGAGATGATCGAGGATCCGCACCAGAAGATCGGCCGGCCGCGTCAGCTCTACACGGGCGCCGCCGAACGCGACTACGTGCCGATCGCCAAGCGCTGATCGCGCCCGAGCGAAAAGGTGAAAAAGCGCCCGCGAGGGCGCTTTTTATTTGATGTGTCGCAGAACGACCTCGGCGGCGATATCGCCTGACGGTCTGTCCGTCGCCATGCGCCGCGCGATCTCGGCGAAACCGTCCTTCTGCCAGGCGCGCATGCCGGTGTCGGAAAACAGCGTCTCCAGTTGCCTGGCGAGGTTCTCCGGCAGGACATACTGGTCGTAAAACTCCGGAACCAGGGTCCGGTCCGAGATCAGATTGGGCAGCAGCGCCGACCAGACGGAAATGAGATGCGGCATGACCAGCCGCGCGACGGGATCGAGCTTGTAGCACGACACCATCGGCACGCCCGACAGGGCCAGTTCGAGCGATACCGTTCCCGAGGCGATCAGCGCGGCATCGGCCTTGCCGAAGGCCTGCCATTTGCGTTCGGGCTCGACGATGATCTCCGGTTTGTCGTCCCAACTGGCGACCGAAGCCCTGACCAGCTCGGTGACGTGCGGCACGGTCGGCAAGAGCAGACGCAGGCGATGCCCGCGCTGGCGCAGGATCGACATCGTCTTGCCGAACGGCTCGATTAGCCGGCGTACTTCGCCACGACGGGAACCCGGCAGCACCAGCAGCGTCTTGACGCGATCCCCCGCCAGGTCCCGCGGCAGGCCTTGCGCCTTGGCGGCGCCAAGCACGCCAGGATCCCGCGCCAGGCGATGCCCGACATAGGTGCCAGGCGGACCGCCGAGGCGGGCGAGCGCCTTCACCTCGAAAGGCAGGATGCACAGGATATGGTCGACATAGGGCTTCATCGCCACCGCCCTGCCCGGTCGCCATGCCCAGACACTCGGGCAGACATAGTGGACGATCGGAATCGACGGGTTGGCGGCACGCACCTTCTTCGCCACGCGCAACGAGAAATCCGGGCTGTCGATGGTGATGAGGCAGTCGGGTTTTTCGGCCGCGATCATGCTTGCCGTCTGGCCGATCCGCCTGATCAGGCGCGGCAGGTCGCGCAGGATCGCGCTGAACCCCATCAGCGCGATCTCGCTGCCGTCGAACAGGGATTTCAGGCCGAGCGCCTGCAAGTGCCGACCGCCGATGCCGAGAAGCTGAACATCCCGGCCCGTCGTCCGCTTCAGCGCCGCGACGATGTCGGCGCCCAGCAGGTCGCCCGATTCCTCGCCGCAGACGACGGCGACCTTCAGCGACTTGCTAGTGGCCATGAGCCGGCTCCTCGGCGGGCAGGCCGATGATGAAAAGGCCGAGCGCATTGGCGCGCGCGATCGTATCGGGACCTTCAAGGATCAGCGAGCGGCCGGCTTCCACGGCAATCCCTGCCAGCCCTGCCTCTTGCGCCGCCTCGACCGTCCGCGGGCCGATGGTTGGTAGATCGGCGCGCAATTCCTGGCCGGGCTTGGCGCATTTGACAAGCACGCCGCGGGTCTTGCCGGCCAGCCGGCCATGGTCGCGCAGTTGCCTGGTCCGCTCAAGCAGTCCGTTGGTGCCCTCTATGCCTTCCAGCGCGATCGCCCGGCCGCCGATGGCGATGGCAGCCTGGCCGATATCCAGCGCGCCGATCGCCTTGGCGGCCACCCCGGCGGCCTCGATGTCACGCCAGTCGGCTTTGCTTGGCTCAGCCTGGGTCAAAGGGCCCTTGCCGGCGAGCAGTTCGGGCACGATCTCATGCGCTCCGACGACCTTGATGCCGCGCTTTTCCAGAAAGCGCGTCAGGATCCGCAGCAGGCCGTCATCTCCGCGCGCCAGCCCCATCACCACCGTCGGCACGACCGCCAGCAGGCCAAGGCTCGGCCGCATGGCGCTTAATTTCGGCCTGCGCCTGATCTCGCCGGCCAGCACGAGATGGCTGATCCGCTTGCGCCTGAGCAACGGGACCAGCGAGCCGAAGTCTTCGAGCGCGAGTTGCTCGGCTTCATAGACGGCGAGGTCCTGCTTGCGGTCGACCTCGCCTTCGGCAGCGATGATGACGGGCGGGTGCCCTTGCCTTGCCAGGCTGGCCGCGACTTCCACCGGCAGGCTGCCGCCGCCGGCGATGATGCCGACCCTGGAGCCCGGCGCGAGGTCTAGCTTGGCTCCGGCAGCCTCAGCCTTCGTCATCGGCATCGTCGCCGTCGCCGCCCTTGAGCGACGGGACGGCATAGTGCCGCTTGCCGCGACTGGCGACGAAATCGATGATTTTCATGGCCGTCGGCGAGGAGGCGAATTCCGCCTTGGCGAACTCGATGTTCTCGCCGACGGTCCGCGAGCGGTCGAAGATCGTCCGGTAGGCCTTGCGCAACAGGTGGATCTCGGCGCGCGGCAGGCCCGAGCGCTTGAGGCCGACGATGTTAAGGCCGCGAAGGCTGGCGCGGTTGCCGACGGCGATCGCATAGGGAATGACATCGCCGACGACGGCCGAACAGCCGCCGATGAAGGCGTTGTTGCCGATGCGGACGAACTGGTGAACGGCGGTGAGGCCGCCAATATAGACGTTGTCGCCGATCTCGCAGTGGCCGCCGAGCGTCGCGCCATTGGCGAAGGTGGCGTTCTTGCCGACGACGCAGTCATGGGCGATATGGGCATAGGCGAGGAAATTGCCATTGTCCCCCACCGTTGTCTCGCCACGGCTGGAATCGGTGCCGAGATGCATGGTGACGCCTTCGCGGATCGTGCAGTTCTCGCCAATCACCAGCGTCGTGCGGCCACCCTTGTGCTTGGTGTTCTGCGGCGGCGCGCCCAGCGTCGCCATCGGATAGACCTTGGTACCGGCACCGATGGTGGTCGCGCCCATCACCGAAACATGGCTGACCAACTCGACGCGGTCGCCGATCACGGCGTCGGCGCCGACATGGCAGAACGGCCCGATGCGGGCGCCCTTGCCGATGGCGGCGCCATCTTCGACGACGGCGGAAGGATGGATGAATGTCTGAACTGTCATGAGCATTTCGATCGTCAGCCGGTGACCATCATCGCCGAAATCTCGGCTTCGGCGGCCTTGGCGCCGTCCACCAGGGCTTCACAGGCGAATTTGAGCAGGTTGCCGCGCTTCTTGATTTTCTTGACGTGGATCTTCAACTGGTCGCCGGGGACGACCGGCTTGCGGAACTTGGCATTGTCGATGGTCAGGAAATAGACCAGCGAGGGTTTTTCAGCGTTGAGGCTGCGGATGCAGATGGCGCCGGCGGTCTGCGCCATGGCCTCGACGATCAACACGCCCGGCATCACCGGCTGATCCGGGAAATGGCCCTGGAAATGCGGCTCATTGATGGTCACGTTCTTGATGCCGACGGCGGAATCGTCGCCGTCGATGTCGACAATGCGATCGATCATCAGGAACGGATAGCGATGCGGCAGGAGCTTCATCAGCCCCAATATGTCGACCGCCTCGAGCGTCGCCACCATGTCAGCCATTCCCATCGCCCTGTTTGCGGGTCCTGGCCAGCTTGCGCAGCATCGCGATCTCGCGCATGGCCTCGGCCATCGGCTGCGCCGGGTAGCCTCCCCAGATCTCGCCCGCCGGGACGTTGCTCATGAATCCGCTTCTCGCTGCAAGCTTGGCCCCAGGCCCAATGGTCAAATGATCGGCGAGGCCGACGCCGCCGCCCATGGTGACGCCGTCGCCGACGACGACGGATCCGGAGATACCCGAAAGTCCGGCTATAATGCAATTGCGGCCGATGCGGACATTGTGGGCGATCTGCACCAGATTGTCGATCTTGGTGCCCTGGCCGATGATTGTATCGGACATGGCGCCGCGATCGACGGTGGTGTTCGAGCCGATCTCGACATCGTCCTGGATGACGACACGGCCGATCTGCGGCACGCGCTCCGGCCCTTTGGCGCCGGCGACAAAGCCGAAGCCGTCCTGGCCAATCCGCGCACCGCCATGGATGATGACGCGATTGCCGATCAGCGCATACTGGACGCTGGCGCCCGGGCCGACATAGCCGTCGCGGCCGATCTGGCAGGAATGGCCGATGACCGCATGCGGAGCAATGATGGTGCCGCTGCCGATCGAGACGCGCGGACCGATGACCGCGCCGGCTTCGACAACGGCGCCGGCCTCGACATGCGCCGAAGGGTCTATGTGGGCGTGCGGGGAGATGCCGGTTTCGCCGGTCATGGGCCCGGGTGTGGCGGCTTGCGGAAACAGCAGGCGCCCGACCAGCGCGAACGCCTGCTGCGGGCGCGGATGCGTAAGGACGGCGACGCCTGCCGGAGCCTTGCTGGCGAAGTCCGCCGGACAGAGAACCGCCGCAGCCTTGAGCGACGGCATGAGGGCGAAATTGCGCTTGCCGTCGACGAAGACGAGCGCGTCCTTGCCACCTTCATTGGCCGGCGCCAGGGCTTCGATGGCAATATGGGATTGGCCGGAATCGACAAGCTGGGCGCCGGTCAGATTCGCGACTTCGCCTGCCGTATACCGGCGTGATGGCGCGAAGAACACCGGATCGGTCATTCCAGAAGCAATATCCAGCTTGGTCGGATCACTCTTCCGGACCGCAACGCGGCCCGGAAGCATTGTTACCCGCGGATCAGAAACGGGTCGCTATGCCGAAGTTGAATTCCTGCACGTCGTCGGTCGGTTGCTTCTTGACCGGCACCGCGTAGTCGATGCGGATCGGGCCGAAAGGCGAAGCCCACATCAGGCCGACACCAACCGAAGCGCGCAGCTTCATGTCGGTCGTCGACTGATCGACCAGGGCGGTATCGACCTTGCTGCCATAGAGCGTTGCCGCATCGGCAAAGACCGCGCCACGCAAGCCGAAGCTTTCCGGGATAACTGGCAGCGGGAACTGGGCTTCCGCCGAGGCATTGAAATAGGTGGTGCCGCCGAGGTGATCGCCACTGGTGCCCGTGGCAACAGGTCCGATGCCGCCATAGGCGAAGCCGCGAATCATGCGGTCGCTGCTCTGGAAGTGATCGAAGATACGCAAGCCGTCGTCGCCATAGCCTTCGATGTGGCCGGCACCGCCGGAGATCAGGCCGACCAGATCCAACTGCTCGGAAAGGGTCTGGTAGACACTGCCGCGGCCCGTCACCTTGACGAACTTGGCATCACCGCCGAGGCCGGCCACTTCCGTGGTCACATTGGCATAGATGCCTTCATGCGGGTTCTTCATGTCATCGATGGTGTTGTAGGTCAGGCCGAGGCTGACCGACGACTTGATCCACGGACTTTCGTCAATACCCTGAACGATCGCCGCCGAGATATCGCAATCCGCGTCCGGAATCCCATCTTGCGGCGTGTCATCGCAACCACTGTCGAGCTTATACTTCTCCTGCGCGATGTTGTACGCCAGCTGCGTCGAGATGTTGTCGGTGATCGGCAGGCCGAAGCGCACGGTCGCGCCCAACGTCTCACTGTCGTAGTGATCGTAGTTGCGCGTCTGCTGGAAGACGTCGAAGCCGGCCGCGATGCGGCGCCCGAGGAAGTAGGGCTCGGTGAAGGAGAAGCTGTAGTCGCGCGAGTTCTTGCCGCCGCCCGCCGCGATCTTGATGTACTGGCCGCGGCCGAGGAAGTTGCGCTCGGTGATCGAGCCTTCGACGGACGGCCCCGCCGTCTCGCCGCCGGTCGAGTAGCCAGCGCCGACCGAGAACTCGCCCGTCGACTTTTCGACCACATCCACCACCAGCACGACCTGGTCGGGCTGCGAGCCCGGCACCGTCGAGATGTCGACTTTGTCAAAGTAATTGAGCGCTTCCAGCCGCTTCTTCGCGCGCTGGATGAGCACCTGGTTGAAGGCATCGCCTTCGCTGACATCGAACTCGCGGCGAATGACGTAGTCACGCGTGCGGTCGTTGCCGCGGATTTCGATGCGCTCGATATAGGCCTTGGTGCCCTGATCGATCGTATAGACAACCGAAATCGTGTGGTTCTCAAAATTGCGGTCGCCACGCGGCGTCACCTGGGCGAAGGCATAGCCGGAACCGGCAACCTTCTCGGTCAGCGCGATGATGGAGTCCTCGACGTCCTTGGCGTTGTAGACGTCACCCTTGTGGGTTTCGACCACTGATTCCAGCGCCTTCGAGTCGACCTCGGGGATGGTGCTTTCGACACTGACGTCGCCGAACGTGTAGCGATCGCCTTCCTGGACGGTGATGGTGACCGTGTATTTGTTGGTGGTGTCGTCGAGCTCGCCGACCGCGGAGACGACCTGGAAGTCGGCATAGCCGTGATTGTAGTAGAAGCGGCGCAGCAGTTCCTGGTCGGCGCGCAGCTTGTCCTCGTCATAGACGTCGTCGCGCAGCACGAAGGAAAGCCAGGACGAACGCTTGGTGGCGATGACGTCCGAAAGGCGGCGGCTCGAATAGGCGCTGTTGCCGACGAAATTGATCGCGGCGATTTGCGTGCGGCCACCTTCATTGATGTTGAAGACCACGTTCACGCGGTTGTCGCCGAGTTCCATGATCTGCGTCGTCACGGCGGCGTCGTCGCGGCCGATGCGGCGATACGCAGCCTTCACCGCATCGACGTCCGAATCGAGCGTCTGCTGGGAGAAGGTGCCGCGCGGCTTCAGCTGCACGGCGACTGCCAGTGCATTGTCCTTGAGCTTCTTGTTGCCCTGGAACAGGACCTGGTTCACGACCTTGTATTCGGAAACCTTGACGACCAGCGAGGAGCCGACCTGGTTGATCTGCACATCCGAGAACAGTCCGGTGCCGAACAGCGCCTTGACCGCATCGTCGATGTCGGAGCTGGAGAAGGCCTTGCCGGGCTTGATCTGGATGTAGTTGCGGATGGTGTCGGCGTCGACACGCTGATTGCCCGTCACCTCGACTCTGGAGACAACGGCCGCCTCGGCAGCTGATGTGGCAACGAACTGCACTGCGAGCGCGCCTGGCACAACCAGAGCGGCGGACAAAGCCACCGCGGACGCGGCGCTCAGAAACTTGGATGCTGCCTTCATCGGGCTTTTGTACCTTTTCTCGTAGTCCCCACGGCGAGAAAACCGGACGTGCGGTAATTTTCCCATACCGTATTAACCGGATTTTCCCTACACGCAAGGCTTCTGGTTAATTTGTAATTACTTAACCCTGGTGCGTGGCTTTCGCGTCACGCCTTACCCCTGTGCATGGTAAACGGCGTCTCAACATTGCGGCTGCTGAAGCCAAATTTCTTCATGATTTCAGCATCCAAACAGATCGTTCCAGAATACGAACCCCATGAAGCCGAGCACCAGAAGCAGCCCGGCCCGATAGGCCATTTCCATCATCCGTTCCGACACCGGCCGGCGGATGACCGCCTCCACGCCGTAGAACAACAGGTGGCCGCCGTCGAGAGGGGGAATCGGCAACAGGTTGAGAATTCCTATCCCCACTGACAGGAAAGCAACAAGCTGCACAAGCCACTCGAAGCCGAGTTTTGCCGCCTGCCCCGACATTTTCGCGATCTTGATCGGCCCGCCCAGCTGGCATTTGTCCTCGCGGCCGACGAGGAAACGCTGCAGGAACTGGCCGGTGCGCTGAATGACGTGACCGGTCTCTTCGACGGCCGCTCCCACCGCGCCGACCGGATTGTAGGTGATGACGCGCGGCTGGCCGAGTTCCGTGCTGTTGGCGACGCCGATCACCGCCACCTTGATCTTGTTGCCCAGCGCGTCCTGCTGCTCCATCGGCTCCGGCGTCGCCGTGAGCGTGATCTCCTTGCCGCCACGCAGCATGGTGAAGGCGATGGCGTCGCCGGCGCGACCCTGGACCAGGCGCTGGACGTCGGCGAAGGTTTCGACCGCGCTGCCATCGACTTTGACGAATCGGTCACCGGGCAGGATGCCGGCTTTCTCGGCCGGGCTGCCGGCGACAACCTCGGCCACCATCGGATCCAGCACCGGGCGGCCATAGACGGAAAACAGCACGGCAAAGACGGCGATCGTCAGCAGGAAATTGAACAGCGGCCCCGCCACCACCGTGGCTGCGCGCTTCCAGATCGGCTGGGTGTGGAAGGCGACAGCGCGCTCGGCAGCGCTCAGCGTTTCCAGGTCCTCGGCGCTAGGCTGGCTCGACGTGGCATTCATGTCGCCGACGAACTTCACATAGCCGCCAAGCGGTATGGCGCAGAGCTTCCAGCGCGTGCCGTGGCTGTCGTTGAAGCCGAAGAGCTCGGGGCCGAAGCCGATCGAAAAGGCCTTGACGCCGATGCCGCACAAGCGGCCGATGAGGTAGTGACCCATTTCGTGCACGAAGACCACCACGGTCAGCACGAACAGGAACGGCACCAGCGTGCCGAGGACGAAGCCTTCCGTGCTGAACAACGCGTGAAGAATCTCGTTCAAGTCGTGTCCTCAAGATCGTGCGCGACGCAGGCCGTGCCGCGACTGTGACATCAATCCAGGCGAATCCGTGACGCAGCCCGTCTCTCGCCCTACGACATGCAGTTCAAACCGGAAACAGCCCCTGTGCCGGATGATCGGCGCCCGCCGATATCCATCCGATGACGTACAGGGCGAACGCCGCCGCGACAAGCCCGTCCACCCTGTCCATGACGCCGCCATGGCCGGGTATCAGGTTTCCTGAGTCCTTCTGCCCATGGCGACGCTTGACCCAGGATTCGAAAAGGTCGCCGGCTTGCGAGACGACCGACAAAGCCAGGGCGACAAGGCCAAGGATGCCGAGATTGCCGACCCCGGCCACCGCAGCCAGAAGCACACCCGCGATCACGCCGCCAATGGCGCCGCCGAGCGCTCCGCTCTGCGTCTTGCCGGGCGAGATCGACGGCGCCAGCTTGGGGCCGCCGACGGCGCGACCGACGAAATAAGCCGCTATGTCGGTCGCCCAGACGACGGCGAACAGGAAGAGGATCGCAATCAGGCCGGAATGGTCGCCGTCGCGCAGCATCGCCAGCGACAGGCCGGAGAGAGACGCATAGGCCAGCCCGGCGGCATCCCATTGCGCCGCCCCGCGCATTTGAGCGCTGGCGGCCGTGACCACAACTATGACCACGACGAGCGAGAGCAGCCAGGATGCCGGCACGCCGGCTATCAGGAAGCCGATGAAGGCCAGCAGCAGCGCCTCCGGCAGGAAGCCCAGGGACCCGCCGGTCGCCGGGCGCGCCATGCGTGACCACTCATAGAAAATGGTAGAGACGATGAAGGTGCAGAGAAAGCGGAACGGCAAGCCGCCGAGCCAGGTGAGCCCGAGGGTGACGGCGGCCAGCACGAGCGCCGAGATGACGCGCAGCTGGAGGTTGCTCATCTGGCCGCCGCTCACGAAGCGACGTCTTGGGCGGCAAGCCCGCCAAAACGGCGCTCGCGGCTGGCGAAGTCGCGCAGCGCGTCGGCCAGGTGCTCGCGGCTGAAGTCCGGCCAGTAGCAAGGCAGGAACACCAGTTCGCTGTAAGCCGCCTGCCACAAGAGGAAGTTGGACAACCTGAGCTCGCCGCTGGTGCGGATGACCAGTTCGGGATCGGGAATGCCGTCGGTATCGAGCGCGCCGGCAAAGGACTCCGCCGTGATCGCCTCGCTGTCGATCTCGCCGCGGACGGCCGCGGCTGCAAGCTTGCGCGCCGCGCGCACGATCTCGTCACGCCCGCCATAGTTGAAGGCGATGACCAGCGTCAGCGACTCGTTGCCGGCGGTGAGCGATTCGGCTTCCTGCAGCAGGCCCCTGATGTCCGGCTGCAGTCCTGACCGGTCGCCGACGATTCGCACCCGCACGCCGTTCTGGTGCAGTTCGGCAAGGTCGCGGCGGATGAACAGCTTCAAGAGGCCCATCAGGTCGCTGACCTCGGATTTGGGCCGCGACCAGTTTTCCGACGAGAAGGCGTAAACGGTCAGGAACGAGATACCGAGGCCAGGCGCGGCGCGCACCGTCTTGCGCAAGGCCTCGACGCCGGCGCGATGGCCGGCAAGCCGCGGCATGCCGCGCGCCTTGGCCCAGCGTCCATTTCCATCCATGATGATCGCGACATGCGCGGGCGTTGCCATGGTCTCGCTTTCGGGCCGGTGAAGGACCGACCCTAAACCTGCATGATTTCAGCTTCCTTATCGGAAAGCAGATGGTCGATGGTGCTGATCATCTCGTCGGTCAGTTTCTGCACCTGGTCGGAACGCTTGCGGTGATCGTCCTCGCCGATATTGCCGTCCTTTTCGGCCTTCTTGAGGAAATCCATGCCGTCACGGCGGACATGGCGGACAGCGACGCGGGCATTCTCGGCATAGCCGTGCGAAATCTTGACCAGTTCCTTGCGGCGCTGCTCGTTGAGCTCGGGCAGCGGAATCCTGAGATTGGTGCCGTCGACGATCGGGTTGAAGCCGAGATTGGATTCGCGGATCGCACGGTCGACGGCGCCGACCATCGCCTTGTCCCAGACCGACACCGAAAGCATGCGCGGCTCCGGCACGGATACGTTCGCCACCTGGTTGATCGGCATCGAGGTGCCGTATGCCTGGACCTGGATCGCGTCGAGCAGGTTGCTGGACGCGCGCCCGGTGCGCAGCGAGGCCAGATCATGCCGGAAGGCGGCGATCGCCCCGTCCATGCGCCGCTTGAGGTCGTCGAACTCACCACTCATCATCGTCTCCTCGACCCGTTTGCCGGGTTCACTGTTCAGGGCAACGGCCCCGTGCTCGAGCCTCGTTCCGAAAACCGGCTGTCGCTTTCATTAGCGGGCTTCCGGTTCGGATCACGCTCCGGATCAATCGTCCGCAACGACCGTGCAGCGGCCGCCGCCCCTCAGAATCTCGCCAAAACCACCCTTCTCGTGGATCGAATAGACGATTATCGGAATGTTGTTTTCGCGCGCAAGTGCAATCGCTGCCGTATCCATGATCGAAAGCCCGCGTTTGATCACTTCGGCATGGCTGATGCGCTCGAAGCGGGTCGCGTTGGGGTCCTTCTTGGGATCGGCGGAGTAGACGCCATCCACCTGGGTGCCCTTGAACAGCGCGTCGGCGCCGATTTCGGCGGCGCGCAGCGCCGCGGCCGAATCGGTGGTGAAGAACGGATTGCCGGTGCCGCCGGCGAAGATGACGACCTTGCCCTGATTCATGTAGGCAGTGGCCTGGCGCTGGGAGAAGCTCTCGCAAAGCTCCGGCATGGCGATTGCCGACAGCACCACGGCCTCGACGCCGATCTTGTTCAGCGAAGTGCGCAGCGCCAGCGAGTTGATGACGGTGGCAAGCATGCCCATGTGGTCGCCGGTGACGCGGTCGCCGCCCTTGGACGCAACCGCCACGCCGCGAAAGATGTTGCCGCCGCCGATGACGACACCAACCTCGATGCCCATCGCGCGCGCCTCGGCGATATCGGCGGCGATGCGGTCGACGACCGAGACATCGATGCCGAAATGCTGCTCGCCCATCAACGCTTCGCCCGACGCTTTCAGCAAGACACGTCGGTAGAGGGGCTTCGCCGTCATCTGAACCTCGTCATTGTGCGTGTGATGCGCCTGGGGTGGCCGCCCTCGCGCAGGCGCCGCGCCCAAAACAGCGGCGCGATGCGAGTTCCGATACACGAAGGGCGCCGCGATGTCACGCGGCGCCCCTGCGCAATCCCCGCTTGCGGACTGCGGCCGATCAGTCGCTGGCAACGCTGACGGCTTCGCCTTCGATGAGCACCGGCGACGCATAGCCCGCAGGTTTGTCGCCTGTCGTGGCGCCGCCAGTGACGCGGCCCTGTATCTCGAAACCGAAATAGGAATAGGGGAATGGCGCGGGGGACCGGCTCGCCTCGTCCAGCCTGCCGCGAAGATCGGCGGGAATCGAAAAATCCAGCGCGCCGAGATTGTCCTGCAGCTGGCCGAGCTTCGTGGCGCCGAGGATGACCGAGGCGATGCCCGGCTGCGTCGCCACCCAGTTGAGCGCCACCTGCGGCATGCTGCGGCCGAGTTCGGCGGCAACCTTTTCGAGCTCCGCCACGATCTTCCAGTTGCGCTCGGTGAATTTCTGGAACCCCGGATGGGTGGTGTTGCGAAACCCATCGAGCCGGCCGGCATTTCCGGCCTGCGCCGGCCGATACTTGCCGCTGAGCAAGCCGCTGGCCAGCGGGCTCCAGACCATGATGCCCGCCCCGTGACGCGTGCCGAAGGGGACGAACTCATGCTCGATCGAACGTTCGACGAGCGAATATTCGAGCTGCAAGGCCGAAACCGGCTCGTAGCCGCGCAATTCGGCAATCGCCTGGGCGCGGCCGGCATACCAGGCCGGCACGTCCGACAGACCGATATGGCGCACCTTGCCCGCGCGCACCAGGTCGTCCAGCGTGCGCATGACCTCTTCGGCCGGCGTCAGCCGGTCCCAGACGTGAAGCAGGTAGAGGTCGATGTAGTCCGTGCCGAGTCGCCTGAGCGAGGCCTCCACCGCGCGCATGATGTTCTTGCGGCCATTGCCGCCGCTGTTTGGATTGCCGAGCTCGGTGTTCATGGTGAACTTGGTGGCGATCACTGCCTTGTCGCGCAGCCCGCGCTGGGCGACGAATTCGCCGAGCCAGGTCTCGCTCGTGCCATTGGTGTAGAGGTCGGCCGTATCGAAGAAATTGCCGCCTGCCTCGACATAGGCGTCGAACATCGAGCGGGCGGTTTCCCGGTCGGCTCCCCAGCCCCATTCGGTGCCGAACGTCATGGTGCCGAGTGCGAGACGACTTACCCGAAGGCCGCTGTTGCCGAGCGTGTAGTAGCTCATAGTCATGGTGTTGTTCCGATCCAGATTGACGCCGCCTTTCAGCGGCCGGGAGTGGCCTTGACCCACGGGTTGCCGCGCTCATGCGTCATGCGGAACGTGAACCCATCCACTTTCCAGCCGGCTTGCGTGCGGGTCAGGTGGTGTTCGTAGGTGCCCCAGACTTCCCAGAGCGGGTCGCCATTGCCTTCCATCCGGTTCCAGGCGCAGCCGTTCGACGACACGGTGGCGCCATTGCCGTCGAATGCCACCTGGTGGTTGGTGCGCAGGTGCAGGCTGGTCTTGCTCCCCTTGAGGTTCGCCGACCAAGTGCCGATCAGCTCGTCGGAAGGGATGGTGGCCGGCGGCTGTCCGGAGAGGCTGCTGAAGTCCACCGTGACGAGATCTGCGAAGTAACTGCGGGCAAGCGGCCAGTCCTGTGCGTCGACGGCGCGGTCGATGGCGTCGGCAATGCGGATGACGGCGCGCTCATCGGCGAGCGCGCGCCAGTCGGACGATTCCGCCCCGCCGGCATCGACCGGCGCCAGCGCAATGCCGGCCGCGAAAGTGACGTGCTTCAACGCATTCATTTCATCTTCTCCTCGTACATCAGCGCGCTGCCGATGGTGCTGGCGACAATGTGGGCCGATGTGCCGGAATCGATAAGATTGCATTGTTCGCAATGACTATGCGATATCGTTCAGCAATGGATCGCGATTTGCTCAGCCATCTGCCAGTCGTCGTCGCCGTCGCGCGGCGCGGCGGCTTCGCGCTTGCCGCGGCGGAGCTCGGCATGAGCCCGTCGGCGGTCAGCCATGCGGTGCGTCTTGTCGAGGAGAGGATCGGTCAGCCGCTGTTCGCCCGCACGACGCGCAGCGTCTCGCTGACCGAGGCCGGCAAGGCATTGATCGAGACGGCGGCCCCTGCCCTGCAGGACATCGCCGAACGCATGGACCGCATCCGCGGCATCGGCGGCCGTCCGGCCGGGCTTCTCAGGATCAATGTCTCCCATATCGCCATCCCCCTGGCGGTGACGCCCGTGGTGGCGGCAATGGCGGAACGCTATCCGGACGTGACCGTCGAGCTGTTTGCCGATCAGGGCCTCGTCGACATCGTTGGCGAAGGTTTCGACGCCGGCATCAGGCTGGGCGAGATGATCGCGCAGGACATGGTGGCGGTCCGGCTGACGCCGCCATTCAGCGCCGTGATGGCCGCTTCGCCGGCCTATGTTGGGCGGCGCGGCCGTCCCGCCAGCGTGGCCGATCTCGCCAGCCACAATTGCGTCGGCTACCGCCTCGTGCGCAGCGGCGCGCTCTATCGCTGGGACCTGAGCGAGGACGGCAAGGACGTCTCGGTGGAGACGCACGGCACGGCAGTCGTCACCGATTCGCTCGCCGCGATCGACCTCGCGCTTGCCGGGGTCGGCATCATCTACGTCTTCGAGCCGCTGGTGCGCGCTCACATCGCCGCCGGCCGCCTTGTGCAGATCCTGCCGCAATCGGCGATAGAGGAACCCGGCCTGTTCCTCTATTTCCCGCGCCGGGCGTCGATGGCGCCGAAGCTCAGGGCCTTCATCGATACCGCACAAGAAATCGGCCGGGCATCCTCGCGGACGCCCGGCCGTGCTGCCTGAGCTCTGTAGCCTTACTTGTGCTTCGGCTATTTCTTGACCGCCGCCGCGACTTCCGCGGCGAAATCGGTCTCTTCCTTCTCGATGCCTTCGCCGAGCGCGAAGCGCAGATAGGCAGTGATCTTGGCCGGCGCGCCGATCTCCTTCTCGGCATCCTTCAGCGCCTTCTCGACGGTGATGTCGGGATTGAGCACGAAGGCCTGCTTGAGGAGCACGACCTCTTCGTAGAACTTGCG
Organism: Mesorhizobium abyssinicae; assembly: GCF_049887195.1. Lineage (NCBI taxonomy): Bacteria > Pseudomonadati > Pseudomonadota > Alphaproteobacteria > Hyphomicrobiales > Phyllobacteriaceae > Mesorhizobium > Mesorhizobium abyssinicae. The sequence goes on from NZ_JARAKC010000021.1 coordinate 53,465, forward strand.
CAGACGGCCTTCGACCATCTTCTCGATGATCGCCTCCGGCTTGCCGGACTGGCGCGCCTGGTCGGAGAAGATCGCCTTCTCGCGCTCGACGGCCGCCGGGTCGATCTGCTCGGCGGTCAGAGCCATCGGGTTGGTGGCGGCGACATGCATGGCGACCTGGCGGCCGAAGGCGTTGGCGGCATGCTCGTTGCCGGTGGTCTCGATCGCCACCAGCACGCCGAGCTTGCCGAGGCCGTCGGCGACGGCGTTGTGCACATAGGTCGCCACCGCGCCGTGCGGCACGCTGAGCTTGGCCGAACGACGGAAGCCCATGTTCTCGCCGATGGTGCCGACCGCGTCCTTGATGGTCTCGGTGACCGACTTGTCGGAGCCCGGATATTTGGCGGCGGCCACCGCTTCGGTGGTGCCGTAGGCGAGCGCCACCTTGGCGACGTTGGCGACGATTTCCTGGAAGGCAGCGTTACGGGCGACGAAATCGGTCTCGGAATTGACCTCGACGACCGCAGCCTCGCGCACGCCGGAATCGACACCGATCAGGCCCTCGGCGGCGGTGCGGCCGGCCTTCTTGTCGGCCTTGGAGATGCCCTTCTTGCGCAGCCAGTCGACGGCCTCTTCCATGTTGCCGTTGGTCTCGTTCAACGCCGCCTTGCAGTCCATCATGCCCGCGCCGGTCAAGTCGCGGAGTTCTTTGACCTGTGCAGCCGAAATGCTCATTGTCGCCTCTTTGTTTCAAATGCGCCGACGCACCATCGATTCTCGATGATGCGCCCGGCGACAGCGCTTAGCGCGCCAAGATATTGGAAAGATGAAGGCCGGAACCGGCCTTCGCTATTTATGCTTCCGGGGTCTCGGCCGCCGGAGCATCGAGCGCCGGCTCGACCGGAGCCTCGACCGAGGCGCCGATGTCGACGCCGAGCGCGCCCTGCTGGCGGGCGATGCCGTCGATGGCAGCCTTGGCGATCAGGTCGCAGTAGAGCTGGATGGCGCGGGCCGCGTCGTCATTGCCGGGGATCGGGAAGTCGATCTTGTCCGGGTCGCAGTTCGAATCGATGATGGCGACGACCGGGATGCCGAGACGCTTGGCCTCGAGGATGGCGATCGCCTCCTTGTTGGTGTCGATGACGAACATTAGGTCCGGCGTCGAGCCCATGTCCTTGATGCCGCCCAGCGCCTTGTCGAGCTTCTCGCGCTCGCGGTCGAGGTTGAGGCGTTCCTTTTTGGTCAGGCCCTGGGCCTCGCCGGCCAGCAGCTCGTCGAGCTTGCGCAGGCGCTGGATCGAGTTCGAGATCGTCTTCCAGTTGGTCAGCATGCCGCCGAGCCAACGCGAGTTGACATAGTACTGGGCCGAGCGCTGCGCGGCGTCGGCGACGATTTCGGACGCCTGGCGCTTGGTGCCGACGAACAGCACGCGGCCGCCCTTGGCGACGGTGTCCGACACCTGCTTGAGCGCCTGGTTCAGCAGCGGCACCGTCTGCGACAGGTCGATGATGTGGATGTTGTTGCGGGCGCCGTAGATGTAGGGCGCCATCTTCGGGTTCCAGCGGTGGGTCTGGTGGCCGAAGTGAATGCCAGCTTCCAAAAGCTGACGCATGCTGAAATCAGGCAGAGCCATTCTCAAGTTCCTTTCCGGTTGGCCTCCACGGACACAGGCATTTTCGGACCGTGGTCCTCGAACGCCACCGGAGGTTTCAGCCGGATTTCTCCCGGGCAGACACCAAAGTCCGTGTGTGGAATGAGCGCGCATATAGAGGGGATGCGCGACAAACGCAAGCGCTCCGGCCGTCTGCCGATCAGCGTGCGACGATCAGCGCACCCGTGCCGATCATGGCGCCGCCGGCAAACCTGTTCATCAGCCGCATGCGCCTGGACGTCGTGAACCAGCCTGAGGCCCGCCCGGCGAGTGCCGCGTAGACGCCCATGGTGACGATGTTGACGCTGATCACGACCGCGACAACCAGCAGCCCGTCGGCGAACGTCATGGTGTCGAGGTCGAGGATCAGCGGCATGATCGAGGCGTGAAACAGGATTGCCTTGGGGTTGCCGAGCGCGATTGAGGCGCCAAGGAAAAACGAGCGGGAGAGCCTCGCCTGGGGTGCCTGCGCCGCCTCCGCATGGGCAGCCGCCGAGCGCCACATCCTGATGCCGAGGAACACCAGATAGGTAGCGCCCGCATATTTCAGGACGAGGAACACCCATTCGAAGGTCTGGGCCAGCGCCACCAGGCCGAGCAGCGCCAGGATCACCAGCACCGCGTCGCCGGCGGCAATGCCGACACCGGCCATAAAGGCGCGGACAAAGCCACGCGAGACGCCGTTGGTGATGACCGCGAACATTGCCGGGCCGGGCGTGGCGGCGGCGAGCGTGATCGCGGCGCAGTAAGCCAGAAATGCCGTCAGCGTCATGGCCGTATCTTCCCGTTCGGCACCCGCACGCGGCGAAAGATCGCAACGATCTCCTCGCGGCTGCATTCAATGGCGCCAAGCCGCACGGCCCGGTCGCGCTCGAAGCCGGTTATGTCATAGTGCGGCGCCGATGTCTTGGGCGGCCCCTGGTAGGACGAACGCTTGAGGCCGAGTTCGGTGGCGAAGCGATGCAGTTCGTCGGTGTCGTCGGCCATCAGATGGCACCAGCGGTGGCCGGCCCATTTCCAGATCGCCGCGTCGACATAGATCGCCATCAGGCCTGCCGCTTCCCTCTTCAGCGCCAACGGCCCCGCGAGACGATTTGCCTTCGACTATTTCGATGCGGGACAGGGTTTCGACTGGTCGAACAGCGACAGGTTGACCAGCTTGCCGGTCATCGAGAAGTCGCCATAGTCCATGACCAGGTCGCGGGTGATGCCGTTCTCGTGCAGCTTGAAGCTGATCCGGTACTCCGGCACCTCCTCGCCGCTTTTGTCGGTTTCGTCGAAATAGGCGATGTCGACCGGCCAGTATTTGTCGGCGGCGAGCTTGGCCAGCGCCGGCGCTTCCGGGTCGGTCTTGTCGGCGTCGGTCTTCTTGCCGACGACGACCGTCGTCGTCATCACCTTGTTGGCGTCTTCCGACCCGTCGAACAGGTTGGTTTCATAGAAGCTCTCGCCCTTCTCGGCCTTGCCGATCAGTTCCACCAGATGCTGGGTCGGGAACTGGGTGGCGGCGAGCTCCAGGCTGTTCTTCTCGGGCTTGTCGATGTCGACCTTGAGGCCCTTGGCTTCCCTGGTCGCCATGCCCTTGACCTCCTTGTCGAGGTTCTGGTCGACGAAGGACTTTGTGACGAAGGAGAACGTCTTGCCTTCGGCATCCTCGAAAGTGGTCGTCTGCTGATCGGTCAGGCGCGTGTTGTCGTTGGTGACGATCTGGGTGACGAAGCGGAATTTCACCGTGTAGCCCTCGCAAGGCGAGCCATTGAACTCGTACACCATGCGGCCCGAAATACCGGTTATGCCGGAGCGGTCGGATGCCTTGTTGAGGGTCAGGTCGTAGACCGCGCGATGCGCCTGCAACGCCGGAACGGCAAAGGCGGGAGCCACCAGGAACAGCGCTGGCACAAGGATGGCAGGGAATGCTAGGCGCTTTGCGCGCATATGGTGCTCCGATCGTCGCGGCTGATGGCAGGCCGCAGGGAAAGATGGTCCAGCTTAAAAAAAGTCATGGCGGAAGCGAGGCAAAAATAGCAATTTCGGCCCGGCTTGCGCTGCGTCTTCAAGCAATAGGGAAATACGATGAGTGAAACAATCGAAAAGCGGCTAAGCGATCTCGGCGTCACGATTCCGGCCGCCGCGGCGCCGGCCGCCAACTATGTGCCCTATTGCCGGACCGGCAATCTGCTGTTCACGGCGGGGCAATTGCCGCTCAAGGACGGCAAGCTGCAGGCGAGCGGCCTGCTCGGCCGCGATGTCGATACGGCGGCCGGCAAGGAAGCCGCAAAATACTGCGCCATCAACATCCTGGCGCAGGCCAAGGCAGCGCTCGGCGATCTCGGGAAGATCCGGCGCCTGGTCAAGATCACCGTCTTCGTCGCCTCGGCGCCCGACTTCGTCGAGCAGCATCTGGTCGCCAACGGCGCTTCCGATTTCCTGGTCGCGGTGCTGGGCGAAAGCGGCAAGCACGCCCGCTCCGCCGTCGGCACCGCCTCGCTGCCGCTCAACGCGGCGGTGGAAATCGAAGCGATCTTCGAAGTCGAATGAGCCGGACTGACATCATGACCGATCTTTCCTGGCTGACCGCCCGGCCCGTGGCCCACCGCGGCTTCCACGACATGAACAAGACGCGCTGGGAGAACACGCTGTCGGCCTTCGCAGCCGCCGCCGAGCGCGGCTACGCGATCGAATGCGACGTGCATCTCTCGTCGGACCGCGTTCCCGTCATCATCCATGATGGCGACCTCAAGCGGCTGACCGGCGAGGACGGCTTCGTCTGGCAGCGCACGGCGGCGGAGCTCTCGGCGCTCAGGGTCGGCGGCACGGCCGATCATGTGCCGACACTGCAGCAGGCGCTCGACCTGATCGACGGCCGCGTGCCGCTGGTGGTCGAACTGAAGGGCACGCCGGGCTACGACCAGGGCCTTGTGGCGAGCGTCGGCAAGATGCTCAAGCGCTACAAGGGCAAGGCGGCGATCATGTCGTTCGACCATTGGCTGATCCGCGATTTTCCGAAGGACGCGCCCGGCATTCCTGGCGGGCTTACCGCCTACGGCAAGGACAACCAGCTGATAGAGGCGCATTTCGCCATGCTGGCGCATGACATCGCCTTCACCTCCTATGCCGCCGGCGACCTGCCCAACCCCTTCGTCAGCTTCGTGCGCCAGCGGCTGAAAATGCCGGTCATCACCTGGACCGTGCATGACCAGCCGGCGGTGGACCTCACCTTCAAATATGCCGACCAGATGACCTTCGAGGGTTTCGAACCCGATCTCGTAAAGGTGGCGTGATCCAGGCTTGCGCGGCCCCGGATGGAGCTTAAATAAGCCTCATGGATCAGGGTGATGACGATGATGGTCAGATGGCGAATGCGGAGTTTTCGATCCGCGTCGCTTCCGGCATTGGCGCCTTCACCTGCGACGAGTGGAACGGCTTTGCCGGGACCACGCGCGGCGACAAGGAAAACGGCTATAACCCTCTCGTTTCATTCGCTTTTCTGAGCGCGCTTGAAGAGTCCGGCTGCGCCGTGCGCCGCACCGGCTGGCAGGGCCATCACCTGCGGCTGGAGACGGCGCAAGGCAGGCTGCTGGGCGCCGTGCCGTGCTATCTCAAATCGCACAGCCAGGGCGAATATGTCTTCGATCATGGCTGGTCGGATGCGTTCGAGCGCGCCGGTGGCCGCTACTACCCGAAGCTGCAAAGCGCCGTGCCGTTCACGCCCGTCACCGGCCCTCGCCTGCTGGTCAGCAAGGGCGAGGACGATAGCGCGGTGAAGGCCGGCCTCGCCGCCGGCCTGAAGATGGTGACCGACAGGCTCGGCGTGTCCTCGGCGCATGTCACCTTCGCCTCGGAAAGCGATGTCGCGACGCTGGAGGCAGCCGGCTTCCTGCACCGCACCGACCAGCAGTTCCATTTCTTCAATGAAGGCTTTTCGAGCTATGACGATTTCCTCGCCACGCTAGCCTCGCGCAAACGCAAGGCGATGAAGAAGGAGCGGCGCGAGGCGCTGGTGGACGGCATCACCATCGACTGGCTGACCGGCAAGGACCTGACCGAGAAGGCCTGGGACGACTTCTTCGCCTTCTACATGGATACCGGCAGCCGCAAATGGGGGCGGCCCTATCTGAACCGCCAGTTCTTCTCGCTGATCGGCGAGCGCATGGCCGACGACATCCTGCTGGTGATGGCCAAGCGCAACGGCCGCTACATCGCCGGCGCCATCAATTTCATCGGCTCGGACGCGCTCTACGGACGCAACTGGGGCTGCATCGAGGACCACCCCTTCCTGCATTTCGAGGTCTGCTACCACCAGGCGATCGACTTCGCCATCGAGCGCGGGCTGAAGGTGGTGGAAGCCGGCGCGCAGGGCGAGCACAAGCTGGCGCGTGGCTACCGCCCCGTGACCATGCACTCGGCGCACTACATCGCGCATCCAGGCCTGCGCAACGCGGTGGCCGATTATCTCCGCCGCGAGCGCCGCGAGGTCGAGCGGATGGGCGAATATCTCGAGGACCACACGCCGTTCCGCAAGGATCTGGCCGAATAGGCCACGCCCAGGTCGAGGCAGGCATGATCGATCTCGGCTGACCTGCCTTGCCGCGCCATGACGGCTTCGCTACACGAGGCAGGACATCCATGATCAGGAGCGCCCGCCATGGCTGACTACGATCCCGGCAACATCTTCGCGAAGATCCTGCGCGGCGAAATCCCCTCGCACCGCGTCTATGAAGACGATGCGGTCATCGCCTTCATGGACGTGATGCCGCAAGGAGCGGGCCACACGCTGGTGGTGCCGAAGGCGCCATCGCGCAATCTGCTCGATGCCGACGCGGCAACGCTCGGGCCGCTCTTCATTGCCGTTCAGAAGCTGGCGCAGGCGGTCAAGAAAGCTTTCGGCGCCGACGGCGTCACCATCCTGCAGTTCAACGAACCGGCTTCGGGCCAGACCGTCTACCACCTGCATGTCCATGTCATCCCGCGCTTCGAAGGCGTCCCCCTGAAGCCGCACAGCGGACAGATGGAAAAGCCCGAGGTGTTGGCGGAAAACGCGGGCAAGATCCGCGCGGCGCTTGCCGGCTGAGCGGGCAAGGACCGAGGCAAACGGCCGCGAGAAGCAGCCTACCTTTCCCGCTCACCGCGCAGCTTGGCCCAGTATTCCAGCCGCTTCCTGATATCGCGCTCGAAGCCCCGCTCGGGCGGATCGTAGAAGGTGCGCCGGCCCATCTTTTCGGGGAAATAGTCCTGGCCGGAAAAGGCGTCGGGCTCGTCGTGGTCGTAGCGGTAGCCGGCTCCGTAGTCCTCTTCCTTCATCAGCTTGGTCGGCGCGTTGAGGATGTGCTTGGGCGGCAGCAGCGAGCCGTGCTCCTTTGCCGCTTGCGTCGCCGCCTTGAAGGCGGTGTAGACGGCGTTGGATTTCGGCGCGGTGGCGAGATAGACGGCGGCCTCGGCGAAGGCGAGCTCGCCCTCGGGCGAGCCCAGATAGTCGTAGGCGTCCTTCGCGGCATTGGCGATGACCAGCGCCTGCGGGTCGGCCAGCCCGATATCCTCCACCGCCATGCGCACCAGCCGGCGGCCGAGATAGAGCGGATCCTCGCCGGCGTCGAACATGCGGGCGAGATAGTAGAGGGCCGCGTCCGGATCCGAGCCGCGCACCGATTTGTGCAGCGCCGAGATCAGATTGTAGTGACCGTCCTGGCCCTTGTCGTAGATCGGCGCGCGGCGCTGGATGATGCGCTGTAGCCCTTCCGGTTCGAACACCTCGCCCGGCTTGGCGGCGCGCCACACTTCTTCGGCGAGCGTCAGCGAAGCCCGGCCGTCGCCGTCGCTCATGCGGATCAGCATGGCCCGCGCTTCGTCGTCGAGCGGCAGCGCCCTGCCCTCGGTCTCCTCCGCCCGCGCCAGCAGCTTGGCGATGCTGTCCTCGCCGAGCGAACGGAAGACCAGCACGCGCGCGCGCGACAAAAGCGCGGCGTTCAGTTCGAAGGACGGGTTTTCCGTGGTGGCGCCGACCAGCACGACGGTGCCGTCTTCCATTACCGGCAGAAAGCCGTCCTGCTGGGCGCGGTTGAAGCGATGGATCTCGTCGACGAAGAGCAAGGTCTGGCGCCCGTTGGCACGGCGCAGTTTCGCTGCCTCGAACACCTTCTTGAGGTCGGCGACCCCGGAAAACACCGCCGATATCTGCTCGAAGGCAAGCTTGGTCTCGCCGGCCAGCAGCCGGGCCACCGTGGTCTTGCCGGTGCCTGGCGGGCCCCAGAAGATCATCGAGCCGAGCGAGCCGGAATCGATCAGCCTGGTCAGCGCGCCATCCGGACCGGTCAGATGCTCCTGGCCAACGACCTCGCCGAGGTTTTTCGGGCGCAGCCGGTCGGCCAGCGGCCGGCCGGGCGGCGCCTTTTCCGGTTCATCGACGCTGAACAGATCGGCCATGAACGGTCTTCAAAGCTGGAGGACGATCCCTGGATCGCCTCAATAACGCAGCACCTGGCGCAGTATCTGCCCGCCGCGCTCGACGGTAAAGCGCCACCAGCGCGTATCTTGCTGTGCTACCTGCGCCAGCGTCGCCGCCGTGTCGACGGTCGTGCCGTTCACTTCGCGCACGATGTCGCCCGGCTGGAAGCCGAAATCGGCGGCCGGCGAATCGCGATTGATGTCGACCACGGCGACCCCCTTGAGGTCAGTGCGCAGGCCGAGCCGCTGCGCCAGCCGCGGCGACAGTTCCGCCACCTTGGCGCCGGCGAACGGGCTGCGGCCATGCAGCGTCACCTCGGTGGCCTTGGCGCCTTCCGGCGCGCGCTCCAGCGCGATATCCATCGTCGCCTGCTGGCCCTTGCTGAGCACGGCGAAGCTCGCCTTCGTGCCGATCGACAACGTCGCCATACGATAATCCAGCGCCTCGATGCTTTCGACGGTCGTGCCGTTGAGCGAGAGCACGACATCGCCGGGCTTCAGCCCAGCCATGCCCGCCGGCCCGGCAGCATCGACCGACGAGACCAGCGCGCCGGTCGGCTTTTCCATGCCGAGCGATTCGGCGATCTGCGGCGTCACCGCCTCGAACTCGGCGCCGACATAGGGCCGCTCGAAGAAATCGAGACCGGCCTTGGCCGCGTCGGCGAACGCCCGCACCATATTGGCGGGGATGGCGAAACCGATGCCGATCGAGCCGCCGCTGCGGCTGTAGATCGCCGTGTTGATGCCGACCAGCTGGCCGCCCATGTTGATCAGCGCGCCACCGGAATTGCCGGGATTGATGGCGGCGTCGGTCTGGATGAAATAGCCCGAATCCGAAACGCCGATATGGCTGCGGGCCAGCGCCGAAACGATGCCGCTGGTGGTGGTCTGGCCGACACCGAACGGATTGCCGATCGCCAGCACCAGATCGCCGACCTCGAGCGCGTCGGAATCGCCGATGGCGATCACCGGGAACGGCTTGTCGGCGGAGATTTTGAGCACGGCGAGATCGAGCGTCTCATCCTTGAGCATGACCTTGCTGGTGAACTCGCGCCCGTCGGCGGTCGCCACCTTCACCTCGTCGGCATCCTTGATGACGTGGTAGTTGGTGACGATGACACCGCTCGGGTCGACCAGCACGCCGGAGCCCAGCGAGGATTGCGCGCGCGGCTGCGCGCGGCCGAAGAATTCCTCGAAGAAGGGATCGCCCTCGAAAGGCGACGTCACCTTGGCGGTCTGCGAGGCATACACGTTGACCACGGCGGGTGCCGTCTGCTTGACCAGCGGCGCGAACGAGAGCTGCACCTCCTCTCGGCCGAACGGCACGCGCTTGTCGGGTCCAGAGGTGGCGTTCTCGCCTTCGACGCCATGCAGCAGGTCGGTCAGCACGTCGGACAGGCCGGGATCGGCGGGCTTGGCGGCGTCCTCGGCCAGCGCCTGCCTGGCCGCCGGCGCGAACGCCAGCAAGGCCGAGATCAGAACAAGGGACAGCCGTTTCATGCGCATTCCGAATCCTCCAAATCGGGCGCCATTGTCCCGACGATTGTGCAGAATGAAAGGCTAATGCACCGAAATCCGACAATTGTCGCGCAAAAGCATGGGCTTCGGCCGACGAAATTGTCGGAAACGCCGAGCGCCGATTCCAGAATGCAAAAAGGGGCCCACAGGGCCCCTTTGAACACTTGCGAAAAGCCCAGCCTCAGGCGGCCGCGGCTTCCTCTTCGGTACCTTCGGCTTCGATGCGGGCGCGGTCGCCGGCCCCCTTGGCCGAGGTGTCGCGGTCGACGAACTCGATGACCGCCATCGCGGCATTGTCGCCGTGACGGAAGCCCGCCTTCATGATGCGCAGGTAGCCGCCGTTGCGGGAGGCGTAGCGCGGCGCGATCGTCTCGAACAGGCGCTTGACGACGCCCTCATTGCCGATCTGGGCGATCACCTGACGGCGCGCATGCAGATCGCCGCGCTTGCCGAGCGTCACCAGCTTCTCGACGATCGGACGCAGGTCCTTAGCCTTCGGCAGGGTGGTGACGATCTGCTCGTGCTCGAGCAGCGAGACGGCGAGGTTGGCGAACATCGACTTGCGGTGGCTTACGCTGCGGGCGAAACGACGGCCTTTGAAACCGTGGCGCATGGCTCTTTTCCTTCTTCAGTTGTTCAAGAGGCCACGGCCTCTGATGGTTTTCCGCATGACCGTCGGATCTGGCGGCTCACGCCGCCGATCCTTGGAATTCATGCTCAATATTGGTCTTCGTAACGCTTTGCGAGGTCTTCGATGTTTTCCGGCGGCCAGTCCGGCACTTCCATGCCGAGGTGCAGGCCCATCGCCGCCAAGACTTCCTTGATCTCGTTCAGCGACTTGCGGCCGAAGTTCGGGGTGCGCAGCATCTCGGCTTCGGTCTTCTGGATCAGGTCGCCGATATAGACGATGTTGTCGTTCTTCAGGCAGTTGGCCGAACGCACCGAGAGTTCCAGCTCGTCGACCTTCTTGAGCAGCGCCGGGTTGAAGGCGAGCTCGGTGACGGCTTCGGCGGCCACTTCCTTCTGCGGCTCGTCGAAGTTGACGAACAGGCCGAGCTGGTCCTGCAGGATGCGGGCGGCGAAAGCCACCGCGTCCTCGCCCGAGATCGAGCCGTCGGTCTCAATGGTCATGGTCAGCTTGTCATAGTCGAGGACCTGGCCCTCACGGGTGTTCTCGACCTTGTAGGAGACCTTCTTGACCGGCGAGTAGAGGCTGTCGACCGGGATCAGGCCGATCGGCGCGTCCTCGGCGCGGTTGCGCTCGGCCGGCACATAGCCCTTGCCAGTGTCGACGGTGAACTCCATGCGGATCTCGGCGCCCTCGTCCAGCGTGCAGATGACGTGATCGGGGTTGAGAATCTCGACGTCGCCGACGGTCTGGATGTCGCCGGCCAGCACGGCGCCAGGGCCCTGCTTGCGAACGACCATGCGCTTCGGGCCGTCGCCTTCCATACGGATGGCGATTTCCTTGATGTTGAGCACGATATCGGTCACGTCCTCGCGCACGCCGGCGATGGACGAGAATTCATGCAGGACGCCGTCGATCTGCACCGCGGTGACGGCCGCGCCGCGCAGCGAAGACAGAAGCACGCGCCGCAGCGCGTTGCCCAGCGTGAGGCCGAAGCCGCGCTCGAGCGGCTCGGCGACCAGCGTGGTCAGCGTCTTCTTCTTCGACGAGAACTCGATCTTGTTCGGCTTGATCAGTTCCTGCCAGTTTTTCTGGATCATGATGCTTTCCTTCCGTTGCCCCGCCACCATCCAATCGTGGCGGGCGACCTGGAATGCCGCGGAGGAACGCTTTTTGGCGTTCGCGCGGCGTTCGATAGTTCCTTAGACGCGGCGCTTCTTGCGCGGGCGGCAGCCATTGTGCGGGATCGGCGTCACGTCACGGATCGAGGTGATGGTGAAGCCGGCGGCCTGCAGCGCGCGCAGCGCCGATTCACGACCCGAGCCGGGCCCGCAGACCTCGACCTCAAGCATGCGCATGCCGTGTTCCTGCGCCTTCTTGGCGACGTCCTCGGCGGCCATCTGGGCGGCGAACGGGGTCGACTTGCGCGAACCCTTGAAGCCCTGGGCGCCGGCCGACGACCAGGCGATCGAATTGCCCTGCGCGTCGGTGATGGTGATCATCGTGTTGTTGAAGGTCGAATTGACGTGGGCAACGCCCGACGAGATGTTCTTGCGTTCGCGACGGCGAACACGAGCGGCTTCCTTGGCCATGGTAGTCCTTTCAGTTGATCTCTACACCGCCGTAATGCCAGCGGCTCCACCTTGGTAAGGGAGTAGGGGAATAGGGAAGTAAGGGAGTAGGGAAACAAATGATCCGATTTTCGGGCTATTCCCTACTGCCTTACTCCCCTACTCCCTTATTCCCCTAATTACTTCTTCTTGCCGGCGATCGACTTCGCCGGGCCCTTGCGGGTGCGCGCATTGGTATGCGTGCGCTGGCCGCGGACCGGCAGCGAGCGGCGGTGACGCAGGCCGCGATAGCAGCCGAGGTCCATGAGCCGCTTGATGTTCATCGACACTTCGCGGCGCAGGTCGCCTTCGACCTGGTAGTCGCGGTCGATCGTCTCGCGGATCTGCAGCACTTCCGCGTCGGTCAGCTGGTTGACGCGGCGCTCGGCCGGGATGCCGACCTTGTCGACGATCTCCTGGGCGAACTTCTTGCCAATGCCGTGAATGTATTGAAGCGCAATGACGACGCGCTTGTTGGTCGGAATGTTGACGCCGGCTATACGAGCCATCTTCTCTCATCTCCATATGGGCCGGACACGCCGGCGCTTCAAGTTGCCCCGCGTCCGGTGGAGGCCGGCCCTTGCGGGAGTTTCCAGTTCAAAGCGGCTGCCTTGCCCTTGCGGACAAGCAAAGCCTATGCCTGATGGAAGACGGGCCGCCATACCCCAGCGGACCGCTACAGTCAAGCGCAATCGTCTGTTTTCTCTATGCCGCCGCCTGGGTGACGGATTTGAGCACCGTTTCGATCTCGCGCGTCACCGCGTCTATGTCGGCCATGCCGTCGACGCTCTTCAGCCTGCCCTTGGCGTAATAGTAGCCGATCAGCGGCGCGGTCTTCTTGTAGTACTCCCGCAGGCGCTCCTCGAACACAGCCGGATTGTCGTCCTTGCGCACCGGCTGGCCGGCGGCCTTGGCATCCTCGGCGCGCTTGACGATTCGTCCAACCAGCGCCTTGTCGTCGACCACGAGTTCGATGACGGCGTCGAGATGGAGGCCACGGTCGGCGAGCATCGATTCAACCGCATCGGCCTGAACCAGCGTGCGCGGGTAACCGTCAAGGATGAAGCCGTTTGCGCAATCGGCCTGGTCGATGCGCTCGGCCACGATGGCGTTGACGATGGCGTCCGACACCAGTTCGCCGGCATCCATCACCGCCTTGGCCCGCTTGCCCACTTCCGTGCCGGCCTGTACGGCCGCACGCAGCATGTCGCCGGTCGAGAGCTGCGGTATGCGGTATTTCTCTACCAGTCTTTGCGCTTGCGTCCCCTTGCCCGCCCCCGGCGGTCCAAGCAATATCAGCCTCATCTGGTCCTCTTCCCCCCGCGCAACTTCGACTTCTTGATCAGGCCCTCATACTGGTGCGCGATCAGGTGACCCTGGATCTGCGCCACGGTATCGAGCGTTACACTGACCACGATCAGAAGCGATGTGCCACCAAGGTAGAATGGTACGCCAGTCGCTGAAATCAGGAATTCGGGCAGCAGGCACACCAGCACCAGGTAGATGGCGCCGATGACGGTGATGCGCGTGAGAACATAGTCGATGTAATCGGCGGTGCGCTCGCCCGGGCGGTAGCCCGGAATGAAGCCGGAATGCTTCTTGAGCTGGTCGGCGGTGTCCTTGGGGTTGAAGACGATCGCCGTGTAGAAGAAGGCGAAGAACACGATCATCGCCGCGTAGAACGCCATGTAGAGCGGCTGGCCGTGGCCGAGCGAGGCAAGGATCGTGCTCGCCCAGGCGGGCATGTTGGTCGTCTGCGAGAAGCCGGCGACCGTTGCCGGCAGGAGCAACAGCGACGACGCGAAGATCGGCGGGATGACGCCCGACGTGTTGAGCTTCAGCGGCAGGTGCGAGGTATCGCCCTGGAACATGCGGTTGCCGACCTGGCGCTTCGGGTACTGGATCAGCAGGCGGCGCTGCGCCCGCTCGAAGAACACGATGAGCGCAATGACGACGATGGCCAAAACGATGATCGCCAGGATCAGGCCGGTCGACAGCGCGCCGGTGCGGCCGAGTTCCAGCGTGCCGGAGATGGCGCGCGGCAGGCCGGCGACGATGCCGGAGAAGATGATCAGCGAAATGCCGTTGCCGATGCCGCGCGCGGTGATCTGCTCGCCGAGCCACATCAGGAACATGGTGCCGCCGACCAGCGTCACCACGGTGGAGATGCGGAAGAACATGCCGGGATCGTTGACGATGCCGTTGCCGCCTTCCAGCCCGACGGAGATGCCATAGGCCTGCACCAGCGCCAAAAGCACGGTGCCGTAGCGCGTGTACTGGTTGATGATCTTGCGGCCCTGCTCGCCTTCCTTCTTCAGCGCTTCCAGCGACGGGATGACCGAGGTCATCAGCTGCATGATGATGGAGGCGGAGATGTAGGGCATGATTCCCAGCGCGAAGATCGCCATGCGCTGCACGGCGCCGCCGGCGAACATGTTGAACATGCCGAGCACGCCCTTGCTCTGCGAGGAGAAGGCCTGGGCAAAAGCGTCCGGATTGATGCCGGGCAGCGGGATATAGGTGCCGAGCCGATAGACGAGCAGCGCGCCGATGGTGAACCAGATGCGTTTCTTCAGGTCCTCGGCCTTGGCGAAGGCCGAAAAATTCAGATTCGAGGCTAGTTGTTCAGCAGCCGAAGCCATGCCTGATTCTCCGCTAGAGCATGATGCCGAAAAGTGTTGAGCGGTTTTCGGACAACATCATGCTCTACTTCTTTGATTGCTATGTCACGCTCGATGCCCGCAGCTCAGGCGGCGCGTGTCACCGAAGCTCACGAGATAAGCTCCGGACCGTAAACATGCAAGCGGCCGCGTTGACGCGGCCGCCATATTGATCAGATCAAAGCGCGATCGGGAGCAAAAACGAAGTCCGCTCTTGCCGACCGCACTTCAAATCGCCGTTACTCGGCGGCGGCCTTTTCCGGCACCTTCACCGAACCGCCGGCCTTCTCGATCTTCTCGATGGCGGCCTTGGAGGCGCCCGCAACGTCGAAGGCGAGCTTCGCCTTGAGCTCGCCGTCGGAGAGCACGCGCACGCCGTCCTTGACGCGGCGGATGACGCCGGCCGCGACCAGCGCTTCGGCCGTCACCGTTGCCTTGGCGTCGAGCTTCTTGGCGTCGACCGCGGCCTGGATGCGGGCCAGCGACACGACCGTGAAGCTCTTGCCGAACAGGTTGTTGAAGCCGCGCTTCGGCAGGCGCCGGTAGAGCGGCATCTGGCCACCCTCGAAGCCGTTGATGGCGACACCGGAGCGCGCCTTCTGGCCCTTGACGCCGCGACCGGCGGTCTTGCCCGAGCCGGAGCCGATACCGCGGCCCAGGCGCTTCTTGGAGTGCGTGGCGCCGTCCTTGTCACGCAGATCGTTGAGTTTCATCTTCGTTCTCCTGCGCTTGTGCTCAGCCCTCGTCCACGACGCGGACGAGATGCTGGACGGCAGCGATCATGCCGCGCACGGAGGGCGTGTCTTCCAGCGTGCGCTGCTTGTGCATCTTGTTGAGGCCGAGGCCGACCAGCGTAGCGCGCTGCTCCTTCGGCCGGCGGATCGGCGAGCCGATCTGCTCGACGGTGATGGTCTTGGTAGCTTTCTTGGCCATGGTCTAAATCCCTGGTCAGCGTCGACTATTCTTCAGCCGCAACGGCATTGCCGCGGCGGGCCTGAAGGGTCGAGTACTTGATGCCGCGCGCGGCAGCCACATCCTTCGGATGCATCTGGCTCTTCAGCGCGTCGAAGGTGGCGCGAACCATGTTGTACGGGTTCGACGAACCCATCGACTTGGCGACCACGTCATGCATGCCGAGCGTCTCGAAGACGGCGCGCATCGGGCCGCCGGCGATGATGCCGGTACCCTGCTTGGCGGCGCGCAGCAGAACGCGTCCGGCGCCCCAGCGGCCCTCGACGTCGTGATGCAGGGTGCGGCCCGAACGCAGCGGCACGAAGATCATGTCGCGCTTGGCCGACTCGGTCGCCTTGCGGATCGCTTCCGGCACTTCGCGTGCCTTGCCGTGGCCGAAGCCGACGCGGCCCTTCTGGTCGCCGACGACGACGAGAGCGGCGAAGCCGAAACGCCGGCCGCCCTTAACCACCTTGGCGACGCGGTTGATGTGGACGAGCTTGTCCACCATGCCGTCATCGCGCTCTTCGCGATCACGCTCGCGGCCGCGGCCGCCTTCCCTACGTTCCTGTGCCATATCCTGTTCCTTGTTCTTTTCCGGAAGCACGGGTTGCTGAAATGCCGGCGCCACTTTTGGGTCGCCGACGGTGAAAAATCATTTTCTTCCTTGCATGATCCTATCCGAAAAGTCTGCAACTTTTCGGGACCAGGCTTAGAAGCTCAGGCCACCTTCGCGGGCAGCGTCGGCCAGCGCCTTGACGCGGCCGTGATAGATGTACGGGCCGCGATCGAAGACGACTTCCTTGACGCCGGCCTTCGAAGCGCGCTCGGCGATCAGCTTGCCGACCGCGGCAGCGGCAGCGGTGTCGGCGCCCGTCTTGAGCGAACCCTTGAGGTCCTTCTCGAGCGTCGAGGCGGCGGCCAGGGTGCGGCCCTGGGCATCGTCGATGACCTGGACGTAGATGTTCTTCGAGGTGCGGTGGACCGACAGCCGCGGACGCTCGCCGGCGACCTTCTTGAGCTGACGGCGCACGCGCTGCGCACGGCGTTGGGTGGTTTCTTTCGGGCTAGCCATAATGTCAGTTCCTTGCCTTCAGTAGACGGGGGCAACCCTGTGCGGTAGGCCAAGCCTCCCGCGGCCGCTCCCCGCGGCGTTGCAGTCTTACTTCTTCTTGCCTTCCTTGCGGACGATCTTCTCGCCGGCGTAGCGCACGCCCTTGCCCTTGTAGGGCTCGGGGCCGCGATACTCGCGGATCTCGGCGGCAACCTGGCCGACCTGCTGCTTGTCGATGCCGGTGACCGTGATTTCCGTCGGCTTCGGCACCGTGATCGTGATGCCCTGCGGGGTCTCGTAGATCACGTCATGGCTGAAGCCGAGCGCCAGCTGCAGGTTCTTGCCCTGCATGGCGGCTCGATAGCCGACGCCGGTGATCTCGAGCCGCTTCTCGAAGCCGTCCTTGACACCCTGCAGGATGTTGACGATCTGCGTGCGCGACATGCCCCACTTGGCGCGGGCGGTCTTGGTCTGGTCGCGCGGCTGAACGGCGATCTCGGTGCCTTCCAGCTTGACCAGCACTTCGTCGTTGACCACGAACTTCAGCTCGCCCTTGGGGCCCTTCGCCGTCACGGTCTGGCCGTTGACGGTCGCGGTCACGCCCTGCGGCAGCGAAACGGGTTTCTTTCCAATACGAGACATTTTGTTGTCCTCGTCACTTCTCTTGGTTCAGGTTCCAGTTTTCGAGCGTTCCCGAAAACCGGATACCGCTTTCGATCTCACGCGCCGGATCAGAAGATCTGGCAGAGGATTTCACCGCCGACATTCTGCTCGCGCGCTTCGTGGTCGGCCATCACGCCCTTCGGCGTCGAAAGGATGGCGATGCCGAGGCCGTTGGCGACCTGCGGGATCGACTTGGCCGAGACATAGACGCGGCGGCCCGGCTTCGAGACGCGGGCGATTTCGCGCACGACCGGCGCGCCGTCGAAATACTTCAGCTCGATTTCGATTTCGGACTTGCCGTTCTCGAAGTCGGTCTGGCTGTAGTCGCGGATATAGCCTTCAGCCTTCAGCACGTCGAGGACGCGGGTGCGCAGACGCGAGGCCGGAGTCGAGACGCTCGACTTCTTGCGGCCATAGGCGTTGCGGATGCGGGTCAGCATATCGCCGAGAGGATCGCTCAATGACATCTCAGTGTCCTCCTTACCAGCTCGACTTGACCAGGCCTGGGATCTGGCCGTTGTTGCCAAGATCGCGAAGCGCGATACGCGAAACCTTGAGCTTGCGATAGTAGGCGCGCGGACGGCCGGTGACTTCGCAGCGGTTGCGGATGCGGATCTTGGCCGAGTTGCGCGGCAGTGCCGACAGCTTCAACTGGGCGCGGAAACGCTCTTCCATCGGCTTGGACTGATCCATGACGATGGCCTTCAGCGCGTTACGCTTGGCGGCATACTGGTCCGCAAGCTTCCGGCGCCTGTTGTTCTTCTCGACTGAGCTGGTCTTTGCCATTTCAGATTTTTCCTTTTTCGCTGCCGTTACTGGCGGAAGGGGAAGTTGAAAGCCTTGAGCAGAGCCCTGGCTTCGTCGTCCGTCTTCGCCGTCGTACAAACGATGACGTCCATGCCCCAGACCTGATCAACCTTGTCGTAGTTGATCTCCGGGAACACGATGTGTTCCTTGATGCCCATGGCGTAGTTGCCACGGCCGTCAAAGCTCTTCGGGTTCAGCCCGCGGAAGTCGCGGACGCGCGGCAGCGCGATGTTCACGAGGCGGTCGAGGAACTCGTACATGCGTTCCTTGCGCAGCGTGACCTTGGCGCCGATCGGCATGTTCTCGCGCACCTTGAAGCCGGCGATCGAGTTGCGGGCGCGGGTGACGACGGCCTTCTGGCCGGCGATCAGCGCCAGGTCCTCGGCAGCGACCGAAGGCTTCTTCGAATCGCCGGTCGCCTCGCCAACGCCCATGTTCAGCACGATCTTGTCGAGGCGCGGAACCTGCATGTCGTTGTCGTAGCCGAACTGCTCCTGCAGCGCCTTGCGGATGGTCTCGTTGTAGACCTTCTTGAGGCGCGGCTCGTTTTTGGCAGTCGCCTGCTTGGTTTCAGCCTTAGCCATTGATGACTTCTCCCGAGCGCTTGGCGACGCGCACTTTCTTGCCGTCCTTCTGGAAGATGAAACCGACGCGGGTCGGCTTGCCATCCTTGGGGTCGGCCAGCGCGATGTTCGACAGGTTGATCGGCGCTTCCTTGGTGATGATCCCGCCCTCTTGGGACTGGGACTGCTTTTGGTGACGACGGATCATGTTGACGCCACGCACCAGCGCGGTGTCGTCCTTCGGCTGCACCGAGAGGACTTCGCCCGAACGGCCCTTGTCCTTGCCGGCCAGCACGACGACCTTGTCGCCTTTTCTAATCTTCTGCATTGGTCCGGCTCCTTACAGCACTTCTGGCGCGAGCGAGATGATCTTCATGTGGTTCTTGGCGCGGAGTTCGCGCGGAACCGGTCCGAAGATACGCGTGCCGATCGGCTCTTTCTTGTTGTCGACGAGAACGGCCGCGTTCTTGTCGAAACGGATCACGCTGCCGTCCGGGCGGCGGATGTCCTTGGCCGTGCGAACCACGACCGCCTTCATCACATCGCCCTTCTTCACGCGGCCGCGCGGAATGGCTTCCTTGATCGACACCACGATGATGTCGCCGACGGAAGCGTATTTCCGCTTCGAGCCGCCCAGCACCTTGATGCACATGACACGACGGGCGCCGGAATTATCCGCGACGTCGAGGTTTGTTTGCATCTGAATCATGACTGGCCGCCTTCTTCTTTTCTAACGGGACGGGCTCGAAGCCCCTCCCCGGTCTGTCCAAAATTCGTTTGTTTACGCCTGGTCCGAAGACACGACGATCCAGCGCTTGTCCTTCGAAATCGGCTTCGATTCCTGGATGAACACCTGGTCGCCGACCTTGTGGGCGTTGTTCTCGTCGTGCGCCTTGTACTTCTTGGTCATGCGCACGGTCTTCTTCATCACGGGATGCGTGAAGCGCCGTTCGACCTTGACGACAACCGTCTTCTCGTTCTTGTCGCTGACGACGGTGCCCTGCAGAATGCGCTTTGGCATGGTTTTCGTCCTTAAGCCTTCTTGGCCGCGGACTTTTCCGCGGCGATGGTCTTGATGCGCGCGATGTCCCTGCGGACCTGCTTCACGCGTGCGGTCTTCTCGAGCTGACCGGTGGCCTTCTGGAAGCGCAGGTTGAACTGCTCCTTCTTCAGGCTGGCCAGGTCGTCGGTCAGCTGGTCCTGGGTCTTGGTCCGGATGTCTTCGGCTTTCATGATCGGCCCGTCCTTATTCTGCGATGCGCTGTACGAAGCGCGTCCTGACCGAGAGCTTGGCAGCACCGAGACGCAGCGCCTCGCGCGCCGTCTCTTCGCTGACGCCGTCGATCTCGAACATGATGCGGCCAGGCTTGACGCGCGCCGCCCAATAGTCGACGGCGCCCTTGCCCTTACCCATGCGCACTTCGGTCGGCTTCGAGGTGACCGGCAGATCCGGGAACACCCGGATCCAGACGCGGCCGGCGCGCTTCATCTCGCGGGTGATCGCGCGGCGGGCCGCCTCGATCTCGCGCGCGGTGACGCGGTTCGGCTCAAGCGCCTTCAGCCCGAAACCGCCGAAATCCAGGTTGGTGCCGCCCTTGGCGGTACCGTGGATACGGCCCTTGAACTGCTTGCGGAACTTTGTGCGCTTTGGCTGCAGCATCGTTCTAACTCCAAATTCTCAAATGTCTCAGGCGTTTTCGCGACGGCGGCCGCGTTCGCGCTCGCCACCGGCGGCACCGCCATGCGCATGATCGCCCTCGGTCGCGCGGCGTTCCGAAGCCATCGGGTCGTGCTCGAGGATCTCGCCCTTGAACACCCAGACCTTGACGCCGCAGATACCGTAGGCGGTGTTCGCCTCGGCGGTGCCGTAGTCGACGTCGGCGCGCAACGTATGCAGCGGCACGCGGCCTTCGCGGTACCATTCCATGCGGGCGATTTCGGCGCCGCCCAGACGGCCCGAGCAGTTGATGCGGATGCCCTCGGCGCCGAGACGCATCGCCGACTGCACGGCGCGCTTCATGGCGCGGCGGAACGCGATGCGGCGCTCGAGCTGCTGCGCGATCGACTGCGCGACCAGCGTGGCGTCGATCTCCGGCTTGCGCACCTCGACGATGTTGAGGTGCGTCTCGGACTTCGTCATCTCCATCAGCTTCTTGCGAAGCTTCTCGATGTCGGCGCCCTTCTTGCCGATGATCAGGCCCGGACGCGCCGCATGGATGGTGACGCGGCACTTCTTGTGCGGACGCTCGATCACGACCTTGGAGATCGCGGCCTGCTTGAGTTCCTTCTCAAGATATTTGCGGATCTTGATATCCTCATGCAGCAGCTGGCCGTACTCGCCGGTGTTCGCGAACCAGCGCGAATCCCAGGTGCGGTTGATGCCGAGACGCAGCCCGATCGGATTGACTTTCTGGCCCATTATGCGGCCTCCCCTTTTTCCTCGACTTCACGAACGACGATCGTGAGGTGCGAGAACGGCTTTTCGATACGGCTGGCGCGACCACGGCCACGAGCGTGGAACCGCTTCATGACGATCGACTTGCCGACATAGGCTTCCGCCACGATCAGCGCGTCGACGTCGAGGTCGTGGTTGTTTTCCGCGTTGGCGATCGCCGATTCCAGCGTCTTCTTGACCGTGCCGGAAATCCGCTTGGCCGAGAATTCGAGATCGGAAAGCGCTGTCGCGACCTTCTTGCCGCGGATCAGCGCGGCAACCAGGTTCAGCTTCTGCGGGCTGATACGGATCGTGCGCAGAACGGCGCGCGCTTCGTTGTCAGCAAGCCTGCGCGGAGCTTTGGCCTTGCCCATGATTATTTCCTCTTCGCCTTCTTATCCGCGCCATGACCGTAATAGGTCCGGGTCGGAGCGAATTCACCGAACTTGTGACCGACCATGTCCTCGTTCACGGAGACGGGAACATGCTTCTGGCCGTTGTAGACACCGAAGGTGAGGCCGACGAACTGCGGCAGGATGGTGGAGCGGCGGCTCCACATCTTGATCACCTCATTGCGACCGCCTTCACGAACCTTGTCCACCTTCTTGAGAAGGTAGCCGTCGATGAAGGGGCCTTTCCAAATCGAACGAGTCACTTGGCGTTACCTCTTCTTAGCTCTTGCGCTGATGGCGCGAGCGCACGATGAACTTGTCGGTCGCCTTGTTGGACCGCGTCTTCTTGCCCTTGGTCGGCTTGCCCCAGGGCGAAACCGGATGACGGCCACCCGAGGTGCGGCCTTCGCCGCCGCCGTGCGGGTGATCGACCGGGTTCATGGCCACGCCGCGATTGTGCGGGCGCTTGCCGCGCCACACCGTGCGGCCGGCCTTGCCGTCGTTGATGTTGCCGTGGTCGGGGTTCGACACCGCGCCGACGGTCGCCATGCAGGAGCCGTGCACGACGCGCTGCTCGCCCGAATTGAGGCGCAGGATCGCCATGCCCTGATCGCGGCCGACGAGCTGGGCGTAACCGCCAGCCGAACGGGCGACCTGGCCGCCCTTGCCCGGCTTCAGCTCGATGTTGTGGACGATCGTGCCGACCGGCATCGAGGCCAGCGGCATCGCATTGCCCGGCTTCACGTCGACGGCTTCGCCTGCCACGATCTTGTCGCCGGCAGCAAGGCGCTGCGGGGCGATGATGTAGGACAGCTCGCCATCGTCATACTTGATCAGCGCGATGAAGGCGGTGCGGTTCGGATCGTATTCGATCCGCTCGACCGTGCCGACAACGTCGAACTTGCGCCGCTTGAAGTCGATGATGCGGTACGAACGCTTGTGACCGCCGCCGATGAAGCGGGCCGTGATGCGGCCGTAGTTGTTGCGGCCGCCCGACTTGGTCAGGCCTTCGGTCAGGCCCTTGACGGGCTTGCCCTTGTAGAGCCCCGAGCGGTCGACGATGACCAGCTGGCGGGTGCTCGGCGTTACCGGGTTGAATTTCTTGAGTGCCATTGTCCTGTCCTCGCGGCCTAGCTCAGAGACCCGTCGCGACGTCGATCGACTGGCCGTCGGCCAGCGTCACAACCGCCTTCTTGACGTCGCCCTGGCGGCCGATCGTGCCGCGGAAGCGCTTGATCTTGCCCTTGCGGACAAGCGTGTTCACGGCCGTAACCTTGACACCGAAGAGGGCTTCGACGGCGGCCTTGATTTCCGGCTTCGACGCCTTCTTGGCGACGTTGAAGACGACCTGGTTCTGCTCGGAAGCCATGGTCGACTTTTCGGTGATCGCCGGCGAGACGATCACGTCGTAGTGACGAAGGTCGGTCATTTGAAGCGCTCCTCGAGAGCCTCGACGGCGGCCTTGGAAAGGACCAGCGTGCCGCGGCGCAGAATGTCGTAGACGTTGATGCCCTGGATGGGCAGCACGTCGATGTTCGGAATGTTGGTCGCCGCCAGCTTGAAGTTCTGGTCGAGCTCGGCGCCGCCGATCAGCAAGGCGTTGGTCAGGCCGAGCGTCTCGAAATTCGCCACCAGCGCCTTGGTCTTGGCCTCGGTCAGCTTCAGCTCGTCGACGATGATGATCGACGCGCTCTTGGCCTTGGCCGAGAGAGCATGCTTGAGGCCGAGCGCCCGTACCTTCTTCGGCAGGTCGTGCTCGTGGCTGCGCACGACCGGGCCGTGCGCCTTGCCGCCGCCGCGGAACTGCGGAGCGCGAGCCGAATGGTGACGGGCGCGGCCCGTACCCTTCTGCTTGTACATCTTGGCGCCGGTGCGCGCGATCTCGGCGCGGCCCTTGGCCTTGTGCGTGCCCTGCTGCTTCTTGGCCAGCTGCCAGCGCACGACGCGCTGCAGGATGTCCTCGCGCGGATCAAGGCCGAAAATCTCCTCGGAGAGTTTCACCTTGCCGGCGTCCTTGCCGCCCAGCGTTGTGATCTTGAGGTCCATTATTCCGCTCCCTCGGTGGCCGGGGCTTCATTCTTGGCGGCGCCAGCGCGGATCGCGGCAGGCTTCGGCGCATTGGCCGGGAGCGCGACCTTGGCCGCATCGCGAACCAGGATCCAGGCGCCCTTGACGCCGGGAACGGCGCCGCGGATCAGGATCAGGCCGCGGTCGGCGTCGGTCGAGACGACCTCGACGTTCTGCGTGGTGACGCGGGCGTCGCCCATGTGGCCGGCCATCTTCTTGCCCTTGAACACCTTGCCGGGGTCCTGGCGCTGGCCGGTCGAGCCGTGCGTGCGGTGCGACACCGAGTTACCGTGCGTGGCGCGGCCGCCACCCATGTTGTGCCGCTTGATCACGCCCTGGAAACCCTTACCGGTCGAGGTGCCCGTCACATCGACCTTCTGGCCGGCGACGAAGTGCTCGACGGTGATCTCGGCGCCGACGTCGATCATGTTATCGGCGGAGACGCGGAATTCGGCGAGCTTCGCCTTCGGCTCGACGGAAGCGGCGGCGAAATGGCCGCGCATCGCCTTCGACGTGTTCTTCACCTTGGCAAGGCCAACGCCGAGCTGGACGGCCGTATAGCCGTTCTTCTCCTGCGTGCGCTGCGCCACGACCTGGCAGTTCTCCATCTGGAGAACGGTGACGGGAACATGTTCCCCGGCATCGTTATAGATGCGGGTCATTCCCACCTTCTTTGCAATCACACCTGAACGCATCGGTTCAATTCCTTTAGAGTTCCGGGCCAGGGGCATCGCCCCTTACCGCGCTCTCATTCCCTTAGAGCTTGATCTCGACGTCCACACCGGCGGCGAGGTCGAGCTTCATCAAAGCATCGACCGTCTGCGGGGTCGGATCGACGATGTCGAGCAGACGCTTGTGCGTGCGCATCTCGAACTGCTCGCGGCTCTTCTTGTCGACGTGCGGCGACCGGTTGACCGTGAACTTTTCGATCCGCGTCGGCAGCGGAATGGGGCCGCGGACGTTGGCGCCGGTGCGCTTGGCCGTCGACACGATCTCCCGGGTCGAGGCGTCGAGCACCCGGTGATCAAACGCCTTAAGGCGGATGCGGATATTCTGTCCGTTCATGCGTCACTTCCTTGTTCTGGCGCGGCGCGGGCAACTTCCGCGCCCGCGACAGATCGGTTTAAGTCCAATTATTCTTTGATGGTGACGACGATGCCGGCACCGACGGTGCGGCCGCCTTCACGGATGGCGAAGCGCAGCTTCTCTTCCATGGCGATCGGCACGATCAGCTCGACGTCGACCGTGATGTTGTCGCC